>NZ_JBALCE010000119.1:0-4588 GCF_036919815.1 Nostoc sp.
TAGAATACACGGGTAGTTAGGAACTTTTAGAAGTGATGTCAATAGGTTATCGTCACTTTGGAGTGCAATCAGCATAAAGTTTTTTTAAGAAATTTGGGACTTGCCGAAAAAAGCGTTACATAGCCAAAGTCCCCATTTGAGAAAGGTTTCGCCCTTAAAATTGCAATTTAAATTTGATCAGGTTGCCTAAAATTACGCTAAAACCCTGATCCCCAACCCAAAAGGTTCATGTTAATGTGTTGCAGTTATGAATAACAAAGTGAAAGCGGAACGGGTTCGAGTTTTCAGGAGGGAAATCACTTTCACAAGTGAAAAATTCCGCGAATCATAAAACTTAAGTTCTACAGTCGCTTTAAAAACGGACGCATGAATCAAAGACATTTGTGGACTATTGTTGCCCTGTTTATGACTGTTTTGGGGATACCCACAGTCGGTTGCGCTCAAACCACCAAGGGAAATGCGCTAGCATCCCAAAAATCGCCCACCCCTGATGTAGTGAAGGTGGGAGAGTATCAATCAACAGCAGGGAAACAAACCTTGGATGCTGTGATTACAGAAATTCATCCTCACAACATCGGAGGACGTAAGGCAGCAACCCTTTTTATCAAAAATATTCCCGTTCTCACATTTTTAAGTTCTGTATCAAATACGAATCTTGAAAGTAAAAAAGTTGGTGTAATTGGAAATTCTGGGGGCATACAATCGTATGCCCTTATTGCTAGCAATTCACTAAAGGCAGTGGGTACTGGGAACGTAACGGGTGTGAGTGACCAGATTAGCTCTGTTGACAATGACCCGGTTCAGATAGCTGGTGTAATAGCAGCTAAAATAAACCAGTTGAATCGGGAAAATGTGGACGGGAGTAAGATTACCGTAAGTTGGAAAGCAGGGGAAAAATCCACTGCCAATCAAGGGCAAAACAAAAGTGCCCCCCTCCAGCAAGATGGCGATCGCTATATAATCAAAATTAATGACGAAGAATTGGTCGAAATCAACGAAGGTACGCGATTAGCCGGTACCACCAACAATCTCGCCCAAGATGCATTGCAAGTAACCAATCGTCTGCGGAGACTTTTAGGCAATGCATCTCCCTTAAAAGAAATTGCGAATTTACCAGTGCGTCTGCCAGTATCAATGCCAAAGCTGCCCCAAGAGCTTTCCATTGGCGGAGTGCGAATCTCCTTCAGAGGCATAGCTTCCTATTACGGCTATGATGGTTGTGGTAATAGTACTGCTAGCGGTCAGAGGTTCAATCCAGAAGGAATGACTGCCGCCCATCGCAGCTTACCCTTTGGTACAAAAGTTCGTGTAACCAACACCCACAATGGTCGTTCTGTAGTGGTGCGGATTAATGACCGGGGTCCATACGTTCGCGGTCGAGTCATAGACCTGTCTGCTGGCGCGGCTCGGATTTTAGGAATGATGGGCAGTGGCGTGGCACAAGTGCATATTGAAGTCTTAGGGAAATAAATAATTATTAGGGAATGGGGACAGAAGAAGGGAATAGGTTACAGGTTACAGGGGACAGATTATTCCCTATCACCTGTCACCTCTCCCCTAACCCCAATGCACAATGCCGATAACTGAATTCCCCTAGTTCAATCATCTCTTCCCTCTATTTCAGATATAAACTAACGGGGGAGGGATCGATAAGAACTAGGGGTATTTTTGTGCGCCTGCTGACAACAGTCGCAGCTTTACGCTGCTATTTAACTAAACGCTACTCAGAAAACAAGCTGATTGCAGTTACTGACGATCTGAGACTAGATGAGATGACTGGCTGGTATCAGACGGCAGTCGGTCTTGTGCCAACAATGGGAAATTTGCATCAAGGTCATTTAAGCTTGATTCAACGGGCGCGGCAAGAAAATTCTCGGGTGATTGTAAGTATTTTCGTCAATCCCCTGCAATTTGCTCCCAATGAGGATTATCAACGCTACCCCCGCACCTTAGAGCTAGATCAACAACTTTGCGAACAAGCTGGGGTAGATGCCATTTTTGCACCGACTCCTGAAGAAATGGCAGTTTCGCAAAAAAGTATAGAAGAATCAAAGGCTACACAAGTTATCCCCCCATCTGCTATGATCACAGGCTTGTGTGGTCGTTCTCGGCTAGGTCACTTTCAGGGTGTGGCGACGATTGTTACCAAACTTTTCAATTTGGTACAGCCTGACCGTGCCTACTTTGGTCAAAAGGATGGTCAGCAAGTGGCAATTATTAAACGCTTAGTAGCTGACTTAAATTTGCCAGTAGAAATTGTTGCTTGTCCAATAGTACGGGAAGCGTCGGGTCTTGCCTTCAGTTCTCGTAATCAATATTTGACGGTGACGGCAAAAGAGCAAGCATCGGTGTTATATCGCGGCTTGCGACGGGCTGAGGCTGCGTTTCGATCTGGCGATCGCAATAGCAACAAGTTGATCGCAATGGTACAGCAAGAAGTGGCAATGGTCAGCACGGTTTTAGTGGAATATATTGAATTGGTTGAACCGACTACGTTGATGTCTTTAGAAAAAGTTGAGGAGGAAGGAATGTTGGCGATCGCAGCTCGTCTTGGTGCTACACGTTTGATTGACAATATTATATTGCGCGATCGCCAACCGATCATCGCCATTGATGGCCCAGCCGGTGCGGGAAAATCTACAGTGGCGCGTCAAGTGGCAGCAAGTCTGAGCTTAGTGTATTTAGATACAGGAGCCATGTACCGGGCTGTGACTTGGTTAGTATTGCAAAAGGGGATTGCTATTAATGATGAGTGTGCGATCGCCGAATTAACTAATCAGTGTAAAATTGAACTTACTCCTACCCAAGATTTACAATCGAGCGTGCGGGTTTGGATTGACGGTACCGATATTACCCAGGCAATTCGCACGATTGAGGTAACATCTCTAGTATCGGCGATCGCGGCACAAAGCGCTGTACGTCAAGCACTGGTTAAACAACAGCAAAACTGGGGTAAAAAAGGTGGATTAGTAGCTGAAGGCCGGGATATCGGTACTCATGTGTTCCCCGATGCCGAAGTGAAAATCTTCTTAACCGCTTCTGTAAGTGAACGCGCCCGTCGCCGCCAGCAAGACTTTAACAAACAAGGTCAACCCCAAGTAAGTTTAGAGCAGCTGGAACGGGATATTGCCGAACGTGATTGGAAAGATAGTACACGCAAAGTTTCTCCTTTGCAAAAAGCAGCGGATGCGATCGAAGTGCAAACCGATGGTTTGGACGTGTCTGAAGTCACGGCCCAAATCGTTAACTATTACCGACAGCGTTTATCTCAGTGGTAATTATCACAATTTGCTGTTAGTTTTTTAGTTTCAAAGGGTGGTGGGTGATTATTCACTTACCATCCTCAAAACTGCATTTAAAAATAAAATAGATAATTTTGGTATTGGCTATCTTTATTTACAATCAATTATTCTACTATAAATATTAGATTATTTAATACTTAACTCATCTTGCTTTCGACTGATTTTTCACATCGCAATTAATCCTACCAAAGGTAGAAGTATGAAAGTTTTAATTGCTAAATCCTAATTAATTATCAGTCTTTGGCTATGAAATATTAGCCATTTTTATTTATAGTCATGAATCCATAGCGATTTGATTTATCATTTAAATACTTTTTTCCATCTTCACTTGATCTTCACTTTAGTAGTAGAATGACGATGTTAAGTTTTATCTTCCATAATTAAGGACATAAAACTGCCAGAAACAAAAGCTGTTAATTTCCTAAGCTTCTGCAATAGTTTAAGACTGAAAACCGATCAAGAGAGGATTTCACACAATGGCATTTGTACAAGAACCACTCCCCTTTGATAAGAATGCTCTAGAGCAATATGGCATGAAAGCTGAGACTTTCGAGTATCACTATGGCAAACATCACAAAGCTTATGTAGACAACCTTAACAAGCTGACTGAAGGTACGGAACTTGCCGATAAGTCTCTGGAAGAGGTGATCAAAATTTCCTTCAAAGACTCCTCTAAAGCGGGAATCTTTAACAACGCTGCTCAAGTTTGGAACCACACTTTCTTTTGGAATTCCTTGAAGCCAGCAGGTGGCGGTACACCCACTGGTGAACTTGCAGCCAAGATTGATAAAGACTTCGGTAGCTTTGACAAGTTCAAAGAAGAGTTCTCTAACGCCGCCACAACTCAATTCGGTAGCGGATGGTCTTGGCTAATTGATGATGGTGGTACGCTGAAGGTGATTAAGACACCAAATGCAGAAAATCCACTAGCTCATGGACAGAAGGCACTCCTAACCTTGGATGTTTGGGAACACGCCTACTACATTGACTACAAAAATGCGCGTCCAGCGTTCATCAAGAACTTCCTAGAACATTTGGCGAACTGGGACTTTGCTGCTAAAAACTTGGCTAAAGCTTAATCAATTGCCAGTTTTGAAGCCTTTTAACGGACTTTAGCTATGAGCCTTGAACTTCAGTTCTGGGCGGTTTTTGTCTAGAACGAAATAGCCCTGCTATTTGCCCCAAGTTAAACCACGTCTATCTTGAAACCTGTAGTTCTTCTGTGATCAAAAGGATTTGCCCTCATCCCCCAACCCCTTCTCCCAAATCTGGAAGAAGGGGAGTCA
>NZ_JBALCE010000120.1:0-29061 GCF_036919815.1 Nostoc sp.
GATGAACCTCTGAGCTTTGTTGATGAACCTCTGAGCTTTGTTGATGAACCTCTGAGCTTTGTTGATGAACCTCTGAGCTTTGTTGATGAACCTCTGAGCTTTGTTGATGAACCTCTAAGCTTTGTCGATGAAGCTTGGGGACTGATTGCAGAAACTCGTGAGATTCTAATTATGACAAAATGGCAGTGACAGCATCGCAGAGGGTAATCCGTTGATCTGGAAAACGTGCAGCTTTTTCAACTGCTGCTATATATTGCTCTTGTGAAGGATTAATCCACGTATTTCTGCAAGTGTGACACCAGCTTACAAATTGTCATCTAACTGCCTAGCGTTATCTCCAATTTCACCCGCCCAGTAAGACTGGTTTGCTAGGGTGACAGCTTTTTCTAGGTCATCGTTGATATCTGCTTCGATTTGCAAAGACTGTTCATAGAAAGCGATCGCCCCGGAAATATCCCCTTGTTCGGCTTTTAACCCTGCCATTTCGTGTAGCGTTGCGGCTTTCCCTAAGACATCGTTAATATCTTCTTCGATTTGCAAAGACTGTTTATAGAAAGCGATCGCTCCTAGTATGTCTTCTTGTTGGGCTTTTAACCCTGCCATTTCGTGTAGCGTCGCGGCTTTTTCTTGCAAGTCCTGTTGAGGGCAAAGCTTTAAGGCTTGCTGAAAATGGACAAGAGCCTCTGGCAAAAAACCTAAAACCTCTTCGGCACGGGCAATGGTTCCTAAGATGCGGTAGTCTTGAAAAACTGCCAAGATTTGCTCACATAACTCCCAAGCTTCCACAAAGCGGGAATTTTTCAGCCAACGGGTTGCAATCCAATCCCCAACGCTAACAGCAATTTCTTGCTCTCTTGCCAGCAGTGCCAAACGGAGAATTTCCAGTCCTTCTGCTTCTGTACGTTGGTTAGAGTTCTGCCACCAAACTTGATAGATTTTCCTCACCGCTTGCTGTCGGGTTGCTTGCCACTCTGACTCACTCAACACTGATTCCAGCAAGGGTTCTAAAATTCTCGGCACTCGGTAATTAGCTGGCTGGCTAGAGTCAGTGGGGGTGAACTCCACTAGGCTGAGGCTGACGGCAGCATCCCAAATGTGCAAAATGCCCTCCGTCAAGGACACACTATGGGAACAGACTAAAAGGCTGTTGGGGGTACGGAAACAAAGCCTGCCTAGCTTTCTACTGACGGAGACGTTGCGCCTATGGCTTCTCTGAAGCAGTAGATTGGCTAGGTTTAGTTCGCGCACAGAGAAGTCTGAGCGCCGGGAACCGACGTTAGCGTAGCCTAACTCAGGTATCAAAACTTCTTCTATAGTTGCCGCCCAAGGGACGGAGCGGACTTGGTTTGTGTAGCGGCGAATTCTATTCGCTAGGTATTTGTGCAAAATTGGCATGCCCGTAAGGCTGACAAGCTTGGGTAAGTGTAATCTAACCCTCCCCTCTGGTTGTGGGACGGTTGGGGAGAGATTCTCCATGAAGACACTAATTATCTCCTCTGTCACAGGCAGGTGAAACACACTCAACTGGGCAAGAAACTTTTGTTCTTGCGGTTCCAAGGCATCCAGCAGAGTTTGTACCAAAATATGATCACGAAACTTTGGCTCAGTTTTCTCCAGCCGATTTAGTAGTTCATCCCCCGCTAGTCCTAGTTGCCCAATCACCTCCAATAGCCACTTCAGCAAACCAGGGTTGCCATTGGCAATGTTAATAATCCGCTGAGTTTTTAAATGTTGCTTAACTTTTTTATCTAAGGGAAAGCAGATTTTATCAATATCACTGCGACTCATCCCTGCCAAAGATTCCAAGTGCAGGCGGTGGGGTGGTAAGGTGTCTGACTTCAAATAGCGACAGATGACAATCAGCCGACTTTCTGCCCCGGTTTCTGCCAATGCTGCACAAATCGCCTCTAAAATTTTGTAAGCCTCTGCTGTCATCCGCAATGAGCCATCTTCAATATTAGGGTTGGGGATGTTTTGCTCAAAGTCATCCAGCACTAGCAGCAAGGGTTGGTTGTGGACATTTTCTATTGCTTTAAAGAAGTTTTGCAATCGCCCTTTGAGAGTTACTTTTGGTTGATTCAAAAGTGTGGGCACATCTGCAAATTGCTGATACTTATTGGAAAGCTGATTCAGCAAAGCACACTCATCTAGAGGGCCAATCAACACGACTCGCGCAAAATTGGGGCGCTGCGCCTGCACCCGCGTACATAACTGCGCCGCCAAGCTACTTTTGCCCAGTCCGTCCATCCCGGCAATAAACACACCGATTTGGTCGCTGGTTTCCTGCAATGCCTTGAGACACCGTTGCAAATGTCGCCTGCGTCCGACAAATTCAAACTGACTGGCAACTTTGATTTGATTATTCTCATCCAGAAATTCTGGCTCTGGGGCTGTAAACTTCAGCCTTTGACGATTTTTTGTTCTTAGTGGTGTTACTAGTTCTGCAATGGGGCGCGTATCCCGATACATCCGCAACAGATGCCAGTCGGTGCATTTTTTGTCAATCATCTCCTGTTGCGCCTTTTTGATTGCTGCTTCAACAGTTGCCCCTGTCGCCAAAGCTCGATAGAGTGCGTGTGCTGCTACAATACCCGTGCGGTCAAACACCGGACCCGCCCAGCCTAAAACTATACCTGCCCCTGCCTTTACCAATGCCTGCGCTATTGAGGGTAATGTCCCCTTGTTAGCAACCTGTCCCGGATCACAACTAGAGAGAAAAGTTACACGCGGCCAGCGTCCACGAAAGGCTCTAGCTAAGTTATTGACGGTAGTAAGTTGCAAATTCCCTACCTCATCCTCAGTGATCAAGCAAGGAGTATTGTCTGGTAGTGTTGCAGCTTCTGGCAGCAAATAACCGTAATCTTTTTTGGTATAAATTATCCCGTGTCCGGTGAGGTGAAAGACATCAAAATAGTCTTCTGGGTAGGATTGCACCAAATTAGCTAACTCTGCAACTGAGCCACTTGACTCGAAAATCAACACCAAAGGCTGCTGTTTAGTTGCTTGCAAAATGTTCGCTTCTTCCTGCTCAAACCTGAGTGGGGGAACTCTGGGATCTTCAGGAGAAGTTGCCATGAATAGCAACCGCAATGGGCGATTTTGCACGCCAATCACTTGGGCTTGACGTTGCTGCACAGAACGTACTGGTAAGACGGAAATATCCCGGCGTTCTACTAAAAACTCTGCACCATCATGTAGTAATTCCCAAGGCAAATATGCCAATCCCAACACTACTTCTTCTATTTCTGGCTTCAAGCCCTGCGCTTCGCTGGTTTGAATCAAATTTAGATAAATTGTTTGATCTGCTTCATTTATAGACTTTCTCAGCCATCCCTCATTACCATCCAGGTATTGATAAAGTTTACGTCCTAACTGCGTGAGATCGGCTAAGGCTAGTGTTTGTTGAGTATAGTAATTTTGCTCACACAAATCAATCAGCGCTGCTAACTCTGCTTTATCTAAGGGACGTGAAACATTGTTAAAGCGCAGTTCAAAAGTTTGCTGTTGACTGAGGGCGAAGGTGAGGTTTAGGGACATGGCTTGTAGGAATAGTTTCCACAATAACCTTCACCGTATTATCACTCAACTTCTCCAGATTTACCCTATTCCTAAAGGCTTACCCTATTCCTAAAGGCTTAGTTGTTATCGCCGATATTCGTCGCCACAATCGCCGATCAGCTGATATAAATCCCGTGATTGCCGAGATACTGCATTGATGCGATCGCGATCGTCAGCATCTAAACTAAAACTAAATACTTTGGCGTTATCTTCTATATGTTCAGATACACCAAGCCTTGCACCAACTATCACACCTCCCACAGTTGGCTGATCTAAGATGTAACGCACTGCTACGTTAGAAATACTTACCCCATGCTTATTAGCAATTTCCTTGAGGATAGCCAGCATCTCTTGAAATAATTGCCAACCACCCCAACCATCGATCATATTTTTATATTTTTTCAAACTAGCTGTAGTTAGATCAAATAGTCGCGGTTCCGGTTTCCCCAAATAGTTTTCTGATAACAAACCGCCGCATAGTGTCCCGTAAGTAAAAAGTTTTATGTCATGCTGTTGACAAAACTCCACCATATTAACTTCAGGACGGCGGTCAATAAGGGAAAATTGCACTTGGTTAGAAACAATTTTGATGCCTGCTTCGGTAATAATCTTCAAGTGTTCGGTGTCAAAATTAGTTAGACCTAGATGCTTAATTTTACCCTCAGTCTGAAGTTCTGCCAGATATTTCAGGGCATCCAGGTAATTTTTATCCTGATATTCCCACCAGTGGAATTGCATCAAATCTAACGATTCTACATTCATACTTCTCAGGGAAATATCAATATTTTCCTCGACGAGTTTTTTCGTCATTTTACCTGGACGAGGCACCCATTTTGTAAAGGCTTGTACCTGAGATAAAGCATCTTTACCACGAGTATCAATTAGTTCACAGCGAAACTCACCAATAAAATCTTCTGCAGGGCCATAATGGTCTGCTAAATCCCAAGTGGTAAAGCCTGCATCTAAATATTTGAACATCATCTCAATTGCGGCTTGGGGATTTATCGGTCCGTGTCCGCCGGAGACTTGCCACATCCCATTTAATATGCGGCAGATGTTTAAATCGGGAGTAAATTGGAGACGGCTAGCTTGGGGTAAGTTCATTTTCAAGTTTAGGAGTGAGAAGTTTGGAATTAGGAGTTAGAAGTGAGAAGAGTAGTTTTTTCACTCCACCTTTCCCGATTTTGACATATTCGTTGCAGGCATAAGTGTCATAACCAATACTACAGGGATTCAAAGTCTGTTGTAAATCCCGTAAAATTTGCACAATCTTCTTGAAAAGCTTCTGCATCACTAACATCCTCAATTTTATAGGACATGATCCGTGTGCCATCTGGCATTTTTTTGGAACCAATCAATTCACCTTGATATTTCTCTGCGATCGCTTTAAATTCAGTACCATAATGCTTCCAGGCATCAGATGAACAAGTAATATTTACTCGCCACATATCTTACTCTCAATTACTACCAACAAATGTTAATCATCTCACAAATAGCCAAGATATTACACATCACCGAAACAGTGCTGAGTACCCAGGAACGAGTGCTGAGTAAAAAGTAAAATTAATTGCACCCTAGATTTATGTCTCTTGGTTACTCAGCACTCAGCACTCCTGAACTCTTTGGGGCTGTTATTTTCTATCTAAAGGAAGTGCCTAGCCCAATCAGACTACGCCATAATGTGGGTGTAGGAACATTTCTAGAAAATTTTATCCATCCAAATTAGTTAAATCCCAAGAGTTGAAAATGCCTAACAATATCAAACAACAAATTCAAGCCGATTTGCAACAAGCGAAAGAAACCGGACAATTAAGAACTGATCGAATTCGAGAAATTGTGAAATCCGCAGTTTCTCAAGTAGCTTCTGAGTTTAAACAAGGTTCAGGCGAACTTCGTAGTCTTGTTAGAGATGCGGTTTCGGCTGTAGTTGAAAACTTCCAAGAAAAAGGTAGTGAACTTAAAGATGAAGTGACAGCTTCCATTGAAGGAGCGCTAGAAGGAATTAATAGTCAAAGACACGAAAGCATTTCTAAAACTCAGACAGATATCAAGCGGCTCCAGGCTCAACTGGATGGTGAAGAAGAACAACTCCAACAAGAAGTTGATGTAATCTTGGCAGAGATTGAAGAGACGGGTAAGGAAAAACCTGCTAGTACCAAAACTGCAATTGATTCTGCTGTCAATGCTATTAAAGATAGTGAAGAAGTCGGATTGTTAAAGAAGCGTTACGCGCAACTGCAAGCGCAGGTAGCCCTTGTCCGAGCTAACTTAGCTGCACGTCATGGCGGACGTTCTCTAGAGGTTCAAGATTATCTAGACGAGGCTAAACACTGGTATGATAAAGCTCGTCCTCAAGCTGAATCTATGGCTGCACAGGTAGGAGAAAAGCGATCGCAACTAGAAGAGCAACTAGGTGAAGCTGGTAGCTCTGTAGCGAGGAAAGAGCGCCAAATCAAACAAACCTTAAGACAGTTACTCTTAACGGCGGCTGACTTATTCAAAGATAAGGACTCTGCCGATAAAAAGCGGGATACTATTCATAAATAGACTGTTTTGGTATGTATTTAATTGATTTAATCTGGTGCGTTACGGCTAAAGCGGTAACGCACCAGATCGTATAAGGGTAGGTTAGAGGTTGTTTGAAAAGTCATGATTGATGTATCAAATATTTATTACCCCACCCTAACCCTCGCCTTGTAAAGGGGAGGGAACCGGATTTTTCTTGTTTCCCCCCTTTACAAGGGGGGTAATAATTTGATTAAAATTACAGCAAACTACTTTACAAACAACCTCTTAGGTGCTTTCCCGAAAGGTTTTTGTTTACAAATTATGTCAAAATATGCGCCTAAAACAACGGCAGATTCTATACATAAAAAGTGGTGCGTTCCGGTGTTCTACCTAACGCACCCTATTTAATTGAAAGTCCTTAAAATTAAACTTACGTATTAGTAAGTACGTCCCTCTTGATTAAGTTGTTCTTCATGTTTGGCAATAACCCAAACTGCATGAATACTACCGGGTATCCAGCCTAGAACTGTCAGCAAAATGTTAATAAATAAAGTTGGGCCAACTCCAACTGTCAGGAATACGCCTAAAGGAGGCACTAGCAAACCTAGAAGAAAACGAACTAATTTCATGATGTTACAACTTGGTGATTTTGTTTAATTAGATTGTTTTGAATATGCCGAATCAGGAAATCCACCTTCGGCTATTCGATTTGGAGTAGAGACATGATGAAATTGCTATTTCTACTCCCTTTAATACTTATCTAGAAGGTAATTCACCTTGATTTTTTACATCACCACTAGCGGCTAAAAGATTTTTTTCAACAAAGTAGTTGTTGATAAAGGTGTTAGCAAAAGATAGAATGACTGGCCCTAGAAGAAAACCAATAATACCACTAACGGAGAAGCCGGGAACTAGCACTGATGCTAACCAGAAACAAAAACCGTTGACGATGAGCGAAAATGCTCCAAATGAGAGAAAGTTAAGTGGTAGAGAAAGAGTAGACAGAACTGGTTTAAATGAACCGTTAATTAGACCAATTACTAAACCGGCAATCAAAGCTGCGGGAAAATTAGCAATATTAACGCCTGGAACAATCAAATCAACAATTAACAGGCTCAAAGCTGTAGCTAGGGCGGTTAATAATGGTGTCAACATTTTTTTGACCTAATAACTAAAGATTTATTGTTTGTAACTTCTTATCTCATCTTTATCTATCTGCTAGGTTTTAACCTCTCTTGCAAGGTAGAATTTGCTTCTACCGTTAGGTCGATCATTGAGAAATCTATAGCGGTTATAATATTAATGCAAAACTTGTAAGTTCCGTGATGCGATCGCTTCTTTATTGAGTTCAATACAGACCTAACCCCCAACCCCTTCCCTACTAGCGTTGGGGAGTAAAATTTAAAGCCTCTCTCCTAAAAGGAGAGAGGTTAAAGTGTATTGCATACAAACAAAAAGCGCCCGGCGAATTTAAGATTAATTTAATGTCACAGGGTAACAATCACTGAGATTTTCCCGACTCAGGCTGATAGTAAAGGGCTGATTTATATAAGACTTGTTCTTGATGGGTTTCTAAAGTGCAATCAGACAAAGGGTAACTTACACAAGTAACAACATAACCAGCCTGTATTTCAGTTGGACGCAGAAATTTTTGCTCACTTTGATCAACTTCACCGCTAATGAGTTTGGCGACACAAGCAGAACATTCGCCTTGTTTGCACCCAGATGGTAGGCGGATACCAGCTTCTTCTGCTATATCCAGAATATATTGATCATCTGGTACTTGAATGCTACGATCTAACCCAATTGTAGGATTAATCAATCGAACTTGATAAACTGCCATCTGCTATTTTTAATTATTGTTTAACTGCTTTCATCGACAAACTAATCCGCTTGAGTTTTTCGTCGATTTCTAACACCTGCACTTTTACTACTTGTCCGACTTTGACAACTTTGTTGGGATCGTCTACAAATCTATCAGCAAGTTGGGATATATGCACCAAGCCATCTTGATGTACGCCGATATCGACAAAGGCGCCGAAGTTGGCGACATTCGTCACGATTCCTTCTAGTTCCATTCCCAGCTTTAAGTCTCTGATTTCCTTAATTCCTTCTCTGAAGGTGGCATACTTAAACTCAGCACGAGGATCTCTACCGGGTTTTTCTAGTTCGCTGAGGATGTCGCGTAGTGTAGGTTCGCCGACACTATCGGTAACGTATTTCTTCAGGTTGGTCTTTTTGAGTTTTTCGGCAATTTGTGTCACCTGATTTAATGGCACATTTAGATCAGATGCGATCGCTTCTACTACAGAATAACTCTCTGGATGCACTGCTGTATTATCTAATGGGTTGTCACCGCCGCGAATCCGCAGAAAACCTGCTGCTTGTTCAAAAGCCTTCGGCCCCAATTTGGGAACTTTCAAAAGTTGGCGGCGATTTTTAAAGGCTCCATACTGGTTGCGATAGGCGACAATGTTATTGGCAACTGCTGCGGTAATCCCAGAGACGGAAGTCAAAAGTTCTTTGGATGCGGTATTTAAGTCTACGCCGACGTAATTAACGCAGCTTTCTACAGTGTCATCCAATTTCTTTTTCAACAACTTCTGATCGACATCGTGCTGATATTGTCCCACACCAATGGATTTGGGATCGATTTTCACCAGTTCCGCCAAAGGATCTTGTAAACGGCGACCGATGCTAATGGCGCCGCGCACGGTAATATCTAAATCGGGGAACTCTTCCAACGCCACAACACTCGCAGAATATATAGATGCGCCAGACTCATTCACCATCACTTTAACTGGTTTGCGTTCTATGGTTTGCAATATTTGCGTGACAAATTCCTCTGTCTCGCGGGACGCTGTACCGTTACCAATGGCAATTAACTCAATTTTGTACTTTTCAATCAGATTTTTGACAGTTTGTGCTGCTTTGAGTCGTTGTTCAGCCGCTTGGTGGGGAAATACCGCCTGATATTCCAAAAATTTCCCAGTTTGGTCGAGGACTGCAACCTTACACCCAGTTCTAAAACCAGGGTCTATCGCCAGTGTTGGTTTCATCCCGGCTGGTGCAGACAGCAGCAACTCCCGCAGATTAGTTTCAAATGTCTTAATTGATTCTATGTCCGCATAAACTTTATTTTCAGAAATTACCTCTCCCATTAGAGAGACTTTCATCAAACGGTTGAATGCATCCTTCAACATCGCCTGATAAAAATCCCGAATTGTGGGGACTTTGGTTTGAATTTCTTTCGACTCAAGATAGTAAAGCACCGTATCCTCATCAAAAGCAATTTCAAAGCTTAATATTTTTTCAGCTTCACCCCGACACAACGCCAGCATATTGTGGGCTGCAATATTTTTTACCCTGATTTGATAGTTTCGGTACATCTCAAATTTGGTTGTACCTTCGGGATAATCATCTTTGATGCGAGAGACAAATACCCCTTCTCCTAGGAGATAGTCGCGGATATATGCGCGTAACTCAGCTTTTTCAGCTACTTCTTCCGCCAAAATATCAGCAGCACCTTTGAGTGCTTCTTCTGCTGTTTTTACTCCCTTGGTTTCCGAAATATACTTAGCTGCTTCTGACTCCAGGGAAGCCGTTACAGCATTTTTGACATTTAGCGACTTGATAAATTCCGCCAGTGGTTCGAGTCCTTTTTCTCTGGCGATGGTGGCGCGAGTGCGTCGCTTTGGTCGATAGGGTAAGTATAAATCCTCAAGTTCGGTTTTTTGTAAGCAGGATGAGATTTTGGCTTTGAGTTCATCTGTAAGTTTACCTTGTTGAGCGATCGCACTTAAGATCACCGATTTTCGTTCTTCCAGTTCTGTTAAATAAGTATATCGTTCCGCCAGTTCACGTAGTTGCACTTCATTCATCTCATCAGTGCGCTCTTTACGGTAACGTGCAATAAAGGGAATTGTTGCACCCTCCGCCAAAAGTTCCAGCGCGTTTTGCACCTGATGGGGTTTGAGGTTTATTTCAGTTGCGAGTAATTGAGGAATGTTCAGCATTAGGTGTCTAAAATGAAAATGTTACTACTAAAGGTAATATGCTAAATCTTGATCCTGCCGCAAGCCCAAAGTTTTAAGCTAATTTACCAAATAATTGTTCACCTTTGTATTTGGGGAAGTAAACAAAACCCACTTACGCAAGTTTTAAATGCGATTAATCCGTGTAGGTAAACGATAGTTTGTATAGCATAGCGCAACTATGCTGATGTCAGTTCAGTGGTTCAGATGGCGTCCGCCTAATAGACAAAGGAAAAGAAAATTAATTCTGCGTTGCTTGAAATCCTTGGTAGGGACAATACCCTGCGGTCAGCTAAAGCTACATGAATTGTCACTACGTCTCTACAAGGGTTCTGGGTAACGCATATTTAATTTCTGGAGATGTCTACTCAACACAGAAGCGCTATATTCCAATTGGTGTAATATACAACGTTGCGTAATCTTGACTTTATATAATATTTATTTCAAACGACTCTTGTGATTAAAACCTGATTGGATGTAGAATTAACCACAATTCCAATTTGTTTTATAAGCACAATAATTTTTTGTTCAGAGGTTACTAAAATGCCTTTGTTTTTCTTGATCCCACTGTGTACGGCTTTAGCTACGGGCTACTTATTTAAAAAGAGTACTGATGAAATTTCATATCTTGCAGGTGTATTTACAGCTATTAGCTTGATTTTAAGCTTAGTATTAGCCCCCTGGCAGATTCAGTTTGGATTGTTAATGATTGTCTTAATCATTACCAACAGACTTTTGCAGGAAAACGAGTCCAAACAAACTGAAGCTACGCGAAAACAACTTAGACAAATTAAATAATACCAACTATCATGAACTAATTTTTTCTCAATTTTAAACTGTTGGAAATTATCACACAGCTAACCCAGTAAGGTCTTTAAAAACGGAACTTGGTGATTTTTTAATGGGAAATTCTTCCGTGTGAGTATGGTATTGACCACTTTAAACTCGCTTTTTAAATGGAACTGCAAGCTTATTAGCCAAAAAGTGCTTCATAAATGTACAAATTCTTAAAAATCAAAATTCATCTAGAGAAAGTTTCGATTTGATGAAGTTTCTGTATAAGTATATTTTCGGTAAATGAAGTTTCGATGAAGTATGGCGATAAATTTGCAACACGCTTTTCTCGTGGTATTCTAGGAGGTGATTACATATAACAATAAAGTTAAAGTAAATCTTTACTTAAAATTATATGTAATTAAGAACAGTCGAGCCAACATGATACTAAGTAATGTAAAAACATCTCAAATCAGATGCAATCAACATTAACTCCGAGTTGAACAGCCAACGCTAGTTTATATTAGCCGTTGTGTTGTCAAAACTCCCTTTGGACATTCAGTAAAATTACTCAGAAACCTGTAAAGGACATTACTGTAGACTGATTTATCTATAGTGTGATTTCCGCAGAGAAGCGGACTTCTGTTACTTCTTGTATTCCCTTTTCCAAAAAAAGCACGTATACACACTCAAATTTAGTACAAACTTTTCTGAATCGGCTTAGTTACTAGCTGAGGTTACAGATATATCTGTGTGCTTAAAAATTCTGGCAGTCCATTTTTATTCCCTTAGCTCGAACTGTTGAATATGCGGGTAGAATCTGATTTTAGTACCAGCAATGGCAAACGGCTCAACTTTGTGCAGAGCAAATTTGTGACAAAGCCCTCAACCTTTACTATATCTGTATCCACTATGACCTAGATATTGCGATCGCGCCAAAAGTAGTCTTGAAGCATAACTAGCTGACACGGAACATTTCTGTAATTCACAATTGGACAAAGGCTAAATTGATTATGCAAATTGCCAAACAATAAACTGCTTTCTCTGGTAGTATAACTCAGTAAACTAATTGAGCCTACTCTACTCCGATCATATCGGACGCTGCCATAATACAGCTACTATCCTGGAAGCTGTATAGTAAGCCAAGTTGCTAACTCTAGGACATGAGCTTCAACAGTCATTTTGATATTAGCCCCTTCAACATAGTAGGCTTCCTAATTTTGTTGTCTATTTACTGAAGTGGAAGTCAAATTGCACAGAAGGTGGTAATGATATTTGAAACGTTCAAAACAACGGGCTGTTTACTGTCCGCTTCATACCGACTATATCGATTGAGGCAAATATACTATGAAATCTATCTCACAAATTTCTCACTTTAAAATAATTCCTTATATCATCCTGTTTATCAGTATTTTATTTAGTATTTCTGGGCAATTGCTGATGAAGCATACCATGAGTCATACAAATGAGGGACTATTTACTTGGGTATTTATTCAACAATTAACATTAGCTGTTAGTGTTTATTGCTTGGGAATAGTAAATTGGATATTGGCTCTGCGCTCTGTCAAATTGAGTATTGCTTATCCACTCACTAGTTTAAACTACGTCGGCATACTTTTTGGATCATACTACTTTTTTAATGAGGTGATTACACTAACTCGAATAGCAGGAGTCATCACTATTTTTCTGGGTGTTCTTTTAGTGGTTATTCCACTTAAAAAATCTATATAAATTTTCTCTAGTTAATTCTACAAAAAGCATTGACAAATGAACATCATTAGTTGGCTACTTTTAATGGTTGTAGTTTTATTTGGAACAACAGCTAACGTATCACTCAAGTATGGACTTTACATTTCTAGCCCTACTAAAGGAGAAAGCACATCTATCAAAAATCTCTTATTCTCTCGTTATTTTTTGATTTGGTTTATCTGTTATGCATTTATGACTATGTTGTGGCTTTATGTATTGCAGACAATTCCTTTGAGTCAAGCATTTCCAGTTCTAGGATTAATGTATGCACTTATACCGATTGCTTCTCATTATCTTCTAAAAGAGCAGGTTATATTTAGCCAGTGGTTAGGAATTTCCATTATCATAACTGGCGTAATCCTTGTTGGACATTAATAGCTTAATAGGCAAATAATCAAGTTATTAATATTAACAATCTCTGAATAGAATTCTCTAAAACATCCTAACGAAATCTAAATTTAATTTTATGAATATAGGCATCATTGGCGGAGGCATAACTGGGCTAGTATTAGCCCAACGTCTTTCACATCAAGGACATACAGTCACTGTCTTTGATAGCAACAAGCAGCTTGGTGGACTTACCACCTATCATGATTATGGGTTGTTTACCTGGGATCGTTTTTATCACGTTATCCTACCTTCTGATACTCATTTAATAAATTTTCTAAGAGATATTGGTCTTGGAGATAAACTGCGTTGGCATCGAAGTTTAACAGGTTTCTACGACAATCAAAAATTTTATTCTATCAGTAATACTATAGAATTTCTGCGCTTTCCTCTCTTTGGACTTATAGGTAAAATCAGATTAGCTTTTACTCTATTGTATGGTTCACGCCTTAATAACTGGCGGCGCTTAGAGAAGATTTTAGTTGAAAATTGGCTATTGAAACTTGGGGGAAAAAACACATACGAAAAGCTTTGGAAACCCTTGCTTTTATCAAAATTAGGAGAGAACTATAAGCGAATATCAGCAGTTTTTATCTGGGCTTATATTAAACGACTATTTTCAGCGCGGGATTCTTCATTAAATAAAGAACAACTTGGTTATGTTTCAGGCGGTTACAAAACTGTTTTTGACCATATAGAAAAATTAATTTACGCGGCTGGAGGTGATATTCGCACAGGTGTTGCGGTAGAGTATATCGCACCTCATCCAAAGGGTGGAATGTGGGTAGAATATCAGGGAAAAAAAGAACATTTTGATAAAGTAATTTTTACTGGCCCAGTTAATATTTTGCAACAGGTTGCTGCCCATGAACTGGTGAAAGTTTCAGATACTGGTGAAACAGTAGAATACCTGGGTGTAATCTGCATGGTACTTATTACTCGTAAGGCTCTCGTTCCTTATTACGTAGTAAATATTGCCGATAGAAATATTCCTTTTACTGGAGTTATCGGTATGAGCAACTTAGTTTCTTTGCAAGAGACAGCAGGATATCACATGACATTCCTACCAAAATATATACTTTCTACTGACTCGTTGTTAAAACAGCCAGATGATGAATTACGCCAAGTATTTTTCCAGGGTATACGTTTGATGTTCCCAGAACTTAAAGCAGATGACATTGTGGCAGCACACATTAATCGAGCTATTAAAGTACAGCCTCTACAAGTTATAGATTATTCCAGTCTTGTTCCGAAAGTGAGTACTGAAAACGATGATTTTTTCGTCGTGAATACCTCACAGTTGGTCAATGATAGCGTCAACAACAACGCAGTTGTACGACACGTCGATGAGTTTCTCCAAAAATCAACATTACTGAATTCTTGAAATTTGAGTAATGGTATTTTATTTTAAAAATAATCAGAGGTCTTTATGAGTCTTTTTGTTCTTTTACCCGCATACAACGAGCAAGAATCAATTCCTCCCTTGTTCAAAAAGTTTCAGACATTGCAGCAAATCTCTAATATGGAGATAGAACTGATTCTTGTTGATGATGGCAGTAGTGATAAAACTGCTGAAACGGCTTTAGAAGAATCTCAATCACTGGGTATATTACTGAAATTAGTCCAACATCCCAAAAATGGTGGTTTAGGTCAAGCAAT
This sequence comes from Nostoc sp., assembly GCF_036919815.1. Lineage (GTDB taxonomy): Bacteria > Cyanobacteriota > Cyanobacteriia > Cyanobacteriales > Nostocaceae > Nostoc. The sequence continues at coordinate 14,670 of NZ_JBALCE010000120.1, forward strand.
TAAAACAGGTTTCACGACTTTCTTAGAAATTTCTCAAGAAGGCGATTTTTTAGCCGCGATGGATTGCGACAACACTCAACCACCAGAACTATTAATCAAGATGTATGACACCATGATAGCTGGTAGCTATGATATTGCGATCGCATCTAGATATCGAAAAGGCTCTAAAGTCATAGGCTTATCAAAATTTAGAGAGTTGATGAGTTACGGAGCCAGCTGGCTTTTTAGAATTGCAGCCCGTGTACCAGGTGTAAGAGACTACACTTGTGGTTACAGGCTGTATAACCGTACTTTCGTGACAAAACTGGATATGTGTTATGGTGACAATCTATTTACTGAAAGTGGATTTGCTTGCATGATAGATTTACTGCTAAAAGCCAAAGTCCTCAAACCAAAAATTATAGAAATTCCAATGGTTTTAAGATATGACCAAAAGCCAACTGCTAGCAAAATGAAAATTCTTAAAACTATTACTCGAACTCTAAAGCTCTTGTTTAAGAATCTATCATCGACAGCGCCAAGTTTCAATGAGCAAGAAACAACAAGAATTCCACTGAAAATGGCAAATCGTAAATAAACCTGAGAATGATAGTCTGGATGAAATTAAGTGTTTGCAGCAAATAAGATTACATATTTAGTAAGTGTTAGTGGTCAGCAAGTTTCTGTATTCTGACCATAGTTAGAGCATCTCCTAGCTTGGGACTTCCTTGGTTGAGAAGAGTGCTAGTTAAATCCATATATATAGGTGCATCTCATTTTACACCCACACCCTCAAGGGTGCGAACTTTCAAAATCTCAGCCCGCCTTTGCGGGCTTTGTTTATATAGCAATACGCTTGGATTAGCGTTGAAAACCTTAAAGTGTGTCGGTTGGGTTGAGGAACGTAGCAAAATCCCGCAGGGTAACCCAACCTTTTCGAGGGTTTGTTGGGTTGAACGAAGTCAAACCCAACCTACGATTATCCTTAACCCAAGCGTATTGGTTTATATAGCCCCAAACTTCTAGTCTGTGGGCGAATTTGCCTAGACGTTGCTGAATTTGGATATAAACATTACAAAATCAAATATTCCCAACTCTTATTTTCTGCGTGAGGTAAATTCATCTTTTCAGTCAGCAACGTCAATCATCAAGCAGCAAAATAAGCACAAACCTCTTTACATAAGAGGAGGGAAATCCACACCGCCTTATTACCAACTGTGGCTTTCACTCATTTGTTAGACTGAACACACCGGGATTTTTCAGTCAAATCTCTGAATTACGCCAGCAGACGAGGCTACTCATGCTTACTAGTACGCTACTTCTCTCAAATCAACTTCCCACCCTGCAATATTCCGCCACACCAGAGCGTTTCGATGAAACCTGGGAAGCCCCCCTGGCTACCCTCCTGGGACTAGGACGCGCCGCCGGTGCTGACTTCATCGAATTATTTTTAGAGCGTCGCAACTATATTAGTTGTCTTGCAGAAGATGATGCCATCACCAGTATTTCACCCAGTCTGTCTACAGGCGCGGGAGTCAGAGTATTTCACGGCAAAGCTGATTGCTACGTTAGCACCAATGACCTTTCATTTTCTGGTTTGAAAGCAGCCTTAGAAAAAGGTCTTTCTATCCTGGGATTGCAACTACCCACTCCTAAAGCTTTCATCCCAGAAATCAACCTGGAATTATTGAGAGATTACGCCACCAAAAGAGGTAAAGATGCATGGCTACCAGTGTGTAGCTCCATCCGAGAAATGGGAGAAGTCCTCCTTGATGGTACTGCCAACCTGAAGCAAAAAGCTAGCCACGTCCAATCGCGCCGTGCTACCTATTTCCGGGATTGGCAAGAAGTTTTAATCGCCGCCAGTGATGGTACTTTTGCCCGTGACATTCGCCTTACACAGTCAGTAGGGTTTAACCTATTGTGTGCTGATGGTGCTAATCGTACCTCAATTGGCGATCGCGCGGGTAATACTAGCGATGCCAACTTCTTGAGAACTTGGGATTCTCAACAAGCCGCCGAGAAAATCGCAGAATCGGCTGGAAAAATGCTCTATGCAGATTACGTAGAATCGGGTACTTACCCCATCATTATGGCCAATCACTTTGGCGGCGTAATCTTCCACGAAGCTTGCGGACACCTGCTAGAAACCACTCAAATTGAACGCAATACCACTCCCTTTGCTGACAAAAAAGGCGAAAAAATTGCCCACGAAAGTTTGACAGCCTGGGATGAAGGTCGCTCTGAAAATGCCTTCGGGACAATTGACATGGATGACGAAGGTATGCCCGCTCAAAGAACCCTATTAATTGAAAAAGGCGTTCTGAAAAACTTCTTAGCAGATAGAACAGGTTCTGCACGCACCGGACACCCCAGAACTGGAAGTGGACGTCGCCAAAATTATACCTTTGCTGCTGCTAGCCGGATGCGTAATACTTATATCGATTCTGGCGAATACAGCACTGAAGAAGTATTTGCCTCTGTTGATAAAGGTATTTACTGTAAAAAGATGGGTGGTGGTAGTGTTGGTGCTACAGGTCAATTTAACTTTAGTGTTGATGAAGCTTATTTGATTGAAAATGGCAAAATCACCAAACCTTTAAAGGGAGCAATTCTTATCGGTGAAGCCAAGGAAATTATGAATAAAATTTCCATGTGTTCTCAAGATTTGGAACTTGCACCAGGTTTTTGTGGTTCTGTCAGTGGCAGTATTTACACCACAGTTGGACAACCCCACATCAAAGTTGATTCTATTACCGTCGGGGGAAGATAATCTCATCAACTTCCAGGTTCCACCTGGAAACGGCTTTTTCGTGGCTCTGCCACTATTTTATCTAGCAAGCAAAAGCCCTCCATTATTACACTCCCAGGCTGAAGCAGGGAGCAAGAAAATCCCAAATTAAAAATTGACTATGCCGAATATCAATGAGATTGCAAATTCCGCCAAGGACAATGCTGATAAGCTTGGTATTAAGAAATTCGACATTTATGGCTCAACAGTAGATGATACTAGCGTGCAAGTAGACCAAGGTGAGCCAAAACAAGTCAAAGCTTCAAATCGCTCTGGTGTTACTGTTCGTGTCTGGAATGAAGAGAATACAATGGGTGTCACCAGCACCACAGATGTCGATGCCAAAGGACTGGAATTAGCTTTGAAAACTGCTTATGAAGCCAGTTTCTTTGGTGTTAAAGAAAATGTTCCTGATTTTAGTCCAGAAGCTACTGTTTCGATTCCAAATAAATCTCAGGATAAAACACCCCAAGCACCTGTTGCTGAACTCATAGAAAGATTGTTAGTAGCTGAAAAAGAATTACTGGCAGCTCATCCAGCAATTAAAGGTGTGCCTTATAACGGTTTGTCGCAAAGAGATATTGACAGGTTTTATCTCAATAGCGACGGTGCAGTCAGAACTGAATCTCATTCCTTAGCATCAGTTTATCTTTACAGCAAAACTGAAGAAGAAGGAAAAAAACCTCGCAGTGCAGGCGCTTATAGAATCAACCAAAGTTTAGATAATCTAGATATTAATGGTTGCATCAAAGAAACTGCCGATAAAACTATCAGTCACTTGAATTATGAAAAAATCAAAACTGGTAAATATCGAGTTGTTTTCTCTGCGGAAGCTTTCTTAAGTCTGTTGGGTGCTTTTTCAAACTTATTTAACGCCCAAAGTATTTTGGACAATCAAAGCCTATCTACTCCTGATGATTTAGGTAAGCAAATTGCTTCTCCTCTACTTTCAGTTTTTGATGATGCACTGCACCCAGCTAACGTAGGGGCAGAAAGTTTTGATGGCGAAGGAACTCCTACTCGTCAGATTTCGCTGATTGAAAATGGTGTTTTAACAAGCTTTCTCCACAGTGCAGGCACTGCTAAAAGGTTAAATACCCAGCCAACTGGTAATGCCAGTATTGGTGCAAAAGTCAGCGTTAGTCCCAATTTTTATCACGTTTTTACAACAGCAACTTCTGAGCAGGAGTTGAGCTTAGAAACTGCTGAAAATGTGATTTTTATCGATGATTTACAAGCTCTCCATGCTGGAGTTAAATCCTTACAAGGTTCCTTTTCTTTGCCGTTTGATGGTTGGCTAGTTAATAAGGGTGTCAGGACGAGTATTGAGTCAGCAACTGTTGCTGGTGATTTCTTAGAAGTCTTAAAGTCAATTATTTGTGTAGAAAAAGAGGCGGAGTTAACACCAGGGGGAGTTTGCCCGAAAATTTGGGTTAATGAACTGTCGATTACTGGTGAATAAAACTTAGTATTTGGGCAATACCTACCATGATAAAATAGTGGGTATTGCCCATGCTATATTTTTAATCGTTAATTGTTCCATCAGGCATTACCGCCCCACGCAAATCTGCACCCGTCAGATTTGTACTACTCATTTCTGCTCTGATTAGATTTGTCTTACTTAAATTGGCATCAGTCAAGTCTGTCCTCGCAAGATAGGCATCAACCAAGTCTGCTTCAGTGAGGTTAGCCCCACGCAGGTTAGCCCGACTTAAATCAACTCTATTTAGCCTTGCAAAACTCAGGTTTGCTCCACTCATCTGGCATCTCGTCAGTTTAGCATCTGGCATAATTGCACCATACAAGTTAACACCTGTAAGTTCGGCATCTATCAGATTTGACCGTTCCAGTCTAGCATTCATCAGGTTAGCATCTTTCAAATTAGCACCCCCGATGTTAGTATCTGCCAGAGATGCATTATACAAAATCGCTTCACTCAGGTTGGCATCACTCAAATCGGCATAACGTAGCGTTGCCTCACTCAAGTTAGCACCACTCAAATCAACTTTAGATAAGTCTACACCAGTTAAATCAGCGCCTCGCAGGTCAGCCTTATGCAGGTTAGCACCCCGTAGACTAGCAGAGTACATTCTCTTCTCTTCTCGCAGGTTAGCACCACGCAGACACGCACCGGTTAAATTTGCACCACTCAAATCTGCACCACGCAAATCGGCATTCATCAAGTTAGTATCCAGCATATACGCCAAAGTTAAATTAGCATTACGCAAATCAGCACCCTGCAAAGTTGCACCATGTAAATTAGCATCGTGCAAGTTGGCACTGATTAAACTTGCCTGATTTAGATTCGCGCCACTTAGCTTTGTACAAACTAGATTTGCCTTATTTAGGATTCCCCGATTTAGATAGCTAAAAATTAGGATGGCATTACGCAAATCTGCCTTATTCAAATCTATACCAATCAAATCTGCACCAAACAAATTTACTCCATTTAAGTTTGCCTCAATAAATTTTGTTTCTCCATTTACATATCGCGTCAGAAGTTCATTTGCATCCATATTTTTCCTATTTAAATTATCACAATCTTTCCAAATTTTCCCAGATTCAACAATGGTCAAAAATTGCGATTATTCTTTGATAGGGGGTACTATAAATTGACAGGTATTATTGTCATCCTTGAGTGCAATTTTCTGATGAGGATTAACTGGTATTCTCGTTTCTGGAGATGAATCGCTGTTAAACGGTTGATATCGGTTGTCGCTGGATGACATATTGTTATATAAACCTCGCATAGATTGGATGATTGTACTAGCTGCTTGAATATTTTCATCCGGCTTGCCTAGAGATATAACAGCACTATTTAGTTTAGATTCAAGCTCTCTGATAGTTGGACAAGTATCAAATAATCTTAGCAATAAATCATCAAGTTTTTCAGCCTTCAGTTTCAACCAGTCTTCTTCATTGAAAGCAAACTTTTTGTAAAGCGCAGAAAATAAAACTATTTTAGCCCGAAGTGGGTTAGTATACTTCATAATATTTTGCCGTAAATCAAACTGATTATATTGATGTTTGATTTGACTGTTTTGATCTATATAATTTGATGATATTTGTCCCGGATGATAAAATATCTGTTCATTTTGATTAGATTGATTTAATAATATTCCTGTCGATTCCTCTTGATTAGGTTGATTTAATAATATTCCTGTTGATTCATCAGGCGTTACATATAGCTTCTGCATTTCCTGAGAAATGACACTGGCGATTAGGGCGTATTCCGCTTGTTTATTAATGGTTTTTACAACTTTAGATAAAGTATAATTTAAGTTATTTATAGTTGGATTCAATCTGGATAATTCTTGAATTAATTCTTGTAAGTTAAACCTATCTAACGTCTCTTGATCATTCTCCCAAATATTTTTACAAGCGGAGTATATTAATTTTTTAATCCGTTTTGAGTTTTCATGCTGTTCTAAATCTTTAGTTACTGCATCAAGGCTAGATATAGTTTTCATCGGTAAATCTCCGGCACAGGTATCAAATAGTAAAAAATGATAGAACTAGCTCTTTCAACGTAAAATCTCTTTTTCTCTGTGTATTAAGTGCTTTATAAGTTATTTATTTAACCGCAGAAGCACAGTGTAAAGTATGAGGGCAGGAAACCTCCCATTAGGCTTTCTAAGACAGAGAAAAGAGGTTTATGAATAAGAATTAAATAAGATACATGGCTTACCTTACCCTCAATTCCTCTCTTTATAAAGGAGAGGAAAGCTAGAGACAGGATGAAGTTTTGCATTTTATTTAATCCACGTTCCTTAGAGAGGAATTTATTTTTGAGAATTTCTACTTGCTTTGAAAGGGCTGGTCTTATGTTATACCTTTTTTATCTAGCTTGTGTAGTCATGTCGAATCACTTTGCTGATGATTGGCGTTACTGATTGGGGTTGGCACAACAGCTGAATCCTGATGGTCATTGCCTGTCACCGAAACAGTGCTGAGATTATATTAAGCCTTGCCGCTACCTAACAGGTACAGCAGCGCCATCCGAACGGCTACACCACTGGTAACTTGCGATTGAATGAGACTAAATTCCGGGTCATCCATTAATTCAGAACTAATTTCAACACCACGGTTAACTGGGCCTGGATGCAAAACTTTGACGTTAGGTTTACAAAGTTGCAACTTTGTGCGTGTAATGCCAAATAACTGATGATATTCTCGCAAACTTGGCAGTAAATGAGCCGTCATACGTTCCTTTTGCAAGCGCAAAGTCATGACAAAATCAGCATTCTGCAAAGCTGGTTCTAGTTGCCAGTAGAGAAAGAGTTGGGAAGTAGGGGATGAGGGGGATGTAGCTTTAGCTTCCCGCAGGGTGGGGGATGAGGAGATAACAAACTCCTGACTCCTGACTTCTGCCTCCTCAGAGATGTATTCGGCAAATAATTTGGGTAAGAGGGTGGGTGGTGCTGCCAGATGCACTTCGGCACCACTGGCAATTAAACTCCAAATATTCGATCGCGCCACGCGAGAATGGAGAATATCCCCAACAATGGCAATCTTTTTACCTTTTAAAAGTTCTAATCTGGGACTAGCTGGGTCAATTAGAGTACAAATGGTAAATAAGTCTAGCAGCGCTTGGGAAGGATGCTCATGTTGACCATCACCAGCATTGAGGACACTAACTCGTACACCTAGACGATCCATTTCAGCCGCGATCGCATTCGGTACTCCAGCTTCTCGATGGCGGACTACCATAATATCAGTTCCCATCGCCAAATAGGTCTTTGCCGTATCGAGAATTGTCTCTCCCTTAGTCATAGAAGATGTGGCTGCGGCGAAGTTCAGCGTATCTGCACTTAAACGTTTGGCAGCGATTTCAAAACTGCTACGAGTCCGCGTAGACGGTTCAAAAAATAAATTCGCCACCACCTGTCCCTGCAAGCTTGGCACTTTCTTCGTCCGCCGTGATAGCACTTCTTGAAAACTGGCAGCAGTTTGCAAAACTGTATCATATTCAGTGGTAGTGAAGTCAGCTAGGGAAAGAATGTGATGACGATTCCAGGTGTTAGTAGGCATAAATAGTAATCAGTTTCCTGTATAGAGATCCGAGTGTAGACGCAAAGCGGCTTGTCGTCAGACATCGCGTCTCTACAGCTTTTTAATTTACATATGCAGAGGAAATGATATCATCTGTGTTCTATCAAATTAGCTACCTGTCTAAAGTAGAGGTAGAGGTTTAGTCTTCCCTATTGGCAGCGCATGGGTGTAACCCAACTAGAATTTCGTGGAGCGGAATTAATTATGACTGCTTTAACTTTACAATTACCTCCTAATCTCAAATTTACGGATGAGGAATTTGAGCAGATTGTTGCTGTGAATAAAGAGTTGCGTTTGGAATTAACTGCTGAAGGAGAATTGGTAATCATGCCACCCACTGGAGGAGAAACGGGAAACCGTAATTTTGATTTGTTAGGTCAACTATGGTTTTGGAACAGTCAAAAAAATTTAGGAAAAGCCTTTAATTCTTCCACTGGTTTTAAACTTACCAATGGTGCAACTCGTTCTCCTGATGCTTCTTGGCTAAAGATGGAACGGTGGGATGCTCTCACACCACAACAAACAAAAAAATATCTCCCCTTGTGTCCTGACTTTGCACTAGAATTGGTTTCCGAAACTGATGATGTGGAAGACACTCAAGCCAAGATACTGGAATACTTAGCTTTGGGATTATTACTTGGTTGGTTAATTAATCCCAAAGAGAAACAAGTAATAATTTATCGTCCAAATGTTGCACCAGAAGTTTTACAATCTCCTACAAGTTTATCTGGTGAAGATGTTCTCCCTGGTTTTATTTTAAATTTACAGCCGATTTTTGCGTAGATGAATCGTTATGGTCATTGACGATTGATTATAACAAAACCCTTACGGGGAAGGGTTTTAACAAATAAAAAATTATGCTCTTTTTTTCAATTAGACATTTTTCAGCTTATTAACTTGGTAAATGGAAAACATTTAAAGCACAAGAAATCAGGGTAAGGAACGTTAAAAACCCAATTGTATCTAGCATTGTAGTCACCAACGGGCCACTAACTAGTGCCGGGTCAAGCTTCAGTCGTTTCAAACCCATTGGCAGTAAAGTGCCGAGTGTAACAGCCACAATTGTATTAGTTGCCATTACCATTCCAGCAATTAAAGCCACCCATCGCTCTTGGGGTCGCGCCCAAATTAAGGAAAGCAGAATCATCGTTGTGGCTAAAACTAGGGCTGTGGCTAAACCTGCTAGAAGTTCTTTGCGGAGAATTTTCAAGGTATCTTTGGGTGTTACCTCGCCCACCCCTAAGCTGCGGATTGTTACCGTTAATGATTGAATACCAACAGTACCACCAGTGTTAGAAAATATTGGCATGATCACTGCTAAAACTGGCACTGCGGCAATTACAGATTGAAAAGGCGCGATCGCACTGGCAGCACCAATATACAATGCCATGATGCCCAATAGCCAAGGCAAGCGGTTGCGGATGGTGAGTAGGGGAGAAGATAAAGCTGTTTCATCACCACTCACACCCGCCATTTTTTGAATATCTTCTGTGGCTTCCTCTTCCAAAATATCCATGACATCATCAATGGTGATAATGCCTACCAATCGGTCTTCGCGGTCAACCACGGGGATAGCGATTAGGTCATAGCGCTGCATGATTCGCGCCACTTCTTCTTGGGGGGTTTCAGTTTTCACCTTAATGACGCGATCGCTAGCAATATCCTTGATGAAAACATCGGGAAAGGTAAACAATAACTGGCGCAGTGAAACAACTCTCACCAGCGTCCGGTTGTCATCTGTGACGTAGGCGTAGTAAATCGACTCCTTGTCTTCGTCCTGACGGCGGATTTTGCTTAGGGCTTCGCCTACAGTCAATCCTTCGCGCAACCGGACATATTCGGTTGTCATCACCCGCCCCGCAGTACCTTCTGGATAGCCGAGAATCGTTGCTGTTGCTTGCCTTTGTTCTGGACTCAGTTCTTGCAATAGCCGTTTGATTACCCCAGCAGGTAGTTCATCAAACAATTCTGCCCGTTCGTCGGGACTCATCTCTTCTACAAGTTGCACTACCTGAACATCATGCAGAGAATTAATTAGTTCTTCCTGCACCTCTGTGGGCAGATATTCAAATACATCAATTGCCTGACCTTTGTTGAGTAAACGGAATGCGATCGCGCGTTGTTGTTCAGGTAATTGTGTAATGTATTCTCCCACATCCACCGGTTGTAAGCAATTTAAATCCCATTTCAACTGGTTTAAATCGGTAGTATCAGCCAGCAAATCCCGAATATCTTGTGTAAGCATGATATATATCTCCTAAGTCTCCCCCGCGCTGGGAGACTTACTCGCCAGTTCAGAGGAGGTTGATACTGCCATCTGGTGGACTATGGTCCATAAAATTTCAACAATTCAATATCGATATCTAATTCAAGGCATCGCTAGTCATCATCCTAACCCGGAATAGCCCTCTCCGATAGATACTAAGAGTTTTGGTCGCTTGGACATGGCGCTAAACCAAACTTTTAATTACCTCGTTTAATAATTGAATTTACCTAAAAATACCGTCTACTCACCTTTGAGGCAGCAAAAGCAAAAATTCTCCGAAATATTGAGATCCGAAGATGTAAATAACTTTATCCTTTTAAACAAGGATATGTTAAGACAATACGAGATAATTGCACTACCAGGTTATGCCCATAGATTTACGGGAATTTTATCAAGCTAGCGATCCCAGCAGAACTCTGTTTGTCAATAATAGCTCTGATGGCAAGTATTACATCGATTTTTCCTCGGTACGAGGTGGTGATATTCTTGGCAAGCTGAAGCAGAAGATTACTTTTTTTAAGCCCAATGAACCCACTTGCACTTTATTTACTGGGCATATTGGTTGTGGAAAATCGACAGAATTATTACGGTTACAGGCGGAACTGGAAAAGTTAGGCTTCCATGTCGTCTATTTTGAGTCCAGTGAAGACCTGGAAATGACTGATGTCGATATTGCTGATGTGCTGTTAGCGATCGCTCGTCGGGTGAGTCAAAGTCTGGATAAAATTACATTGGAGGCACCCAACAAGTTTAATGAGTTGCTCCAAGGTGCTTGGAAGGTCTTAAACTCCGAGGTAACGGGAGTAAAAGTTAAGGTTCCAAATGTCGGCGATTTTGGTGTCAGTTCAGAAAAAGAAAAGTTGTCTCTGTCTGTGGGCATTGGTGAAATCACTACAAAGATAAAAAATGACCCCACGCTGCGAGAAAAACTCAATCAGTATTTGGCACCGCAAAAAACTAAGCTGCTGGAAGCGATTAATCAAGAATTATTAGAACCGGCGATCGCTAAACTCAAACAGCAGGGTAAAAATGGTCTGGTGGTAATTGTCGATAATCTTGACCGCATAGATAATCGTGCCAAACCTTGGGGTCGTCCGCAGCAGGAATATTTATTTGTCGATCAGGGTGAGTTTTTGACAAGGCTTAATTGTCATCTCCTCTACACCATGCCCTTGGCTTTGAAGTTTTCCAATGATTACGGAATGCTGACTCAGCGTTTCCCAGAAGATCCCAAGGTGTTACCAATGGTACCTGTACAAAGGACTGATGGTAGTGTTCATGTAGAGGGAATGGCACTGATGCAGCAGATGGTATTAGCGAGAGCTTTTCCTGAGTTGACACCAGAGGAACGTTTAAATAAAATTACCGAGATTTTTGATAGTGCTGCTAGTCTAGAGCGGTTATGTAAAATGAGCGGTGGTCATGTGCGGGACGTGCTGAGGCTGGTAAATACCTGGATTATGGAAGAAATGAGTCTTCCCCTAACCCGTGAAACCTTAGAGCAAGTGATTCGTTCTCGGCGGAATGAAATAATATTACCGATTTCTGATGATGAGTGGCAATTGTTACGTCATGTCAAGGAAAGGAAAAAGGTGAGTGATGATCAAGGATATCAAAAACTGATCCGCAGTCGGTTTGTATTTGAATATCGGGATGGTGGCGAGTCTTGGTTTGATGTTAATCCCGTTTTGGCTGAGGCGAGTGAGTTGCAATGATTATTGTAGAGAAGGCGATTCATCGCGTCTCTTGCCTTAACCGAACAGTATTGGGAGGTAGGAGAGCGATGAATAATTAGATTATGAAAGCAGAAACCAGAAATGTTTTGTTAAAAGCTTACGCACAATTGCACCAAATCACAGAAGAATTGTACTCCGCCTCGGATAAAGCTGTAGAAAACAACGATTTTGAGGACGCTAGCTTACTAGCCAGTAGAGCCGATAGACTTTATGAAGAAATAGAAAATTTAAAGATTGTAATTTCCGAACAGGAGGAGATATGAAAACAATCCCAGAGTTAAAGACTCGGATTAAAGAACTCAGTAAACAAGCTGTTGAATTTAGTAGAAAAGCATCTGAAGTGTGTTTAAGTGACCGTCAGCAAGCCAAGTATTTTAGACAGCAAGCAAGAGAAGCTAGCAAGCGCACTCAAGTATTGATACAGGAGTTAAAACGCCAGGACGTTTAATTTTGTGTTTATGACAGACTCGCAATCACCAGAAGATGACCATGTAAACAGCGAACGCACTCTGACACAATTAGCTTGGGCGATTGAATCCTCTGTGGGACAGTTTAAGCTGATTTTGGCACGGTGTAATTATGCTAGCTTGCGCGATCGCTTAATCTCCAGATTGCGGGAAATTTGTCAAGTCGAAATTCGTGTTTTGGCGGTGCAGCAATCTCACAGGACTCTTTATACTGCGATTCAGTCAGAATTCGGCGAAGAAATACCAGCCTGTGTAATGGTTGTGGGTTTGGAGTCAGTGCAGAATTTGTCTGTGATGTTAACTTCTGCTAATCAGGTGCGGGAGGAGTTTCGCAAGAATTTTGCTTTTCCCTTAGTGTTATGGATTGACGATGAAATCTACAAGCAACTAATACAGCTTGCACCAGATTTGGAAAGTTGGGCAACTACGAGAAATTTTGCCATAACAACGCAGGAATTGATAGATTTTATCAGCGAAACAGCTAATCAATGGTTTAGTAATAACTTAAAATTTAGCGTCGATGTATATATTAAATTGGAAAATGAGTTACAAGCGGCGCAAAGAGATTTACTCAATCAGCCAGATGTTTATAATTTAGAAACTCAAGCTAATTTAGAATCTTTATTAGGTTTTATCAAACAGATAAATAATCACAAAGATTCGGCGCTACAGCATTATCACAAAGCTTTAGAGCTTTGGGAGCAAAGTAATAATTTAGAACGACAGGCAAAAGTCCTTGGTGAGATTGGCTTTTGCTGTTATCTCAAAGCTTTTAAACATCAAGATATCAATCATCCAGATTGGCAAGCAACTTGGCATTATGTTCAAGAGTATATAAATTTTATTTATCAGTTTCAAAGTCCAGGTTTAATTGACTTTTCACGTAATGTGGGGCGAAACCTAACCCCCCAACCCCCTTCCCTACTAGGGAATGGGGAGAATTCAAAGCCTCTCTCCTTGCAGGAGAGAGGTTTGGAGAGAGGTTTTCCATATTCAGTGAAAAGTCAGGAAGATTTAATTGCTAATGCAGTAGTTAAATTCGGTGATATCTTGCGAGATTTGCAAAAATGGGAAACGTTGCAGAGTCTTGCAGAACAAGCTTTAATAGTACATCAAACTAACAACCAGCTTAGGGAATTAGCCAAAGATTACGGTTTTTTAGCTGAGGTGGCTTTGGCTCAAAATAACTGGGTGAAAGCAAATCAGGTTGTTAAGCAAGCTTTGGAAGTTTTTGCTGCGATTCCTAATGTGGAATCAGCGAATATATCAGAGGTTTTAGCTGATATTGCCGAAAGAAATTTGAAATCAAAAGACTTAAGCTTATATCAATTTATTTTAGGTCGTTCTCAATACCATTTAGGTGAAACTCAACAGGCGATTCTCAGCTTAGAAACTGCTAGAGATGTGGGTAATCCCCTAGAAGATGTCAGACTTTACTTGGATATTATCAGATTTTTGCAGCAGCTTTACTTTGAGCAGAAAGAATATCTCAAAGCATACAAAATCAAACAGCAACGGCGTTCCATTGAACAGCAATTTGGCTTACGGGCTTTTATTGGTGCGGGTAGGTTAGAAGCTACAAAACAGGCATTTGTAGAGACATTGCGCTCAAACTCTCCACAAGGAAATATTGCCCCAGAAATTGCTGCATCTGGTCGCCTATTGGATGTAGAACGTTTAATTGAACGCATGGGTCGCCCTGATTATAAGTTGATAGTAATTCATGGGCAATCGGGTGTGGGCAAAAGTTCCCTGGTGAATGCGGGACTGGTACCAGCTTTAAAGGATAAAGCGATCGGTATTCAAGATTATTTGCCGGTGGTAATGCGCGTTTACACCAACTGGGTGGAAGAGTTGGGGAGGCTTTTGGGAAATGGAGGATATGAGGGGGATGACGGGGATGGGGGGACAAGGGGACAAGGTGACAAGGGGGAGTTAGAATCTCGTTCATCCACCTTTGAACTGGATGCATCCACCTCAGAACTCCGTTCATCCACCTTTGAACTGGATGCATCCACCTCGGAACTCCGTTCATCCACCTTTGAACCGGATGCATCCACCTCGGAACTCCGTTCATCCACCTTTGAACCGGATGCATCCA
>NZ_JBALCE010000121.1:0-83862 GCF_036919815.1 Nostoc sp.
CTAAACCCCGAAAGGTTTCGTTCGACTTGCATGTGTTAAGCATACCGCCAGCGTTCATCCTGAGCCAGGATCAAACTCTCCGTTTTGGTTTGTTTCGAGTTTGCGGCTCCGGAAAAAATATTTCCCGGAATCCTAGTTATAATTTCGATTAACTTTTCAGTAAATCCCAAAAGTTAAATCTTTTGACGAGGATTGGTTTTTTATTAAGCTTTCAAAGTATTATGTTTTTTAGGTTCAGCGGTCGTTGGCTTCTTTCGCCTTCGCACTTAACTAGAGTAACTATTCATTCCCTAGTTTGTCAAGGGGTAAAGTCATTTTTTTTTATAAAAGGGCAAATAGCCTGACTGGCATTACTTTCAGGTGAATGGGTTAAGGAACAGAAAAGACGCGAATACGAAGTGGCTGAACCTTGTGGTGTGACAGTTTAGGATACCGAATGTGGGTTGTATCGACATTCGAGTACTCGAAGAGGCTACGCTACCTTCTCGGAGCGTCTGGCTAGCACAGTTTCTCGTAGGCAAGAGAAGATAGGCAGTCCCTTATATGAAGATCCGTTACAGTGAGTCTAGCGCTGTAGACGGATTTCACCATTTATAAGGTAGTGATTTTGTCAGGATTATGAGCAATAAATTTGAGGAAGTGGGAAAAAGAAAAATTACCGCAATGACTCCGAAGATTTAAGTGGGTTGGCGTACCCCTACTATTAAGCAAGCTACGCGTAGCCTCTGGCAAAGAAGGCATCGCCATGATAATTGTCCAATCAGATTTTTTAACCAGAATTTTTGAGAAAAACCTAAAAACTAGACTAGGCAATAAATACAGATGATTCGACCGCGTAAGCTCTTTGCTCAACATTGGCTCAAAAGTGAAAAGGCGCTCGACGCAATTATTCAAGCAGCAGAGTGTACAGGATGCGATCGCATCCTGGAAATTGGGCCTGGAACCGGCATTCTGACTCGTCGTTTATTACCGTTAGTGCAATCTCTGGTTGCAGTTGAAATAGACCGCGACTTATGCCAACTATTGGCAAAGCAACTTGGTAAGACTGAAAATTTTTTACTGTTGCAAGGCGATTTTCTCACTCTGGATTTACCATCTCATCTGGTAGCTTTTCCCAATTTCCAACAGCCAAATAAAGTAGTAGCGAATATCCCCTACAATATTACAGGGCCGATCATTGAGAAACTACTGGGTACGATCGCCAACCCCAACCCTGAACCATTTGACTCAATAGTGTTGTTGGTACAAAAAGAAGTAGCAGAAAGGTTGTATGCTAAACCAGGATCAAAAGCATTTGGGGCGTTGAGTGTGCGGGTACAGTATTTGGCTGAATGTGAGTTAATCTGCACAGTTCCAGCGATCGCATTCCATCCACCGCCAAAAGTCGATTCAGCAGTGGTGCGATTGCGCCCCCGAAAAATAGGAATACCAGCACTTAATCCCCGACAGTTAGAGAACTTCTTAAAGTTGGGGTTTGGTGCCAAGCGGAAAATGTTACGAAATAATTTGCAATCAGTTATAGAACGCGATCGCCTGAGCCACTTACTGGAACAATTAGAAGTAAATCCCCAAGCCAGAGCCGAAGACCTCAGCGTTCAGCAATGGGTAATCCTAGCAAATGAGTTAGGAGTTAAAAGTGAGGAGTGAGGAGTTAAGAGTGAACATCTAGATGATTGCTTTGATTCAAAACTAAAAATTCACCCATTCCCAACTAGTAACCGATAACTTCTAACTTTAAACTTTTAAAATGCGTTACTACACCCTAATTGCCCCTGCCAAAATTAACTTGTATCTGGAAATCATTGGCGATCGCCCTGATGGCTATCATGAGTTAGCCATGATACTTCAGAGTATTGGTCTTGCAGACGAAATTGATGTGCGTTCTATTAGCACTGACAGCATCCGTGTTCACTGCAATCACCCACAAGTACCGACAGATAAAAGTAATCTGGCATACCGCGCAGCAGAATTAATGGCGAGGCAATTTCCCGAAGCCTTTGCTAAATATGGAGGCGTGGAGATTACCATCAACAAGCAGATTCCTGTAGCTGCTGGGTTGGCTGGGGGTTCCACGAATGCAGCTGCTGTGTTGGTGGGGATAGATTTACTGTGGAAATTGGGATTAACTCAGTCAGAATTAGAGGAGTTGGGAGGCACACTTGGTTCAGATGTACCGTTTTGTGTAGCGGGTGGAACTGCGATCGCAACAGGTAGAGGTGAGCAACTTTCTCCTCTGCCAAGTTTGGATAACATATATATAGTGTTGGCAAAATACCGCAGCCTGGAAGTTTCCACCGCTTGGGCATACAAAACCTATCGACAGCAGTTTGGTAATTCTTATATTAGAGATAGCGACAATTTGGCAGCCCGTACTAATGCAGTTCATTCAGGAGCAATAGTAAAAACTATCCTGGATAAAGATGCGGGAAAAATTGCCCAAAAACTGCACAATGATTTGGAGCGCGTGATATTGCCATCCTATCCCCAAGTCTTGCAACTGCGAGAGGTGTTTGCAAATCAGGAAGGCGTTTTAGGAACAATGATGTCTGGTTCTGGCCCAACAGTATTTGCTCTTTTGGAGTCTCAACAGCAGGCAGAACAAGTTAAGCTGCAAGTGAGGGAAGCAATTCTTGATGAAGACTTAGAATTGTTTGTGACTCGGACAATTACACATGGGATTCAGGTGGGATCTTCAGTTTAAATAAATCTTTATCGTTAATGGAGTATGGGGAATAAGCTGATGAGCTTTTAAGTTGCATAGTTCAAATCGCTAAAAAGACGCAAAGATGCAAATTGAATGACGATTAGCTGAGGACAAGAATTATTCCTAATGCTCCAGTGCAAAATCTAAAATATAAAATGTTATGAATGACCAAAAGTTAACACCACAAACAGATACTAAAGTACCGGCGAGTACGAGTCCATTACGCTGTTTAACTGGGGCGGTGATTTCGGGAGGAATGGGATTTGCAGTGTATTCGCTGATGATTGCGATCGCCACAAATTTTGCTACTAAACCTATCCATTCAATTAATCCATTAGTGGTGAAGATTTCTTCTGCTGTTCGTACTTTGGTTGTTGGCGTAGTTGCTTTGGGAAGCGGAATATTTGGTATAGTGGCAATTGGTTTGTTGGCTTTGGGAGTGCAATTATTAGTACAGCAGTTGACCAAAGAAAAAAGTAGTGAAAACTAGTAATTTGTTTTTAATCAGCAACCTGATGTCAGCGAAATCTGCATACATATTATATACAAAAATGCAATGGGTTTTAGTTAAGCAATATCTCAGCAATTTTCAGGTAATTAAACTATAAGCTAGATTAGCATAGAAGTACTAATTTACACATGATTGTAGTTCAAAGATATAAAAAAGGCTATAAATTATCTTAGCTGTTAATAATTTGTTCCACCACAATAGAAACATCTGGGAATACAAGCGGTTGAATTGTTCCCCCTATTAATATCAGTTTTGTTGCGTAGTCTCCATCTAAGATTTCTCGAAGGTCGTCAAAAAGTTCGTGTGCAAAAACCGATTCCTTTTATTCTAAATCAAGATAATCAAGAAATATCTTTGCCTAAAATTAATATTATTTTACCACCAAGAACGTCATTGAATTTTTGGGATAATCTTTCTCCACTAATCAAGGTAGAGGTATTGAAACTTATACCGTTTATTTGTGAAGCTGCATATATTTACCCCCCGGCTATGCCGTCCCCCCAAGGCATCGGGGGGACTACAGGGGGGTGTGTTATGTGCATCTTCATACAAAATTGGTATTAGAGACAAAATGCTAGGCTCCGATCAACGTATTAGAGAAATCAAGGATGGAAAAAGTATATTTTACGGTCGATTTAGCTTGGCAGTTAAATTGAATTTAGAAATAAGTTGACTTGTAATAGATCCAACCAAAGTAATCACTCTGCTTTTTTCATATCATTGCTCAAACCCCAGATATTTTTACACAAAAAACGGTAGAGTAATAAATACTCTACCGTTTTACAACTTTCTATTTAAGATTTAATCCCAGTTCTAAATTTTACTCAACCCCTTGGGATTAAAACTACCGATATTGTTTTTGACATCGCTTTACCAACCATCTGCCAAGTAGTTAATAGGATTGTCGCAGATGATTTTTCAATTTCAACCGCATTATGAGGCGCCATAGCTCACCAATCCAAAGCACTGTTGATGTTCCAACAATTACATTTATCCAGTCCACCAAAGACAAAGGTACTGTTCTAAAAACGTTACCACCAAACTGAATAATCAATATCTGTCCGACAAAAATGGTGCTAGCGATCGCTACAAATCCTTTATTCTTAGACAAGCCTTTCAAGGCAGACTGCTTTAACCCCAAGCATCGAGCATTGAACAAATTCCAGAACTGTAACATTACGAACACGCCGAAGAACACGGAAAGCTCATAAGGAGTGATTTCCCCATCCCGACGGATGTAGCGTAAGAAACCAATCAGAAAAATCAAAAATGCTAACCCAACAGTAAAAATATTCTGTGCCATTGCTTTGGTGACAATAAAGGCTTGCGGGTTACGAGGAGAGTGCTGCATCACGCTCAAATGAGGGGGTTCTGTCGCCAAAGCCAAAGCAGCAAAGGTATCCATAATTAAGTTCACCCAGAGCATTTGGGTGATAGTTAGAGGTAGCGCTACACCGATAAATGGCCCAATTAAAGCAATTCCCAACGCCACAACGTTGATTGTTAACTGAAACAGAATAAATCGTTGGATATTTAGGTAAAGCGATCGCCCCCAAACAACTGCATTTACAATACTGTGGAAAGAATCGTCAAGCAAAATGATATCACTAGCTTCTTTAGCGATCGCTGTACCACTTCCCATTGCTAAACCTACCTGAGCTTGCTTGAGAGCAGCTGCATCGTTTGTACCATCTCCGGTGACAGCAACCATTTCACCATTTTCCTGTAACAGTTTCACTAGCCGCAGCTTATCAAGTGGTCGCGCTCTGGAAAGTACCTTTAATTGCAGCACCGCCTGATTTGCTTCTTCGTCACTCAGTTGGGCAAATTGTTGACCAGTAAAATGTAAATAACCGCTATTAAAGTCATCTTCTTCTTGCCAAAGTCCAATTTGACGAGCAATTTCCTTAGCTGTCTCCGAGTTATCACCTGTTACAACTTTGACTTGTATTCCTGCGTGTAAACAGGCTTGGATTGCATCAGGTACTTCTGGACGCAAGGGATCTGAAATTGCCACAAACCCCAGCCACGTCATATCGTGAGCAATTTCGTCCAAGTTCGTCTGACTCGAATGCTGTGAGACGTTATGATAAGCAAACCCTAGTGCCCGCATTCTTCGTCTTTGATATTGTTTAATTGCAGATGCGATCGCGGCTTTATTCTTGAGTGATTCTAGTCCTTGCTCTGTGAGAATCTGCGAGCAACGCTCCAAAATTACCTCTGGCGCTCCTTTCACATAAAGCACATCTTCTCCAGTTACAGAGGAAATGCCGATTGTAGCCATGTATTTTTGATGACCAGAAAAAGGCATTCGAGATTTGATTTGAAAGTTACCCCGGTAAGATATGTAATCAATATCCTGGCTATCTAGCCATAAAAGTAAAGCTCCTTCTGTGGGATTGCCAATAGGACGAGAAGGCTGCAAAGGTTTTTTCTCTAAATCAGCAGTACTATTAACTGCGATCGCCTCCGCTATTAAACCTTTAACATCTTTAAGTGCTGGCAACAATTGAGAATTAAGACTGGGAAAATTGACTTCATACACCCGCATTTGATTTTGGGTAAGAGTGCCAGTCTTATCAGAGCAAATTACCGTAGCTGAACCAATTGTTTCGCAAGCGTGCATCCGACGCACCAAATTATTAGAAGCCGCCATCTTTTTCATACTGTAGGCAAGGCTGAGGGTAACACTCATCGCCAAACCTTCTGGCACAGCTACCACAATAATTGTCACAGCTACCATAAAGTAGTGCAGTAATGCTTTGGCAACACTACTAGGAACCCAGCTATTTATAGAGCTAGGGATTAGTCCTAGAGGATAGCCTAAACCAAGTCCGATAGTTAAAAATATTAGTCCTATTCCAACTGTTTTCAGCCAACTAAGAAAACTATTATTTTCCAACCATTTCGGTGCTACAAGTTTGTTACCAGCTAACTCCGAAGCATCATAAACCACAGGTAGCCATACTCGGCTAAGTGCGATTAATACACTAATAATTGACAGTCCGACAACATACCACTGTTGAGAACTCAGGCTTAATTCTTTAGTGACAAAACCGCGCACCAGTAAAGATACGAAAGTGAAACCAGCAAATCCCAGACCAACTACACCAATCAGTTTACTAAGTTTTTCTAGTTGATGATTAAGCGGTGTATCTTCGGTGTTTTCGATGCTAGCAATTGCTGTTGCCAATTTACCAATTTCTGTATTGTCACCAACAGCAGTGACTTCAAAATAACCCTGTCCTTCTTCAACAATCGTACTGCGATAAATCTTGTAAGGTGGGTAAGTTTCTTCTTCAATACCTTGATTTTCTGCGTTAGCCTGAGTAAGCTTTTTGACTGGTTCCGCTTCTCCCGTGATTTTTGACTGGTCAATTTCTAGAGAAATTTCTTCTAAAATTTGTCCATCAGCTGGGATTTCTTCACCTTGTTCTACATATACAACATCACCAAAAACTAAATCTTTGCGCTTAACCGTGGTAAAGCTGTTATCCCGAATGACTTTGATAAAAACTTCGTCATAAACTTGGTTGAGAATATCAAATTCTTTACTGGCTTTGTATTCGTTGGCAAAAGCGAGAGTTGTGGCTAATAAGATAGCAGCCACAATACCTAAGCCTTCAGCATATTCACCTTCAAAAATACCGACACTAATAGCGATCGCTGCCGCAATCATCAGAATCCGAATTACTGGATCTTCAAATTTTTCTAAGAACAATTTCCACAAGGGTTCGCGTTCTGGGGGAGTAAAAATGTTAGCGCCATACTTTTCGCGGTTAAGTTTTACCTGAGCCGATGTGAGTCCCTGAAATGGCAGAACGCGATCGCTGGTTTTACGAGTAAGCATATTCAGTTTTTGTACCTAAATAAAAGGATTTAAATCTCAAAGTCCTTTAGCTAAGAAGAGTGCCGCCAAAGGAGAATATAGCGTTTCCTAATCAGATGAGGTACATCATAGCCCCCTCCTCGCTTGCGGGAAGGGGGTTGGGGGTGGGGTTCCTTGTACCTCACTCAACCGATAACTGCTATATTGAATGCTTTTCAAAGTGAATAATGACGAATTTTCAATACTTGCTCAAAGTTTAGAAGTTCAATACCAATTCATATTGATGAAGATTTATGTTTACGAATAGCATTATTCATCAAGATGATCTGCTCAACATGGAATGAAGGAGGCATCAAACTGTGAATTCCATGATCGAGTCCATCGTGCATCACATCTGTTGCTAGTTGGGAGTGATCTAATCCCAAAGTGTGACCAATTTCGTGGGTAATAGTATTAGCAATCAAATTAGACAATTGAGCCAAATTTAGACTTGCTTGATCAGAGACATGAAGTATTTGATCTAGGCGAACAGCAGCAATATTTGTAACTTTCCCATGAGTGAAACTAGCTATTCCTAAGTAGTCAACTGGTTGCTGAGCAACTAACACATAGATATGGGTAAAGTTTTGGTTCCACTCTTTTTCATCGGGTGGCTCTGAGGTCAAAAACACATTAATACTTCTAAAAGCACTGAAGACTTTAGCAAGCGCATCTGCCATAACTTCTAGCATGGTGCTATTATCTTCAGTATCGATAATCATGCCTGAAATATTCACCCAAAGACAATGGCGAATTTCGCTGTTTTTTCCAACAATCAACCATCCACAATATGGACACATTCGCCAATTAGTTTGGATACGAGAACGGCAACCTTGACAGCAAGGTTTTGAAGGTCTATCAAGATTAATACGTTCCCAAATCGGAACTTCTAGGTTAGGATTTGTCTTAGTTAGATTCAGGCGATCGTAGAGCGACATTTTACTTAGAACCAGCTACCCAATTAAAGCCAAAATGGTAGTGTTTGTCTGCTTCTTCATGACCACTAAAGTATTTCTCTTCCTTCAAAATTGTTACTTCAGATCCCAGATTGTTAACCATAGCCGCAGCACAGAAAGGTCGATTTGTATCTGGGTTATTAAGTTCTAGATAAATTTCCTCGCCATTACTGATTTTGAAAAGCATCCGACCACCTACAGACTTAAAATCGGGTATTCCCCGATAAATCAGGGCAAAAAACATCACTCGTTTAATTGTGTCTGGTCTGTAAATGAACATATTTTCGCCGTCTGAGGCTGCTCCGGTACGGTCATCTTTATCAAGAAAGATGTAAGGAGGAGAATTTTTTGAGCCAAAATTTCCTCCTAAAGGTTGGATAACCCCTTTTTCGCCATTAACAGCTTCATACATACAGCCTAAGTCAAGGTCAGGAGCATTGTTACCTCCAAGCAGCTTGGAAAAGAATCCAGCGTTTTGATTCGATAGCTGATTCCAATTCAGGTTGATATGAACCGTTAGTGGCTTAGATTTACCTGCCTTACTCAGGTCTATTTTGTGGGAATCGCCACTCTTTTGAAGTGTAATAGCCATAATTACAAGTTTGCTCAGTATTTAAGAGTAGGAACTAGCGAGTTCACCTATACCATTGACATTGACACCATTGCCAATAGCTGCCATTTTCCAGTCATCATTGTGTCGATAAACTTCAGCCAAGACCATCCCAGTCATGCCCAAATACTCCTTACCAGAGAGGTTATATCGAGCCAGCTCTTTGTTATTAGCTGCATTAACCAGGCGCACAAAAGCATTTTCAATTTGACTAAAGTCTTGCTTACGGGCAATGGAATCGTAAATATTGACTACGAAAAGTAACTTGACAATCTCGGCAGGTACGCGCGGCAAATCAACAATAATCACTTCATCATCACCATCACCTGCACCAGTTAAATTGTCCCCTGTGTGAGTTATGGCTCCAGACAAATGCTGAAGATTTCCGAAGAAGATAATATTCTCTTTAGCCGTTAACTTGCCATTTACATCCAGACAGATTACAGATGCATCTAGGTCATAGTCTTGACCACCACCAAAATTCTTAAAAAATCCACCGCCTGAGCGTTTAGCGACATCCCAGCCCAGTCCACACATCATTTTGCTTAAACCAGGCGCTTCTTTAGAAAGTGAAATCCGTTGTCCTTTCTGTAAACTAATTGCCATACTCAATCTCCTAGCTAAAACGGTCTAGTAAAGCTTTTAATCCACCTTGATAACCTGAACCAACGGCATTTAAACGCCATTCTCCGTCTTTACGATAGAGTTCAGCCATAATTAATGCAGTTTCGATTGAGTAATCCTCCACTAGGTCATATCGGACTACTTCTTGATTGCTCTGAGCATTAACGACGCGCACAAAAGCATTTTGAACTTGACCAAAATTTTGCTTCCGTTCTGCGGCTTCATGAATGGTTACAGTAATAAAAATTTTATGAACCTCAGCAGGAACCTTTTGCAGATTAATTTTGATGACTTCATCATCACCATCGCCTGCGCCTGTTAGATTATCTCCTGTATGTTGAACTGAGTTATTTAGATCTGGGCTGAGAAGATTGTTGTAGAAAATGAAGTGGTTATCTGAAATTAGTTTATCGTTACTCCCCACTATGAAAGCTGATGCATCTAAATCAAAAGCGAAGCCGGTGTCCATTGCTTTGACATCCCATCCAAGACCAACAAATACCTCAGTTAGCCCTGGTGCAACTTTATCGAGTGATATACGTTGTCCTTTTGTAAGTGTAACTGCCATGATTTGGTAGACTCCTTAAATTTTTTACTAGTATCAGTTATGTCTCTGCAATAGTTGCCTATTTGTAGCGTTCAAGAAGTGCTTGTAAGCCACCTTGATAACCAGAACCTACAGCGTTGAGACGCCATTCACTATCTTTGATGTAAAGTTCAGCCATAATCATCGATGTTTCTGTAGAGTAGTCCTCCACAAGGTCGTAGCGAACAACTTCTTCATTAGTTTGAGAGTTAACAACTCGCACAAACGCATTTTGCACCTGACCAAAATTCTGACGCCGCACCTCGGCTTCATGAATCGTTACTGCAATTAGAATTGTTTGAATATCAGCAGGAACTTTTTTGAGATTAATTTTGATGACTTCATCATCTCCTTCACCAGCGCCTGTGAGATTATCTCCAGTATGTTCAACTGATTTCTCTGGATCGGGACTTGTTTGGTTGTTATAAAAGATAACGTGAGCATCAGAAATCAGCTTTCCATTTGCATTTAATAGAAAGACAGATGCATCTAAATCAAAGTCTTGACCAGTGTCTGTAGCTTTCACATCCCATCCTAAACCAACAAACACTTCGGATAAACCTGGTGCAACTTTCGCAAGTGAGATACGCTGACCTTTTGTTAATGTAATTGTCATTTATAAATTGTCCTATCGAGATAATTGTTGTATGCAAAGGTGCAAATAATCTGCATAAAATTGGTAGCAATGCACTCAAAACATTACTAGAAAATTAGCTTTTTCATATCACCTGATTTTTTGAGATGTATTCATCCCTGACTGATATTAATGAAAAGCTGCTATTTAAACTATTACAGATTCACTCTTTAATTATTATGTATTTTTTTTACAAACAACCTTAGTAAAAATACTTATTTTACTTTTTGTTGAATTGAGTTTTTTTTAAGTGTTACTACTTAAGCTGTTAATTAATAGACTTCTTACATAAATCAGAAATAAGAACCCCACCCCGCCAAAGCTACGCTTTGTCTCCCCTCCCCGCAAGCGAGGAGGGGATTAAGGCTGAGGTTTTGGGACTTTTGCAAGAGGTCTAATCTATTAGTTATCTGATATAGCAATCCGATTTGATTTTTGAAAAAATCTAAGTATATGTAGGGTGCATTAGGACGGAGTACGTTACGCTTCGTTAACGCATCCTACGTGTATTTGAAAAATCAAATTTCTCAGTTCATCTATATTTGAGGAAAACTTTAGTTCACTATTTTGCTGTTCTACTTGCGCCGCCTGAAAATTTTGATAAATCTCTTCACGTCTTTCTTCCCGTAGATATTGCTGTAATAACAGTTGAATTTCTAACTTCTCTTCGCTGGAAAGACTTTTAATTGCTTCAACTACATCACTGAAGGTCATAACTTGAAACACCTTTTAGTGCTTATCGGATCAATCTAACATGGTAACGATAAAGCTAAAATTTTA
The DNA here is from genome assembly GCF_036919815.1 of Nostoc sp. GTDB lineage: Bacteria > Cyanobacteriota > Cyanobacteriia > Cyanobacteriales > Nostocaceae > Nostoc. Next base: position 11,274 of record NZ_JBALCE010000121.1, read on the forward strand.
AATCCTATTCAATCCCTTGGGGTAATAATTCTCATTGCTATTGATAGAAAGCCAATATATCCAGAAAGCAACTACAACTCATCAATTGTTACTAAACCGCCCTCGGTAAACTGTATGACAAGTTCATACCCATCAAGTAAAGCAGTTCCTAACAAAGGTCGCTTTCCTATCGCAAGTACATTCACTTCCCGTTCTTCTCCATTCCAAATAATGGTAGCTTGATGTACTGGCAAGATTACATTGCTATTGTCAGCTAAATTTGCATACATATCATATACAAAAGGAAAACCCAACAGAGTAACTGCTGTTGGGGGTAGGGAAAGAAACTCTGTAAAACCTGTATCGATAACAAATTCAATAGTAAAATCTGGTTGATTGGGCAGTCGAAATATGATATTAACGGTTGCGCGTCCGTTCTTGACAATACCAGAAATCACCGATAATCACGCTGCATCTCACCACTGAAGGAAGCAGCAACTTTGTAACCAATGCGAATACCAAAAAGTCGAGCAAATGGGTTTTTATTACGTAAATATCGTGCCGATTCTAAGCCTATTTTATCAATTGCGTATTCACCTGTTTCTATATCGATAATCACCATTTTACCGATGTTTTCTTCTCGTTCTACTTGTTGACGAATGCTATTTTCATATAATTCTTTCGCACGTCGCCCAACTTCTTCGCGGCTTAAAAGTATGCTTTGCATAGCTTTGCTCCTTTGTTGCTACTGTGTACTAATTCTACTTGATTATTTGTTGTGGCTTCAAACTGAATTTTCTACTGTTATCTTTGGGTTAAGCAAGAAAACAAATAGCGATCACCTGATTTTCTTTCTCTGACAAATGAATCAATTTCAAACTATGGCGATTTCAGATGACTAAAATACACCTAACACAGCTTGGAGTCAGGAGTCAGAATATAAAGTTCTCCTGAATTCTGGTTTTGGACTCCCCAATAATCGGGCGTATTGCACCCAACTGAGAACCGCTATAATTCCGCAGCTAACACCCTACTTTGAACTGATTCAAACTCATCTTCTAGTAAATATAACTTCGCTTCATCATAGTTATTACTAGAAAATACAACTTTATAACCCTGTGCCGGATCATAAATCTGACAGTTATCTTCACTGTCGCAAAGCAATAAAAGAACATATGGAGGGGAATGACTTGGATCTATCCATACTTCCATAGATTCCCAGTTATTCTTCATTTGATCTTGTGGGGGAATAACACGGTATTCGTCCTCTGCATTAGACATATTCAAACAAAAAAACGGTAGAGCAATTAATACTCTACCGTTTTTTAATTTGGGATTTTTAGATTAAATCCCAAACCCTAAATATTACTCAACACCTTGGGGTAACAATTCCCGACGCTGTTCAGAACTAACTTGCACAACGCCATTCTCATCCACATCAACGATCGCAGTATCGCCATCTTTAATGCGCCCAGACAGAATTTCTTCTGCTAGGCTATCTTCTAACAGCCGCATAATCGCTCGACGTAACGGCCTTGCGCCGTAGCTGGGACTGTAACCTTCAGTGATCAAGCGATCCTTGAAGCGATCGGTGACTTCTAAGGTAATACCCTTTTCCGTCAGACGACCAAATACTTCCTTGAGCATAATTTCGGCGATTTGTGTCACTTCAGGCTTGCTCAACTGACGGAAGACGATAATTTCATCGAGTCGGTTGAGGAACTCTGGACGGAAGTACTGCTTCAATTCTTCGTTCACCAATGAGCGAATCCGGTTGTAAGTTGACTCGGTGGCATCTTCGGAGAACTCAAAGCCGATACCACTACCGCCTTTTTCAATTACCTTAGAACCAATATTGGAAGTTAAAATCAGCAAGGTGTTCTTGAAGTCCACCGTGCGACCTTTGGCATCGGTTAACCGACCATCTTCCAAAATTTGCAGCAGCATATTGAATACATCCGGGTGCGCTTTTTCGATTTCGTCGAACAGCACCACGGTATAAGGACGCCGCCGCACGGCTTCGGTTAGCTGACCACCTTCGTTATAACCAACATAACCTGGAGGTGAACCAATCAGCTTGCTGACGGTGTGACGCTCCATGTATTCGGACATATCTAAGCGGATCATCGCTTCTTCCGAACCGAAGAAGTATGCAGCCAAGGACTTCGCCAACTCGGTTTTACCTACACCAGTCGGCCCAGAGAAGACAAAGCTAGCTATGGGTCGATTGGGATTTTTTAAACCGACACGAGCGCGACGAATTGCCCGTGAAACTGCTCTCACAGCTTCATCTTGACCAATTAAACGCTGATGCAAGGTGTCTTCCATGTGCAGCAGCTTTTCAGATTCAGATTCGGTGAGTTTGTTCACCGGTACCCCAGTCCAGGAAGCGACAATGTGAGCAATGTCTTCTTCTGTAACTACAGGTTCATCACCTTCTGTGCCAGTTGCATTGGTCTTGCTTTGAGCGATCGCCCGGATTTCGGCTTTAATTTCCATCTCGCGATCGCGCAATTCCCCAGCTTTATCAAAGTTTTGAGAGCGCACCGCGTCATCTTTTTCTTTTAATATCTGACGCAGCTCTTTGTCTAACTCTTTGGCTGCGGGTGGCAGCTGAGAGTTAATCAAGCGCACCCTAGAACCAGCTTCATCAACTAAGTCGATGGCTTTATCTGGGAGGAAGCGATCGCTAATGTAACGGTCTGACAATTTCGCCGCCGCTACCAATGCTTCGTCGGAGATTTTCAGTTTGTGGTGTTGCTCGTAGCGTTCGCGCAGACCATACAAAATTTCAATTGTTTCATCAACTGTAGGTTCGCCAACCATTACTGGTTGGAAACGCCGCTCCAGTGCTGCATCTCGCTCGATGTGCTTCCGGTATTCATCTAGGGTTGTAGCACCGATGCACTGCAACTCACCCCTAGCCAAGGCTGGCTTAAGGATATTTGCTGCGTCAATGGCACCTTCTGCTGCACCCGCACCAATTAAGGTGTGTACCTCATCAATCACGAGAATGACATTACCCGCAGAGCGGATTTCATCCATGATTTTTTTCAAGCGTTCTTCAAATTCACCCCGATACTTGGTTCCTGCTACGAGCAAACCAATATCTAGGGTGACGACGCGTTTATCTTCTAGGATGTCAGGGATATCTTTAGTGGCAATGCGGGAAGCTAAACCTTCAGCGATCGCAGTTTTACCAACCCCTGGTTCCCCAATCAGCACTGGGTTATTTTTAGTTCGGCGACCCAAAATCTGAATCACCCGCTCAATTTCCTTGGCGCGTCCCACCACTGGATCGAGCTTATTGTCCATTGCCATCTGGGTCAGGTTTGAGCCAAATTCATCCAGGGTCGGGGTTTTTGTGCGCCCGGATGAACCGCCTGGTGAAACTTCGGCAGTTTCTCCTAACATGCGGATGACTTGGGTTCTTACCTTAGATAGATCCACACCGAGGTTTTCTAACACCCTGGCTGCTACGCCTTCCCCTTCGCGGATTAGGCCCAACAGCAGATGCTCGGTACCAATGTAGTTATGCCCCAGTTGGCGTGCTTCTTCCAAGGAGAGTTCTAGAACTCGCTTTGCCCGTGGCGTAAACGGAATTTCCACGGCAACAAAGCCTGATCCCCGTCCGATAATTTTTTCAACTTCAATTCGGGCATCTTTGAGATTGACGCCCATTGATTTCAGCACCTTGGCGGCCACACCAGTCCCTTCGCCAATCAGACCCAAGAGGATCTGCTCGGTTCCGACAAAGTTGTGACCTAGACGGCGGGCCTCTTCTTGGGCCAGCATGATTACCTTAATGGCTTTTTCTGTGAAGCGTTCAAACATGGCATTTTTCCCATCACCTGCGGTCGTGCCGGTATGCTGATTTTAGCACAGGCAAAGCTTTTGGATGTCTGTATCACAAATTCTAGACATCCTGAAGCTATGACTTGGGTTGATGGGCTAATTGTTAACTATTGACTACTTTTATCTGGCTGGTGTACTGAGGAGCTTTAGTTCACGAGCCTTTTTGGGATTTATTACAAGTAGCTGACTGCTTATATTAGGAGTTCTTTACTCAATCCCAAACACTTATATTTAACACATCCATTTTCAAATGTCAAATAAAAATATTTTTTATAAATTTTACTTATGTGAAACAATTTTTATATAGAATATTTAAATATAAAAAGCCGCGGCAAAGTTGCATTTTTTTGCTGAAGCCGATCGCCAGCCCCGATAATTCCAATTAATCATCCGTGACTATTTAAAAAGCAAGTGCCAAGAGGATTTGTCCAGGCGATCGCTGATCATGGAATACCACTGGTCTAAAGTTGCTTGAAATTGGGGGTATTGTAAATCTGGGAGCCAAAGGATAAGCGCGTCTTCATCGTTATCTTGGTAGTAATGCCGACGTCGCCCAGCTGTTTTAAAGCCAAATTTTTGATATAAAGATATAGCCCCCAAGTTGGAAGCTCGCACTTCGAGGGTAGCTCGCTCCATTTTGCGATCGCAAGCTGTCTTAATAAGTGAATATAATAAAGCCTGTCCCAAACCTTGACGGTGATATTGGGGATGAACCGCCAATATTGTAATGTGTGCTTCCTCTAAAATTGACCAAAAGCAACCCATTCCCAGTAGTCTCGAATTAGAGACAGAGGAAAATAAACCCAGCAGATCACTGTTGGGACTGTCCAACTCTCGTTGGTAGCCCTCCATTGTCCATAGGCCGCCAAAACAGGCTTGATCCAGTTCCAACAATGCATTCAGATGCTCTATTTTCAGTAATTGAATTTCTAAATCTAATGAGATCACATTTATTGAATAAGATTACAAACCATTTGTAAACTGGGAATCAGAAGACGAACTTAAAGCCCGTAATTTGAACAAGGACAATTTTTATAGTTATGGTATCGACTCACCCCACTGGGGTTCAACATTCTGGAAGTCAGTATTTACCTCAAAGGCGCGACAGCAGCGCCAATCCCTCGCCTAATCAAGAACTTTTACCCTTGACTGCCAGAGTTGATGATCATCACCTCCTGGAAATTGGTGGGTGTGATGTCACAACCCTAGTTGAGCAGTTTGGTTCACCTTTATATATTTTAGATGAAGAAACCCTGCGTTCGGCTTGTCAGCAATATCGAGATGCTTTTAAGCAATATTACAAGGGCGAATCTCAAGTATTGTACGCCTCAAAAGCTTGGAATTGTCTAGCAGTTTGTGCGATCGCGGCTTCTGAGGGTTTAGGAATCGATGTAGTTTCTGGGGGCGAACTTTACACCGCCTTGCAAGCGGGTGTTAGTCCTCAGAAAATCTACCTTCATGGAAATAATAAATCTCATGAAGAATTAATTTTAGCGATCAAGTCTGGTGTTACCATTGTGGCGGATAACTGGTATGAGTTGCGTACCCTTGTGGAAATCGCCCAACCTGCTCAACCAATCCGAATCATGCTTCGGTTAACTCCTGGTATCGAGTGCCACACCCACGAATATATCCGCACGGGACACTTAGATAGCAAATTTGGCTTTGATCCCAAGGATCTAGATCAAGTTTTTACCTTTGTCAGTGAACAACCTGCCCTTAATTGCGTAGGAGTACACGCTCATATTGGTTCCCAAATTTTTGAGCGCCAACCGCATCAAGATTTAGCGGCTGTTATGGTGCAGTGGGTGCGGGATGCCACGAAGTATGGTTTAAATATTACAGAGTTAAATGTTGGTGGCGGTTTGGGGATTAAGTATACAGAATCAGATGATCCCCCCAGCATTGAAGAGTGGGTGAAGGCGATTTGTGAAGTTATCCAAGAAGCTTGCGTAGCCGAAAATCTGCCTTTGCCGAAATTACTTAGTGAACCGGGGCGATCGCTAATTGCCACAGCTTGCGTTACTGCATATACTGTTGGTTCATCCAAAGTCATTCCAGAAATTCGTACCTACGTGGCAATTGATGGAGGAATGTCTGACAATCCCCGCCCGATTACTTACCAATCAGTTTATCGGGCAGTCGTTGCTAATAAAATGTCTTCTCCCTTAACAGAAACAGTCACAATTGCTGGTAAACATTGTGAATCAGGAGATATTCTGATTCACAATGCACTACTTCCAAAGACTGAACCAGGGGATATTCTCGTAGTTATGGGAACTGGTGCCTACAATTACAGTATGGCATCTAATTACAACCGCTTACCCCGACCGGCAGCAGTTGTAGTGGCGAATGGCGAAGCAAATTTAATTTTGCAACGTGAAACTTATCAAGACTTAATTCGACAAGACCGCCTACCAGAAAGACTGAAAAATAGTCATTAGTCCTTGGTCATTGGTCATTAGTCAGGAACTAATTACAAATGACTAATGACTAATGACTAAATGTAATTAGAGGCAAAAGTGTAATCCAGATGTCATGAGAGATTGGTGGAAGCAATGGCTGATAAACCTGGGATGGTCACAGTCCTTGCTACTTGGGACTCTGGATATTGTGTTAGTGCTGGCGCTGACATATATGATACTAGTTATCATTAGTGAGCGCCGGACATTGTGGATGGTGCGGGGGTTTATTATCTTAATGCTAGCCTCAACAATAAGTGGCAAATTAGGACTACCTCTGCTAAGTTTTGTACTAGAAAAGTTGGTGATTGGTTGTGCTGTGGCGATGGCAGTTGCTCTCCAGTCTGAGTTTCGGCGCTTTTTGGAGCAATTGGGGCGTGGCGAATTCCGCCAGCTGTTTCAACCCGACCGTTTGGCAATCCCCAAATCTGATAGTGTAATTGATGAAATTGTTGAGGCTGTTAAAGAATTGTCAAAAAACCGCATTGGAGCTTTACTAATTTTGGAAACCACAGGGCAAATTGATGAGCGAGATTTTTCTGTGCCCGGAGTAAAGCTAAATGCGGAGGTTTCTAAGGAACTTATCCAGACAATTTTTCAGCCGAAAACTTTGTTACACGATGGAGCGACATTAATTCGGGGATCAAGGATTGTGTCATCGGGTATAATTTTACCACTTTCGGGACGCACAGCCTCGCGCCAGTTGGGAACACGCCACCGGGCGGCAATGGGAATTACTGAGCGGGTCGAAAATTGCATTTGTGTGGTTGTATCTGAAGAAACGGGTTCCATTTCTTTAGCGGAACGGGGAACCCTAAATAGACCACTGACGATTAAAAAGCTGAAAGAGTCATTAGAGGATCTTTTGTCCCCAACCGTGGATAGGGAAGCTGTTGCTCCTGGTCTGTTGAGTTTTGTTCATCAGATAGGTGGGAAAACACTAGCACTGGTTTCACGTTTACTCAGATTACCATCGACCGCTTCTCGAGATAAAAAATGACAGCACAACAAACTAAACTGCAAGATTTGCCTACTGACTTAAAACGAGAACTATTGCCGCAACACGTTGCGGTGATTATGGATGGCAATGGTCGATGGGCTAAACGTCAGGGTCTACCCCGGATTATGGGTCATAAGCGAGGAGTAGATGCTCTCAAGGATTTACTTCGCTGTTGTCAAGATTGGGGAATTCAAGCGCTGACAGCTTATGCTTTCTCCACAGAGAACTGGAAAAGACCGCAGGAAGAGGTGGATTTTTTGATGACTCTGTTTCAAAGAGTTTTGCGCCAAGAACTGCGGGAAATGGTCGAAGAGAATGTTCAAATTAAGTTTGTGGGAAATTTGCAAGACCTGCCACGATCGCTCCAACAAGAAATATCCCGTTCAATGGAAGAAACTAAGGATAATCAGGGTATCCAGTTTTCAGTAGCAACTAATTATGGCGGACGGCAGGAGATTTTACAAGCTTGTCAGGCGATCGCCAAGCAAGTTCAGCAAGGTCTACTACAACCTGATGAAATTGATGAACATCTGTTTGAGAGCCACTTGTACACAGCAGGAATTACTGACCCAGATTTGTTAATTCGCACAAGTGGAGAAATGCGCCTCTCAAATTTCCTTCTCTGGCAAATGGCTTATGGGGAAATTTACATCACCGATACTCTCTGGCCTGATTTTGACCGTGCTGAGTTTCACCGCGCCTTGTGTGCCTACCAGCAACGGGATCGGCGGTTTGGGAAAGTCTAAAATCAGTGAGGAGTTAAGAGTGCTGAGTTAAGAAGTAATTCAGCATTAGAGGCGCGTAGTTTACCGCCGCAGGTCTTACCCTGAGCCTGCGCCGTACCACTTCTCTACGAGACGCTCCGCGAACGTGGAAGCAAGCTACGCGCAGCGTCTCGTAGAGAAGGGCATCACATATCTTAGTTTATGCAGAGTCTTTCTGGGAAGGAATAGAAACTAGATTCTTGTTAGCTAAGGATTTTACCTCGTTTTGCGGGACAGCAAACTAAGCGATCGTGAAGCACTATAATATTGATGCGATCGCGTTATTTGCCAATGAGTGATATCTTGCCTAATAAGTATGATCTAGTCGCGCCCCTGTTAAATGCCATCACCCCATCACTTTGGTAATCTTTCTAACGCCTCCCGTGCGTAGCTTGCCGCCGTAGGGCATCGCTCCCCAATATTCATCCTTATACTCAACATATATCTCCAACGCTGTCTGCAAATGAACCCTCGCCTCTGCGTAGTTTTCTTCTGCTTCTGCAAGCGTTCCTAAACAGTAGTAGGTGAGTGCTTGGGAATAGCGATCGCCAATCTCAACTTTGATTTTTAGCTTACAATTTAGTCATATAGGCAGTTTTGTACAAAATCTCCAAATGCTGACAGAGTACATTCAAGCAGCTTTGCATAGAGCAAACTATGAAATTTTAGAAGATGGTACTTTTTATGCAGAAGTACCTGAATTGCAAGGGTTATATGCGAATGCATCAACACTGGAAGCTTGCAGAAAAGAGTTAAAACAGTCTTTAGAAGAGTGGATTGTTTTAGGATTACAGTTAGGGCATAATTTACCGGAATTAGACGGAATCTCTCTTGCTTTGAAAAAGGATGCCGCTTAATGCCAAACTTTGGGCCGATTAATCGCAGGGATTTAATTTATTACTTGAAAAAACTTGCTTTTGAAGGGCCTTACTCAGGTACAAAACATCAATTTATGGTTAAAGATGAACTAAGATTAATCATTCCTAACCCCCACGAAGGAGATATCAGCAAAAGCTTGCTGGCAAAAATTTTAAAACAGGCTCAAGTTAGTAGAGATGAATGGGAGGCGCTTTAAACAAGCGATCGCCTTGCCATCACTCTGGTAATCTCTCTAACGCCTCCCGTGCGATCGCCCCCGAATATTCTTCCTTGTACTCAACATATATCTCCAACGCTGTCTGCAAATGAACCCTCGCCTCTAAGTAGTTCTCTTCTGCTTCTGCAACCAGTCCTAAACAGTGGTAGGTGCTAGCTTGGGAATAGCGATCGCCAAATTCGATTTTGATAGCTAAAGCTTGTTGGTAATTGGACCGCGCCTCCTCAAATTCCCGCAATTCTTGGGCAACCATTCCCAAATTGTGGTAAATTTTAGCTTGGTTATAGTAATCGCCAAATTCGATCAAGATTGCCAAAGCTTCTTTGTAATTGCGCTGCGCCTCCTCAAATTCCCGCAATTCTTGGGCAAAAGATCCCAACTGGTTGTAAGTGCCAGCTTGAGAATAGCGATCGCCAAATTCGATTTTGATAGCTAAAGCTTGTTCGTAATTGTGCCGCGCCTCCTCAAATTCACGCAATTCTTGGGCAACAGATCCCAACTGGTGGTAAGTGCCAGCTTGAGAATAGCGATCGCCAAATTCGATATCGATAGCCAAAGCTTGTTCGTAATTGTGCCGCGCCTCCTCAAATTCACGTAATTCTTCGGCAACTATTCCCAAATTGCAGTAGGTGCTAGCTTGAGAATAGCGATCGCCAAACTCGATATTGATAGCCAAAGCTTGTTGGTAATAGCACCGCGCCTCCTCAAGGTCACGCAATTCTTGGGCAAGCATTCCCAACTGATGGTAAATGCTAGCTTGGAAATATCGATCGCCTATTTGTTGTTCAATTTCTAGACACCGTTGATAAAAAGTTATCGCCTGTATAAATTGTCTTAATTTTCGGTAAGCATTGCCCAGTTTAAATAAAGCAGGAATTTCGCCACGAGGATTCTGAAGTTGCTGTGAAATACTTAAAGATTTTTGATAATAAGCGATCGCTGTATCAAATTGCCTTTGCTGAGAATAAGAATCTCCTAATGTGTTGAGGACTTCAGCATGGAAGGTGGAATCTTGAAACTCATGAGCTATTTTTTCGGCTTCTTCTAAATATTCTCTAGCTTTGATAGGTTCTCTCTTACTCAGATAAGCAACTCCTAACTGATGCAAAATATTACTACAGTTGCGGAGGTTTTCTCCTATCGGATGATGTCCAGTAGGTTTATATTCCATTAGCAGGCGGTGTAATAAATCGATTCGCTCTTGCTTTTCTGGAGGTTCTAATCTGTTTATAATTCTCTCAGTACTTTGAGCCTCATTAATCGCATGATCTTTAGTAACTTGAGGTGTTTGAAACCGAAACATCCCCGATTGCCAAGCCCAAAAATCAGGAGCAAATTTGGCTAACCGAGTCAGGGCATAATCTGGCAGAATAAACAGAATCGGATGAGGAACAGTTCTTTTATAAGCATCTCGGACAAAGTTGAGGTCTTGTAAAACTGGCGGGTAGTCTCCATAAACGCCAATAGACTTTTCTAAACCTTGTACAATCAAGACTAATTTTTTGTTAGATTCTATTTGAATAGTTGGTAATATTTTGACAATTTCATCCCTGAGAAATCGCAAATTGGCATCAGAAAAATTCATAGTCACAAACTGAATATCCCGACACTCAGGATTTGTCTTTAGTACCTCAACTAATATTTCTGCATCTGGGGGAAAATTAATTTCTACAAAACCAATGGTAAACTTTTCTGCAAAGTCTACAAAGGTGAGTAATTCAGCAAATATCTCTTGATTAAGCGTGATAAACGTCCCGATTTCTGATCTAAGGTTGCGCTGCGAGTGCGGATGCGAGGGCTTTCTGGAAGAATTCATTTTGCTTCACCACTGGATTGGGGTAATTCCACCGTTTATCGCCGTTGTATTCTAAAACTGAAGTGTTAAACAGCATTAACTGACCAATATCATCTTTGCTGACATTCTTGGTTATACACACTTGGGCTAAAAACGCATAATGTTCTTCAGGAATAAACCTTTCAAAATTAAATTGCTGTTGTTTCACAGCATAGATAATATCTTCGGCAATAACTTTGGGATGTTTTCGAGTACTAGCAGTTAGGCAAGCAGTCCGCATCATCTGCATTAATTGGCGGACATGTCCTCCACTGGCTTTGGCTAAATCTAGCAATTCCTGGCGAGATTCAAATACAGCATCAATATCTACCCGCTTTTCAATGACGCTGGCAACTGCTTCTAGTCCCGTTTGATTGTAGTTTAAATGACAGCGATCGCGTTCCAATTCATAAATATTCACCATTGGGACAATATGAGGATTACCATCAAACTGATTGAGTGGATTTTTCGGGGAACAAAGCACAGAAATTGGAACTGTATAAATTATCGTGCAATCTAGTTCTTGTAACTGAGCCGCATAATCAAAAAATAAATGTTCTGCAATCGTCGGTGGTACACGATCCATGTTGTCAAAAATAATCAATAAACCCTTACATTTAGGGAATTTTTTTCGGAGTTTAACGTAGGCATCTCCTAATAAAAGGTTAATATCTGCTTTCAGACGTGATAGGTCTTTTTCTAAAGTTTGGCGAATAGTAGTTTTTTGCTTATCAGAACCTTTAATTTGTGCCAGTAATTTGACCATCAATTTAGCGATAAATGGAGCTTCTGGTTTCAGAGTCGCTTCGCCTTCAATACTCACAGACCTTTCCACAGTTTCTTCCGTTTCTTTGGTAATATCCTTAAACCAAGATTCAAAGTTTTCCAGAAGTTGAAAATCAAATTTTAAACCTAATTTACGCAACTCAAATTCTACTTGTTTGATGACGATTAAATATAAGTCTGTATAACGAGCATCATTAATATCTGTTTCTTCGTTAACTTCTAAATAAATTACGTGGTATTGTTCTTCCCATTGCTTCTGAATGCGTTTTAACTCTGTACTTTTGCCACAGCCGCGATGTCCGGTAAACAAAATTGTACGGAAATCCGCGGCTTCTTGAAAGTCTAAAATTTCACTAACTTCTTCAATTGCTGAAGTTTTGCGGACTGCTGATAAATCAACATAGTAACGCTCCATGTCTGCACCCTCTAGCGGTTCAACATTACAAACTTGAAATGCAGCTTTCAGAGTATTAGCACGCTGGTAATTCATTGGCTTTTGATTAACTTTATAGATATGAATTTCTCAATCTTAAATTTTAGGCGATCGCACTGCAATTTTACATCTGATAAAAGTTTGCTTTTTGATCAGACAACTTTATGTAATATTTTATACATTAATAAACTTTTAACTTGCATATTATCTGGAAGTAAAACGGGAGCATCCCAGTTTTTTGCAAAGAGGGTAAAAATAAGTCAGGATAAGTAAGACAAATGTGGGATTTATTTACCGATGACTCCAGAACAAAAGCAAGCTCTTGAAGAACATATTCAGGCGATCGCTGAGTGAGCAAATTTGCTGGCTTGAGGTGTCGATTATCACAGTGTATTGTTCATCCTACGTTCTCACTTTACAACTGAAGTCAGCTACATGGTACTGCCTGATTTTTAATATACCTACTTTTGAAAGTTCCCCGCTCCTCTTGTACCAGGACTAGAATTAGAATTGAGGTGACGTTTTCTAATAGCCAAAGTGTCAGAATCTCTGCCGTTGCGCGATCGCTATCTTGCCTTAATCGATGAAATTGTCGAAACCACCCTCAAGGGCAAAATTAGCTCTGTTGAGATGGTATATCAAATGCTGCTTAAAGGAATCACTTCCGGTACAGGGGAAGTCTTTGAGCTAGCTTTGAGCGATCGCCTGAATGCCCTCCAAAGCCAAGTAGATAGCGAAAAAGACGAACTCAAGAAAGGGAAAGCGACTCGGAGTTTGAGAGCGATTAAGACCATTCAAAGTCAATGGCAACGTTGGCAAGAGCAAAACAAAGCTACAGAAGCGATCGCCGGAGCAGTTTCAGAAATTATCACATCCCCTACTGAGGAGCGTCTGGCGGCATTTTTACGGGTCACTGACCCCAATCAGAAGTATCCCCTAAATTCGCAACAGTTACAGCAGTTATCAAAATCATTACAGCAATTTGCCCAGGTAGATTCTGATATACAACAATTTTCCGAAGGTATTACCCGTGGTTTAGCTTCTTGGCAGCGATTGCAAGATAACTTGCTCAGTTGGATGTACGAGCAAAAAGAATCTTTGGGATTTGGCGGCGTACCCGGAGAACGTGGCCCTTGGGCAAGTTGGGCTAAACAACTGAATAGTGAGTTACCCCAAGCACTGCTTCGCACCTTGGCTATGGAAGAATCGGCAATTGAGTTTGCCCAGCGACAACGAGGCATCACCCTCAGAGATTGGGTGGAAATGGCATTGATTTTACAGTACTTGCAACGGGGACTAATTAACTGGTTTGACCAACAAGCTTACGATGTGAAAGCGGGGCCAAAGTTGTCCATTTCCACTTTTTTGACCTTTGCAGTGATTTGGAGTCAGTTAGCAAGTGGTTTTGGGAGCATTGGGACAGTATACAGCGAAGCCTGTTCTCAAATCATGCTCCAGATTTTGCGAACCTTTGCCCAGCGTCCGTATTTTCCCTTTTACGGCGGGATTTTTGCCTCTTTTACTGGCACTTATTTGCGAGATGCCTTAGATTATCTGGATGAACCGCTACGACGTGGCGAGGGAACCCAGGAAAAAGCGCGAATTTTGACACTTTTAGGCTATTCTCAGCGTGCTTTAGGACAATACCAGCGATCGCTTGATTTTCATCAGCAGGCACTAGAGATCGCCAGGAATGCAGGCGATCGCCCCTGTGAAATTGCCAATCTCAACCACCTCAGCCGCACCTACGTACAACAGCAAAATTATGCTGAGGCAATTAACTATAGTCAACGGGCATTAATACTAAGTCGGCAAGCAGGCGATAAGACAGGAGAAGCAAACGCGCTGGTAAATTTAGGTTACAGCGAAGTTATGCAAGCTCAGGAACTAGAACAAATAGAACCCGAAACCTATGAAGCCGCAATTAATTATTTGGAACAAGGTTTAAAATTATCAGAAAAATTAGGCGATATTCAAAGTAAAGCCTTATGTGTCAGCAGCTTAGGAATTGCCTATCTAGTAATTGGACAACACCAAACAGCAATTAAATATCTCGAAGACGGCTTTAAAACAGCGCAAGTTTCCGGCGATTTATATCTCCAAGGGCGGAACTTAGCTTATTTGGCAGAAGCTTATTATCATCTAGAAAATTCCGAAAAAACAGTTTACACAGGCTGCATGGGAATGTATCTTTTAGAGCAAATTGCTTCTCGTGAGTGGCGTCAGCCAGCAGGGTTACTGACAATTTTACAACGGCAAATAGGTTTAGAAGCTTTCCAAAACTTATTACAGCAACATCGCCCTAAAATCATTGCAGTTATTGGTGTAGATGGGTATGTTCACATTCCGCAATTGTTAAAAGAATATCAGCGAGATATGTAATTATTTGCCAAATGATCAATCTGCAAAGTCTGGGAGAAATTTTAGGATACAGCCTTAATATAAGTACTTACTAACAGGTTATCTGCTGTATAAGTAGTGTATAACTAAGTAAATTCTATGAATATCTCCTTTTGGAGGTAACATAGTAAAACAGCGACGCTGATTTATAATATTTTACTTAGTCAAGTTTTGTTTCACACGTTTTGGGAATATGAGTAAACTAGTTCCAGCCATCAGAGTCAAAAACTTCAGCTTCTATTACGACACTCAAAAGATAGTTGAAGGCGTGTCAATGGATATTTACCAAAACCAAGTCACGGCAATTATTGGTTCTAGTGGTTGTGGCAAGTCTACTTTTCTTAAATCCTTAAATCGGATGAGTGAATTAGAAGGAGAAATGAGGGTTGAAGGAAAAGTAGAATTTTCTGGACAGAGTATTTATGAGCGTCGTGTTAACATCAATCGCTTACGTCGCCAAGTTAGTATGATTTTTCCCAAGCCAAATCTTTTTCCCATGAGCGTTTATGATAATGTTGCCTATGGGGTGAAGTTAGTTGGATGGCATCCGAAAGTAGAATTAGATGGAATTGTTGAATCTGCGATTAAAGCTGCCGATCTTTGGGATGAAGTGAAAAATAAGCTGCACAAATCTGCTTTAGAGCTTTCTGGTGGTCAACAACAAAGATTATGTATTGCCCGTGCTTTAGCAGTAAAACCGAACGTTCTGTTGATGGATGAACCTTGCTCAGGTCTTGATGCTGTCAGTAGCATGAAAATTGAGCATCTGATCCATAACTTGCGCTCTGAATTGACAATTGTGATGGTTACTCACAATATGCAGCAAGTTACTCGCCTATCTGATTTTACGGCTTTCTTTTGTAGTAATGAAAATCGCACTACTCAAATGGTTGAATTTGGTACTACAAATAAAATCTTTACTAACCCGGTCGATTCTCGCACCCGCGACTACGTTTTCGCCCGTGCCAGTTAAAGTATTTCTTAACTAATTTATATGGGTTTAAGTTGCTTGAGCTTTTAACAAGACGTTCGGCGAGCGCTCAGTCGAGTCGCGGCAAGTTTTGTGGCGGGGTATAAATCCTCGTTACAAAACTTTGTTAGGTTAGCAAGTCCGCGTATGCCTACAATCCAAGCACGCTGCGCGAAGGTAGAGAGCATCATTAGGAATTACGAATTATTTTAATTTCCCCTTGCTTTGAGTTTTTCTTGTGTTGGACAATGCAAACTTATATTAACAGTATTTTTTGTACTATATACTTAAAGACAAGCATCTGCTCTAGACCACCTGAATCACAAGATGAAATGTCCCCGGTGCGAATCTACTTCATATCGTAAAAATGGTCGTCGGAATGACAAGCAGAATTACTTCTGCAAAGATTGTGGTAAACAATTCCTTGAGCCTATATTCCCTCGTTCCCTAGAAACTGACTTGCTTGCTAATAGCAACGGGCATACTAAAGTCTCTATGGCTGAAGTGACGCAAGTTCCTTTAGTAAAAAACCTGCTAGAAGAAAAACTCACAGAGAAAAGTCTTGGCTCTTTTAGTTTGACATTAGCTGAAGAACTGCTGCAAACTATATTATCACCTGATTGGCTAGAATCTACTGCGTTCAGTCAATTGCTCCTGAAAATTCAGCAAAAAAATCAAATTGACCAGAAGTTAGAAACAGGAATCTCTCTTCTACTTTTGGATGCAGAAAACTTAAAATTAGATGTTAATTCCGAATTATTTTTAGCCAGCATTTGTAACTATCCTCTCCAAGTTAAAATAGCATTTGCGAACTGGAGAAATCCCAGCATTGGGAAGCAAGATATTGAACTATATAACCGTAGCTATCAACTTGTCCATGTGCCTGAGGGTAAGAATAGTGCTGATGCAAAAATGATCGCAATTGGTGCTTGTGCTTTACGCTCTTATCCAACAGTTAAAGAAATCTTGGTCTGTTCTAGCGATGGAATTTTAATTCACCTCTGTAACGAACTCCAAAATCAAGGATTGATTGTCTACTGGGTACGTAGACAAGGGCAAACTTTGCAGATAGAAAACCGGAATACTGGCAAATTAACTCATTATTCCTTAGCAATGGCAACAGAAGTTCCATCCTTTGAAAAAGTGGTTGAGCAAATTCAAGATTTAATTAAAAATGAACAGGAATCTATCAATGCTCGATTAAACAGTTTAGTTGATGTTGCCAGTTTATTTCAAGAAAGATGCAATATCAATATCAAACATCATCCCAAGCAACCCGAAGTTGAGGAAATAATCCCTGTTCTAGATAAATCATTTACACCATCTATTCCAGAGGAAGAAAAAAAAGAAGATTCTGCGGAAATTCCTGATAGAAAAACATTAGATAAATTACTATTGAAAATTATTCAAGATATAAAAATAAAGTCTCCCCAAACCCAATTATCTGTGTCTAAGCTAGGTTCAGTGTTACAGAAAACAACCGGAAAATCTCCTAGTTCAATTGTCAAAAAATTAAAGTTAGGTTCTAGTTTTACCAAATATTTACAATCATCTCCCACATTTACATTAAAAGCAAGTGGCAAGGAATATGAGGTAACAGCGCTACTCTCCAAGTAAATACTTTTTCGATGTCTATGTACAACCTGAGCCAATAATTCAGTATTATCTAAAAAGATATAAAGAAATGTAAATAATCCGATGCAGGATAAAGTCGTTGTTGTTGTTGGTGCTACAGGTGGTATTGGTTCAGCTTTAACACACAAACTTGCGCCTACCGGAGTCCGGTTGGTACTGGCTGCCAGAGATGCGGTTCGTTTAACAACACTGGCAGCTGATTTACCAGGGCAAGTTTTGAGCGTTCCCACCGATATTACTGACCCCCAACAAGTAAATACTTTGATCAAAAAGACCGTCGCTGAATTTGGTCAAATTGATATTTTGGTGAATGCAGCTGGTGTTGGTATACTCAAGCCCTACAACAGCCTAGAACCCTCTGATTTAGACAAAATGCTAGATGTGAACTTAAAAGGCAGCTTTTACACCACTCAGGCGGCTGCTGAAGAGATGCAAAAGCGCAAGTCTGGTCACATCTGTAACGTGGTAGGAATTCTGGGCAAGCATTCGATGGGGATGGCAGCAGCTTATTCTGCTTCTAAATTTGGTGTTGTCGGTTTCAGCAAGTGCATGGCAGAGGAACTCAAGCGTTTTGGTATCAAGTTCACGCTATTCTACTTTGGTGGAGTAGATTCTCCTTTTTGGGATAACGTCAACTTAAAAGTAGATCGGAAAAAAATGCTCAGTCCTGAAACTGCTGCCAATGCGATTTTCTTTGCCCTTTCTGCCGAACCGCAAGCTGTGCCAATGGAAATTAACATTCAACCTGATAGTCATCTGTTCTTTTAAAGTGGAAGTACGTATACATAATTCCTGCTTAGGAAAGACGTGAAAATCTAGCAAAAAAGCCAAAATTTACAGATATATAAACTGTTATGCTGGATTTTCAGTATTTATGAAAATTGATCACGTTCATTTCTATGTCGAAGATGCCAAAGTATGGCGGGATTGGTTTGTACACCATCTTGGTTTTCAAGCAGTAACCGATCGCATCAGTTCATTTCATACTTGTACAGAAGTAGTTAATAGTGGTGCTGTCTGCTTTTTTCTATCTTCACCACTGTTACCTACAAGTCCAGTCGCTGAGTTTCTGCGTCAATATCCCCCTGGTGTAGCAGATGTCGCTTTTGCTGTCGAAGATGTAGATGGCGCGATCGCACTAGCTCACCTGCACGGTGCTACAATCCTACAACCCATCCAGGAACGGCAGGTGGGTACGGCATTCTTCAAGTGTGGCAAAATTGCCGCCTGGGGTGGACTGACTCATACGTTGATAGAAAAGTCATTAGTCAGTGGTCATCCGTCATTAGTTTTTGACAAAGGACAAATGACAAATGACAACACTTTTACCGCCATAGATCACATAGTCCTGAACGTAGCAGTTGGTGAATTAGAGCGTGCTGTTGCTTGGTACGAAAAGATCCTAGATTTTCAACCCCAGCAAGCATTTAAAATTAAAACCAATCGCTCTGCTTTACACAGTCAGGTGATGGTTTCGCGCAACGGTAGCGTCCAATTGCCAATTAATGAACCGGCTTCCAGCAATTCCCAAATTCAGGAATTTCTTGATGTCAACCGAGGGCCAGGAATTCAACATATTGCTTTGCGGACGACTAATCTTGTGAGTGCGATCGCTCAATTTCGTGCCAGTGGTTTATCCTTACTCTCAGTTCCCCAAACCTACTACTCGCAGCTAAAACAGCGTCCAGGACTTAGCTTATCACCTCTAGAACTGGAAGCGATCGCTCAACAGGAAATTCTGGTGGATTGGCAAGAATATACTCCTTTAGAGGGAGGAAATATCGCGCCCTTATTACTACAAATTTTTACCCAGCCAATATTTGAACAGCCGACATTTTTCTTTGAGTTTATTGAGCGCCGTTTCCAAGCTAAAGGTTTTGGAGAAGGTAACTTTCGCGCCTTATTTGAAGCAATTGAAAGTGAACAAATCAAACGCGGTACTCTGCAATGATGCCTGAGTACGAAATATGAATACGCACCGCTCACCACACAGGCAAAAGTTCAATAATTTCTCCAGGATTTATGTTAGGATATTCACACCAAAGTCGATTGTACACTTGTAGTAAGGACTTTTTTTCAGGATCATCATCAGAATAACTTAATGCTAATTCGTAGAAGTCAGCAAAAGCTTCTTGAATTTCACAGCCTAAAAATTGACTAACGAAACTATGTTTTCCTGTAATAATAAGGAAATCTAGCTTAGTACAAATAATGACCCACTCAGGCTCTCCAGAATAAAGCGCAAACCAAAAAAGCCCACACTTCCAATTGAATTCTTCAATTGCTTCAGCCGTTGCTGGAAATACAAATGCAGGGGGGAACGCTTTTAAAGGCTCAAATGCTATTGCTACAATTTCTTGATTATCATGTTGCAATACTGCTTGTAAGAGTTTAATTTCATCTTCTTCAGAAAAGTGGTCTCCACTTTCAGTTGGTATGGAAATCCAGTCGGACTGCTTAATAATATTAAGTTTACTAGGCTCGACAGTACTTCCTGAACCAATTACAACTTTGTTTAGTGTTTCCCTAAGTTTAGTCACTTCTTCATCATTGAAAATAGGCTTCAAAAATTTCCATTCTTCACTCACAATTTACCTCAAGCTAATGCTGACAGTGATATATTGCTGTATCTGGTAATTCTTGAGCTAGTTTTTTTGCAGCGCTTAAATCAGGCTGTTGCTCTTTTCAAGCAAAACTGTACTAACGTGTGTTTTGCCTTGTCCATACAGTAACTTTCCTAGTTCGACAATTTTTCTAAACCTTTAGCTAAGACTTGATGCTCTGGAAAAATAGCCATACATCTGAGATAATTTTAATAAAAATTAACATTTTCCGCCGATGCTAAGACTGATTACTGACTTCGACGGCCCCATTATTGATGTTTCCGAACGATACTACCGTGTTTATCAATTCTGCTTGGAGAAAACCCGTCGCCCAAGCCAAGTAGTGCAAGAACTTCCGAAAGCGGAATTTTGGCAGTTAAAGCGATCGCGCGTTCCTGAAAAACAAATCGCCTTAAATTCTGGGTTAGACGAAACCCAAGCCCAAGAATTCGCCCAGTTACGGCGGCAAACTGTGCATACAGAACCTTATTTCAACTATGACACTCTCGCGCCTGGTGCTGTGGATGCACTGTTAAAAATTCAACAAGCTGGAATTGATTTGGCAGTTATGACTATGCGCCGAGTTCGAGAACTAGATTATGCCTTTAAAAAATACGATTTAGGGAGATTTTTCCCAGAAAATCGTTGTTATTGCCTGAGTAACGACTACATTAAAACTCGTGAT
Source organism: Nostoc sp. (assembly GCF_036919815.1). GTDB lineage: Bacteria > Cyanobacteriota > Cyanobacteriia > Cyanobacteriales > Nostocaceae > Nostoc. The sequence goes on from NZ_JBALCE010000121.1 coordinate 31,776, forward strand.
ATTGAAGATAAGCCCTTGTTGATGGCTAGGGCATTAAAAGAACTGCCCCCGGCTACTGATACCTGGATGGTGGGAGATACCGAAGCCGACATCACCGCCGCTAAAAATTATGGTATTAAGGTAATGGCTGTAGAATCTGGCATCCGCGATCGCACCCAATTGGAACTTTACCATCCCGACTTAATCATTAAGGATTTGGGCGCTGGTGTAGATTTAGTCCTAAAACCCATGTAGCTGCAATAGATTAGACTTCTTGCATAAATCAAAAAAAGAACCCTACCCCGCCTTTGACTTAGGTCAAATTCTCCCCTAAGAGCAGGCTCTTAGGGGCTGGGGGTGGGGTGTTAGGGACTTTTGCAACAGCATTGAATATAATCGGCATTCAGGTTGCAAATTAAAGCAGGAGTCAGAATAAGTATTCTGACTCCTGACTCTCTTATATAAATCACGTCTTCTTTATAGAAACTTACTTACGAGTAGTGATTTAGCGTAGAAAACTACTAACCAACCACAACAATATAAACGTCACTACCGTAGAAAACTGATTCGTTTCCAGAGTAATAAATGATATTTGTGATAAGAACCAGCTAGCGACTAGTCCCCCAGCGATTAAGCCAATTATTAAACTGCCCAGGGTGAACAAAACTGCTCGGCCAAATTTGCCTTCCTTGCGATTGAGAAAGTAAATACTGGTGCCTATCCCAACCACCAATGCTAACTGCAAAACCTGATCGCCTCCCTCTGGATAAAACAGGCTGATAGAACTCAAACCAAGAAACCAGGCTCCTGGTAAGAGTATATCCGCAGGCGTTGGCTGATCCAGCATCCGTTGCAGCCATGCAGGTGACTGCTCACGAGGGGTTGGACTTTCCTTAGGAGGCGATTGCACTCGCAACTCTGGAAACCGGATACGCTCAGGGACTTTAATTTTACCTTCCTGGCGCATCCGTAAGCGATCCATTAAAATCGCATCGTAAGCCGCTTCAATTACTTCTAAATGCTTGACATCGCCACTATGTTGCTCGAATAGGCGATTACGAGCATCCTGAATCTCATCGAAACTAGCCTCTTCTGATACCCCAAGTTTTTCGTAGGGATTTTGATCGCTCATGGGAGTTTGTTACTTCAGCCTCAGTCAGCGGCAATCTTTTGTCTAAGAAAAAACAGCTTTAGCTTTTATTTAGATCGAAACTAAAGTTTCGGTCTATTTTATGCCCTAACAGGATAGTAGCACGGGTTAGTTTGCTTGAACTTTGTAATTTCAACTATAGTCACTTTAACATATCGCCATAACTCCGTGTATATCCTCATGTCGTTGCCCAGTTCTGGCTCTAATCTAGAATTTGAACGGAGAATACCTAAAACACATAGTTTTGATGAAAAAATCAACTTTACTGTTTCAGATTTGGCAACTTACTGTGCCGTAACAAAGTTTTTTAATTATACTGAATAATCGCTTGTGGTATATATCCGCATATCGATTTAAAATTGAAACGTTTTCAGTTACCACCTAACTTGGCTTGGGATCAAAAAGGTGTCTTGGTGTCAAGAACTGTTGCGGGTAAAGTCAGAGCGCCTATATACTGTGGCTAACAGAAATTTAGCGTTCTCATCGCCCACAATCCTGATTAGAGTATTTATTTTTGAATAATCAGGATTCTTATACTCTAGCCATGTAGATTCTTAGTTAGTCCCAAAGTGGCAACTGCGTTTTTACGTAACCCTCTTGTTAATCTTACGGATTTTTGTGCAAAGTGATGGTCATGGCTCCTGCCAAGATTCTTGTAGTTGACGACGACCCTGCGGTTCGGAATTTAATCCAACGCTTTTTAATAAAGCAGAACTATCAGGTGGAGGCTGCCGAAGATGGAAAGACAGCCTTAGCTCTATTTGAGCAGTTTAACCCTGATTTGGTGATTTTAGATGTGAATCTACCAGATGTAACTGGGTTTAACCTCTGCCAAGAGATGCAAAGTCGTAATGGTGTTTTTGTTCTGATGTTGACTAGCCGTGCTGACGAAGCCGACAAAATTCGTGGCTTTTCTAAAGGTGCTGACGACTATCTCACCAAGCCTTTTGGGTTGGGAGAGCTAGAAGTCAGAGTCGGAGCGATTTTGAGGCGTCAGCGAGTGATAACTACGGCCGAGCAGAAACGCTTGGTATTTGAAAAACTTATGATTGATCCGGTGCGACGGGAGGTAGCACTTAATAACCAACCAGTACTCTTAACTGCTCTGGAATTTGACTTATTGCATTTTTTAGCCAGTCATCCAGGCCGAGTTTGGCGGCGTGCAGAACTAATCCAAGAAGTGTGGGACTATGAATATGTCGGCGACCAGCGGGTTGTAGATGTACATATCGGCCAAATTCGCAAGAAGATTGAAATTGATGCTAGTCAGCCAGCATTAATTCAAACTGTACGCGGCGTAGGGTATAAGTTTGAATCTGCTAGTTACGTTACCCCCAGCACTTAGAAACCAAGTCCTGAGTTTACAGTCTGGAGTTTTTTAACTCTTGACTATAAACTTTTGGGGGAGCAATTAGTGAATTTATTTGGCTTTAGTAAAAGACAAATTTAGACAATCAAAATAGATAGATATTCCTCAAATACAGACTAGGTAGTTATTTGAGATATCGATTTATCCCTTTAAGACAGGATCAGAATCTACTGATCTTTTTTTGTTGTAATATTGCCCCCAGATGGCCGATCGCTATTGGGTGAAAATCCTATTGATGGGACACGGTAAACCGTGCCCATATTCGGGCATGATCCAAAATAACGCCCTTCATACCAGTACCTATGGGGTGTCTAGTAGATTAGCTATTGTGGGTGAATCGATGCTGGGGATTTCTACTGAGGAGTGGTGGAACAAAGTTTCCAGATAGACTCGGGCAGCGCGGCGATCGCTATCTCCATTTTGGAGTAAAAATAATGATAACGCCGCCGTCAACACTCTCTTTTCATCCCAATCAGGATGAGTTTCTAAGTAGTTTTTTAAGGATTCGTGGAGTGTTTCGGGAATTTCTGTAAAGATGCTAACCGTTGCTTTCATGAGATTTTCCTCCTATGAGGATAATCAAGAGGGACAAGTTGCTTGTGGTGAAACGGCAATTAAGCTATCTCACACACTCCTTCATTAGACCGACAATCAACGCCCACATCTGGTGGTAATATATTTTACACATTTGATGCCAACGGTTGAACGGACTATAAAGGCAAGCCGAATCATTGTGCGCCAAGAGGGGGTGGGTTTGTCAATGCTGCGAAATGTTAAAAACGATTGTATAAAAAATAAATACGAACGTAATAATCAGCTTTAGAGCCGAGTTTTCGTTACTTTACTTTATAAAAACTCAGTCTTTTAAGTTACTTGTCACTCTTAATTAACAATCCCCAGTCAGACGGCAAGAAGCCCATTAGCTCGTTGAACACCTGTGGAAAAGTGCGAAAATCCCTGTGGAAACCCTGTGGAATGAGTGAGGAAAATAGCAGCCAATGATAAGAATTACAAAAATGTCACGAAAGTATGACATTTAAGTTGATGAAATTAGCTTCTCAATCTCAGTTATCATCGTGGCTGCCCTCGATACATCCCCAGGTGTGGATTTTCGCAGTTGGTAGATTCTTTTCGGAAGTTGGCACCGGCTTTACCCTGTTTTACGCCCCGATCTTTTTTGTCAATCAAGTTGGTTTATCTGCAACCAGTGTTGGGGTAGCCTTAGGTAGCGCCTCAATTTCCGGCATTGTGGGGCGGATTGTCGGTGGTTCTTTAGCTGATTCTGGACACTGGGGACGCCGCCGCACTTTGTTGCTAGCCACGGCGATTTCAGCAATTGGTTCTCTAGTTTTAGCTGCAACCAGTAATTTTACTATTTTGGTAATTGGTAGCTTGATTAGCGGTTTAGGGATAGGTTTCTATTGGCCGGCGGCTGAATCTGTTGTTGCTGATGCCAGCGAGATTGATAATCGCCGCGAAACTTTTGCAATCGCCCGACTAGCTGATAATCTGGGGTTAGCGATCGGAATTGTCCTTGCTGGGTTTTTGATCACGATAATTGGGAGTTATCGATGGCTATTTGTCATTGATGCCATCTCTTTTCTGGTGTTTTTTGGGGTTATCTATCTGGGAATTAGTGAAACTGAACAACACCAGATGGAGGAATCTGAAAAGACAGAACATTTTGCTTTTTGGATGACAGTATTAAGCGTAGACGCAAAGCGGCTTGTCGTCAGACATCGCCGTTTCCTGGTCTACATAGCAGTTAATATATTCTTCACAATCTATATTTCTCAAATCCACAGCACCCTCCCGCTTTACTTCAAAAACTTTGTTATCAAAAGTACTACCGAAGGATTTACTCAAACGACGATTAGCGTTCTATTTGCTTGGCATCTGGTGCTAGCCATCATTTGTCAATTGCCTGTTACTAGTGCCTTAAAACGTTGTTCTCATACACTCGCACTTACTGTGTCTGCTATTTTTTGGGCAATTGGTTTTGGCCTGATTTGGGTAAGCGGTACTGCCCCATCTCATAATCTAGTTTGGGTAATATTGGCATTGGGAGTATTTGCTGTGGCGATTGTTTCTTATACCCCATCTGCTGCCTCTTTAGTCACTGAGTTAGCCCCGGAAAATCAACGCGGCGTTTATTTCTCCATCAACGCTGTCTGCTGGGCTGTTGGCTCTTTTATTGGTCATCCCTTGGGTGGATGGGCATTAGATCAACCGGAAATTATTATTGATAGTTTATGGCTAGGCTTTTCTTTGAGTGTGATTATTGTCGTGGCGATTTTACAGTACCTCAATCGGATTTTACCTGGTGAAAAGCCTAAATTTCCTCATGTTTAAAAGTTAGTTCACAAATTACAACTGTCCCTGAACAGCACAGGCAATGCTGAAAGTGTGGGAAACAATGCGGCTCATTGCATTGAACATCTCCAAATGAATGGAACTGGCATTGAGACTGACAGGATCTCCTGAGCTGATTTGCTGAAGATGTCCTAGATAAATTTCCCGCTTAATTTCGTTAAGCCACTGTCGTTGAGACAACACTTCCTCTGCAATAGTTAAGTCTTGTGCAGCCAGTCCTGTCAAAGTTTGTTGCAGTAGTCCCAGCACCTCGCGGTGGTAGGTAACGATGTTTTTCCACTCTTGCTGAGAAAAAGCAATTTGCTTGCGACGTTTACGACGAGCTAATCGCATGAGTTGCCGATCTACAATGTCGCCAATTGCCTCCAACTCGGTACTCATATGAAGCAATGTCAACTTCCGTAGCGACTGTTCTTCCGTCAGCAATTCATCATTAAGTTGAATTAGGTAATGCTTGATGGCAGTTTCTAGATCGTCAAGCTGGTCATCGAGTACCCCAATCTGTTTAGGCAGGTCTTTCGCTCCGTCTTCAAAGGCTAGGATACTAAGCTGTAGCATTTCTACGGCCAAATCCGCTATCCGCAAAATCTCGCGCATTGCTTGACCCAGAGCGACTGAAGGCAATGTCAACGCATTGGGATCGAGGTAGCGCGAACTCAGTTTTTTTTCTGCCTCCGGCTCTGGTAGGAGTCTGGTAACAAAGTCGGCGAGGGGATTTGCTATTGGCACAAAAACGATCGCCAATATCAAGTTGAATCCCAGGTGTGCTAATGCTACTTGTGTTGATGGATTGGGCAGCAGACGAGTCAATAACACCGCCAAGGGATTCAGCAATGCCAACGCCAATACTCCTCCAGCTAGTCTGGTACCAACATAGATGAATCCTAGTCGGCGACCAACGACACTGCCTCGGTTCAATGCAGTGACTAACGGCATGAGTGTTGTACCAATATTCGCACCCACAGTTACTGCCAGAGCCGCCTCCAGTGGAAGCGCACCTCCTGCGGCCAACGCCATAACGATTCCGATCGCTGCGATGCTAGAGACAAAGACTGCTGCCAACAAAATGCCTAATAATACCAGCACCAGAGGAGACTGGGAAAGTGCTTGCATAATGGCATTCGTAATGGGACTATCGGCAATGGGGACACTACTGCCTTCAATCATTGCCAAACCCTGTAATACCAATCCAAAACTAAATACGCCACGACCAATATCCCGAAGAGCTTTACGTCTGGTAAACAAAGCAAACGCCGCCGCTAAACCCAAGAACTGTTGTGCATAGTCAGTGATGTGAAAGGCCAGCAGTTGTACAACCAATGTAGAGCCTAAGGCCGATCCCAGTAGCACGATCGATCGTAGCTGCTGCTAATGGCAGTAGTTGGGCGCTGACCAGTCCCACGATCACCGAGGCAGTTGCTGTGGAGCTTTGGGTTAACATGGTTACGATCGCACCTAACACAAAAGCTCCCAGAGGACGCCTCCCCAGCGTCATCATCGCCAACCGCAGACGTGAACCCAATGCTCGCTCCATTGCATCAGTAACCAGTTTCACACCATAGAGAAGCAGCATGGAACCTCCCATTAGCAGTACGAGGACTTGCGTGGGGTCGTGACTCTTGAGCATCAGCACACCTACCTTGCTAACTTCTAGAAAATACGGTAAATCAATCGATTTACTATAAATTAATAATAGGTTAAGCAATGGCTAAATAAGCGTGATATACTTATTTCTGGGTATTAAAAGTACAAAATTTGAATGTTAATAAATATTCAGTAAAGATGACTAGAACTTATATTCTATAAAGTTTGCAGTATTTTTTGTTCTCGCAGTAATAATTTACTACTGTATATATTTTTGACAGCAAAAAATATACTCATTTAAAATGAATACTGACAAAAGTTATAACAATACCTTTTTCACGAGTGCTGAGTAACCCCATAGATAAATCTAGGGGATTGAAAACTTGGACGTCTTAAATATGCGCTACGCATCTCGAAATAAATATTTATTTCTTTTTGCATGACTTTTAAATAGTTGCTCTGGGACTTTCTGTGCTGAGTCTTTTATTACTTTTTTACTCAGCACTCGTTCCTGGGCACTCAGCACTGTTTCGGTCAGTCCAACGGGAGGGTGTTTTGCGTCTATCGGCGACGTTCTTGCAACTTGCGATACACCAATTTTAAATCAACTTGATGGTGAGCTAAGGCAACCAAAGTATGATATAGCAAATCAGCCACTTCACCCGCGATCGCATCTGCTTGATCATCCTTAAAGGCCATCACCACCTCAGCAGTTTCTTCACCGATCTTTTTCAAAATTTTGTTATCGCCACCTGCGAATAACTTACAGGTGTAGGAACTTTCAATCGGATTGTCGCGGCGATCGCATATTATTTGAAACAATTGCGACAAAGTATCCCCTGGTGGTGCGACAATTTTCCCTTCTATTTGGTGAAAGCAACTGCGTTCTCCAGTATGGCAGGCAACATCTCCTAATTGCTCTACCCCGATCAGCAGCGCATCACTATCACAGTCATAACGGATACTCTGCACCTTCTGAATATGTCCAGAAGTCGCCCCCTTGTGCCACAATTCTTGCCGGGAACGACTCCAAAACCAAGTTTCTTCAGTTTCTAAAGTTTTTTGTAACGACTCCTGATTCATCCACGCCATCATCAGGACACTACCATCCAAATAATCTTGGACAATTGCCGGTACTAGACCTCGTTCATCGTAGCGAATTTCCTCAACAGGGATGGTGTAATGCAGCGATCGCGAATCGTTAGAAGACATACCAGCTAATTTGCTCTAATGAGAATAATTCATGGATTCACGATACCATTCTGAATAGAGCAGCTGGGATGTTTTTTTAAATTGAACTATCTTATCTAGCTCTCAACAAAAGCATTCCGTTCCATAGCAGACTGCATCTTTACAGCACTCAAGGCGACTTTGTGAGCTTTTGAGGCTTCACCATACCAATGGATTGCCGAGTTAAAAGCTGCTCGGTAAAGATCCTGGTATGCTTCAGATAATCGAGTTTGAATATCTAAAGGCAAGTCATTATTCGACTTGTATAACATATTGTTATTTTTTTGGTTCAGTTAATTCTATAGGATAGAAATTCTCAGTAACTTTTGACCCTATCCTAAGATAGAGCTTTTTATTGCCCGCTATTAGGAGAGAACTTTGGTAAATACCACAATTAAAACAACAAAATCACAAGAAGTCTTCGCCACCGCTCAAAACCTTATGCCAGGAGGAGTCAGTTCTCCAGTTCGTGCCTTTAAATCTGTGGGCGGACAACCCATAGTTTTTGATCGTGTTAAAGGAGCATATATTTGGGATGTAGATGGCAACCAATACATCGACTATGTAGGCACTTGGGGGCCAGCTATTTGCGGTCATGCTCATCCAGAAGTCATTGCAGCCTTGCATGAAGCTTTAGAAAAAGGCACCAGTTTCGGCGCTCCCTCAGTCCTAGAAAATGTTTTGGCAGAAATGGTCATCGATGCCGTTCCTAGCATCGAAATGGTCAGATTTGTTAACTCTGGAACTGAAGCCTGTATGGGAGTTTTACGGTTGATGCGGGCTTTCACCAACCGGGAGAAAATCATCAAGTTTGAAGGCTGCTACCACGGACACGCCGATGCTTTTCTAGTAAAGGCAGGTTCTGGTGTTGCTACACTTGGTTTGCCAGACTCGCCGGGAGTACCTAAATCGGCAACTAGCACCACTCTAACTGCGCCTTACAATGACTTAGAAGCCGTTAAAGCCTTGTTTGAAGAAAACCGCGACGAGATTGCTGGCGTTATTCTTGAGCCAGTCGTCGGCAATGCTGGATTTATTGCACCTGATGCTGGCTTCTTAGAAGGATTACGAGAACTGACTCACGAGTATGGAGCGTTATTGGTATTTGACGAAGTGATGACAGGCTTCCGTATTGCTTACGGTGGCGCTCAGGAAAAATTTGGCGTCACTCCCGATTTAACAACCTTGGGCAAAGTTATTGGTGGTGGTTTGCCAGTAGGAGCTTATGGTGGTCGTCGGGATATTATGTCAATGGTTGCGCCCGCCGGCCCCGTATATCAAGCTGGGACTCTTTCTGGTAATCCCTTGGCGATGACTGCTGGCATTAAGACTTTAGAATTGCTGCAAAAACCAGGTACTTACGAGTATCTTGAGCGGATTACTAAAAAGCTAGCAGATGGTTTGCTGCAAATTGCTAAAGAAAATGGTCATGCGGTTTGCGGCGGTCAAATCAGCGCAATGTTCGGCTTATTCTTTACTTCTGGCCCAGTTCATAACTACGAAGATGCGAAAAAGTCTGATACAGCTAAATTTGGACGCTTCCATCGTGGGATGTTAGAGCATGGTGTTTACTTGGCACCTTCTCAATTTGAAGCTGGGTTTACGTCTTTAGCTCACACCGAAGAGGATATTGAGCAGACTTTAGCAGTAGCACGGGATGTAATGTCTAGCATATAACCAAAAGAGTGCTGAGTACTCAGTAAAGACAACGCCTACAGCATTGCTCACTGGGAATTATCGAAAAATTTGGTCTAAAACCCCGTCCACAACGACCACGCTCAGTGCATCGCTTCTAGGACGGCTTTTGGTATAATACTAGAGTACCGCTTTGTCTTGCGGGAGGCTCAAAACCAAAGCCTGTGGAGCGAACGTAAGACCTATTACCCTTCCGGAGGTGGAGGCAGTTGCTATGAAGCAGGAACCCAAATAGTAATGTTTGGGAATCACCGTGGCTTTAGTCCGGTGAGGATGTCAAATTACTACTGTGCGCGATCGCCAGAAGTCGGAGTGTCAGCTTCCGATCATCAAAACTTCGGTCGTTGATATTCTCTCTCACTGCCTAACCCTTTTTCCAGAAGGGTTAGGCAGTGAAACCCACATCCCAATCTGAATTTCGGTAACTCAGCACTACTCAACAGCCACAGCCAGTGTGACTACAGCCTTTGATAGTTTTGTGACCTTCAGCACAGCCTTGAGAGCAATAGTATTTGCTGTGCTCTTTAATAGCATCGTCAACTGAGACGATACACAGGCAACTTGAACAGGCGCATTTCATTTGGGTTACAGTTGTCATAACTTTCTCCATTTTCTGTTCAGATTACTCTAATAATAATGCGGATCTGCCATGTGCCGTCATCACTCAAGGAAGGTCACATCTTCGTCATAATTTCGCAATGGCTTCGTCAATAGGATATGCAATATTTAACCTACATTAAGTATATTCATATTAATAAGGCAGGATTAATTGCCTTTTACAATTCTCGAAATTCCCCCCATACCCTATAGTCTACAAAAATTAACGCGCAAGAAGGCTCTCACCTTTATGGTGAGGGTTTTGCTTATAGATATTAGATTATCCATAGGGTAAGGCATTTTTTTAGAGTTAAGGTTGGAGCAAACTTTAAAAAATAGACCAATCATGGTGTAGTTTGCATGGCAAGGTTTACAAAAGTGTTAGGACTTACGCAAAACTAAACACTCTAGGGGCAATTCATAAATTGCCCCTAAAAAGAAAATCATTCTTTTCGGCTATTGTTTGCGTAAGTCATGAGTGTAAAAAACTGCCCAAAGTATTAGGATTCTGAAAAAAGATGATTCTACCCTTGAAGGAGCTATGAAGTGCAGGACAATAAGTCATTTTTTGGTCTGCAAAAAAGATTAATTACGTTGCTTGTCTTGAGTGCCAGTTTGAGTGTAAGCACGATGATGCTTATCAAGTCAAGCTCCTCTGAGGCTCAAGGTACAGAGAATATAAATGTAAAGAATCTATCAGCCAAAGTTGGAACTGAGCAGCAGATTGAAGAACTAAAAGCGGTGATGCTTAAAAGTTGGCAGCAAGAAGCACAAACAAAGGGTCTCTCCTATGCTGTGCCACTACGCTTTCAAGGGGCAATAGTTGAGTCGGCAAAACTTACTCCTGAACAGAAAGTTATTGCTCTCACTTTTGATGATGGGCCATGGCCTGAGAGTACCGCGCAAGTACTGGATATTCTTAAACAAAATCAGATAAAAGGGACATTTTTTCTGATTGGGCAGAACGTGAAGAATTATCCCGGCTTAGTAAAGCGGGAGATTGCTGAAGGCCATGTAATTGGTAATCATACTTGGCATCATTGGTATCAATTCTTGAATCCACAAGCAGCTGCCTATGAAATTGTCCACACAGCAGACCTGATTTATCAAGTCACAGGTATTAAAACAAATCTGTTTCGACCACCAGGGGGAATCATGCACAATGGGGTGGCTGCTTACGCTAGAAATAGCAAATATGCGATCATTCTCTGGTCATCTGACTCTATAGACTACTCGCGTCCTGCTGTACCAAAATTAATTAATAATGTATTCAGGCAGGCCAAACCAGGTGGGATTGTGCTGATGCATGATGGTGGTGGTAATCGCTCTAAAACTGTGCAAGCTTTACCAGAAATTATTGCCACCTTTCGCAAACAGGGCTATAGTTTTGTTACTATTCCTGAACTTTTAGAAATGCAAGATAAAGATCAAAAGCTGATTGCAAACAAAAAGTAATTGTTATTTCGATGGAAATCACCGCCTCTATCAATCGCCACTCGGCAACTAAAAACAAGTTGAATTTTTCTTGGCGATTTGGAGATTTCTTTAGCTAAACTCAACTAATAATAAAGTCTACTACTCAGGAAAATCATGAATAAAATTGTAATGGCTTTGGTTTGCTGCTCTTGCTTTTTTGCCTTGACGCTCCTAAGTGTCAATCCAGCTTTTGCTAAGAAGCTTTCTCCCCAAGATTTAGCCAATCCTACCTTAACATCCACTGACACACAGACAGTTGCCGCACCTGTTTCACAAGAATATCCCCAATACCCATCAATACGTGCTAATGAAAGAGTTAAACAGCTTGCCATGCAGATGTTTGGCTGTGCCTGTGCTAGCTGTCAAGCTAGGGCAAGTCAGATGATACTACAAGGTAGTCTGCCTATGCCTCAGTGATTTAAATTAGGGACTCAGCCAATTGTAGTCACTTACTAAGCGTTATTACAAAAAAACCGTCCAAAATTAATATCTGAACGGGATTTTTACCTATTAATACTTTATACCAACCTAGTTCTGTTTCCGCTTTTACTAAGACAAAAAAACTACAAGTCTGGAGGTAAAATCACCTGATCAATTGCGTGAATTACACCGTTAGTGCCTGTGATATCTGCCTGTGTCACTTTCGCATCATTGACAGTTACACCCGTAGCAGGATCAACTTTAACGTTGATTGTGCCGCCTTCAAGGCTTTTAACTTCACCAGATTTCAAATCACTGGACAATACCTTACCAGGCACTACATGGTAAGTTAAGATTTTGATCAATACTTCTTTGTTAGCTGGTTTTAACAATTCTTGCAAAGCATCTGGTGGCAATTTAGCAAAAGCTGCATTAGTGGGTGCAAAAATAGTTAAGTTATCTTTACCCTGCAAAGCCCCGGTCAATCCTGCTGCTTTCAAAGCCTTGGTTAAGGTTGTAAAGGAAGCATTTGACTCTGCCAACGCTAACAAGTTTTTGCCTTGATTATCGCTTGCTCCGGGTCCTGGTGGAGTTGTAGTAGGTGTCCCAGTAGATGGTACTTGTGTTGGTGGTGTGGGAGGTTGATTTTCTGGGGTAGTACGTGGGGTCAGGGGTGCAGGTTCACTAGGTGTAACGCTACCACCACGGTTATAAGGAGGCTCGTTGAAAATACTTGGTTTGGGATTTAGCGTTCCATCATTTTTCTGCACCACTTGTTGGCGTTTGGTATTGCCCTTTTCGATTTCGGAAGCAGCCTCAGCAGGTGTGTATTGAGCGTTTGCTTGAAGGCGTTGTCCCTGGTTATAGCGGGCTTCGTTGAAAATACTGGGGTTAGGATTTAGTGCCTCTTTCGCATCAGATGGTAAAGTAATAAGGACGCTAAAAGTAGTAAATCCTGCTATACCTGCCAAGGCGGTCAGCAATTTGCTGTAATTTGTCTTCATAAATTTTGTTTGTTTTTTTGTCCACACATTACATAAAGATTTATAACATTTTGCTATGCACAAAATCTAACCGAAGAGGAAAGTAAGATTTGTTATCAGCAGATTTTGTGCTTGTGATGCAAAATATTCGACTTTGGCTTACGCTTACAAGTATGAAATATATCTAGCATACATTTTATGTAAATTGAGCAAATTTTCTTGATCACATCAAAAAGAGTTAATAAAGTCTCACTTGGTGTAGCATCAACTCTAAGAAAGTGGGAAAATCTCACATCTATAAATTATGAGTTACAAGAATTTTTGAGAAAGATTTTACTTTAAGACTTACGCAAAACTACATCCGTAGGGGCAATACCCTGCGGTCAGCCTCCGTCTACATGAATTGCCCCTACCTAAAAACCATTCTTTTCAGCTACTGTTTAATCTTGCTAAAAATTAGGCATCAGTTAAACCCTAATCTTAATTAAATAGACAATTAAGCAACTAATGTCAAGAAAAATTACTTTAACTAAAGATACAATTGTAAAGTTAAGAAGTTGACCAGTTATAAGGTATACACGATGATTGAATTATACCAATGGGAACTATCTCAATACTCAGAGAAAGTGCGCCTAATTCTAGATTTTAAAGGACTAGATTACCGCAAAATAGAGGTTACGCCTGGGATTGGACAGGTAGAACTGTTCCGGCTGACTGGTCAAAAACAAGTCCCAGTATTAAAGGATCGTAATAGATATATTGCGGATTCTACGGAAATAGCTAAGTATTTAGACTTAGAGTATCCCGATCGCCCCATAATACCGCAAGATCCCAAAAAACGGGGTTTAACTTTATTAATAGAAGAATGGGCGGATGAATCCATAGGCATCAAAGGTCGCAAAGCACTATTTGCTGCAATAAGTCAAGATCAAAATTTCCGCAAGTCTTTATTACCCACCTCAACACCCGATATATTTAAAAGTCTGGTTGAAGGAGTACCTAGTGACTTCCTGACACTGTTAGGTTTTGGGGTAGGTTATAGCCCAGATGTGATTCAGTCTGCGATCGCATCCTTAAAACAAGACCTGGAAGCTTTAACATTGTTACTGGCAGATAGTCCTTATTTAACAGGAGATGAGCCGACTTTAGCTGACTTGGCAGTGGCGGGTTTATCGATATTGCTCAAGTTCCCCTCTGGTTCCTATCTGGATTTACCAGCTTCTATTAGAGGTAAAGGATTGCCAATCTTTACAGAGAATATAAATTATCAACCATTTTTTACTTGGCGCGATCGCCTTTACACCCAATTCCGCAAACCATTAATTATGACCACTCCATCAACAGGGAGTGCGCCAACTTCGATTCAAATTGATTAGGTAATGGGGCATGGGGCATTGGGCATTGGGCATTGGGAGAGAATAACTCAAGACAAATGACAAATAACTAATGACAAATGACTAATGAAAAATTCGCAACTTTTGCCCTATGCAATTACAATTCAACATAAGAGATAGCACCAACAATCATGTAACTAATTAGATGAATTCGGCACAGCCATTAGGTTCGGTAATTCAAGGTTCTCTAACTGAAGGTTTAGAAGTACGATTGCATCCTGACATTTCTGTGGAAGATATGCGGGTGGGTAAGTTCCTGGTTGTGCAAGGGATGCGATCGCGTTTTTTTTGTATGCTGACAGATGTAGCATTGGGTGCTGCTAATGCCCGAATTATTGCTAATCCTCCCAATTGGGAAGACACTTTTTTACGAGATGTTTTAGCCGGAAGTGGTACTTATGGTACTATCAACCTCGCGCCGATGTTGATGTTCACTCCCGAATCTGAAGAATCTTTCTCTCCAACAAATGGCAAATCAGCAAATCCTTTCCTCCCATCAATGACGGGTTTGGCTTCATTTGTGCCACAAACCAGCACGACAATGGAATTGTTGCCTGTTAAAACTATTCCTAGCCACTTTAGTCAAGTTTACGATGCAAGTGTTGACGATTTTCGCCGCGTATTTGGCTGGGAAGATGACCCCCAAAGGCGCAATTTTTCCATCGGGAAACCTTTAGATATGGATGTGCCCGTTTGCATCGATTTAAATCGCTTTGTGGAAAGGAGTAATGGGATTTTTGGCAAATCTGGTACTGGTAAATCCTTTCTAACACGGCTAATTTTAGCTGGGGTTATCCGTAAAAATGCCGCAGTAAATTTGATTTTTGATATGCACTCTGAGTATGGCTGGGAAGCTGTTGCAGAAGGTAAAAACGTCAGTACTGTTAAGGGTTTAAAGCAACTTTTTCCTAGTAAGGTGGAAGTTTACACCCTCGACCCGGAATCGACGAAGCGTCGGGGTGTGCGTGATGCTCAAGAACTCTATTTGAGTTACGAACAAATAGAAGTTGAAGATATTAAGTTATGTAGTCGAGATTTAGGACTCTCTGATGCAGCCTTAGATAACGCCAATATTCTATATAGCGAGTTTGGCAAGCCTTGGATTGTCCAATTGTTAAATATGACTAACGAAGAAATTGAGATGTTCTGCGACGAGAAGCGCGGACACAAAGGCTCGATTATGGCATTGCAGCGCAAACTATTGCGGATGGATAGTTTAAAGTATATGCGAGCTGTTTGCCCTCAGAATTACATTAGTAAAATTGTGCAGTGTCTGGAATCTGGGAAGAATGTTGTGATCGAATTTGGTTCCCAGTCTAATATGCTCTCTTATATGTTGGTGACAAATATGATCACCCGCCGGATTCACGAGCATTACGTCAAAAAAGCCGATAAATTTTTACAGAGCAAAAATCCTTGCGATCGCCCCACGCCATTGATGATTACCATTGAAGAGGCGCACCGTTTCCTTGACCCAGGAGTGGTACAAAGTACGATCTTTGGGACTATTGCCCGTGAACTGCGGAAATATTTTGTCACACTTTTGGTAGTTGATCAACGTCCATCAGGCATAGATAATGAAGTTATGTCCCAGATTGGGACTCGCATTACCGCTTTGCTGAATGATGAAAAAGACATTGACGCGATTTTCACGGGTGTATCTGGTGGTAGTGGACTGCGATCGGTGTTGGCAAAGTTAGACTCCAAGCAACAAGCTTTAATATTGGGTCACGCCGTTCCGATGCCAGTAGTAGTACGTACCCGTCCTTACGACGCAACTTTTTACGAAGAAATTGGTGAGCCAGCCTGGGAAGAAAAACCTGACGCAGAAGTATTCGCTGCGGCTGAACTAGCTAAAGCTGACCTGGGATTCTAGATAGTTATTTGTCATTAGTCGTTGGTCATTTGTCCTTGGTTAAATGGTGAGTCCTAACCAATGCCCAATTCGTGACATCCCTCCATCGTCACAGCAAATTAAGTTCGGTTATCCCGCTAGGTTTTAGCAACAGAAGAGGGGCTTTTCGCGTCAACATAGATGTAGTAAGTAATTTCAAGGAAGTTTAAATTTTTTTCTCTAATGACCCCTTTTGAATTATAATTATAAGCTTTATCTTAAGATACTTTACTATCTGCCTGATTTATCGTATTATAAAGCTAAGTAGAACTCATACCGACTTCGCATTTACCAGATGCTGTCAGTAACTGCCCAAAAGAAGAATTCTCAAAAACAACCAGCGTGATTATAGAAGATTGAAAATTTAGGGAAGGTAGGGGAACTGATGATTGGGGACTTACGTCTTAACAAAGGCTGTATCAACTGATAATTGCTTTTGGTAGCTCCCGATATTTACTGATAGATGTACTACTTTATCCCAATCGATTTTAGCAAGAAAATATACATTGTGTTTACGGAGTAGAGGATAACGCACCAATGCCTACTGTCAACACCCAAACGGAAAACCTCAATACCAAATTCACGGTTGATATGGTGCGAACCTATCTACGGGAAATTGGTCGTGTGCCACTGCTAACCCGCGAACAAGAAATTGTCTTTGGGAAGCAAGTGCAACAAATGATGACGCTGATCGACGCCAAGGAGGCTTTGGCGAAGAAACTGCAACGCGAGCCGAATATGTCAGAGTGGGCTGACAAGGTTGAACAATCGGAAACCGACATTCAACAAACGGTGACGCAAGGTAAGCGGGCAAAGCAAAAAATGATCGAAGCGAATTTGCGCTTGGTGGTTGCTATTGCCAAAAAATACCAAAAGCGGAATATGGAGTTTCTGGATTTAATCCAGGAAGGAACACTAGGATTAGAGCGGGGTGTAGAGAAATTTGACCCAATGAGGGGTTATAAGTTCTCGACTTACGCTTATTGGTGGATTCGCCAAGCGATTACCCGCGCGATCGCCCAACAAGGTCGTACTATCCGCTTACCGATCCATATTACTGAGAAACTGAACAAAATCAAAAAAGTGCAGCGCGAGTTGGCTCAAACTTTGGGGCGATCGCCGACTCCAGCCGAAATTGCCAAAGAACTGGAATTAGAACCTGCTCAGATCCGCGAGTATCTGAATATGGCGCGTCAACCAGTGTCTTTGGATGTGCGAGTTGGTGAGAACCAGGATACTGAGTTGCAAGAAATGCTCGAAGATGATGGACCATCACCAGAGTATTACACCAACCAGGAATTCTTACGCCAAGACTTGAACAACCTGCTAGCGGAACTAACCCCGCAACAGCGAGAAGTTGTAGCTTTACGCTTTGGTTTAGAGGATGGTAATGAAATGTCATTGGCGAAAGTGGGTGAGAGATTGAGTCTCAGCCGTGAACGCGTCCGTCAGTTAGAGCATCAAGCTTTGGCTCATCTGCGTCGCCGTCGTGCCAATGTCCAAGAATACGTTGCTAGCTAAATAAAACCAGAGACGCGAAATTTCGCGTCTCTACACCACCTTGGTAATGCGCCTCCTGAATTCAGGGGGCGATTTTTTTATGCTGAAAACCAGAAAAAATATAGCGATGTCTACGATGGTCACTGAGCTTTGTCGTAGGCGTAGCCTCTCTACGAGAGGCTACGCCTACGCTCGTTTGTATGCAATACACTTTGACCTCTCTCCTTTTAGGCTACGGTGTACACACAAGTCAAATTACCCCCCTCAATCCCCCCTTTACAAGGGGGGAAGCCGGAAATCTAGTTCCCTCCCCAATCCATCGGGGAGGGTTAGGGTGGGGTTAAACCAGATTCGTAAATTACTTCAGATTTGTGTGTACACCGTAGCCTTTTAGGAGAGAGGCTTTGAATATTACTCTATTTGTGGGAAACAAGATCCCCTACTTCGTAAAAGTTGTCGGGGATCTGCGGCTTCGAGTTCTACGGAGATAAATCTGAGAAAAAATACCAGTATTTTTATCACCTGAAAATCTAAAATGCAAGATGTCAAAAAATTGGATGCTAATTCAGAGGATTTAATTTGTGATTAACGTCACCCAATGGCATGAATCTATTGGATGAAGAATAAATACTCTAACTCATGGTAATCTAAGATTGGTAAGTTAAATTAAAACTTTATTTTTTGACAGTTTTCTTTTTTGGACAATAATAATATTAAGTCGTAAACAAAGTCTTTAACAATTAAGACTTGGTTATAGTTTAAGTAAGTTATAGAGAACTTAGTTAGTTTTTTAACAGGAGAAGTAGGGTGCTTAACAACCTTCATCAATTATTATCTCCCCGTCAGTGGGCAATTTCCCTGGCGGGGTTAGGCTTACTTCTCGGTTTGGGCTTTATAGGCAAGCAGACTCAAGTAGTGTCAGTTACAAATTCTCGATTATCATCGCCTCAAATTGAGAAAAGCTCCAAACCCTCTCTTCTGTCGCAGCTAAGAAGAGTTCGAGAGCAGAGAAGTCAACTTAATGCGGCTTCTGGAGATAGAGAGCTTTTTGGCTATAAGATTGGAAAAACACAAACTACAACCACCGCGCTGGTTCCAGGTTCTCAGGGAGCGACCAAAGGCGCGGGAGTTTTACCAAAAGCGAATTTTCCTGAAAAAGATGGGGTTTATCTCTATGGTCAATCCCCAAAACCAAACCAGCTTGGTCAAGCTTACATCATATTTCAAAAGCAGCAGGAGAAGGTAACGGGTGTATTGTATATGCCACAATCAGAGTTTAATTGTTTTCAGGGTACACTCAACCCATCAGGAGAGTTGGCGATGACGGTTAATGGTTCAGCAAATGAAGCTAGTTCTAATCAGTCGAATCAGGTAGCTACAAGCAGTAGATTGCCTAAAGTTGGTGAAGACGAATCAAGCAGTTATGCTTATTCGGTGGCTCTGCAAGACTTTTACCGATTAAATTCTATCACTGCTAGCGATCGCCGCACATTGCAAATGTGCAAATAATCTTCAAGTTAATACTCAATTCCTGGTTGCGCCTTAACACCTTGATCGCGGAAAGGGTGCTTAACTAAGGTCATTTCGGTTACGAGGTCAGCACGCTCAATTAAAGCAGCCGGTGCGCCTCTACCTGTGAGAATAACGTGTTTGTTAGCTGGTTTTTGCGCCAAACCTGCTAAAACGTCTTCTACTTCTAAGTAAGACATTTTCAGGGCAATATTGATTTCATCTAACAACACCATCTGAAAGTCTGGGTTGCGGATATATTCTAATGATTTTTCCCAGGCGGCGCTAGCTTTGTCGAGATCGCGATCGCGGTCTTGAGTTTCCCAGGTAAAGCCTTCGCCCATTGCGTGAAATTCTATCTGGTCTTCCCAATAGCTGAAAACCCTTTTTTCGGAAGGTTCCCAGCTACCTTTGATGAATTGGACGATCGCTACTTTATACCCGTGACCGAGGGATCGTAACACCATCCCTAAAGCCGCAGTGGTTTTACCCTTACCATTACCAGTATTTACAATAATTAACCCTTTTTCTGGTACAGCTTCTGCGATGCGCTTCTCTTGGACTTCTTTGCGTCGCTGCATCTTTTTGCGGTACTGTTCATCAGTCAGAGATGAAGACATTACCTCATCAATCAAGCGCCCAATCTCTTGGTCTGGGTTCAATTCTTTTGGTGTGTCGTTTATCATCAACTTTGTCTAGAAATAACTGTTAAAAGTGTTGAGAATGAGCCAAAATCGTCTTACTTATCTAGTTTCACTTAAATCACTTGATTGGAAATGCCCAGAAAGTTTTCATGTTAAATATTAATAGTGTGTTAGCTTTATTAATGATTTGCAGACAAGTGTGGAAATTTATATGATATACAAGCCGAACTTATAATTTGAGTTTACTATTACTGTTTTAAATAATTTAATATGTTCATTAAAGCACTTTACGAGTAAAAATTTATTATTATCTCCTTTCGTACAGTCATAAGTTAGACTACCAACCGAGGGCGTTGGTTTAAGTCTTGGGGTATGATGTTTGATATCGAGAGTTCTGCATTTATTTTTGAGTTTTGAATTTTGAATTGTTAAGGATGTTGTTGTTTCCATTTTTCCCATAAAGGGTGCGTATCCTCTGGTTGCCCGTCATAGTTGAGCAATTGGTCTGAAATTATCACCCATGACTGGGCACTGCGTGTCCAAATGTTACCCACTGGGCGTAACCAACTTGTATCATCTAAGGTTCCGGCTTTGACATTGATAGTATTTGAGTTGTAAGTCCGTTCATGGAACAATCGCGTTCCGCAGTCGCCACAGAATAGGTTATTTACTTCACGTCCGCTATCATTTTTCCGAGTCCAAGCTTTCGGTTTTCCCTGAACAATCATAATAGCATCTCGTAGTACTGTAAGAGACATTCCAAAGGCACTAGACGATTGTTTCTGACACTCCTTGCAGTGGCATAGGTAAAGGGTTAACGGTTGGGCATGAATTTCGTAACTAATTTGTCCACATTGACAACCTCCAGTATATGGAAGACTCACAGGTTTTATCTCCTGACAATTTGTGTTGCTTCATTGTAACTAAAGCTATCTCAATCTTAAAGTTGGTTGTAGAAGACACAAACAGAAGATACGGGGACATTTTTATTGTCCACGTCTCTCTAAATCTCCCTCATTCTTCATCTTCATCCAATTCATCATCCTCACTCCAATACTGTTGAGGTGCATTTCCGTGAACTTCTAAAATTTTTGCTTTTTTGATTTTGTTATCAGGTGGATTAATTGCTTCTAACTGCACATCAAATTTCCAGTTGTCGCAAAAATCATAAAGATAGATCATTTTAGCACCCGGTTCTAGAGATAAGTCACCAATCTGTACTTGGTCTGCAAATGGCGGTGTTTCCATGTAGGGATGACCGATTTTGATTATACGACCAAAACGGTCTTTATAACTAAACTCATATAAATGGTCGTAGTCAAAATCAAAAGCATCGAGAATTGTCTCTGCTAACCAGCTTAATGGTTTTTTCGCTGGGATGGCAATGCGTCTCCAAGCCTTAGAAATGGACACTTTAAAAATATAAATACCATCAGTGAAGCCTTGCTTGACCACAAATAAATTATGCTCCCATTCTGGAAAAAATGGTTGAAAATGCGGCTGCAATTTTCCAAAAGTCACATTGACATCATCCTGTAATTCTCCTCGTATACCCAGTGGAAATAGTAATTGCAAGAGAGCATCACCAAAGGGTAAGCGTTGTAAACTAGTAATGCGCCACCCCTTGCCTTCTTGTGGTTTTCCTTGCTGGATAGATAGCAATCCAAATAACTCTAACAGGGCAACGTTATGCAGACCTGGGTAATAACTAATATCATCTTGGTCTTCATATTTAGGAAATTTCAAACCTTTATCTGGGACGCGAGTCCAAAGTTGAATGCATCTAAATAAATTTCCGAATGAGTCTTGATGCTCACCCAAAATTTCGTTATTTCCCCAAATTAACCAAGCTTCTAATAAGTTGAAATAGCGTTCTGTTGGGTTTAGATTTGACCATGATTCTAAGATAGCTGCGTCTAATACTAAAATTTGCTTCTTCCCTTGGGATCTAATTTGGGCTATCCCAGAACTGCGTAATAACAAATATAACCCATTAATATAGGGGTATGATTTCTGTACGGGGCGTTTGAGTTTAGTTTCAATTGGATGACTTAACCGAGAATTAAGTTCTGATAGGATTTTTAGGGGTAGAAGGTTATTAACACTACTAACTTCCACTCCATTTGGTTGTAAAAAATCTATCAGAGTTTGAAAGTCATGCCCAATCGTACCGGGTTGATTTTGATCAATACTGAGTTCTTGTAGAAGTTGTTGTTGTGACTCTGTTAGGGAAGGCAGTTCAGGATTGAGTGTGCGTTCTAGCCGCGCAAATAAATCTTCCATAAATAAAAATTCTAAATTCTAAATTCACAATTTAACCTTCCGCAAAACTAAAAAACATCGACCCGCTATGTGTCACCGCAGGACTATCAACACCGTAAGCTTAATGAAATGTAAATGATAATATTTTCACCTTCTACTTGACAATCCCAGGAATTTGATATGAATAGTAACACTGGTCTACAAATGATTTTAGCTGATACACGTATTGATATAGTATTAAGAGCGATCGCACAACTAAATCTACCTAACTGGTGGTTAGCCGGGGGTGCAGTCCGAAACACCGTTTGGCATTCAATTTTTGGCGAGAATTGTCGGTTAGGTATTAAAGATTTTGATATTGCATTCTTTGATATAGAGGGGAACCGTTCCCAAGAACTAGCAGCAAAGGCGACTCTCACACAACAATTTCCTCATGACCAGTTTGATGTAAAAAATCAAGCTAGTTTTGCTCGTTGGCGTCTTGGTAGCAGACCTTACATTAGTACAGAGGATGCGATTACAGATTGGCTGCACACCGCTACTGCTGTAGGAGTTCGACAAGATACACAAGGCCAATGGCAATTTTTCACTCCCTATGGGTTGGATGACTTGTTTGGTGGTATTATTCGACCTACACCAGCACATATTGATAACTTAGATGCTGATAATAAGGCATCTGGATTTTTACAAAAGTGTCCTTATCTGCGGTTGGCATTACAAGGGAATAATCGTTTTTGAAAGTGGAAAAAATGTTCTGTTGGAAGTATGGGTTTGCATAAGTTTGTAGCTTTTTTAAACGCAGAGGAACGCAAAGTAAAGCGCAGAGGGACGCAAAGTTTGAGTGCTATATTTGTTCTGAATTAATGAAATTCTGTACTAAGCGTTAGGAAAGCTTTGAAGTCACCCTTTATTCTGTTTGATGTATGAGTAAAGAAGTTCGCGATCGCTCTGGGGATTTACAATTAAGCATGGACTATTCCCGTGACTTTCATTACTTACAAGAACAACAGTAATACCCATCCGTGGACAAACCCCTAAACAACTGGTACTAACAACCCGAAATTCACCCCATAATCCCTCAAATTTTAAACGCGATTTCAACCAATTCTCTAAGTCTTCGGAAGCAGTTGAGCTTCTGCCAGTTGGATGAAAATTATTTGGTTGCTCGTTTGCACATTGTGAACACACTAGCACCAAACCGGACTCCCATCGGGGAGAAATACTGGGAATAGAAGTTTCTAACGGGCGAGAATTTATTAGAGGCAGGGACGATGGTTGCTGAGAATTGGAGGCAAACCTCTTGAGGATACGTTTGAGCAATCTCTGAATACGCTGGATCAGTTTTTTCATAGACGATCCTACTTATTTCTCTCAACAGGATAGTCTAAATTTCCCGTTTAGTCTGTTCTAGTAGATCATCTATTTCTAGCAAGAATCAGCGCTTGTGAGCAATTTGCTGTAAGTATGCAATTAGCTGTTCTCCTGCGGTGTCAATGTGTCGTTTTAGTAACCTGACAGCAGCTTTTGTATCTCGCTTTTGACAAGCATCTAGGAGTTGATAGTGTTCTTTTTGCGATCGCTCTTGGTAATCCATCTGCGCCATTTGCACGCGGACATAGCGATCGCAATTAACGTGTAAAGTTTTAATCATTGTCAGCAATCGGGGACGTTCAGCAGTGGCGTACAGCGTCGCATGAAATTCCCAGTTGAGTTTTGCCAACATACCTGCATCAGTTGCTTTGTCTGTCGCTTCCAGAATCACAGCAGCTTTTTCTATATCTGTTTCCCTGAACTTAGGTATTGCCAACTGCATTGCTTTCACTTCCAAGGCGCTACGAATTTCACAGATTTCTTGCGCCTCCAGATATGTCAACACCGATACGATCGCACCACGATTTAGATGCAGTGTCACCAATCCTTCGGCTTCTAGCTGCTTGAGCGCCTCGCGCACGGGAATGCGACTAACGCCAAACTGAGTGGCGATTTCATCCTGTCTAAGTGATTGTCCTTCCTGAAAAATGCCGCCCAGAATCGCTTCCCGCAAAGCATCGGCAATTAAATCTGGGGTACTGCGTTGTTGTTGCAGCACATTAGCTGCCAAGTCATTTAAGTTCATATTTAATATTGTATACAAAATCCAGATAATTGTATACAATATCCGAAGTAGAATTTTTGAATATCCCCTCAATACCACGGGAGACAGTTATGAGCATCACATCTCAACCAGACCGAGTTATTATCTTCGACACCACGCTACGAGATGGCGAACAATCACCGGGCGCAACCCTGAATGTAGAAGAAAAGCTGGCGATTGCTCATCAACTGGCTCTCCTTGGTGTCGATGTGATTGAAGCAGGTTTTGCCGTTGCTAGTCCGGGAGATTTTCAAGCTGTTAAAACTATTGCTGAACAAGTCGGAATATCAGGCGGACCAATCATTTGCAGTTTAGCCAGAGCCATTCGCCAAGATATTCACGCCGCAGCCGTTGCCTTGAAGGGAGCGGCTCGTCCTAGAATCCACACGATGATTTCTACCTCTGATATTCACCTGAAATATCAGTTGAAAAAATCTCGTAGCGAAGTATTAGCGATCGCAGCCGAAATGGTCGCCTATGCCAAGTCCTTTGTAGACGATGTAGAATTTTCACCAATGGATGCCAGTCGCACTGAACCAGAATTTCTCTATCAAGTTTTGGAGGTGGCGATCGCAGCCGGTGCAACTACAATTAATATTCCTGATACCGTTGGTTACTGCACACCCAAGGAAATCGGAACTCTGATTCAAGGAATTCGATCATATGTTCCCAACATCGATGGGGTGATTCTTTCCATTCATACTCAAAATGATTTGGGTTTGGCGACAGCTAACGCTTTGGCTGCCATTGAATATGGTGTGCGTCAGGTGGAATGTACTATTAATGGCATTGGGGAACGGGCGGGTAATGCAGCATTAGAAGAGATTGTGATGGCGTTGCAGGTACGCAAACCATTTTTCAACCCCTATTTTGGTCGTCCAGTTGATGCCGATGCACCCTTGACTAATATTAAGACTCAGGAGATTTACAAAACCTCATCCTTGGTTTCCCAATTAACCGGAATGCTGATTCAGCCCAATAAAGCGATCGTGGGAGCAAACGCTTTCGCCCATGAGTCTGGGATTCACCAAGATGGGATTATCAAGCACCGCCAGACTTATGAAATTATGGAAGCTGCTGCGATCGGTTTGCCAGAAAATCGCATTGTTTTAGGCAAACACTCTGGACGAAATGCTTTTCGTAGCAGACTTAAGGAATTGGGTTTTGAATTGAATGAAGCAGACTTGAATAAAGCCTTCAATCGATTTAAAGAAGTCGCCGATAAGAAAAAAGAAATATCAGATTGGGATTTAGAAGCGATCGCTCGAGATGAGACACAGATTCAAGTAGAAAGTGGCTTTAAAATCGAACACGTCCAAGTAATCTGCGGTGATTGCACTTGCCCAACTGCAACCATTACAATTGTTACTCCTGATGGCAAAATCCTTACGAATGCGAGTGTAGGCGCTGGCCCAGTGGATGCGGTGTATCAAGCAATCAATCAATTGGTGAAAATTCCCAATCAACTGATTGAATTTTCTGTGCAATCTGTGACTGGCGGAATTGATGCACTGGGAACCGTCACAGTTCGCTTGAAGCATCAGGAGCGGATCTTCTCTGGACAAGCATCTGATACTGATATCGTCGTAGCAGCAGCTTACGCTCATGTAAATGCCCTGAATCGTCTTTATCGCTATTTGCAAACGCAAACTGAGAGATCCCATGCTGTTGTATCTGGGTAAATCAGGAAAGTAGCGATCGCTTTTGCCTTACTGAATACAGTTATGAATCGTTGATGTAGAGACGTAAAATTTTACATCTCTACAAGGGTTTAGGACTTACGCAGAAGAGCTCCCCCAACCCCCTTAAAAAGGGGGCTTTCAAGTTCCCCCCTTAAAAAAGGGGGTTAGGGGGGATCGAGGTTTCAAGCTTTGATTGCGTAATATCATGTCCGGTAGCTTACCCATAATTAGGTCACCACCTGAGGCCACCAGTGGAAGTTGGTCAAACCTCGAACTAAATCTTGTTGTTGGAGCAATTGTTGACATACTAATTCGCTTTGGCATTGGTACGGTAGATGCTTGTTTCCGAATGCATACTTGCCCATTTTATTATGGTTATGCTACCGGACATGATATAAGTCCTAATTATGTAAATGTACGACAAAAATTATTAAGCCACGCTAGGACATACCTTAACCGAAACGCCCGGAAATGTAGTCGCGGGTGCGGGGGTCTAATGGGTTATTAAAGATTTGCTCTGTAGCGCCAAATTCAACCATTTGACCAATTCGACTTTCATCGGTGCTGAAGAAAGCCGTAAAATCAGAGACGCGAGCGGCTTGCTGCATATTGTGGGTAACGATCGCAATTGTCAACTGAGACTTCAAACTATGGAGCAGTTCCTCAACTTTCATCGTCGCGATCGGATCAAGAGCCGAGCAAGGCTCATCCATCAGCAGAACTTTCGGCTTGACTGCTAAAGCACGGGCAATACATAATCTTTGTTGTTGACCACCAGAAAGCCCTAAACCGGATTTATCCAACTTATCTTTGACTTCATTCCAAAGAGCAGCACCTTTGAGGGCAGATTCGACAATTTCATCTAATTCTACTTTTGAATACCTGCCTGCTATTCTCATACCGTAGGCAACATTTTCGTAAATACTCAGGGGAAAAGGATTCGGTTTTTGAAACACCATACCAATTTGGCGACGTAAGCGATTGATGTTGACACGAGGAGCATAAATATTCTGACCAAAAAATTCTACATCTCCTTCAACTTTCACTGGCCCTTCTAATTCGCTAATCCGATTAAGAATTTTGATAAAGGTAGATTTACCACAACCACTAGGGCCAATAATTGCAGTTACTTGATTCTGACAAATATCTATTGATACCCTTTCGATTGCCTTGATTGTGCCATAGTAAAAGCTGATATTTTTAACTTTGATAGCTGGAATTAGGTTATTCATACTTGCCCAAGGTGCGAAACAAAACAAAAATTTATTTTTAGTTTATTTTTCTCTGTCTAATAACTAAGCGAGAGAGAATACTGACACATAAAATTAAGCTGAGTAGAACTATAGAAGTAGTCCATACTAATTGGCTTTTTTCCGGGTCGGGGTCGTTGTAGAGGTTAAAAATCAATACTGGTAAGGAAGCTGTTGGACTTAACAATCCTTCTGACCAATCTAGACTAAATAAAGCAGTAAAAATTAAGGGTGCTGTTTCACCAGCTGCACGAGCTACAGCTAATAAAATGCCTGTAGTAATTCCGGGAATTGCAGCAGTCACAACGATGCGAAAAATAGTTTGGAAGCGAGTTCCGCCTAAAGCAGCCGAGGCAAGACGTTGAGATATGGGAATAAGTTTTAAGGATTCTTCTGTTGTCAGTATAATCACAGGTAGCATAATTACGGCTAAAGCAAAACCACCTGCGATCGCACTAAATCCTTTAGTTACCAAAACTATCACACCGTAAGCGAATACGCCTACAACAATTGAAGGCACGCCTGTCAGAATACTGCTGATAAAACGAACAAGCCCAGTAATTGGGTTGGTTTGACTAAATTCTGCCAAGAAAATTCCTGTCATTATCCCTGTGGGAATGCTCAATATACCACCAATTAATACCATGATTATGGTTCCCAGTATGGCATTGCCAAAGCCATTGTCAATCACTGCTTTGACAAACATATCTGATTTCAGCCCAGATATTCCCCGGACGAGAATTTCCCACAAAATTGATAATAAAGGAATCAGTGCTAAACCTGTCAAACCAAAGGCGATCGCATTCATTGCATAAGTAAATATTACTCGCTCTGTTGGCAGAGGACTGCATAATTCTGTTGCCAGAGATTCATCAGGTTTAGGCTGGATGGAAGCACTCATATTTTTTACAAATTTTGATTGATAAACGTCTTGCTACATTGAGATGAAAATATTTATGGCAACATTAAACTGAAATAGGATTATTTATTTTTCCTGCCAACCCACTTCACCAATAGTACAGCGCCAATATTCACAGCTAGAGTTACGCCAAACAAAATCAATGCCAAATAGCTGAGAGCGCCTATATGCAATCCCGGTTCAGCTTCGGCAAATTCATTAGCTAATACAGAGGGAATTGTATAACCTGGATCGAGTAAAGAAGCACTGATTTGAGCAGAGTTACCAATTACCATAGTCACAGCCATTGTTTCGCCCAAAGCACGTCCTAAGGCCAGCATTGCTGCGCTCACCATTCCAGAAAATCCAGCTGGTAGCAAGACTCGAAAAATTGTTTCCCAACGGGTGCCACCCAAAGCCATAGATGCGCTACGTAATTCTTTAGGAATAGCCATTAAGACATCACGAGTAATTGCTGCCATTGTCGGCAAAATCATGATGGCTAGAATAATTCCAGCAGTCAACATATTAGTCCCCGAAGGGTCTTCTGTATTAAACAGTGGTATCCATTTAAAAGTGCTGGAGAGCAACTTTTGTAGAGGTTCTAGAACTGGAATAAAAACAAAAATCGCCCATAAACCAATAATGACACTGGGAATTGCTGCAATTAATTCAACAACAAATGCTAAGGTTGTTCGTAGCGATGAAGGTAAGAAATTTTCACTCGTGACTAAGGCTACTGCTATCCCCACTGGGACAGCCAATAAAATAGCGATCGCACTACTCACCAAACTTCCATAAATATAGGGTAATGCACCAAAAACCTGATTACCTGTATCCCAATCTTGATCCCACAAAAACCCCAGTCCAAACTGTTTAATGGCTGGTAGAGCTTCGTGTGAAATTACCCAACTCATTACAAATAGCACTGCAATCGTAATCACGGCAAAAAAGTATACTAGCCGTGTAAAACCTTGGTCAAACCATAAATTTGTGCCGCCGATAGCTGTTAAATTGAAATTTTCATCGCCTAGATTTGAATTATCTGATGAATTTCTGTCGGCTGGTTCAAGTGAATTTGCCATTACAAATCAATAAAATAGATTTTTTTATTACTAATAGAGTGAGTTGTTAATTCACTCTATTAGGAGAGGAAATTATAGCGCTTCTCATTTGTATACAATATATTTTGACCTCTCTCCTTTTAGGAGAGAGGCTTTGAGGTTTACTCCCCAACGCTAGTAGGGAAGGGGCTGTTCTTGTTAGGTCTGTATTCCATGCAATTGAGAACCACTATAGTCAGATTGTAAATTAAGGCTTGACAGAGCTATTCACTGTCTGAAGCACCCGATTGACCACATCAGATGGAATTTTGGTGTAGTTGAGGTCATCGTTATATTGTTGACCATCTTTTAATACCCAATTAATCCATTTCTTAATTGCATCAGCTTTAGCAGCATTAGCATACTGTTTGTAAACCAGCATCCAAGTAAGACCTACAATTGGATAACCCTGTGCTGGTTCTCCTACGAAAACGCGGTAGTTTTCGGGGAAATTCACAGTTGATAAAGCTGCATTTGCAGATTCTAAAGAAGGAGCAACAAATTCTCCTTTCTTATTTTGTACCAGTGCTGATTTCAGGTTATTTTGGACAGCGTAGCTATATTCTACATAACCAATAGAACCGGAAGTACGAGATACTAAGGCAGCTACGCCTGGATTGCCTTTGCCTCTGAGGACATTTGGCAGATTCCATTTGGGAGCAGTGTTAGTTCCAACTCTGCCTTTAAAATAACCGCTAGTAGCACTCAAGTGGTTAGTGAAAATGAAAGTTGTACCGCTACCATCAGCGCGAACAACAAATTTAATTGATTGATTTGGTAGATTTACACCTGGATTATCAGCTTTAATTTTTTGGTCATCCCATTTGGTAATTTGACCTGAGAAAATTGCTGGTAGTGTAGCGCGGGACAATTTGAGATCATTAACGCCGGGAAGATTGTAAACAACAGAAACGGCACCGCCTGCTGTAGGTACTAAGATTACACCGTTCTTGACTTTAGTGATTTCATCATCTTTCATTGCAGCATCACTACCACCAAAGTCAACGGTTCCAGCGATGACTTGACGAATACCGCCGCCGCTACCAATTGCTTGGTAGTTAATTTTCAAGTCGGGATATTTCTTTTTCACTTCACGAGCATAGCGTTCGTAAAGTGGAGCCGGAAAAGTTGCTCCTGCACCATTGAGAGTTTCAGCATGTGCGATCGCACCAAAAAATGGACTAAGTGCAACAGAAGTTGTCATCACTGAAGTAGCAATGACACGATTCAAGATGGTAGTCGGAAAAATCATATTACCTCTAATTAAAGGAATACATTTATGCTGTAATTTCAGCCTTAAGATAACTTACAATTTTTATGGTTAAGGATGAATAAACAAAAGATTAATATCTAATTAAATCTTACTTTTAAACATACCTTAATCTTTTGTTTATTGATATTTGATTAACTAGATTAGTTTAGCAATAATATGCTGATAAAAAATTTCAGTTGAATTTAAATAATTAAAAGTGAAAAAACCACTAAATTTCAAAATTATAACTTCAGTACAAAATAGATAAAAAATCTGTGGTAATCGGTGAGTCTGTAGAATTGAGTAGCAATCCTAAATCATTCGTTGTTGTGTATCTACACAGAATCAGGATCTTGCTAAAGTAATCCGATTAATATTTATTACGTAGTCACCTTTAACCACCCAAAAATATCACCTACCATCAACTGTAACCCCTGACACAACTCTGGCACTGCTAAAACAGACTCAATTTCCTCAAAAGGTAAAGGTTGTTGTCCCGCAGGATAAGCAGCAATGAATCGCTCATCAGGATCAATTAACCAACCCATTTGAGTCCCGTGATTGAGAGCGTGTAAGATTTTTTTTGTAACTTTTGTATGGCTTTGTTCGGGAGAGAATTTCGATTATCCAGTCGGGTGCTACGGCAAATATATTGGCAATATCACCATTCTCGTCTACAGGCAGCCTTGCCCAACAGAATACAGCGACATCGGGAACTATAGAACGTCCTGCATAGACGTGCGAAGCACGGCTTCCCGAAGGGTAAGTGCAACGTAATTCTGGAAAAGCCCAACCCATTTTTTGTACTTTGACAACAGAATTGATTGTGGGACAGAGTTCTCCTTGAATAGTGCTATGTTTTCCTTGAGGCATAGGTTTTGGAATAATTTTACCGTCGATGTATTCGCAATATGGTTTAGTTTCTGGTAGTGCGAGAAACTCTTCTAGGGTCAATATTTTATTTGATGTTTGTATCATGATTATCCTAGCTTCAACTTATAAGAACTTTTTTACATAGTTAAGTCCTAACTTCTGAAGTCTTAACTGAAAAGTATTTACCTTATTCTAAAATATTTTTTCAATTTACCCATCAGCCGCCATCTAAATTATTTGATGTTTGCTTGCGGCTACAATACAGCACTAAAAGTATAAATAATCCTATTCCTGCCAGATATTTAATTGGATCAGGTATGTTGGGATTAGGAGAAAAAAAGCCTTCGATCGCACCAGCAATAATCAACATTGGTACAATCCCAAATACTAGCTGCACCGCTTGCAAACCGTACAATTTCAGTGCATCCCCACGGCGATATTTACCAGGAAATAAAATTGCTCTTGCTAATAAAAATCCCGCACCTCCAGCAAAAAAGATCGCGGGTAATTCCAAAGAACCATGCCCAAACACAAACGCCCAAAAAGGATAAGCCAGATTATTTTGACCCACCAAAGTACCAACAGCACCAATCAATAAGCCATTAAATACCATCAAATAAGTTGTATATGCTCCAGCCGTCATCCCACCAGCAACAGCCCCAAAACACACCGACAGGTTATTGATCATGATACTGCTGGATGCCAGAGGTTCAACGCCGACAATTGACCCCATCCACAATTTATGCTCATCTCGCACCTTAGTAATCAAACTTTCAGGTACTATCAACGACATAAAGCTAGGATTTTGCCAGGAATACCACCAACCTACTAGCGCCCCCAGTAGAAACAGCGTCGTTGCACCAGCAATATATGCAAATGTTTTCTGAACTACAGATGGTAATCCCCATCGGTAAAATTCCAGAATTGCCTGCCATTCCTGTCGCCGCGAACCTTGGTAAATCTGCGTATAGGCACGAGTTGTTAAAGATTGTAAACTTTGGATCAAAGTATTGCCGATTTGTTGTGTGCGGGCACGAGCCAAATCTGCTGCCACTGAACGATACAAACTCGCTAACTCTCTAATTTCTGCTGCCGATAAGGATTTTAACCCTTTTTTTTCTATCTGCCTTAATAGGGCATCCAGACGTTGCCAATTCGGTTCTCGTCGTGCAATCCAACGTTGAATATTCATGAATTTTGGGAACACTGAGTTTAACTTAGCTTAAGATAGCCTCAAATTCATCTCCGTAATTTCAACGGAAATTTGCCATTATGTCTGAAAATTTTGGATCTCCCAGTCAGATACAACCACTGAGTTTAGGGAATGTTGTTACTGCTGCGGTACGGTTGTATCGTTCTCATCTGAAGACTTATCTGAAACTGGCTTTAATTGCTCACTTGTGGATTATAATTCCGATCTACGGCTGGGCAAAATATGCAGCCATCTCTGGACTAATTTCACGCTTGGCTTTTGGAGAATTGGTTTACCAACCTGAAAATGTCCAAACTGCCAGTAGCCATATTAATCCACGTCTTTGGTCATTTTTAAGAGTTGGTTTCCAAGTAAGTATATATTTACTTGTAATTTATTTGGGACTAGCGATCGCGGGTGGTATCGTGGGTGGCTTGCTGGGAGTAGTATTAGGAGGGATATTAGGTAGTACAGGTGTTATAGTTGCAACCACATTGGCAATTATTGTAACGGTAGTTATTATGCTATTGGGACTAACTTGGTTCTACTCGCGTTGGGTAGTAGCTGAGGTACCGCTAGCTGTTGAGGAAAATATCAATGGTGGCGAAAGTGTTGCCAGAAGTTGGGACTTAACTAAAGCTTCAGTACTTCGCATTCAGGGCGTTGTTTTAGTTGCGTGTGTCGTTACATTTCCGTTAGTATTTGTATTTAACTATATACCCCAACTATTCCTCGTAAAGCTTGAGCAAGGTTCTACTATCTACGGAATTGTATATGTTATTTCTTTGATCAGCGGCTTAGTAGGTGGAGTTTTTGTGATGCCATTTTGGCAAGCACTAAAAGCTGTTTTATATTTTGACTTGCGTAGTCGGCGCGAGGGTCTAGGTTTGCAATTACGAGAACCTCCCTTGCAGGATTTTCGTTAACTCAACACCTTAATTTAACTCTATTAATTTTGAATTAGTTAAAATATGCGCTTTTTTAATCGCATCACATTCCAGACTCCAGAAAGTGTAGAGTTGGAATTTACTCTAGCGGGAATCGGCAATCGAGCTTTGGCACTGCTGATTGATTATACAGCCTTGGCTGTAATTTTGCTTGTGTTTTTCCTTGGCTGGACTCTCTTTTCGACGCAACTGTTCAATTTTTTTGAGGCTCGGAATTTAGGAATTTGGTTAATAGCAATTTTCTTCATTATCGCCTTTGCAATTTACATCGGCTATTTTGTATTTTTTGAAACCTTATGGTTTGGGCAAACCCCTGGTAAACGGGTTGCTAAAATTCGCGTAGTTCGAGATGATGGTAGACTCATCGGGCTACAACAAGCAACTCTACGTGCCTTACTGCGACCCTTTGATGAAACTTTGTTTATTGGCGCATTTTTAATTATGTTTGGCCGTCGAGAAAAGCGCTTAGGTGATTTGGCAGCTGGCACAATTGTAATTCAAGCCCAAACACCGACTGCATCAGCCACATTAACAATTTCGGAACAGGCTAAGGTACTTCATGAACAGTTAATCCAAATTGCCGATTTATCACCATTGATGCCTGATGATTTTGCTGTTATTCGTGAGTATTTGCAGCGACGTGGTGCAATGTCGTTAAAAGCAAAAGCCTCATTATCTCTAAAGCTAGCCGAGCAAGTTGTAGGTATTATTAATCTAGAAAAGTTGCCAGAAGCTGTTACACCTGATGTATTTTTAGAAGCTGTTTACCTCGTTTATCAACAACCGGAATTTTAAATGCGAATAAACTATAGCACTTTTCCTTTGTATGCAATAGACTTTGACCTCTCCTTTTAGGAGAGAGGCTTTGAATCTTACTCCCCTTCCCTCTCTTCTCTACGAGAGGCTTCTCTTTCAGAGACGCTAACGCGAACGCCAACGAGACGCTGCGCGAATGTAGGGAAGGGGTTGGGGGTTAGGTCTATATTAGACTCAACTGAGAACCGCTATATTAGCAAATCCAAATTTAATGTTGCTCAGATAATACGCGGATTCAGATCAAAAATCTAAAATCGGCCAGTCTGGTTCACGATAATAGCGGGTCATGTCATTAAACTTCCGTAATTCGACGCGATGAATCAAAATTTCTGGCAAATCTAACAGCCATTGTTCATTCAATTGAGAAAGCATTGTGCTGAAACTTGTGCGGTCTAAGTCAGATGAAACCTCCCCAAAATAGGCTAATGTAACATGGGCTGTAAAGTGATAATGCTGCTCAATACCCAAAGCAATTAACTTGGGATTTTGATAAATTGTTCGGCGAAATTTACTAATTTCCTCGTAGCAGCTTTCATCCTTGGGTACCAAACAAACGGCTACAGCTCTTGGCATCAGTATTAGTCCCAGCATTTGCCATTTAATCGGATGACTCCTGTTTGTCATCAATTGTTGATATTGCTGAAACATTTCGGCTAAACAAGAGTGTAACTCCTCGTCAAATTTGGGATTTTTTTCGTAGGTGTCAAGGTAAGCATTGTCCCAAATTAAATCCGCTAAAGTTAGATGGAAGCTAGCAGGAGGTACAGGTACGATCAAATTACGGTTTACAGGCAACTGTAAAAGTTCCTGTTGGTAAGTCTGTAATTTGGCATAGAAAGCAGAGTTTTGTGATTCTTCTTCTGCCGCAGGCGGGGTAATTAGCGTATAGCCAGGAAAGGCCGTTGCTTGTATTAACCCAGAATCTGGCTGAAATTTAGAAGATTCCTGAATATGCTGAACTTGGGATCTGTAGGCTTCTGGCAGCGTCAGTCGTGCTAACCGATTTAAGTAAGTTTGATAGTTGTCGTCCAATCTTTATAGCCTCACGCTCTCACTTGATAGATTTTAGGGAAAATTATCCCGATTAACAGAATGATTTTAAAAGTATTTAGTTTTTGGGTGTGGGGAGTGGGGAGTTAGGAGTTATTAATTCTTCACCAACGCCCAATGATCGCATTTGCTAAGAGGTTTGTCTATGCCAATCTATGTTTACTGGGGTGAGGATGATTTTGCTATCGAAAAGGCGATCGCTATGCTGCGCGATCGCGTCCTCGATCCCCAATGGATTAGTTTTAACTACACTTCATTCCCTCCAGATCAAGCTGATGCTACGATTCAGGGCTTAAATCAGGTGATGACACCCACTTTTGGCGCTGGTGGGCGCTTGGTATGGCTGATAAATACTACTCTGTTTCAGCACTGTCCAGAGAATGTATTAGCAGAATTGGTGCGATCGCTACCTGTAACCCCCGAAAACTCATTTTTATTGCTCACTAGCCGTAACAAGCCAGATGAACGCCTTAAATCCACGAAATTGTTAAAACAGTTTGCTACCGAGTTCCGAGAATTTCCGCTCATTCCCCCTTGGAAAACAGAATTGCTGGTGCAATCTGTTAATCAAGCAGCGCAGACTGTGGGCGTAAAACTGACTGCCAATACTGCCCAGTTATTGGCAGAATCAGTAGGAAATGATACACGGCTTCTCTACAATGAGTTAGAGAAATTGCGGCTATATGCCCAAGGTAATAATAAGCCTTTAGATATAAATACTGTTACGAAGTTAGTCAGAAATACTACTCAAAATAGCTTACAATTAGCAGCAGCAATCAGAACAGGAGATACAGCTAAAGCTTTGACAACCTTGGCGGATCTGCTCAATGCTTCCGAGCCGGGATTACGGATAATTGCCACACTGATTGGACAATTTCGTACCTGGCTATGGGTAAAGATTATGATCGAAAGTGGTGAGCGCAATCAACAAGCGATCGCTCAAGCTGCTGATATCGGTAATCCTAAACGGATCTACTTCTTACAACAAGAAATCAGGCTGCTTTCTGTACAACAATTAATCTCTTGCTTACCCCTACTACTGGAGTTAGAAGTCAGCCTCAAGCAAGGAGCATCAGAAATGTCAACACTCCAGACTAAAATAATCGAACTTTGTCAAGTATGTCGAGTCAATTGACAATCAAATATAAAAGCTTCATGTTCTATTGAGTAGTTGCTGGAACTTCCAACTCCGAAAATAATTCAAAGTTCTTATAAATATCCCTGATGTAGTTTTGTGTCACACACTATATGAAGAAAATTTCCGATTTATTTTCTCGACATAGCCGAAAGCGTATCCTTTCCCAATCATTCTTTTTCGGCGTTCTAGCCACTGCGGGTGTGATTTTAAACGCTTTTTCATTGAGTTTAAAAGCTGATGGTCAAACTCCATCACCAATAGTTAACAATACTGAAATTGACAGTTATGCTCAAGCCGTGCTAGCAATGGAGCCAGCACGTCAAAATGCTTTTGAAGAAATTAAAAAACTTATTGGCAATGGAGAAATTCCCAAGATTGTTTGTAACGATTCTAACAGCTTCAATGGTCTTCCAAAGAAAGCTCAAGATATCGCAGTCAATTACTGTACTCGCGCTCAAAAAATTGTCGCAGATAATGGTTTGAGCTTTGATCAGTTCAACAAAATTACTCTAGAACTACAAAATAACAATATGTTAAAACGGCAGGTTTACGATAGCCTATTACGCCTGCAACAAACTCCTGAGTCTCGGTAGTTAAAACATCGCCCCAATACACAATAATTATTCATATTGAAATAAAAATATCCGAGGGCATGGGGCAGAATTTAATTCATATTCCCCACTCCCCATTTTCCATTCTCTCTAAGTCCGTCCAACAAGACTGGCGACTACTGTAGCTAACTTACCTGCTTCAATAGGTTTAGATAAATGCAGCTGATAACCTTCTTGAATAGCTCGCATCCGATATTTTACATCAGATGTCAATGCTGTGACGGGAATTGTTCCCCTAATTCTGGTGGTTGCGATCACATCGCAATCAGGACGATCGCAAACACTGATACTGTAAACGCCGGATCGTATGAACCTCAACAATTAGACATCTCCAGAAATTAAATATGCGTTATCCAGAACCCTTGTAGAGACGTAGCACTGCTACGTCTCTACATTCATTTTGTTTTCCTTTGTCTAATATAAAACAATACGCTTGGGTTAAGGCTAGCACTCTTTGTTAAAGTCGTTTTTTTTAACATAGACGCGGAGCGGCTTGCCGCAGGCTACCACAGAGGCGCAGAGGACACAGAGAGAGAAGAAAGAGAACGAAAAAATTGCTTAACTGAACTGTATTGTAATATAAAAGATAGTGCGATCGCGGCAATTAATAAACCGCCGTAGGTATCACTTGTAACTACCTTCATTAACCCCCTGCATATTTTTTGTTGCACAATTGAGTATTATAGATAAGCCAGCTTTACGAGTATTTCAGAATTGCAGGCTACGTTGCTTACCATCATCTTGGAAACGTTGCTCTCCAATACCAACAAGTTCTACAATCACTTGACGCGGTGAAGGTGTCCATTCCCCAACTCTTGCTTCAATTTCTATTACTGTTTGATTTTTCTCAGTAAACACGCTGATATTAGTCAGTGAGAATTCCTTATCTTGATACTTGCTTGTATGTCCATCATCTTCAAATAGCTGATATTTATTATTACCAGGCCAAATCCGTAATCGAATCTCGTCGAGTGGGGCTTGATCAACATATTGCCTGACAGGTTGCATCGGAACGATCGCACCACTACGGACATATAGTGGCATTCTTTCCAGTGGTGCATGAGCCAGAATATGAATCGGACCTTCATAGCGATCGCCACTCCACCAATCATACCAAGTGCCAAGGGGTAAATAAACAGATCGATGCTCAACTCCAGGGCGGTAAATTGGTGCAGCCATCAGCGAGGCACCTAGCAATACTTGATCGTAGAGAGTATAAGTTTTCGGATCGTTGGGAAAATGGTATAATAATGGTCTTAAAATCGGTGCGCCTGTTCTTGCCGCTTCCCAAAAAAGGTTATAAATGTAGGGAAGTAGTTGATAACGTAGGTTAATATATTCTCGACAGATATTTTCAACGCGATCGCCAAATACCCAAGGTTCATGACGAGCAGTAGACATTGCCGAATGTCCGCGCATCAACGGGTAAAGCATTCCTACCTGCATCCAGCGAGCGAATAATTCTGCTGTGGCGTTACCAGCAAACCCGCCAATATCGCAACCCACAAACCCCACACCCGAAAGTCCCATGTTGCAAAGCATCGGCAGAGACATTTCTAAATGCTCCCACAACGATTGGTTATCTCCCATCCACACAGAAGACCAGCGTTGCACACCAGCATAACCCGATCGCGTTAACACAAACGATCGCCCTGAGCCTCGATGCCGTTGCAACCCTTCATAACAAGCTTTAGCCATCATCAACCCATACAAATTATGCACTTCTGTATGAGTCGCATCAATTTTAGATTTTGGATTTTGGATTTTGGATTGAAAATTATCCTCATCTCCCCCTTCCCCCTGTGGTGCATCTAGGGGAAACCAAATCTTTTCACCATCATCGCCGAAAGGGCGATCGTTTATGGCAGGTTCATTCATATCATTCCAAATTCCTGCCACACCGATATCAGTTAAGCTTTTGTGTAAATCAGCCCACCAGTTACGCACATCAGGACGTAAAAAGTCAGGAAAAACAGCTTTCTCAGGCCAAACATAACCGTGGAACAACGCACCATCAGTTTTACGCACAAAATAGTCTTTTTCTATTCCTTGGTCAAAAACATCATAATTGGCTTCTGGTTCATACTTCACACCAGGATCAATGATTGTGACTGTTTTGAAACCATCCTCTGCTAAATCACTAATGAGTTTTGCCGGGTTGGGGAAGCGTTGAGGACTCCAAGTAAACACCCGATAACCCCGCATATAGTCAATATCGAGGTGAATAACATCGCAGGGAATGCGACGCTGACGAAATTCCTTTGCTAGTTCCCGCACAACAGTTTCTGATTCGTAACTCCAACGACATTGATGATAACCTAGCGCCCATTTTGGCGGTAATGGCATTCTCCCAGTTAGCTGAGTGTAAGTCTCCAGGATTTGGGCAGGTTCGGGGCCATAGATAATGTAATAATCTAATTCATCGCCGCGAGTTTCCATCTTCCAAATACCTGGTTGTTCAGCACCGATATCGAACTGACTCCAAAAAGTGGTATTAAAAAAGATGCCATAGCTTACCTCTGGGCGCAAAGCCATAAAAAATGGAATTGCTTGGTACATTTCATCAGTCAGTGCATCATAATCTAAGGCATCCGTTGTCCAGTTGGTTTTTACCTCGCTGAGTTTATCCAACCAGCCTGTGCGTTCACCAAAGCCATAGAAATGTTCATCGGCTGCAATTTCCTTCCACCCCGCAACTGCGCCCATCCGCCAACCCATCCCCATCTGTGCATCTTGGGCAAAAGGACGATTAGCTTTGTCAAAATAGGTAATGCGAGACTTTTCTCGTTGAACACATACACGAATCTGTGCTGTTTCAATTTCTATCGTTGCTTCAGTTTCCCGCACCGCAAAAGGTGTTATTGCCCATTCTGCATCATCCAGTGTCACTGCCCAAGAACGGCGAGGCATAAATTCCCCAGTTGGTGCAAAACGCACGCGGATTAAATTGGGAGCAAGTACGCTGATGATTAGGCGTGAGTCGCCACAGTCAAAATTAATAATATTATTGTCCCAGGTTACAGCTTTTACATTGCTAACACTTGTCCAAGGTTGGTTAGTAGTAGGTAGTTTTCCGAAATATTGCGGCATATCACTTATTAAGCAGTTAACACTTCTCCGCATTCATGATTACAGAGATACTCAGCCTAAAACTCTTTCTTTCGCTAGAAGTTGGGTGAAAGATTAGCAGATATTTTTTAGCAAGAGCGATTTTTGTAATGCACAAAATGTTGCCGTTACAAACATTTACAGAGGAGCAATGCGATTTTATGAGGTCGGCCAAAAAATGAGCGATGCTTACAGCTGGCATAGGTGTCAACTTCAGCGCAAACCCCTTTAAAACCTCGTTTCCAGCCTCTGGCTGGAAATGCACTTCAATTGCGGCTCTGCCGCAAGTCTTGAGACGGCAGCCCCCATTAGGCGTTCCCAGTCTCCGACTGGAAACGAGACACATTTATTTTATGCCGTTGAATTACGATAAAAAATCAGTCACAATTTTTGCAATTTCAGCAGCATGGCTATAACCAAACCCATGTCCGCCTTCTTTAATAATTTTGAGTTCTGAACCAGAAATTTTGTTATTCAAAATATTACTATTGACAGGAGGAATTATGATATCGCTATCTCCAGTAATGATCAAGGTAGGTGCTTTAATGCCTTGCAATAAATTACATGTATCGTGAGTATGGTGCGCCTGTAATTTTCTTATAAAACCATCTGGTTGGCTGTGATAAGCTGAAGTTTTTCTGAAAAAATCTTCTGCTTTTTTCCGGTTATTAGAGATCGCTAAGTATGATGTTGGAAAAAGAAGATCCAATAAATCTCCTTGATTATTTGGGTTGAAATCGCTACAATCTCCACCAGCCATTGTACAGGACAATATCAATTTATCTAGCTTGGTAGGATGTCTCAAGGCAAACTGTTGAGCAATCATACCACCCATGCTGAATCCCAAAACATGAGCTCGTGCTATTCCTAGAGCATTAAGCAATCCTGCTGCATCATTTGTCATATCAGCAGTCGTGTAGTTGTCTGTTGACTGACTTTTTGTACGTCCAGAATCGCGGTTATCAAACATAATGACTTGGTAATTTTTTGCCAATTCATCAGGAAACGCGTCTCCCCAATCCAAAAGGCTAAAGCTGAAACCCATAATCATAATTAGCGGATAACCACTGCCTCTCACCTCGTAGTAAATGCTAATATCTCCAACTTTAACTTCTGGCATTTGAACATTAAAAAAAATAAAGAACAGGAAAATATAATAATTAGCTTTTAAAAGATTTCTAGAAAGCTTTTAGAGAATTTTAGCCAAACTAACATCATGCTGAATGTCAATTTATTAATAATATAAAATACTTAACATTGCTAAATGTAATTAAAAGAAGGTGCAGGCGACCAAAAATGTTTAACATTTACAAGGTTTTGCAACTTAGTGACATCATCTGCTTCTTTCAAGCCAAGTTACTCTGTATCCTGTGGTTGCTCATTTAATAACTTTAATGCATCTAGACTGCAACGCAAACGCGGCTTGTCAGGGTCAGTCAAATCTAGCTTGTCCCAAGGTACTGTATAACCACCGTAGATTTTCTACGCCCCCAGTAGATGCAAAATTTTTAACCCAATTGTCCAAGCAGATAACCGTTCTAATACCGCAGCATAGCCGATAAGATATTCCTTAACAATCCATTATTCGCCTTGTTGTTCGGCGCGTACTTCCTGAATGCGTCCGACGGTTTTACCTGTTGAGTCTATAGTACTGGTTTACTCAGCAGTAATTGTAGATGAATTTCACGAGTTGTCATCATCCGCCTCCTGGAATTCGCGCGATAATGCGATCGCGCAGTCATTTTTCATAGTCTAAAGCTGGTGTTGCTTCAGCTTCCACATCGACTTCGACTTCGACATCAATACCAACATCCCGCACTTTTGCTTTAGTCTAGCTCGAAACAACTATTTAAATTTCTATATCTTCAGACCGGTAAGAGGTCAAATATTCACAAATATTTTGTTGAGTGGGCAAACAGCCCACTTTTTTATTGTCAATTTAGCAAATATACGGGAACTTCTTATTCTGAGTTATGGTCACTCTATATCACCTTGAACAGCAAGGAGGCTTCCACTGTAACCGATCAAGCGACGCCGAATAGCCCAACCCAGGCATCGCAGCCGTCTATGCCCAATTTAACTGGCCTTAACTCTTGGGGAAGCCGCCGTTTGCATCTAAAGGTGCGTACAGTTGCAATTATCTGTTACCAGCTTTTCCTGAATTGTCTTTATATATACAATTATTACACTTTGTTAGCCAGATTAACGCAGACTTAAAACACTTTCAAAGTTCGAAAATGGATGTTTGCTCATGGAAAAATTTGGCGGTAATCAACCAAACATTAGCATAATTCTTTATATCTAAACTAAAAGTTTATGAAAGCTATATCAAACGAGACCTGACGCATTTTTGCAACCAAAACCCTATATACTAGGTTAGACTTTGATAAATTTGAGAGTTTTGTTAATTGCAACACCAAAAACTATTAATTTTTAGATGAAATACTAGCGTATCTTATGGTCTATAGTTTTTAAGGTTTAGTCAAAACTATATCCAGTATCATCAAAAAACTGCCAACTTCATGTGGTGCAAAAATCAAGTGGGGAGTGAAAACATGAATTTACGTAGAGATGCATTGCAAATCCTCAAAGAAACTAGCCGAACTTTTTATATCCCAATTAGTCTTTTACCTCCAGGATTGCAAGAAGCAGTAGCATCAGCATATTTGTGTATGCGTGCCATTGATGAAATTGAAGATCATCCTGAACTAGATAACGCTACTAAAGCAAAGCTGTTAAGAGCGATTAGCCTGACGTTACAGACAGGAGTTGATGGCTTCGCGGTAGATGCTTTCTTTGCGGGATTTAGCGGGTATGAGAATACCTTAGAAGAAGTTACTGTGAGGATTAGAGAATGGTCGCTGCTAGCACCAGAGACCATTGCACCTCGAATTTGGGATGCCACTGCTGCAATGGCAGACCGGATGGCTTACTGGGCAGAAAATAACTGGAAAATTTACACAGAATCCGATTTGGATCGTTATACCTTTGGGGTTGCAGGTGCAGTGGGATTGTTACTTTCTGACTTATGGACTTGGTACGATGGAACCCAAACTAACCGTACCCAGGCAATTGGGTTTGGTCGGGGTTTACAAGCAATTAATATCCTGCGTAACCATACTGAAGATTTAGGGCGTGGAGTAGACTTTTTCCCAGAGGGTTGGAGTGCAGCAAATATGCAAGAGTATGCGCGGCGCAATCTAGCGCTGGCAGAAGCTTACACCAAAGACCTTCCTACAGGACCTGCCTTAGATTTTTGCCAAATTCCCTTAACCTTGGCTAATGGCACTCTTGATGCCCTTGCTAATGGGAAAGAGAAACTCAGTCGCAGTGATGTTTTTGCACTTATCGAACAGCTGATTAGTGTGAACATGAAAGCCAGCTGATAGTCTCTTAAGGACTAATGGAGATAATTCTAAATTGCCTCCAAATTTGGGCATCCAAAATCCTACAGCGATTTTCTGTAGGGGAGCCAGTTGCTCTACTTAGGGTCTCCCCAAATAGAGCAACTGGCCTTGGGCACTGCCCTCCAATACCTCTAAATACCAATTCTCCAAAATAAGACTACAAATACAATCATCCAAAAACCCCGATTAAAGCTGACTTTCTCAATTCCGAATTAGGGTAGCCAGTCGCCAAAGCAGCACGCTGCACGTAGCAAGCTTTCAGAGAGCGTCATTACGAATTAGTATAAAGTAGGCTAAACACTACTTAAAAAAATAAGTATAATAAATCATCTTGTTATAGCGATCGCTTTACGTAATATCAGTTAAACTTTATAAAATCTTCAAAGAATTTCCAGCAAAAATTACCTTGCAAGAGTTGATTAATATTTAAATAATTGAAAGAGAGTATAACAGAAAGAGAGTATAACACTCCCGGTGATTATTCGTGCAGCGAGTTGAGAGTGCATGAGCTACTGCTTAAATCCTATCTGTCCCAATCCAGAAAATTTGGTAAATAGCCAAAGCTGTCAGTCTTGTGGCTCGCAACTACTATTGCGCGATCGCTATCAGGTGATCAAACCATTAGGTCAGGGTGGCTTTGGAGCAACCTTCTTAGCCAATGATCAA
Organism: Nostoc sp.; assembly: GCF_036919815.1. GTDB lineage: Bacteria > Cyanobacteriota > Cyanobacteriia > Cyanobacteriales > Nostocaceae > Nostoc. Next base: position 75,962 of record NZ_JBALCE010000121.1, read on the forward strand.
GGCTTACCCGGAGAACCGAGTTGCGTAATCAAGCAATTACGCCCATCAGGAAGCGCCCCACACGTTTTAAAGATGGCTAGAGAACTCTTTGAGCGAGAAGCCAAAACTCTAGGTAAGATTGGCAATCATCCCCAAGTACCAAGATTGTTAGACTATTTTGAAGATCATGAACAATTCTATTTAGTTCAAGAATACATCAGTGGTGATACTTTGCAGGAGGAGGTCAAACTTAACGGCATCTTGAGCGAAACTGGAGTCAAGCAATTTTTGAGCGAGACTCTGCCACTGCTGCAATACATCCATGAGCAAAAGGTGATTCACCGTGATATCAAGCCAGCCAACTTAATTCGCCGCACTCAAGATGCCAGAATGGTACTCATCGACTTTGGTGCCGTCAAAGACCAAGTAAGCCAAGCTGCGATAAGTCAATCAGGACAGACAGCATTAACTGCCTATGCCATTGGTACTCCTGGTTTTGCACCTCCAGAGCAAATGGCTATGCGTCCAGTCTACGCCAGTGATATCTATGCACTGGGGGTCACATGCATTTATTTACTGACTACCAAAACTCCTAAAGATTTAGATTACAATCCCAACACTGGCGAGATGATGTGGGAGCAGATTGTGCAAGTGAGTGACCACTTGAGCAAGGTCTTGCGAAAAATGTTAGAGGTGTCTGTACGTAATCGCTATCAATCAGCAGCAGAAGTTCTCAGAGCATTGGAAATAGAACCATATTTAGATAGTTTAGCAAAGGGTTTACTGACTAAATCTGATAGTGGATCTAAAGAGCGAACACACAACCACCGGGAAAATTCTGCTGTTTTATCTAACAACCCTTCTATTGGTGTTACCAGTCTAGGAGTGTCACAGGTAGCGGCAGCAATTCGCGCTAGACGAGCCAAGGCAGCGGAAGTGGCCGGATTACAGCAGGGTTCTGGGATGACCAAATCAACAATTTTAGCTAACAGCAACAGCAATAGTTCCCAAGTTCAAAATTCTAAAGTTCAGCGTAAGTTAGATACTGAAGGTTTATTAACAGCCTATCTGAAAGGAAGACGGGATTTTGCCCTACACAATTTAAATTTGCTGAACCTGCAAGGTGCTGACTTATCCCAAACAAATTTCCATTCCGCTCAATTGCAAAAAACCAATCTCCAGGGAGCTAATCTCCAAAATAGTGACTTTGGCAGAGCCAGTCTGACTCGAGCAAATCTCAAGGATGCTAATTTAAGCAAAGCATACTTTAACCATGCTGATTTAGAAGGGGCAGACCTGCGAGGTGCAGACCTTAGCAATGCTTATCTCAGCAATGCTAACCTGCGAGGAGCTAATCTGTGTGGTGCTAATCTCACCAGTGCCAAAATTTCTGATGAGCAGCTAGCACTAGCAAAAACAAATTGGATGACCATCCGCCCCAATGGTAAACGAGGCTTGTTGTAAGTTGAAAGTTGGGATTTCGGAGCCACCTTTTCTCAACTGTCGTTGAGGAGAGTGAAGGCATATTACATAATCAATAGACATCTGGTGAAATTAATTAAATATGCGTTACCCAGAACCCTTGTAGAGACGTAGCACTGCTACGTCAAAACAATTCTTTTTCTTTTCCTTTGTCCAATGGCTTGTTTGTGAATGGCGATCGCATCCGTCTAAGCAATCATTCGTCACAAGTTAAAGCTAAAATTTCTCACAACTTCAGTTTAGAACAGAAATCAGAAATTTTAGACCGCTTTTTTAGCAGACAAATACCATACAATCCCAGCTAAAAAATTGAAAATTATCTGATTCCAACGAAAAAAGCCATAAAAATGATTGCCCGTCATATAGAAGCAATCATTTTTATGGCTTGCTGTAACTCATCAATACCTTGGAAAATGTGGGTTAACTGTCTTTGTAACCCACTACAGATTAAAAGTTGCAGATTAAAAAATCCACATTCCTTATTCTTCTGGCTCTAAATCGACTTCTTCCTCTTCATCTTCTTCACTGGGTTTAGCTACAGAGTTAGCAGAAACAACAGCGCCTTTATCTAGCTTTTCACGCACCAGTTTCTTAATTTCCTCAGCAAATTCAGGCTTTTCTTCTAGATACTTAATGGCGTTATCTCGTCCTTGGGAGATATTATCGCCGTTGTAACTATACCAAGCTCCTTTTCGGACAATAATGGCAGTTTCTTCTGCCAAGTCTACAATACAACCCAAGGTAGAAATACCTTTGCCAAAAATAATGTCAAATTCGGCAATCCTAAAAGGCGGAGCTACTTTATTTTTAGCGACTTTGACTTTGACGCGATTACCATATTCATCTGTACCTTTTTTCAAGGTTTGAATTCGGCGAATATCCAAGCGCACCGAAGCGTAAAATTTCAATGCGTTACCGCCAGTAGTAGTTTCTGGGCTACCGTAAGTAACACCAATTTTTTGCCGCAACTGGTTAATGAAAATTACTGTACAACCAGATTTACCAATGTTGCCAGTAATTTTACGTAGGGCTTGGCTCATCAACCGCGCCTGAAGACCGACGTGGATATCACCCATATCCCCTTCAATTTCAGCGCGAGGAACCAGTGCTGCTACTGAGTCAATGACTACAATATCAACCGCAGCAGAGCGAACAAGCTGATCGACAATTTCTAAAGCTGATTCGCCAGTGTCAGGTTGGGAAATTAGCAAGTTGTCAATATCTACACCCAATGCCGCAGCATAGGTGGGATCAAGGGCGTGTTCAGCATCAACAAAGGCAGCAATACCGCCATTTCTTTGCACTTCGGCGAGTGCATGTAGCGCTACTGTAGTCTTCCCGGAACTTTCCGGCCCATAAATTTCAATTACCCGCCCTTTGGGTAAACCACCACCCAATGCTAAATCCAAGGTGAGCGCCCCACTAGAAATTGTCTCCACCCGCATCCGGGTAGCATCGCCCAGGCGCATGATTGCTCCTTTACCAAAGGTGCGCTCAATCTGGTTTAGCACCATAGTCAGCGCTTTTTGCTTGCCAGAAGTATCGGTGTTAATAGCCATTCCTGCCTCTAATGCCTCTAAATATATGGTTTTAAGGAGTGTTGCTTTGGGAGTTTGAGTAGAACAGATATACTATTTTAACCAGAAAATTCTGGAATAGGACTTCTCAAATCAAAAAAAGGGTATGACAAGATCGTAACTCGATCGCTACCAGATTAGGGTAGTCTTGCACAATGATACCAACTTGCATTCAGAGATAGCTTTTTTTGGCTGGGTAAGCAAGGGATTTTAAAGAAAAATTATCTAAATATACAGTGTCAGTAGAACCGTACTCGTGAGTATTTGCGGAGGTTGATAAATTAGGAGCGATCGCCTATGCCAATCAGCATATCATCTTCCCTAGAGTAGCAGTTTTTGTGCCTAGTTGAAAAAAAACCTTACAACTATGCACTTTTTAGCGTTTTTTTCTGTGTCACTTTTTTCTGTTTTCAAAAAAGTGACGCAGTTTTGACGCACTTAATATCAGAAATATTTCCTAATAATGTATATTTCGAGTTAAAAACTATCAACTCTTTACGCTGTCTACTTTAAAGCCGATTTTTTCTACTTGTTTATTGAGAATACCTAACTTTACCGCGATCGCACCCAATCACCAAAAACAAACTCCGTGCTAGCGAGGTAATACGGGGTATAATACCAAGTTGCGATAGATAGTATTATTTGCTCAAAAGTTAGTCCAGTAGCGGACTTGATTCCAAACAAGACTAACTTTGGCAACTTGGTATAATTTGGGCGTGTGGGGGGAAAGAAGAGTTATCTGCTAAAATATAGTCAAAATGTCTAAAGTAGTCAAAATTCCTATGCAGACCTACACTCTCACAGATGCCCGCAACAAACATGGTGAGGTTTTTGATAAGGCTGCTACTGAGCCAGTTCTACTAACTAAGCAATCACGGCCTAGCCATGTGATTATTTCAGCCGAGAGCTATCAAAAATTAATTAATCGGCTGGAAGAATTAGAGGATATGGTTTTCGGTCAGGCAGCTGAAGTTGCTCTGAGTCAGTCCCAAATGATTGGTACAGAGGATTTTACATCTGCATTGGAGCATTTAGTTAATGGCAAAACTTGATGGCACTTCATCCATTACCATTGTTACTATAAACGCCAGTTATCTAGTCTTAGCGAATAATCGAAATCTTGAATCCTTTGATAATGAGATAAATTACCCGTAACTAAAGTTAGATTATGACTGATGGCAATTGCAGCAATCATACAATCGGGATAACCAATTCTTTTTCCGGTTGCCTCTAAATCAGCGTAGATTTTCCCTGCTAATACAGCTTCTGTCAAGTCAAAGGATAATATTTCCTGTGAAGCCAGTATACTTAAAAATTGCTGAAGGCGTTTTTCTTGCTTACGTTTTTGCCAGCCTTCTACAATTTCCATGACTGTAATTGCAGAAATTGTATATTTATCAAACTGGTTTAAGTAATTATTGGCTTTGACAATAATACGAGGATTTGCTCGTTTAATAATTTCAGAAAGAATATCCGTATCAAGTAGGGATTTTTCTACTTTATTCATCTGATATAGTATATCCTCTTTTTTCCATCGCCTCGGCAACAATTTCATCAACAATTTCTGGAACATCAGCATATAATCCCATTAAGGGATCGTTGTTTTTCTGAATTTCTGCTAAACGTTCAATTACGTGACTAATAAATTCTGATAAAGTTGATTGATTGACTATTGCCAGAGTTTTTGCTCGTTCAAAAGTGAGTCTATCTAGTTCAAGTTCTATTTTTTCCATTATGGTTTTAAACTCTATGTTAGTGATTAATTTAAGTCTAATCGAATTTTTGGATATTTCCAGTTTGATAATTCAACGCAATAGCTATTAATTAACGTTATTTGCTAAGATTTGATTAAGCTTTTGCTCTCGCGCATATTTGATGACTTTCGACGTTCCCGACTCTCTCATTCTCGATAGTGCACTTTCAGTAGCTGGATTAACTGACTATATCCGCTTGCTGTTAGAGCAAGATGAACAATTACGGCAAGTTTGGGTAACTGGTGAAGTTTCCAGCGCAAACCATCATCGCAGTGGTTTATTTTTTACGCTGCAAGATACCGATCGCACCGCCGGAATTAAGTGTGTGGTATGGAATAGCCAATTGCCAAAACTCGCCCAGATACCCGTTCCCGGTGAGCAGATAATTATTTTGGGCAGTATTCGCCTGTATCCGCAACGGGGAGAGTATCAGTTATCAGTTTGGCAGACTCTACCTGCTGGTGTTGGTTTACAGGCGTTGCGCTATCAACAACTAAAAAATCGCTTGCTGGCTGAGGGGTTGTTCGATGCTCAAAGAAAGCGATCGCTCCCAACTCACCCCCAAACGATCGCTGTTGTCACTTCACCAACGGCTGCTGCTTGGGGTGATATTCAAAAAACTCTCAAGCAAAGGTATCCAGGTTTACACGTTTTATTTTCTCCGGCTACCGTACAAGGTGAACAAGCACCAGAATCTATCGTCAAAGCAATTGAGCGGGTGGAAAGAGATGGACGCGCCGAAGTGCTAATTTTATCGCGGGGTGGTGGCGCAGTTGAGGAGTTGGCTTGCTTTAATGATGAACGAGTGGTGCGATCGCTTGCTAGTTGTTCTATACCGATAATTACTGGTATTGGACATCAACGAGATGAATCTTTGGCAGATTTAGTTGCAGATGCGTGTGTGCATACACCCACTGCGGCGGCGGAAATGGTTGTACCAGCACTTTCAGAGTTGTATACTGAGCATCGCCAGCGAGTTGTGGCTTTACATGATGCGGTGCATGACTTTAGGGAAAATGCTGAGAATAAACTGCAAGTATTGCGAAATCGTTTGCGACGTTTGCGGTTAGATCGGCAAGTGCAGCAGGAGGTGGACAAGTTAGCTTGGAAGCGTCAGCAATTGGTGCAAATTACCACGGGGCGATCGCAGCAAGCAACGCAGCATCTAGAATTATTGCGGCAAAAGTTGGCTAGTCTTGACCCGAAAGCGGTGTTACAGCGTGGTTATGCGGTGGTGAGAAGGGAAGATGGGGCGATCGCGCGTTCTGCGGGACAGTTGGCTGTGGGAGAAGATTTGTTGATTCAGTTGGGGCAGGGTGGGGTTAAAGTGAAGGTTATGGAATTAACGAACCGCCAAGACGCCAAGGACGCCGAGAGTTGAATGGTTAAACGTAAGAGTGCTTCTAATTCTGAGGAAGGTTGGAATTATGAGGCGAAGGTTATTGAAATAGAGGGAATTATCGCTGGCATTGAGGCGGGTGAGTTGGAATTGGAAGAGGTTTTTGAGCAATTTGCTAAGGCTGTAGAGTATTTGCGTCAGTGCGAAAGTTTTTTGCAGCAGCGACAGCAGCAAGTAGATTTATTAATTGAAACTTTGAGTGATGAGTAGAAATATTCAAATTTGTTAGATAGCGTGATTGCTCCCTGGTGTACTGTCAGGGATGTGATCGCTCGTTTTGTAAGCAATGCCAAAAATTGATCGTAGGTATGATAACAGAGATAGCTAGAAACCAGATTTAGATATATGCGTAGGCGTAGCCTAAATCCGCAATATCCCAAACAGCAAACTGACAAGTTAGCACTCGCGCGATCGCTTTTCCTATCATCTCAGAGGTTGTTTGAAAAGTCGTAAAGTATACTAGAAACCCCTCTCCAAACCTCTCCCCGAAACGGAGAGAGGCTTTGAAACCCCCATTCCCTTGTAGGGAAGGGGGGTAGGGGGGTTAGGTTTCTGAGGCTTTGATGTTAATAAAAATACTTTTCAAATATCATCTCAAGGCGCGTTGGCGTAGCCCGCCGCAGGCATCGCCAACAAGTGATAATTTAGCATTTTTCGCTAATCAGTTAAGATAATCTTCATCAATCTTCTTTCCTTTTACCCTTCTCCTTGGAATTATGACGCAGGATGAGTTGTTGGTATTGATAGATCGCGCTGTGGCTGAGGGTTGGCAAGAGTTAGACTTGTCGGGGCAGGAGTTGACTGAGTTACCTGTAGAAATTGGTAAGTTGAAGCAGCTTGAGTCTTTGATTTTGGGAAAGAAGGTTGAAGGTTATGAAGACGTAGGAAGGCGCTATCTCCAAAAGGTTTTAGGCAACAATTTAAAAACGCTTCCACTCGAACTATTGGGTTTGCCTAATTTGCGTAAGTTGGATATTAGTGGCAATCCTTTAGAGAGCATTCCCGATGTGGTAACGCAAATACTACATTTAGAGGAACTTATCTTAATTCGAGTAGAGCTAACTGAAATACCTGATGCGATCGCTAAATTAACCAATCTGACGCAGCTTATCCTCAATGACAACCAAATAACCCAGATTCCAGAGGCGATCGCTAAATTAACCAATCTGACGCAGCTTATCCTCAATGACAACCAAATAACCCAGATTCCAGAGGCGATCGCTAAATTAACCAATCTGACGCAGCTTCACCTCAGTGACAACAAAATAATCCAGATTCCAGAGGCGATCGCTAAATTAACCAATCTGACGCAGCTTATCCTCTATAGCAACCAAATAACCCAGATTCCAGAGGCGATCGCTAAATTAACCAATCTGACGCAGCTTATCCTCAATGACAACCAAATAACCCAGATTCCAGAGGCGATCGCTAAATTAACCAATCTGACGCAGCTTATCCTCTATAGCAACCAAATAACCCAGATTCCAGAGGCGATCGCTAAATTAACCAATCTGACGCAGCTTATCCTCTATAGCAACCAAATAATCCAGATTCCAGAGGCGATCGCTAAATTAACCAATCTGACGCAGCTTCACCTCAGTGACAACAAAATAATCCAGATTCCAGAGGCGATCGCTAAATTAACCAATCTGACGCAGCTTATCCTCTATAGCAACCAAATAACCCAGATTCCAGAGGCGATCGCTAAAT
>NZ_JBALCE010000122.1:0-18293 GCF_036919815.1 Nostoc sp.
CCTTAAGAAAATTGGCTCTCGTAGTTTTCCACAGACCAGGAAGACTGACTACTATTTACAAACGCAAACTATATTAAGTAATTCCCCAATCCCCAAAACAGGGTTTTCTACCATCAGTAAGCGAGAGTCAATTTTCTTAAGGGAAAGTTAGGGGCAAACTTAGCCTAAGTTATCATGCAGTCGCGCCTGTCAGATCATGATCTGCTGCTTAAATCCCGATTGCCCAAATCCCCTGAATCCCAATGGAAAGAAGTTTTGCCAAAGTTGTAGCACCCCATTGGTGTCACTCTTAAGAAATCGCTTTCGTGTCATCCGAGTTCTTTCAGATGAGGGGGGATTTGGCAGAACCTATCTATCAGAAGATGTAGATAAACTCAATGAACGTTGTGTTATCAAGCAATTAGCTCCAAAATTTCAAGGAACTTGGTCGCAAAAAAAGGCGATGGAGTTGTTTGCTGAAGAAGCGCAGCGACTACAAGACCTTGGGGAACATCCCCAAATTCCGACTTTGCTAGCTTACTTTGAGCAAGATGGCTGCTTATATTTAGTCCAGCAGTTTATCAATGGGGACAATTTGTTAAAGGAGTTGGAACAGCGTAAGCCGTATAATTCTAGGGAAATTCAATCTACTTTGCTAGATTTACTACCTATTCTGAAATTCATCCACGATCGCAAAGTCATTCATCGAGATATCAAGCCAGAAAATATTATCCGCGATAAAACTGATGGGCGATTAAGCCTGATTGATTTTGGTTCCTCAAAGCAATTCACCGCCAAAGTTCAGCAGAAATCGGGGACATCCATTGGTTCACATGGTTATTCCCCTCTAGAACAAATTAGAGATGGTAAAGCTTTCCCCGCCAGTGACTTGTTCGGTTTGGGGGCTACTTGCTTTCATCTGCTAACCGGAAATTCCCCCTTTCAGTTGTGGATGGAATCTGGCTACTCTTGGGTAAGTAATTGGCGGGAATATTTGCGGAGTCCATTAACTCCTGAGTTAGATTTTGTGATCGACAAGCTTTTGAAAAAAGACATCCAAGAACGTTACCAGTCAGCCGATGAAGTCCTCAGAGACTTGATTCCCAAACAACTCCTCGCCCTACCACCAGTCGGTAAGTCATCTGGGAAAATACCACCAACTAAAGCCCCATATTTACCAAAAAGTTCTCCCTTACTGAGAATTTTAATTTTAATAAGTGCTTTGATTCTGTTGTTCGGGTTTAGAGAATCTTGGTATAAAAATTTTCGCCAGATTCAGATTAATTTGTTCTCTAAGTTGAGTCAGCACAATAGTTCTGGCAAAGATGATGCGTTTTTAGATCAATCGCCAAAGATTACTTTGGGTAAAGTTTCCTTAGCTAATACCCTCCAAGGACATGAAAACTCAGTTTTATCTGTCGCCATCAGCCCTGATAGTAAAACCATTGCCAGCAGTGGCGACGATCGCACAATCAAACTTTGGAATCTCGCAACCGGAAAACAAATCTCTTCACTCAACGGGTATTCTCAGCAGGTGAATGTTGTAGTGATCAGCCCAGATGGGAAAACTCTGGTTAGTGGTAGTAATGACAACACGATCAAAATCTGGAATCTGGCAACGCGAAAGCTAATTCGCACTTTAGATGGGCATTCTGACTCAGTTCATGCCCTAGCCATCAGTGCTGATAGCGAGACTCTCGTTAGTGGCAGTGATGACAAAACGATCAAAATCTGGGATTTAGCAACAGGAGAGCAAATTCGGACACTAGTAGGGCATACATTCTGGGTGCGATCGCTAGCCATCAGCCCCGATGGACTGATTCTGGCCAGTGGCAGTTTTGACAAGACGATCAAAATCTGGAATCTCACAAAGGGTTACTCAATCCGTACACTGGAGGGAAATTTTCAAACAGTAACAGCTGTGGCTATTAGCCCAGATGGTAAAACTTTAGCCAGTGCTAGCCGCGATCGCACCATCAAACTTTGGAATCTAGTTACTGGTAGAGAAATTCGCACACTAGCGGGACACGCCAACACTGTGACATCCGTAGCCTTCAGTGCCGATGGTAAAATGATTGCTAGTGGCAGCCGCGATCGCACCATCAAACTCTGGAATCCAGCCACAGGAAAGGAAATTCTCACATTAACGGGGCACACCAACACTGTGACATCCGTCACCTTCAGTCCTAATGCCAAAACCCTTATCAGTGGTAGTGAGGATAATACTATTAAGATTTGGCGGTTGTCTCAGTGAAATCGGCGGTTAGAAACATTTATCTGAATTACGAATTACGAATTACGAATTACGAATTATTAATTGCACCTCTAACCAAAATTACTGTACTTTCTACACCAGAGGCGATCGCTTCGGGAATATTACCTTGAATCGCCTGCTGCAACAATCCCTCGCGCGAAGCTCCCACAACTACAACATCGTAGCCTTCGGTTTTCACTAGGTTAATTACACCTTCAGCAACTGAATTAGCTTGAACTGGGAGAGCAATTACAGTACTCGACAATTTGCGGCGACGCATCAAATGGCGGATGGCTTGTTCTGAAACTGACATATCTGGCCTTAATTCAGATGTCTTAAACACCTGTGCAAGGCGAATTTGTGGATCATTTCCTAATGTTAGTAAAGCTGGGAGCAATTTAATCGCCAGCCGCGAATTAGGGCCACCAGCCATTGGTACTAGCCAGCGATTGAAGAGGGGAGTAGTGCCCAATTTTACTAAAACTACTTCGCAGGGGGCTTGGCGAATTACGCTGTCTACAACGTCGCCAAAAATTCGATTCGGGGTAGATGTGCTACCTTTCCATCCCATTAAAATTAGGTCGATGTGTTGTTCGTTGATTGTCTCCAAAATTGCCTGCGCGACATCGTGGGTAACTCGAATCTGCGTGTGCAGGGGAATTTGCCATTTTTTTGCTAAGACTTCCGCCTGTCGTAGCAAGCGGCGACTTTTTGCCGTTCTTACTTCTGTTTCGGATGGGGAACTGTGGCGGGGTATCAGCATCACTTGCACACAATCTATTTCATAATGGCGATCGCGGGCAATAGCTGCTGCCATTTGTAATAAAATACCGGCGGTTTCGGGATTAGCTACTGGCACTAATAATCTACCTCTACCAGTGCTGGGCGATCGCGTTTGGTAAACTACATAAGAAGGATCTGGTCGCGGTCTTGGGGTGTCATTTTCACCATTGAGATGGTCTGCTTCCGCTCGAATAATATCTCCACGGGTAATAATTCCAATCAGTTTCCGTCCATCTACGACTGGTAAGCGACTGATTTGATAGCGATCGAGTAAATATAGGACATTGCCCAAGTTGTGGATCGGTGTTACGCTCATCGGAGCGGCGGTCATAATTTCCCGCAAAGGAGTGTCGTTTGGTAAGTTGCGATCGCGGATACCTAGTAAATCTGATTGGGTGACAATCCCTACAAGCTTGCTGTTCTCTACCACTGGAAACCCCCGATGGTGGGAACGGGCGAATGCCTGCATCACTTCATCTAAAGGCATCTCTGTATCCAGAGTTTCTACTTGTTGCTGCATGACATCTTTGGCAGTCAAATTTGTCATTATTCCCCCCGCCGGTGCGGATTTTTCGATAGTTATGCCATTCCACGCCAAAAGTTTGTCATAGAGTGATCCTGGCGCTAACTTTTCGGCGACTAAATACGAAGTTACAGAGCCAATCATTAAGGGTAGTACTAAATTGAAATCTGTAGTCATTTCAAACACAATTACTATCCCCGTCATTGGCACTCTCGCCACCGCAGTAAAAAATGCGCCCATTCCTGCCAAAGCATAGGTAATTGGTAATCCAGCCGCTATCCCAAAAGGAACAAGCAGACTGTGTTCTCCCATACCCACCAAGTAGCCAAGGGCAGCCCCAAGGGTCAATGCCGGAGCAAATAATCCTCCTGGCACACCAGAGCCATAGGCTACCAGAGTTAGGATAAACTGGGAGATAAAGGCGATCGCGGCCATTGACCAGCTAGCCTCACCTGTAATTAAAATTTCCCGCAGTCCTGTGTTATCTCGAAACGCTACCGGTAGTAATGCCACAATCACCCCAGAGACTAATCCAGCTAGTCCCACACGAGCAGGTAATCCAAAACGCAGAGAGCGGCGGTAAACAGTCAAGCTGGCAATAATCCCGCGATTGAACAGCGCCCCCATCAATCCAGCCAGAATCCCCAACACCAAATAGAAGGGAATATCTTGAACAAAAAACTCTGTCTTGGAAGCAGTTAATGCTAGATTCAGATCCAGGCTGCGACCACCCAATACGCGCGAGACGACAGCACCGATAAAAGAAGCCAGAATCGCAGTACCCAGAGTAAATTCCGAGAAATCTTGTAACAGTTCTTCTACTACAAACAACACACCTGCAATCGGCGTATTAAAGGCAGCCGCTAACCCTGCTCCTGCACCCGCCGCAATCAACTGGCGACGGTGGTCTGGTGAAGTAGCAAACCACCGACTAAGTTGAGATGCTAAAGCGGCGCTGACCTGAACTGTTGGTCCTTCCCGCCCTAAAGCTAGTCCAGAACCCAGTGCCAGAATCCCACCGACTAGCTTCACCAGGGCAACCCGCAAATTTAGAGCAATTGGTATACCGGCCAGCACTGCTTTCACCTGAGGAATGCCGCTCCCGGAAGTTTCTGGGGCTACGCGCTCAACCAGCCATCCGGCGAGGAATCCAAAGGCGAGGCCGATACCTGGTAGCACTAACCAAGCTGGTAGCAGCAGCGATGTCTGCACTCGCCAGGAACCTAGTAATCCCACCCCCGATTTCAGTAATACTGCTGCAAGAGCTGAAACCAAACCAATCAGACAAGCTTCAAAAATTGCTAAACGACGCCGTGGTTGTAGCAGCTGCCGAAAACGTTGGAGGATAGGTGTATACCACATGATGTCAACTCTTTTGTGTTATTCGGAGATGATTTACTAAATTTACCAGAACTTACGCAAAAAGGCAGTGAAAGCCTTGATTTCCCGTAGAGGCAATTCATGTAGCTTTAGCTGACCGCAGGGTATTGCCCCTACATTTCATACTTGATGCGTAAGTCCTACTTTCAAGGAATCAAAGGCAACATTTGCTACTTGCAAAACCCGTTAGTGGCGATCAATTTAGAATTTTTAACGGAGTTCTGAGGGTTTAAGTCAAGAGTTTCTAACAAGCGTTAGCGAATTCGTGTACTCTGTAAGAGTTGCAAGCTACGCTTTTAGCGTCTCGTAGAGAGCGTCATTACGAATTACGAATTACGAATTACGAATTACGAATTACGAATTACGAATTACGAATTAATTGCTTCTCCCGGTAGTGGATAGCCCTTCTACTATCAGAGATGGAGTATAGCAAGAACCATTCCAATCAGCGTCGTTGCCCAGTGCAACCAATTGCTTCAGGGCTGTGTAGACATTACCTGCAACCATCGTATCCTTAACGCGCCCAATTACCTGACCATTTTGGACGCGGTAGCCTAAATCAACGTTGATCGAAAAATCTCCAGAAATACTGCCGCTACTACCCAGCATTTGATCCACAATCAAGCCGTCATCTAGTTGTTGAATCAAATCTGGTAGGGATGCTAAACCGGGCTGGATTAGAAAATTAAATAAACCAGGGGTGGGATAGCTACCTAAACCAGGGCGAAAACCATTTCCAGTAGTGTCAGTACCCAGTTGACGCCCGGTGGTGCGATCGCCATAGAAATGCTGTAAAGTCCCGTTTTCGATAAATACTAAAAATTTAGTAGCAGTACCTTCATCATCGAAAGGACAACTGTAAGGGCCTGCTTGGGGATCTTGGTAAAGGGTGAGACTAGGTGCAACAACTGAATTACCCAGGCGTTCTGTCCAAGGGGAAGCTACTTCTAAAACTCGCTTGCCATTCAAAGCTGCTTGCACAGTACCCCAAAGCATATCGGCGGCTTTGGAAGTGAACAAAACCGGAACCCGGCCAGTTGGAGGTGAGACATTTTCTCTAGACCAAATTAACCTCTGTAAAATTTGATTAGCTAATTTCTCCGGGTCGAGTTCACCGCGCTGAGTTTGTCCATCGGAAACATTCAAAAAATCATCGCCACGCACCCATTCTGCTGATATGTAGCAGTTGAGGGTAGTGTCAGTATAATGACAATCTAAACCTTTGGTATTGACTAGTCTAGTGGTTTCAACATCACATTCCCAGTCACCATTGCACACAACATCTGGATAGGCATCACGGATGAGTGCGATCGCTTCTTTGCCCCAATCTACCAAAACTTCTATTGGCACACTCTCCCCCAAATCTGGGTAGGAGGGCTGAAAGTTAGAACCTAATTCTACTGTTTCGGGATGATTAAGTTGACTCAGTGCCAGAGCTTTTTCCACCATTACTTCGGCTGTGACAGAACCGTAAGCCACCATCAGTCCTGGTTGCCCGTTTCGCCAAAGCCGTAATGCTGTGCCTTCAGATTGGTTGGTTTCTAACTGTTTGAGTCGGTTTCCCTCAAAAAACACCGGACGAGAAAGCGATCGCGACTGATACACCTCAGCAGCTTCGGCTCCAGATTTTATAGCTAGTTCCAGCAGCTGTTCTGCTAGTGTATCTTGTGACAAATTTTCAGAACCCATGACCCCTTAGTGAATTGTGGATTTTGAACCGCATATCAACGCACGTTGGAGAAAGTGCGATCGCCAAAAGCCGACGATCTGACTTTCTGCTAATAAACGCAGATAACTATCGAAAAATCATCAACGTTTCTTTACAGTTACGATTTGAAACCGCAGAGCAACCCTGATGGACGCAGTTAATTATCCCAAATCATTGTCATGTCTCAACGGATTTAGTCATTAGTCATTCCCCCCCATGCCCCACTCCGCACTCCCCATTTTCAAAGATTAACCTCTTGCAACAGCCAAAAACCAGCAAAAGATTCTGATTTGGGATCAGACTGTATACCGATAAAATGTACTCCCTTAGCTTTTTGCTTGGCTTCTTCAAAACCTTTGGCTTCTGCTAAGATTTGAGGTTTTTTGATATTCGCCACAATCCAGCTTTCAGTTACACCAGTTTCTAAAAGCAATCTTGCCTCAACGCTAGTGTCAAATCTTAAGAAAGCCAACTCCAAACCAGACATCCAGCCTGCCAAGGGCAACGCTCTTGATGAGAAAATCAAAATACCAGGAATCCGGGCTTCGGGTGAAACTTGCACCAACTCTAGAGGAAAAGCTTCACCAAAGCCAATTTCCCACTCTGGCATTTCGGCCAAATCCGCAGCATCTAAGGTAACAAATACCCACTGCTGTCCTTCCAAAGCATCTGGTAAACGTTGCGGCAAAGGTTTTTCCAAGCGGACTGAGGGATTAGTCCCTTCTTGATACCCTGGTTCTTGAGGATATACTTCCTCCATGCGCTGTTCTAACCATTGGTTGAGAACCAAAGTGCGGCGGCTAGGTTGGGGGGGAATGCCTAAGTCTAGGCAAGCTTTAGTAATCATGTTGTTCATTTGGCGGCGGAAAAAGCGGATTTTAATTGGTGCTTTTCCAGCTTGGTTAATAGCCTCCTGCAATGCTGTCCGCAACCAGCCCGAATTTACTTGGGTACTGGGACAATATTGAGCATAACGAAACAAAGAATCTGGTTTTGTGCTGATATCCAAGGGGCTTTCGCAGACTAAGACTTCCCAAATTTTTTTCTGATTATCGTCCAAAATCGGACGAGAGTAAAAATCGATTTCCCAAATACTGCCCATGTTTTGCGGTAAAAATCTGGCTGTTATGTTTTCCTGATATTTTGATCATACGGGTCTTAGGGCAGCATTTGGTATTGGGAATTGGGCATTGGGCATTGGGCATTGGGCATTGGGCATTGGGCATTGGGCATTGGGGATGAATGGAGTTCAGAGGTTCATGAATGGAGTTCCGAGGTTCATGAATGGAGTTCCGAGGTTCATGAATGGAGTTCCGAGGTTCATGAATGGAGTTCAGAGGTTCATGAATGGAGTTCCGAGGTTCATGAATGAAGTTCCGAGGTTCATGAATGAAGTTCCGAGGTTCATGAATGAAGTTCCGAGGTTCATGAATGGAGTTCCGAGGTTCATGAATGGAGTTCCGAGGTTCATGAATGGAGTTCCAAGGTTTATGAATGGAGTTCTAACTTTTTCTTATCCCCCTTATCCTTTATCGTTTGAGCAGAACATAGGAAGTTTTTGGAGTAATTAGGTTTTGCAATGAGTGGGGAATTGATCAGGCGATCGCTAGAATAGTCATACCTTTACCCAAATATCCTCCCATTACGGAAGTGTGCGAGTTAAGTTTGTTGAGGTGAAGAATTAATTCGCTTTTGCAGTTCTGCTTTAAACTCCTCATCGGTGGTATAAAGCACACTGGGGCGAGAGCAAATAATGTTCAATTACGAATTAATGTTAAAAGACGCTACAGAGGTAGATGAATGCAACTAGAAGATTATTTTGAGTTTTTAGACCCAGATGACATCCGTATCAAAGGCCATCGCATTGGTATTGATAATGTAATTCAATATTACCTGCAAGGATGTTCACCGGAGCAAATTCTAGAAGAATTACCTTCCCTAAATTTGGAGAAAATTTATGCGACGCTTACCTACTACCTGCATAATCGTGTTGAAATAGATGCTTATATGTTGCGGCTAGCAAAGTGGCGAGAACAGCGCTATCAAGAATCATCAGCTAATCCTTCACCTTTGATGCAACATTTAAGAACATTAAAGGCGCAACGTGAGCAGGAGTTGCTAAACTCTTGGTGAAGGTACGTTTTCTCCTTGATTAAAATTTGTCGCCTAAGCTGAAAATAGCTGTTTTGCGCCTCAATCCAGCAATAGATATTCTGCGCGTAGGCGATAGCGAAGGATCACCATTAGGTACGCTTGACCCAGATATCCTACGCTACCTGGAATTATCCCAACGAATATTGGTTACAGACAACCGCAAAAGTATGCCCGAACATCTAGAAGAACACTGGAGAGATGGAGGACATATTTGGGGACTAGTTTGGTTGCGTTCCAGTGGGAACCTTAGTATTTGGGCAGAAACAATTTATTTGATTTGGGAAGCGACTGAGACGGAAGAATGGATTGATAGATTAGATTGGATTCCACTTTAAAAATTTGGCGTTGCTGAATTGAAAGTATCCCCCACCCTGCGGGTTCGCGTAGCGTTCCGTAGGAAAGCTAAAGCTACATCCCCCTCATTCCATCGCTTCAGATTCACGAGTTTGAACTGCTGCTAGCTCCGGCAAATACAGTCTATCTTCACTAGCATCATACTCAAACAGTTCGGCATAACGCCCCCAATCTACGGCTGTGGCAAATTGCCGCTCCGCTTCTTCATGGGGATAGTATTCCTCAAGTAAATCGATAAAGAAATCCGCACGCATTGACCGATTCCGTTTTTCCCGCAATGTTTGCACCATACTAACTACAACTGGCACCTTTTCCAGCACCTGCTGCCGAAATAAGTCTTTACTGCGGAGAATGGTTGTAGTTGCGAAATCTTGCCCAATTTCGGTCAGCTTGACATCTCCCTGTGCAACTTCAGCAAAGCCCAGCATCACGGTTGCATCAAGCATC
Organism: Nostoc sp.; assembly: GCF_036919815.1. Lineage (GTDB taxonomy): Bacteria > Cyanobacteriota > Cyanobacteriia > Cyanobacteriales > Nostocaceae > Nostoc. Next base: position 9,583 of record NZ_JBALCE010000122.1, read on the forward strand.
GGTAACAGATCATCAACCGATAATTGGATTCGTTCTGCTAGGCGAGGAATATCATCCTTACCTTCTGGTTGATCAACAATTAGCTCCAGTAGACCGCTAATACCACCGATTCTGACGTGGGGGAGGAGTTTGGCATAGGGCGATTGTTGGATTGCGCCAGGCCGCGGTGCTTGTATAGGTGAGGTAGATGCTGCAACAGCCCCACTCACTTCCACTTCTGGGTTAGTCATCACCGTGTAGATATAGTCTATCAGCGATTTGAAGCGGATACTGGTGCGGTCATGAGGTCGTGGCATATCAATCACAACCTCACCGCGAATATGTCCCGGATTTGATCCCAAGATAATTACTCTATCCGCCAGAAACAGCGCTTCTTCAATATTGTGGGTGACAATCAAAATACTTTTAGACGGAAAGGTGCCAGCATTCCATAAATCATCAATTTCACCCCGCAGGTTCTCAGCCGTCAACACATCTAGGGCGCTAAATGGCTCATCCATAAATAGTACTTGCGGCTCCAGCACAAATGCCCTGGCAAACCCAACTCGCTGCCTCATCCCCCCAGACAACTCTTTAGGATAGGCACTCTCAAAACCATCTAAGCCCACCAAGTCAATAGCTTTAAGCGCTCGTTGTCGTCGCTCATCCCGCCGAACACCCTGCGCGTCTAGCCCTAACTCGACGTTTTCTTGTACTGTCAACCAGGGCAGCAGTGCAAAGCTTTGAAATACCATTGCTACACCAGGGTTAGCACCTTGCAAATGTTTACCATTGCTGATCACCTTTCCTTCACTTGGGGGAATCAAGCCTGCCATAATCCGCAGTAAGGTACTTTTGCCACTGCCACTGCGCCCTAGCAACGCTAGTACTTCACCCGCAGCTACCGTTAGATTAATGTTGCGGAGAACGTTAAACTCACCTTTACCCTCTGGGCGCGGAAAACTCTTATAGACCTGTTCGACAGCGATTAGTACATTATTAGTAACTTGCGTAGATGTCATGCTTGCGCCTCTAGTCTTACAATTTTGGATTTTGCGTTCGCGTAGCGTGTCGGAGACAAAATTTGCGTGCGGGGGTTCCCCCCGTTGAACAAACTTTTCAAGACAGATTTTAGATTTTAGATTCCAAAATTTAAACTCTACAGGACTTACGCAAACAATAGCCGAAACTGTGATTTTCTTCTTAGGGCAATTCATGTAGCTTTAGCTGACCGCAGGGTATTTCCCCTACAGCGTGTCATTTTGCGTAAGTCCTAATCTAAAATTCGGTCAGCGATGGTTTAAAGATGGTATTTGGTTTCTGCTAGTTCATACAGTCGTCGCCAAAACACTCTGTTCAGCCCAACAACAAATAAGCTCATCATCCCAATCCCCAGTGTAATCCGAGGCCAGTCACCTGCTGCTGTTGCCTGAGCAATATATGCTCCCAATCCGTTGGCCGTCAGAGTGGTTTGCCCCCAAGCGACAACCTCTGAGACAATGCTGGCGTTCCATGCCCCACCGGTAGCAGTGACACCACCTGTTACCCAGGCGGAGAAGATGCCAGGAATGATTAATTTGCGCCACAGCCGCCAACCACGTAAACCGAGGCTGGTTGCCATTTCGCGCAGATCCGTTGGGATGCTCATCGCTCCAGCAATGGAGTTGAAGAGGATGTACCACTGGGCACCCAGAGACATCAAGAGAATACTACCCCAATCAATGCTGATATGGGAACGGATGAAGAATAGTGTAGCGAAGGGAAAGATAAAGTTTGCTGGAAAGGAGGCCAGGAATTGCACCACGGGCTGCAACAAAGTTGCCAGTCGGGGATTAAACCCAATCGCCACTCCCACAGGTGTCCAAACTAGAGTTGCAAATACTAGTAACACTAGTACACGTAACAGAGTCAGTAATGCCAGCCCAAAGGTCTTGATGACTTCACCCAGTCCCACCGTTGTCACAATGAAGTGCAACCCGACAACCAATAGCGCAGCAATCACAGCCAGCAGGATCAAGTTGTAGAGGCGATCGCCCATTTCATGACGACTAGTCTGCACAGCACGAGGAGTCTGCGGTGGCGTTAGCAATGACAGAATGCGGTTGATAGCTTCAGCCAAAGGAGTTAGCGCCCGCCCCAGCATCCGAGGAATTCGGGCTGCATTTAGCAGATCGTAGACCCAGGATTCAGGTGCTTGGGCGGCTGCACTCTGTTCTAGGCGGAACTTATCCGCCCAGGCGATTAACGGTCGCCAGAACAGTTGATTTACTAACACAATCACTACTGCGATCGTCAATAGCGCCCAACCTAGAGCAGGTAAATTCTCAGCGACAACTGCGGCTGCTACGTAGGAGCCAATTCCTGGTAGTGTGTATTGCTGCTTTAGTACGCTGATCGCTTCACTTGCAGCGACAAAAAACCAGCCACCCCCAAAACTCATCATTGCATTCCAAAGCAGCCCAATCATCGCCGTAGGCAATTCCAGCTTAGTGAACCTCTGCCATCCCGACAAGCGATAGAGTTTTACCGCCTCATCTAGTTCCGGTGGCAGTGTTCTCAGTGAGTGGTAGAACGAAAAGGTCATGTTCCAGACCTGGCTGGTGAAAATTGCAAAAATCGATGCTGCCTCTAGTCCTAATAGGCTTCCGGGAAACAGGGCAATAAAACCTGTAACTGTGATCGATAAAAAACCTAGTACTGGAACTGACTGTAAAATATCGAGTAGCGGAATCAGAACTCGTTCAGCACGAGGGCTTTTAGCCGCAATGTAGCCATAAATTAAGGTGAACAGCGTTGAGTAAAACAGAGCAATAAACATTCGCAGGGTTGAGCGCCCAGCATAATACGGCAGATTACGCGGGTCGAGGCTGATACCTGGCACTACATCTGGTGGTACAAAGCTTACCAAGGTTCCAGCACCGACACGCGCAATCAGTGCCAGTAATACTAATGTGCCAAGAATCAGGGCAATATCAGCTAGTCCAAAAGGGAACCGTCGGAGTGCTTCAGAAGAAGGAAAAGTTTGCTTCAGCATTTAATGATAATTACGGCGCTGGCATAGGTTTTTGAGCTAATAATAAGACATTGAAGCCCTCAGAGTATAAGGGCAAATAATCTAGTCTATGGTCAGAATATCATCTTGAATGAGGCAGGAGGAAAACTGCCTCCTCCCATTTTGTTACACATACAAATAACCAAACGGGAGAACAAAAAGATTTTCAGAAGCCGTATCAAGCGCTCATTTTAGCCAGTGTAGAGAATTTGCTGGAATCTTCTTCTAATTTGATGATGAGTAACTCAGATGCGATCGCTATCAAGTCGCCGAGTATACGATCGCATTAGCCCAAAACCATCGCCACAAACCCATATTCTTCCGTCACCTATCTGCTTCATGTCCCACGGTTAATCCAAACACCTCTCAAGCCAGCTGCTTTAGCGCCGTGGTAATCTTCTCTAATGCTATCGCCAATATGCCATGCAGCCTCTGGCGAACATTTATGTTTATCTAAGGCAATAGCAAAAATTTGAGGATCGGGTTTAGCTGCACGTACCTGGGTAGAAATGGTAACAGAGGTAAAAAACTCTCTCAATCCCAAACTTTGCAATACTGAGTAAATCCGCGAATCGAAATTGGACAGCACCCCCAAGCTAACTCCCAACCGCCGCCAATTAATTAAAGCTGGTATGACATCGGGATAGACAAACCACGGTTCGCCAGTGCCAAAGTGGATGTAAAGTTCGCTAAAAAAAGCCGAAAAGTCAGAAAATTCCTTGAGAACACCTGCACTTTCAAAAGTGTTTAGGGCAATTATCCGCCACCAATCAAACTCGCGCTGGGGAATATCTTGTACTTCTACATCTGGAAATATCGGTGGTGGCGCTGCTTTAAAGCTTTGGATGAAGGTTGTATTTAATCTTTCGGCTGGAACTGTAACGCCAAATTCTTGAGCTATCTGACTATAAACTTCACCTACACCACCTTTGACATCGAAGAGTGTGCCTACAGCATCTAAAAAAATAACTTTTGGTTGTTCCATTCAAGTCTGAAGATTTTAAATCTTGTATTTTAGATTTGGGCTTGTTAAAAACTTTATGACTCGACTAACTCAAAATTGAATCGGGACTGGGGCATCAATGCCCAATGCCCACTCCCCAACTTTAAGTTAGCGAGAAAGTGTTTCGATGATTGGACGGACTAGCCAATTAAAACCAACTTTGAGTTGATGATCTAAAGTTGGCAACCTATATAAATAGGCAATACGGCGGGCGACGTATGCCAAGCGCCCATCTAGTTTAATTCCCAAGCCGGTGAGAGTGGCGTTGTCTATTCCTAGTGCCATCATTTCTCCTAACTGTTGATAGCGGAAGGGAAGGAGGGGGCGATTAGTCAGAGTTGCCCAGATATTCCAAGCAGTATAATCAGCTTGTTGAAAAGCAGCTTGGGCGGTAGCGGGGACTTGCTGTCCTTCGATATCATGAGAGTCTGCTAAATCTCCTAAGGCAAAGATTTCTGGATAATCAAAGACTTGCAGAGTAGATGTAGTGCTGATTTGACCACGCTGATTCTGCTTCAGAGGAAGAGATTTTACTACCGATGCAACTCTGGTTCCCACTGTCCAAATTACCAAATCCACCGGAATCGTGTCTAACTGGTTTTTGTACTCTAGGGAAATGCTATTTTGCTCTATTGATTCCACTTTGGTTTCTAAATCAAGAAACACGCCACGGGCTTCTATTGCTTTCTTTGCTGCTTCCCGGTTAAACTCTGGAGAAGTTCGCAAAATTTGGTCAGCGATTTCAATGATCCGAAAGCGTCCTCTTTCCCCTAATCTGTCGGCTAACTTACAGGCTAATTCTACACCACTGTAGCCAGCCCCTACGATCGCCACCCGAATTTTATCAGCATCCGATTCTTCTAAAAATCGCAGGCGTTCTTCCAAACGATAAGCATCAGAGATTGTGCGGAATGTGTAGGCGTAGGCTGTTGCACCAGGGACTAAATCTAGCGGTGTCTCACCTCCTAGCGCCAGCACTAAGCGATCGTAAGGGATTTCCGGCCCTTGATCTATATTTACCTGTCGTTGGTCAATGTCAATTCCCGACACAACCCCTTGATAAAAACGCACCCCTGTACCTTGTAAAAGTTCTTCAAACGGTGGGGCAATTTCCCAGGTTTGCAGTTCGCCAGTGAGTAATTCGTAAAGTAAAGGAGAGAATAGGAAGCGATCGCTTTGATCTACCAGAACAATTTCGGGTTTTTGCGTAGATTCCCAAGGTAATTGGCTTAAGCGCAGGGCTGTATAGAGACCACCAAAGCCTCCGCCAAGGATACAAATTCTAGAAGTTTGTTGAGTCATCTATTCTATCTATGGGAGAGTCAATGCTAATTGGGCAACTAACTTCAGTCTAGTAAGTTAAAGCGGACTTTTCCAAACCCCCGAAAGTTTTTCTCTTATTAGTCATTAGCTGAACATTAGCCAACGTCTGGACTCACTCTTGAAACAGCAGATATCAGCTTGGTGTCGTAATTCTTGTTTAGTATTTTTAAAACTCAAATCGGATTCCGAACTGAGCAAATATGAAGTAAAATAAACTCTCAGTAAATTTTAAATTATCACCGCATACTTATATATAGTCTGTGTTACAAAAGTTTTGTAATTTAAGTATATTTTTAGAACCTCTTAGAGTTTGAGAAGGCAATTTCCCAGTATAGTGTGGCATAAGTTTGCTTACCTTTAACAAGGGTGTTAAGCCCCAAGTCTTGTTAATTAAGAGGGTCGCTGGATTGACGCCGTGCTGTATTAAAGATTTGGCTATGAAAATCAGTAATTTGGATTGAGTTGTAGAAAAACCCAAAATGGAGTTGGGTTTGACGATAACTCAGCAAATCCCACAAATGAGTAATTTTTTGATACACAATACCCAGCGCTGTTTACAACAGCGTAAAAGTTCATGCTCTTTGACAAAACTCACTCTTAAATATTCATTGAGCAGTAGAAAAAATGCTCAAGACTCGTATTAGTAAAAACACGAGCCTTGAGCGCAACCTTTATACACCTGAAACAAATCGGAGTAATCTCAATGTCTATATTTACCGTTAATAACATCAACAACAGTGGTACAGGTTCACTGCGGCAGGCAATTCTAGATGCCAATGCCCTTACAGGAAGCGACATGATCAAATTTGGTGGACTGTTTACTGATGCGATCGCTCATACCATCAGTCTGGCTGGTAGTAGTCTGAGTATCACCGATAACCTTACCATTAAAGGCACAAGTCCAGGCTTACTAACTATTAATGATAATAGTGCTGACCGTGTTTTTGACATTGGCAATGGTGTAACAGCTGCAATCAACGAGCTGACTATCACCAATAGCTACAAAAACGCCGGCGGAGGCGGTGCCATCTCCAATGCAGGCATCCTTACCCTCAGCAACAGCACCATCACTGGCAACTCGGCGGCGGACGGCGGCGGCATTTACAACTCTAATTCTGGCAGCCTCACCGTCAACAACAGCAAGATCACTGGCAACTCGGCGGCAAACGGCGGCGGTATCTACAACTCTGGCATCCTATTGGTGAGTAAGAGCACCATTAGTGATAACTCGGCGTCCCGCGAAGGCGGCGGCATCTACACCAATGGCATCCTTACCGTCAACACCAGCAATATCACTGGCAATTTGGGGGCGTATGAAGGCGGCGGGATCACTAATTTTGGGACTATAACCCTGAATAATAGCTTCATCACTGGCAACAACACCAACAGCGGGGGTGGCTACGGCGGTGGCATCTACACCTACACCAATAGCACCCTATTAGTGAGTAACAGCACCATCAGTGGCAACTCGGCAAGTAAAGGCGGCGGTATCTGTGGTCTCTACGATGGCACTATAACCGTGAAGAACAGCACGATCAGTGGCAACAAAAGCGACTACGGCGGCGGCATTTACACTGGTGTCACCTTATCAGTAAATAACAGCACCATCAGTGGCAACAAAAGCACTTACAACGGTGGCGGTATCTATGATGCCGGCGGTATCGATGAGAACAGCGCCAATCTTGTCGAAGGCAATGGCACTATAACCGTGACTTACAGCCACATAAATAACAATTTTGCAGGGAAAGACGGCTTCGGCGGCGGTATCTATAATGCCGGTGGGACAGACGGCAGCCCTAGTATAATCACTGGCACTATAACCGTGAGTAACAGCACCATTAATGGCAACAACAGCCACTACGGCGGGGGTATCGCTGGTTATGGCACTATAATCGTGAATAACAGCACCATCAGTAGCAACACGGCAATCAAAGGCGGCGGCATCTATAACCAGGGCTTTATCCTCGTTGGCTACCATAGCCCAGATATTCTCGGATATGGCACCTTTAAGGTGAGCAATAGCACTGTGAGTAAGAATCATGCATCCACTGGGGGCGGCATCTACAATAATGGCAACCTATTGGTGAGTAATAACAGCAACATCAAGGATAACTATGCCAGCGACTACGGCGCCGGCATCTACAACTCTAGCTCTAACGAGTACGGCGACTACAATCAATTAGGCATTGTTAACGTGATTAGTAGCATCATTAGTGGGAATCACGCAGGGAAAGCTGGCGGTGGCATTTACAATAATGGCGACGATGGCGGCGACATCTATGGATCTGCCCTTAATAACGGCAGCCCTAATAAATTAGGCATCGTTACCGTCAGTAATAGCATCATTAGTGACAATGAAGCACACTTTGGCGGTGGCGTCTACAATAATGCCACTCTAACGGTGGACAACAGCATTATCATTCTCAATACCGCTTTCAAAATCAAACTCAGTTCTGGTGGTTACGAGATCGGTGAAGGTGGCGGCATTTACAACTATAACTCTGGCACTACCACAGTCAACTACAACAGCACGATCGCTTATAACTCTCCTGATGATGTGGTAGGTAAGATCATCAGGAACGCGGACATAGCCTGATTGCCAGCGTCACAGTATAGGCTTTGATACTAACCGCTCTCTGAAACTTACTCAATTCTGCTTACGCAAAAGTTGAAGTTCAGTTTCTAGCTTGGAGCATGGGAGCGGTGAGCCATCGCTAGACTTGCACGATTGAGCTATCCATGCGTAGTTTAAAATGTTGCGACTAGCATTTAAATCGCGGTCAATAGAAAGATTGCAATGGGTGCAATCTTTCTATTGACGCTGACTTAAAGGCATAGATTGTTTAGCGCCACAACCTTAAGCATTGCTGACTTGATGGAAACCATCTATCAACCAAACTTAAGTTGGAGCCATACCAAGCAGTCTTATATTCTAGCTGGCGCTTAAATTCAAAAAAGCCACAATCACTAATAGCGCCAGCTAGTTTGTGGTTTTTGAGCAGACCTGACACATTTAAATCTTCCACCCATACCTCGCTGTGGTTCTTGGCAAGATAAATAGTTAATTTATGCAGGTTATCTGAGCGGATATTGCTAATTCTGTAATGACATTTAGCTAACTTGAGTTTGGTCTTGTCGCGGTTCTTTCCTCCTTTAGTTCGACGACATAATTCTTTTTGCAGTTTGCGAAGATTGCGTTTGCTCTTTTTATAAGCTTTTGGGTTAGGTGCGACAAACCCATTAGAGCAAGTAGCTAGCGCATTAAACTCAACGAGGTTGTCACCAACCCCGTTGGTCTTCAAAACCGTGCATGAGAGTTTCCAACTCACACGGCTCCTCAATGATTTGGTGCTT
>NZ_JBALCE010000123.1:0-41802 GCF_036919815.1 Nostoc sp.
CAATCGAATATGCTGCCATCTCTAAATAATCTGTTTTTTTACATCTTTAAAGTTTACAATCTTTGTGGCTGGTTTGATATCAAATTGCTGTAATTCCCAAGCTTCGGCTTTGTGCTGTGCTTGCTTGTTCATCACGTAGGCAACGGTAAAAACCATCGTGCCTTTTTTGTCATTAATAGTAGGCAATTGGGCGGTAGCAAACTCTAGTTGAGGAAAGGTTTCAGTTAAGTAAGGAATTGCCCAGTTACCTTCAATCACCATTGCCACTTTACTCTGACCAAACATTTCACTACCTGAGTTTGTCCCTACATCAGATTTTTGGGCAGAGGAGCGGTCTTTTTGATACTGGTCTACCACTAACTCTAAACCCTGTAAACCTGCTGCACTCGCAAAGGTTGCATAACCATTTTGATTAACTAGTTGTCCACCAAAGGCTTTAATTTTATAAGCCTGACGCGCCAATTCGGGGATTTCTCCAAAGCCGTATCTGTTAAGTTTGCCTGTCAATTGTTTCGAGTAGCTACGTAATTCATCCCAAGTAGCTGGCGGATTACTCAAGCCTGCGGCGGCGAAGGCTTTTTTGTTATAAAACAGCGCCAGGGTGGAATAGTCTTTAGGAAGACCATAAATCTGGTTCTGATATTTAAAGCTGTCGAGTAGGTTCTCCTCGAAGTCTACTAGGTCAAATTTAGGAGTGATGTAAGCATCTAATGGTTCCAGGACATTTTGACTCATTAAAAAAGGAGCTTCCAGCGCATCCAGATAAAAAACATCAGGCGCGGCTTCTCCAACCAAACGAGTTTTAATTACATCCATATATTGGTCGGAGATTACTTCATATTTGACCTTAATAGTTGGATGTTGTGCTTCAAAGTCTTGCAGTACTTGTCTCAAGAGTTTTTGCTCAACAGGAGAGCCTCCCCAACCACTGAGTTTAATGGTGACTGCGGTAGATGCTGAGGGTTTGCTTGGTAATTGTAGGCTTTGACAAGCAATAATAGCGATCGCGATTGCGATCGCCAATCCCAAAAAATTAAATAATCTTTTCTTGATCACAGATAGATAACAGTCTCTTTCTTCTTAGTTATACCTTCTGTTTCTAAGGAGTGATATTTTACCTAGTTGATAATTGCAAGCTAAAATAACGAAAAATTATCAGCAATGCTAATTAAAGGATACTGAGTGCCTCTGCAACCGGATTTATCGCCGGGTACTTCACCCATAAACATAATTTTCTTCGGACACACGGAATTGGTCGGCTGTTATGGCTGGTTTTAATAATTGGTATTGCAAGCGTCAGTTGGGGATTGAAAAGTTAGGAGTTAGAAGTTAGGAGTGAGGAGTTATGAATTTTTTACAACACTCAGTCCTGAGTGTTGAGTCAAGTAAAAAAACTACTCAGGACTTATGTACTTGGTACAAGCCCCGCCCCTTGTGGGCGGAATCTTCTTGACTCAAGAGGTAGGTTGATACCCCACAAGAAAGCGGGTGGTCTTTTAACTCAGCACTCTAAGCCGAGGAACTCAGCACTCTTCATTTCCTACTCCTCACTCCTCTCCTCACTCATAACTTTTGTTTATTCTGCGGCGGTAGAAGTCAAGGACATTGTTTCCCACAACACCATAGGAGGTGTTGTTAATACTGGCTGGTGTAGGGCAATCAGCCGGGCTAGTATGTTCTTTAATTGGGTACGGGGTACGATATCATCAACAAAACCGTGCTGGAGCAAATCTTCAGCAGTCTGAAAATTATCGGGTAGTTTTTCCCGCAGGGTTTGCTCAATCACTCGCCGACCGGCAAAACCAATGGTTGCCTTAGGTTCTGCCAAAGTGATATCGCCCAGCATCGCAAAACTTGCGGTAACGCCGCCTGTTGTGGGATTGGTCAAAACGGGAATATATAATAGTCGGGCGTCTTTATGGCGCTGGAGGGCTGCGGAAATTTTCGCCATCTGCATCAGCGAGAGCATTCCTTCTTGCATCCTGGCACCACCGGAGGCGCAGACGATAACTACAGGATATCGCCGTTGAGTAGCTTGCTCAATCATGCGGGTGAGTTTTTCTCCCACAACCGAACCCATGCTACCACCCATGAAACGGAAATCCATAACCCCAAGGGCAATGGGCAAACCGTTGATTTGACCTAAACCAGTTTTAACCGCGTCTATTAAGCCAATTTTATCTTGTGTTTCTCGTAGGCGATCGCTGTAGAGTTTGCGATCGCGAAATTCCAGAGGATCGGTTGGGCGCAAATGCTCGTCGAGAGGTTTCCAGGTATTATGATCTATCAATTGACGGATGCGTTCATCGCTGTCTACCCGATTGTGATGACCACATTCAACACAAACCATCTGATTAGCTTTCAGGTCTTTTGTATATGCCAACACGCCACATTTAGAACATTTATGCCACAAACCATCAGCAATATCACGTTCTTGGCGTTCGAGGCTGGTAGATCCTGATTTGCGTCGATTTGCAAACCAATCGAATAAAGACTTTAAACCGCGTGATTCTTCGTTGTTAGCCATTTTTTCTTTTATTTTAAGTGGGTATGAGGTCGAAAACATGTCAAGCCGTATCGGGTTGTTCTTAGTCTTTTGTCATTTGTCTTTACTAATGACTAATGACTACATCGTTAAATTACGCTTTTAAGCAATTCATACCGGAACTTTCATCTTTGGTTGCCAGCTTAACGAAAATACTTATACCAATACAAGTCTTTTGCTCTTTTTTCAGCAGACTTAATTATATGGACGTACTGACAAAGCCATGAGAATACCAACCTCCAAATAAGATGCTTTCCCCCTCCCACCCAAATCAATTATTCCTATTGCTACGTCATGAGCAATCAGCATCTGTTGCACTAGTTGTACTTGCCAACGGTTAATCGTCGTTAAGAGGGTAATACAAGTCACAAGCTGAATATTATCAAAATATGAAGGGCAGATGGGGTAATGCTGGTTACAGTCACTAATTATAAATATTTCTTATGAAAGGGCATTGGGCATTGGGCATGGGTTATTCCTCTTGTCCCCTCATCCCCTACTGCAATTCAAGACGCTGGAAAAAATAACCGCAGGTAGCTAGACAAAATGGCTTCGCCGCTAAACAGAGTGATCACAGATCCTAAAGCCAGAAAAGGGCCAAAAGGCATTTTTTGTCCTAACCTTTGTCCCGATCGCTGTATAATAACATAGCTACCAACTGACGCTCCCAGCGCACAAGCAATAAAACTAGCCAAGAGCAAATATTTCCAGCCTAACCAGGCTCCCATCATGGCTGCTAACTTGGCGTCACCCGCACCCATTGCAGCTTTCCCAAAGGCAATTGAACCGAATAAGGCGATCGCATCAAACAGCCATAAACCCAATACTGCACCGACTATCGCCATCATCAGGTGATTTACCAATGCCACGGAACTAGCTTCTGGTAAAAAACCAACCACCATTTGAAACAAAATCCCTACCACTAAACCCGACTGAGTAAGTCGATTGGGTAAGGTCATTGTATCTAGGTCGATCAGCGATAGCGCTAATAACCAACTGCAAAAAGCCCAATAGCCGATTGTTAAAGTCGAAACTTGAAATATCAAAAAAACCAGTAAAAAAATTATGCCCGTTACCCCTTCTACCACAGGATAACGGACAGAAATTTTGCTTTTGCAATATCGACACCGCCCTCTTAACGAAATCCAGCCGAACACTGGTACATTGTCGTAAGCTTTTAACTGGTTTAAGCATTTAGGACAACGAGAGGGCGGCCAAAGAATTGACAACCCAGCAGGTAGGCGATAAACAATAACATTGATAAAACTGCCAATAGATGCACCCAAAGCAAAGACCATTAGACTCGCCGGAACAGCGAACAAAATGTCCATACACTCATTTGTCCTTTGTCATTTGTCCTTTGTCATTTGTCGTTTATCTTTTGTCCTTTGTCGAGAACTAATGACTAATGATCAATGACTAATGACCAATGACTAATAGATATGCGATTCAATTTGACTCAAGGGCACAAAACATTCTTGAGGTAAGAGAACTGGTTGGTTAGTAAAAATAACCTTACCTCGATGGTTCATGCGATTAATTGCTACACCGGAAGGTTGCCCAGCTATTTCGGGATGTACTTCACAGTGAGTGTAGTATATCTGCCCAGCAGCTCTGATTACGGCGGGATCAATCAAAGGCGGCTGGTTTTTTGGGGCAGTAAAATTTGCTTGTCCTTGTCGTAATGCGTACACTATCGACTGTTATTTGCTTGCTAGATTTCTCTCTAGTCTACCCGAAACTTATAGGAAAGGTTGCCAAATTGCCTAAGTTGGATTAATTATTAAATTATTTTCCTTGAATCGCTTTAATCAGTGCATCGCCCATAGCACGACAACCTAAAAGATTTTTACCTGGAGAAATTATATCCCCTGTGCGATCGCCTTGTTCTAAAACTTGCAACACAGCTTGTTCAATATGGTCTGCCGCCTTTGGCTGGTCTAAACCGTAGCGTAGCATCATCGCCGCACTCAAAACCTGTGCTAGAGGATTTGCTTTATCAAGTCCGGCAATATCTGGGGCGGAACCATGAACTGGTTCAAACACACCAGGGCCAGAAGCGCCTAAACTAGCTGAGGGTAACATCCCAATACTACCTGTGAGCATGGCAGCAGCATCAGAGAGAATATCACCAAATAAATTGCCTGTAACTATGGTGTCGAACTGCTTGGGAGCGCGTACCAACTGCATAGCAGCATTATCTACATATAAATGAGAGAGTTCAATATCTGGATATTCTTGTGAAAGTTGGGTGATGCGATCGCGCCACAACTGAGATACTTCTAATACGTTCGCCTTATCCACCGAACAAAGTTTTTTGCCCCGTTTTCGCGCCGCCTCAAAAGCCACCCGCCCAATGCGTTCAATTTCCGATTCCGTGTAAACCATTGTATTTACACCGCGTTTTTCACCAGTTTCCGTAGCAAAAATCCCCTTGGGTTTACCGAAGTAAATCCCGCCAGTAAGTTCACGCACTACCATAATATCCACGCCTTCTACAATTTCGCGTTTCAAAGTCGAAGCGTCGATTAGCTGGGGCAAAATTTTCGCTGGGCGCAAATTGGCAAATAATCCCAAACCTGCACGTAGCCCTAACAAACCTGCTTCTGGGCGTAAATTGGATGGCAGGGAATCCCACTTATAACCACCAATGGCAGCGAGTAATACAGCATCACTGTTACGGCAAGTCTGTAGAGTGGCAGATGGTAGGGGTTCGCCTGTAGCGTCAATTGCTGCACCACCAATTAAGGCTTCTTGGAATTCAAACTGAATATCAAATTGCTTCCCTACGACTTTTAGCACATCTACCGCCACTGCCATAATTTCAGGGCCAATGCCATCGCCGGGGAGTAGAGTAATGCGGTAGTTCTGGGTCATAGCTGGTTATTACTGGGTAAATGCTTGCAGATCAAATATCATACCCAGCAAAATGTACCGATGGAGTTTTTAATTTATTTAGATGTATGTTGTCTGAATCGCCCTTTCGATGACCAGACACAAGAACGGATTTTTTTAGAAGCCGAGGCTATAAGGCTCATTTTGGCTCGTTGTCAGAGTGGTGAATGGCAATTACTGGGAAGTGAAGTTATGGATGATGAGTTGGAACAGACACCAGACGGAGAAAGAAAACGACAAATGATGGCTTGGGCTGCTTTAGCAAGCACTAAAATTATGGCTAGAGAACAGGTTAAGTCCCGTGCTAGAGAAGTTGTTGCTCTCGGATTAAAAACCTTTGATGCATCTCATATTGCTTGTGCAGAAGTCGGAAATGCCGATATCTTTTTAACAACTGATGACAGAATGTTGCGCTTAGGAGCAAAATACAGCGCCATGCTACAAGTGAGAGTAGAAAACCCCTTGCGGTGGGTATCGGAGGTAATAAATGCTAGACGTGACTAAGTTGACTCAATCTGAAATTAGGCGACTGGGAATAGAAGCCTTAACAAAGGCTCTTGGCCCTGCTGGAATGGCAAGATTTATGCAGCAATTTGAAATAGGTAGTGGAGATTACACACGAGACAGGGATCAAATCTTGGGAAATCCCACTATCGATGAAATCTTTGCTCGCATTGAGGAGCGACGAAAACAGCAGGAGAAGGGCGAAAAGTAGAAAAGTTTTATGTGGTAGCGATCGCCTAAACTTGACAATCTAGATAATCGCTACGTTATCCTACCTTATGCTGTCTTCCAAACCTTGATGAAGGCAACCACTGAATGTCCACAAGCGTTCATCGTTACTCCATTGACTGTACCACCAACCGCAGAGCCTATAAAAGGCATCATTGTTGCTACATTCCCTAAAGTTTTCTCGCCTGCTTTGGAGATTAGCTTAATTCCTAAAGCTTTGTTTATCTCAGCAAAAGTTTTACCAGGGATAGACATCAAAGCTTTTTGCATAGCTTGTGATCCTGCCTTAGTTCCTAATTGATTAGCGAATTCAGATACAGTAACTCCAGCAGCAGCAGCTAAAACCAGTAGTCGTGCAGATTCGCTTCTTATATCAATCCCATAAAGGGCAAAAAGAGCGGATGCTAATTTTACATTAGAATACAAAGTAATCGCAATATCAGTGGGTATTCCAGCTAATCCTATGAGTCCATTTACAATACCGTTGCCTACTGACCAAACGGTTGACTCTAATATCATCAAGTTTGCAATATTATCTCTATTACCTACCCAATAAAAATTGTTGGCAAAAGATAGTCCCCATTGCCTACCATCTTCGATCGCACTAGCAATAGTTTGCCCAATAACAGGCATTTTCATAATCGATTCAAAATCCATACAGCTTTTACCTGATTAACTGAGAAGACCTAGAGATTTCTAGCTTTAGTATCCACCGTAGTAAAACTTAATAGTTGGTAATATTTGAAACTTTACTGAAACAGTAGTAAATAATGCCCATTACACAAAGCAACTTTATATAAACTCAGTTTCAATTTCTGAAACCAGCCTGACAAAAGCTTTAGAAAAGGCTAGGTTAAGTGTTAATCACAAGCCGCACGCCAGCAGCAATGGTAAAAGAATTAGCAATTTGCACCCGTGGATTAACTAAGCAATTTGACCGGCACGTTGCTGTCAATGATGTGGATTTAGAAATCCAGACGGGGGAAGTATATGGACTGATTGGGCCGAATGGCGCGGGTAAAACAACTCTCATCCGCATGTTGGCAACTGCTGAGGAACCAACTACGGGTGAGATTTATATTAATGGCGATCGCCTACTCCGTGACAAGAGTAACCCCAAACTCAAACGTCGTCTAGGCTACTTACCCGATGACTACCCGCTATATGAGGATTTGACAGTCTGGGACTACCTAGATTATTTTGCGCGTCTGTATCGTTTGCGAGAACCACGCCGCACTCAACGCTTACATGAAGTTTTAGAACTCATCCAACTTGGTAATAAACGCCACAGTCAGATTTCTACTCTGTCGCGGGGAATGAAACAACGTTTAAGTTTAGCGCGAACCATCATCCACGAACCGATTTTACTACTACTAGATGAGCCTGTTTCTGGGCTTGACCCCATTGCTAGGATGCAATTTCGTGAAATCATCAAGGCTTTGCGAGAAGCTGGGATGACTGTAATCATTTCTTCCCACGTTCTCAGTGATTTAGCGGAATTGTGTACTTCTGTGGGAATTATGGAACTTGGCTTCTTGGTAGAAAGTACATCACTACAGCAACTTTATCAAAGTCTTGCTCATCAGCAAATCGTATTATCAACTCTGGGGAACCTAGAGGCACTTTTGAGCGAACTAAAACATCATCCTTTAGTAGATGAGTGGGAGGTAATACCAGGAAAAAACAGCGTGCGGGTGAATTTTTCGGGTAAAGATGAAGATAGTGCTGAGTTGTTGCGATCGCTCATCAAAGCAGGCATTCCCCTGACTGATTTTCATTGCACGCAAGAAGACTTAGAAACTATTTTCCTAAAATTAGGTCACAAACAAGCATCTTGATACGTCAATAAATATCACTCCCAATTTTTGGAGAGTTTTTTCATACTATGCTCAATTTAATAGACAAAATCGGCGATTGGAATCCGCAACTATTGCGGGAACTTAAAGGACGGCTGAAATTTTTTAATGTAGCGATCGCAGTTGCAACATCTTTACTACTGCAACTGGTAGTTTTTTTATCTCAGTTCCGCGAGTTTCCTGATCATAAATACTCCCTAACTGGCACATACTGTCGTTTGCGTCAAATATACGAACCGCAACAAAACCAGCTTTACAAGCAATCAAATCAATCTCAAATTGCTGAGTTCAATGATTTTATCTCAAAGAATTTTTGCCCCCAAAATGAAATTGATTGGCAGTTGTGGTGGCAAAACCATTGGGAACATATATTCCTAGCATTTAGTGTGATTTTTATATTTACACTATTAGTTGCAGGAACTTATTTACTAATAAACGATTTAGCTAAAGAAGAAACTCGCGGTACGCTGAATTTCATCCGTCTCAGCCCTCAATCAGAAACAAGTATATTGACTGGCAAGTTGCTAGGAGTTCCGAGTTTAATTTATCTCGTGGTCTTAATAGCAGTTCCTTTACATTTGTGGGCTGGACATTCTGCCAAAATTGCCTTTGGTTACATTTTGAGTTATTATGCAATTCTTGCTGCTAGCTGTATTTTCTTCTACAGTGCCGCACTACTATTTAGCTTAGTTAGTCGGTGGTTTAGCGGTTTTCAGCCTTGGTTAGGTAGTGGTGCAGTTTTCCTCTTTTTGTTCATTACGATGAACCTGGCATCGCTTTCTAGCAACACTTTAAATAATTCAACTGCTTGGTTTAGACTCTTTAATCCTTGGGATGTAACTAATTATCTATTTCCTAACTTGTTCCATCTATCTAATGGTTCTCCCCTGATAAACTGGCAGTTTTTCTATTTCCCATTAGGCGCAAGTGTTTTTAGTATTGTTGGTTTCCACTTACTGAACTTTGGATTGTGCAGTTATGGAATTTTGCAAGCTCTTAAACGTTGCTTCCGTAATCCTCAAGCCTCAATAATCAGCAAAGAACAAAGTTATTTATTAGTAGCGTTTTGCCAGCTGATGATGTGGGGATTTACCGTACAACTTGGTAGAAATAATGATAAATGGGTTGGACAGGTTGAGCAAAACCTGATTTTGCTGGGATTATACAACTTGTTGTTGATTTTAAGTTTAATTGCGGTTCTTTCTCCTCACCGTCAAGATATACAAGATTGGGCAAGATATCGACATCAGGGAGCTACTAGCCGCAAAAATTTCTGGCGGGATCTAATTGTAGCTGAAAAAAGCCCTGCACTTGTGGCGATCGCTATTAATCTGACAATTGTTACTATCCCCTGGCTAGTTTGGATTTCACTTACATCTGTTTTTGAGATTAACGATAGCCAAACTTGGCTCACTAACGATACTGACAGGTTGAAAGTAGTTTTAGGTACAGCTTTGTCTATCAGCTTAATGATGATTTACGCTACCATCGCCCAATTGATACTTTTGCTGAAAACTCCTAAACGTTCTTTCTGGGCAATTGGGACTATAGGTGCAGCAATGTTCCTACCACCGATGATTTTAAGATTTATCGGCATCTCTTCGCAGATGTCTAGTGTATGGCTGTTTTCAACTTTTCCTTGGGCAGGTATACAAGGCTGTGGAACCACAACAATTTTTATGGCATTCCTAGCTGAGTTGAGTGTTCTAACGTTGTTAAACTTGCAGTTGACAAGGCAGGTGAGATTAGCAGGCGAATCTGCTACGAAAGCATTATTGGCAGGACGTTAAAATAAGATACCCGACTTCTTTGAGAAGTC
Organism: Nostoc sp.; assembly: GCF_036919815.1. Taxonomy (GTDB): domain Bacteria; phylum Cyanobacteriota; class Cyanobacteriia; order Cyanobacteriales; family Nostocaceae; genus Nostoc. The sequence continues at coordinate 9,848 of NZ_JBALCE010000123.1, forward strand.
GGGTATCTAACATCGTTAAAATTTAATTATTATGTTAAATATCTCTACTCAAGACCTACGCCACACAGCCATCAAGTTTTTAGAACAAAGTCCCCCACAGCGTCTACAAATTCTCAAACAACTGGGCATAGCTCGTTATGATTTTTTAACCAAAATACGATTAAATGAAGCAAATATTATTTGTATGATGCGGTTTTTTCAATATCCAAATCAGCTAAAATTTCCTATTCTTATCGGAGCAGATTTATCTGGTTTGATTTTAGATGGTGTAAACTTCATCCGAGGAAATTTATCAGAAGCAAATCTACAAGGTAGTAGTTTAGTGAATGCAGACCTCTTATTTGTAAATTTTACGAAAGCTGACTTGAGAAATGCCGATTTGCAAGGCGCAACTCTTAACGAGACTATTTGGTTAGAGACTCTAGTAGATAATTGTCAGCTTGGTGTTGGTATTGGTTTAAATCATCTGCAACGTCAAGATTTACAAGTACGCAGAGCTAGATTTAACAGTTCGGCTCCGCTCACTGTTAAAGCCGAGCGGAGCCGAGGCTTTAATTCTTGAGAAGATGGTAATTGGAATACAAAAAATTATAAGATTATTAAATTGATATTGACCTAGATAAGTTAATGAGTATTAAGTTGCCCCAAAAATTGATGTTGCTGGGTTCAGGAGAACTCGGTAAAGAATTTGCGATCGCAGCTCAACGTCTCGGTAATTATGTGATTGCCGTTGACCGCTACGCTAATGCTCCGGCGATGCAAGTTGCTGATGCTTATGAAGTTATTTCTATGCTCAGTGCTGATGATTTAGAAGCTGTAGTCACAAAACATCAGCCAAATATAATTATACCAGAAATTGAAGCAATCAGAACAGAAAAACTGATTGAATTTGAACAGCGAGGAATTACAGTTATACCGACTGCGGCTGCTACTAACTATACAATGAACCGCGACAAAATTCGGGAACTGGCGCATGAAAAATTGGGCATCAGAACGGCTAAATATGGTTATGCAACAACCCTAAAAGAATTGATTGCAGTTTCTAATGAAATTGGCTTTCCTAATGTTGTTAAACCTGTGATGTCATCCTCTGGTAAGGGTCAGTCTGTAGTGCAGAATAAAAGTGAGGTTGAGAAAGCTGGGAATTATGCGATATCTAATTCTAGAGGAGACAGTCAAAAGGTGATCGTAGAAGAATTTATTAACTTTGAAATTGAGATAACTTTACTGACAATTAAACAGTGGAATGCACCGACAATTTTCTGTTCTCCTATTGGTCATCGCCAAGAACGAGGAGATTATCAAGAATCGTGGCAACCTGCACTAATTTCTGAAGATAAGATATTAAAAGCTCAAGAAATAGCCAGAAAAGTTACTGATGCTTTAGGAGGAGCCGGAATTTTTGGCGTTGAATTTTTCATTACCAAAGATGAAGTTATTTTTTCCGAACTGTCTCCCAGACCGCACGATACGGGAATGGTGACATTAATCTCACAAAATCTCAATGAATTTGAGCTACATCTGCGAGCTATTTTAGACTTGCCAATTCCTCATATAGAACAGCTAGGAGCATCAGCGAGTGCGGTAATTTTAGCTTCCGAAAAATCTGATTCTATTACTTTTAGTGGTGTAGCCGATGCTTTGTCAGAAAAAGATGTAGATATTAGATTATTTGGGAAACCTAATGCTCATCCATATCGGCGAATGGGCGTAGCTTTAGCGAAAGGTGCTAATGTCCAAGAGGCGAGAGAAAAAGCTACTAGAGCTGCAAGTAAAATTAAAATCATCTAGCTCTGTTAACTAAGTTAACTCAAAGAGCCAAAATTGCAAGCACTACGCTGTTTTACGCAACGAATGATTCAAGCACGGGGTTGGGTTCAAGATGCTGAAATTCAGGAATTTTTAGCATTTGGTTATGGTCAGCAACAAGTACTAGAAGTCATTCTGGGCATAGCAATTAAAGTGATGCACAACTACACAAACCACATTGCTAAAACGCCTCTTGATAAACCATTTCAGCCATGCATTTGGTCAAAGCCTGGAATCGAGAGCATCAATAGGATTTGACAAAATTGTAAAGGGGTACTTCACAATCCTAAATCTACGGCAATGCGATGGGCACAAGCAAACCCAGAAAAAGCTACTGCATTTAACCCTTGACCCGGAAAGGTACTATCCCCTACACAATACAATCCTGGAATAGCTGTGCGATTAAACGGCATCTTCAATAACCCCCACAACTTGCGCCGGGGAATTGGCCCGTATGTGCCATCCTCACGACCCAAAAAGCGGCGATGAGTGCGCGGTGTCCCAACTTCTAAATAATCCAATCCGGCATCTAAACCTGGAAAAATCTTCTCTAGGCGGTCAATAACTCGCCAAGCCGCTTTTTCTTTCTTCACTTCGTACTCACTCGGAGAAAGTTCTTGCCAATCATCAATCCAGTCAGGCGTAAAGGCATGAATGATGTGATATCCACTTGGTGCTAAATCTGGGTCAAGCAATGTGGGAATCGAAACAAAAAGTGTACCTTCTGCTGCTGTCATCTTTTCCCAATCTTCCAGCAAAATATGATGGCACTCTGTCCCCGCAGCTAAAACTGACTCCTTTACCCCTATATGCAAACTCAAGAAGCTTGGAGATTTTTGATAATTTTGTTGCCACTTTTTCTCATTATCTGGCATTTCATCTACTGGTAGTAATTGTTCAAATGTATCCCAGCGTGTAGCATTAGAAACTATGCGTTTACCCCGATAGACTTTACCATTAGCCAGTTTCACACCTACGGCTTTTCCCTGTTCTGTGAGAATTTTCGTAACTCTAGCTTGGTACTGAATCTGACCTCCAGCCTTCTCTAGACCTTCCACCAGTTTTTGGGCAATTTGTCCGACTCCGCCTTTAGGATAGTTAACTCCGCCATAATGCCTGTCAGAAAAGACCATCCCAGCATTAATCATTGGTGTCATGTCTGATGGAACCACCGACCAGCAATAACATTCCATATCGATAAATTTTAATAATTGCGGGTCTTTGATGTAGCGCCGCGCCACGTCCCCGGCATTTTGAGGCAGATACTTGACTAAACCGAGACACGCCAAAGGATGCTGGAAAAATACCCGCAGTAAATACCGAGGTTCTTCCAGCGACAGCAAATCCATGCTATTGAGGCACTTGAATACTTTTTGGCATTCGTCATAAAAGCGACGAATCCCCTGTTCTTCATGGCGAAAATGAGCAGTAAGATTTTGCAAAAATTTTTCATAAACCCGGTCAACCTTCAAGTCTAAACCTTGGGGTAGATGATAGTGAATCTGCACTGGATCTGCGATCGCTTCTTGGCTGACATTTACAGCTGATAATGCACGCGTGAGTAAGTTAGTCGTACCATTTTCTCCCAGCCCAAAAATCATTGATGCGCCAACATCGAATCGATAGCCTTGGCGTTCAAAATAACCAGCACTCCCACCTGGAATCAAATAACGTTCCAATACCAGCACTTTCGCTCCCTTGGCCGCTAACTGGGTCGCCGTTACTAATCCGCCAATCCCAGACCCAATCACGATCGCATCAATTTTGTCATTAGTCATTAGTCATTAGTGATTAGTCATTAGTCCAGAGTAAACCAATATTTACTAATGCCCAATGCCCCAATCAAAAAAAAAGAGGGACGAGCCTGCTACTGCTGGCTAATCCCGTCTGCCGATCCTTAAAAGAGAGGAGAACACTGTAAAAGAATATAGCCTTGATTGAGAATAAATGTCAACTATTAATGAAAAAATTTATCAATAAAATTGAGAGGATTAATTTTAGCCGTCAGCCGGATGCAGGAAAGAGTATTATGGTGTTTCAGTTCTTATACAATAAAAAGTCCCACTTTTCTGGCTATGACGCTACAATTGCGCGTTTATGTTCCACCCCATCCTCTGATCAAACACTGGCTGGCAGTTGCCCGTGATGCAGGCACACCTTCAGTATTATTTCGCAGTGCGATGACTGAGTTGGGAAGATGGCTGACTTATGAAGCTGTGCGAGACTGGTTGCCGACCCAAGAAATATCGGTGCAGAGTCCCTTGGATACCTGTCTGGCAACTGTGATTGATCCGCAAGTGCCTATGGCAGTAGTACCGATTTTGCGAGCTGGACTAGGCTTACTTGAGGGAGCGCAGACTTTATTACCTTTAGCATCTATTTACCACTTTGGCTTGGCGCGAGATGAAGAAACACTGCAACCTCATTGTTATCTGAACAAATTACCAGAAAAATTTGACCCCCAAACACGAGTGTTAATTACCGATCCGATGTTGGCAACAGGAGGGTCGATCATGGCGGTAATGGCAGAATTGACACAACGGGGTGCTGATCCTACCTTGATGCGGATTGTTTGTGTAGTGGCGGCTCCACCAGCTTTGCAAAAACTGAGTGAAGCTTATCCAGGTTTGATAATTTACACAGCAACTATTGACGAAAAACTAAACAGCAAGGGATATATTGTACCGGGATTGGGAGATGCAGGCGATCGCATCTTTGGGACTTAAGCTAGTATGCAGCTAGAGCAGGGAAATAGCATAACTATAACTACTATAAAAGTTGCAAGGTTTGTTGAAGGCGGTAAAGATATGAGTCAGCGAGATGGTTTTGCCAGTGGTTTTTTAGCAGGGGCATTTGTTGGTGGCGTATTTGGCGGTGTTGTCGGGGCACTGATTGCTTCTCGACGCGAGCCGGAATTGCTAGCAGATGAGGAGACACAACTGACAGATAGCCAAGCCGAAGCTAAGAAAATAGCAGCAAAGCGGCGTCAGATGAAAGCCTCAGAAAGTGAAAGTATTGGTATAGAAACGGCTAGGCGATCGCTAGAAGATAAAATTGCCCAGCTAAATGCCACAATTGATGAAGTGCGAAAGCAACTGGGAAATGTTAATGCCGGTTCACCCCAAGCAACCAATGACCGCTCCCTCACTAAAGATTACTGAGATTTGTTCAGGCGTGGTGAAAGTGTCAAGTGTGGTAAATCTGGGTGGAATCTACAAACACTTTTGACTTTGGACTAAATTAAAATTAAAAGATAAGACCGTGTTTAACACTTAGTAGGAAACCAACAAATCCATGTACCTTCTGATTAACACTCTGGCTACTTTCATCCAGATTTATACTCTTTTGCTAATTATTCGGGTTTTATTGACCTGGTTCCCGACAATCAACTGGTACAACCAACCATTTGCCGCTTTGAGCCAGATAACCGATCCTTATCTCAATCTGTTTCGCAGAATTATTCCCCCATTAGGCGGGATGGATTTTTCCCCAATGTTAGCTATTATACTACTTCAACTAGTAGGTGGTGGTCTGCAAGGCATCTGATAACGCAGAATTTGCAGTTTGCTGTACTTCAAGTAATGAATTTTAGGTCTGGGCTAACTAGCTCAGACTTATGCAATTTCAAGGCTAATTATGGATAATTAGGGATGCAATAATTGAAAACTGACGCTATATTTTACGATATATTTCAACAATTTCCTAATATTTTCTTTGAACTTATTGGTGAATGTAATACTAATATCAATGCTTATGAGTTTATTGCACCAGAAATTAAACAACGTTCTTTTCGTTTAGATGGAGTATTTTCTCCTATAAAAGAATTTGCTAATGAACCGCTTTATTTTGTAGAAGTTCAGTTTTACAAAGATGAAGAATTTTATGACCGTCTATTTACAAGTATTTTCCTTTACTTTTCTCAATATAAACCAGTCACTTCTGAATGGTATGCAATAGTTATTTATGATAAGCACAGCAATGAAACATCCTGTCCTTTACGTTATCGTGCCTTATTAGAGCCTCATTTACGCTGCTTTTATCTGGATGAACTTGAGGTAGTAGCTGAAGGATCTCTGGGTGTAGGAATTGTCCGATTGGTCGTAGAAACTGACAATAAAGCACCAGAGCTTGCTAAACAGTTAATTGACAAAGCTAGATTGGAATTAGCCGATGTTCTTATCCAAAGAAAAGTTTTAGAATTTATAGAAGAGATTATTGTTTACAAGTTTCCTAATTTTAACCGAGAGCAGATAGAAGCTATGCTGAATTTAAATTTACTGAAACAAACCAGAGTTTATCAAGAAGCAAAAGAAGAAGTAAAAGAAGAAGTAAAAGAAGAACTAAAGCTAGAATTAAAGTTAAAATTGATACCCAAATTAGTACAAAAAGGGTTAAGTATTCAGGAAATAGCAGAATTATTAGAATTAGATGTTGAAATCATTAGGAAATCTCTTAATTAGAGAACTACTCTTAGAAGTAGGATTTTACTATGAGAGGAGCATCGCTGCACGCTAGATTCTGTGAAGGGACTATTCTTATCAAAAAATTGGGTCTAAAACCCCGTCCACAACGACCACGCTCAGTGCATCGCTTATAGGACGGCTTTTGGTATAATAGTAGAATACCGCTTTCTCTCGCGGGAGGCTCAAAGCCAAAGCCTGTGGAGCGAACGTAAGACCTATTACCCTTCGGGAGGTGGAGGCAGTTGCTATGAAGCAGGAACCCAAATAGTAATGTTTGGGAATCACCGTGGCTTTAGTCCGGTGAGGATGTCAATTGTACGCTATTCATCCCGACACCGAATCTTTTGATAAAGTGCGGGACTTATAGCGGGAAAAGTTAAAATTTATTACTTACGTACTTGACCGCTAAATCCGGCAGCCTTGAACTGCTTTAGCTTCAAGGGAGTAGGCTGATTCGCCGGTACAGAAATTCTCAATTCAAAATCGCTAATGCCTGGTGGCACCTCAGCAATAGAGCCTAAGCGAGTGCGGTTTTGCATTACTGAGTCATTATTGGCATCATAGATGCGTCCAAAAATATCTGCGTCGTAAGCTGTTTTATTAGTAGCATTTTCGGCTTTGCCAATGACAATAAAACAATTGGCAGCTGCGCTACCACTACTGATAACAGCCCCTTGTGCTAGTTCTGGTGGACAATCTTTATAAGATACATCAAATAGTTTAATCTGTGTCAGGGCTACAGATGTGGGAGCGATCGCCCACGATAGAAAGGTGATGAGACAGGAAATAAAAACGACCGTGAGTGAGCGCAACCGCATAAAAGACTCCGTGATTTAATTCAATAATTATGTAACTTATAACCTCAGCTTACAGCATACCCCTACTCCCTATTTTTTACTTCCCTGATTGATTCGCAACAGTCATGGTAATTCCCCTAACTAGGTGATAAGTAGATTAACACTAGAAAATATCAACCCGATATCAAGAACCCAGGAGACAAGAGACAGAACGAAGTTTTTCTCCTGACTTCCCAGAATATTAAGCATCTTACGTTTAATTAAACTTCATCTAAGTTTATAAGCGTAGTTTTCGCCCTCACCCTAAATCCCTCTCCCATATCTGGGAGAGGGACTTTGAAATTCTGGCTCCCCTTCTCCCAAATCTGGGAGAAGGGGCTGGGGGATGAGGGCAAATCCTTTTCATCACTGAAGAACTACAGATTTCAAGATAGACATGGTTTATGTCTATATTTAACTACAGGGAGATTGGAGACTTTAATTTAACTTTTGTAATAATTAGGGAAATAAACTCTCAATTGCGATTAACTTATGACTCCAGATGAGATTGAAGCAGCTATGTTCGCAGCCTTTAATGATTGTGATGCCGCAAGCTGTCCTCTCACTGACACACAGAAACAGATATTACTGCAAGTCGTCGAGCAAATTCAGGAAAATTCTACCTCTGGGGCATCAAATATTGCTAATCCCTTAGACGAACTTACCCCAGAAGAGTTAGAAGTATTTTTACAGTTTGTTAAGGATGAAGAAGAATGTAACCGCACTTGGAAAGTGCAATTACTCAACGACTGGCTGCGGGAAAATGACTCTGGAACAGTACAATTTATTCGCAAACGCTATGGTTTACAGTGGCTCAATCGGGTTGAATCATGTCATTTTGATAAGTATTCTTATTTTGAGGATGCACTAAAGCTGAGAGTAGGCGATCGCATTGAAACTTCCAATGCATTATGGGAATGGGTGCAAGAGGATGGGCCTTGTAAGCGCGAATGGTTTCCCTGTATGGTGATTAAGGTTGAGGAAATTAGCAATAGCGATGATTCCTCTACTAATTGCGTCGTCCGCTTCTTCAATGGCGCTGAGTATGAAATTCAAGGCATCTACGAATGGAATCGCTATAACTGGCGCTGGCCTCAAAAGTAGATATTGAAATATTTTTAATAGATACGGCATAATGCCGTATAGACTTATATTTGTGTTTTATGAGTGATAATAGCTTGCAACAGACAGCTCGATTAGAAGCACGCGTCAATCCTGAGATAAAAGCGCTATGGCAAAAAGCTGCGGATTTACAGGGAGTCACTTTGACGGATTTTGTCATCGCCAGCGTTCAGGAAGCGCTTACAAGGTTATACAGCAGCATCAAACACTCAAGCTCAGTTTAGAAGATGCTGAAGCTTTTGTAGAAGTTCTGCAAAACTTCCCGAAACCTTCCGATTCTCTGATCGCAGCAGCTTTACGTTACAAACAAATAATCCAAAAAAATTGTGTTAACGATTGAGTTGCTAGATAGTAAAAGGCATAACCGCTCAATTTTTGCTTGTGGAAATGATAGTTTATATAGCTATATAGTTAAATCTGCATCTCAAGACCTAAAGAAAAAAGTCGCTACAGTCTTTGTTTTGATTGATTCTCCAAGCATGGATATTATTGCTTATTACACTCTTTCAACTTACACAGTAGATATTACTAATCTAGACAAAACCTTTACCAAAGGTTTACCTCGCTATCCTTTGCTGCCAGCTATTTTACTCGGTCATCTTGCTGTTGATAGCAGTCGTCAAGGTTTAGGAGGAGTGATTCTGATAGATGCTTTGAAGCGTGTCCTAAGAGCTATAGAGCAAGTCGCATCCGTTGCAGTAATTGTAGAAGCTATAGATGAAAAAGCAGTTAACTTTTATCAAAAGTACGGTTTTCAACAATTTAAAGAACATTCCTTCAAGCTTTATCTACCTGTTAAAGCGATTGAGGAACTTTGTCTACGTTTTGAAATTTAAGTGCATATTAATAAAATTATTGTTTTAACAAAGCCCAAGCCAAAAACCTCTCAGTATAATACAAGGCTAATTGATTGCTCACACCGTTGAAAACAGCATCAAAAGCGTGTTCTGCCCAAGGAATTTCTAGAAAAACCGCAGTGTTCCCAGAATTATGTAAACGTTCATACATTTGTCTGCCAAATCGTGCTTCTACCAAATTGTCACGACTGCCATAAATTAGTAAAGTTGGCGGTAAAGGGTGGGTTAGGTAATTTATCGGTGAAGCAATTTGATACTGATTAGGTAACTCTTCTAAAGAACCACCGAGAAATGCTTTTAAAACAGCGCGACTGTGAATGGGATCGGGATTTGGCGGTATTTTGTATCCTTCAGTTAAGTTAACAGGCCCGTAATAGTTCACCACAGCCCGAATCGGTGGTGCATCTAGTTGATAAGCCGCTAACATTGCTAAGTGCGCTCCCGCAGAACGTCCGAAAAGTATCATACGTTCTGGATCGGCTTCATATTCAGCTGCATGTTTGCGAACAAAATTTAGGGCTGTACGCACGTCATCTAACTGAGATGGGAACTGATATTTAGGTGCGTGTCGATAGTCGATCGCAAATACTGTATATCCATGATTAGCAAGATATTGATTAAACTCGGAATTGGCATGAGGATTGCCATATTGCCAAGCACCACCATAAATTACTACCACTGCTGGATATTTTCCTACCTCTGAAGGTTGGTAAACTTCCATTTTTAAAGGCACTCCCGCAGGAGAAGCAAAGATAATATCTTTTTGATGACGCATTTTGCCTAATGGAATACCCCGGAAGAAATTAACTAAGTCAAAGGGATAGGTTTGCATCTTAGCGCTTACTTGGACTGGAATTTGCTCTAGATAATTTGCTCCCAACCCTTGTTTCATCGCTTTAGCCATCTGTATTTGAGTTAGTGGGATATTCACTAGCATCCATCCACAAATTAGCAATCCGATTAAACTGAAAATACAAGCTAGGCGTTGTAATTTACGGCGACGGATGTAGAAAAAAGAAAGCAATAAAGAGAGTAAGTTTAATAATAATAACCAAGGGGTGACTTCTGGCGCTCCCACTGCTAACGTGAGTAAAAACATATTTGGAGCCGGAAGAATAATCCAAGAACTAAGAAATATACTTGCAAAACTGAGTAATAATGCAAGCCATGATAAAAGTATTTTGGGTTTGGCAAACATAAATTAAAGTGCGGTAATAACGACTCCAAAGAAGTACAATTTATCCGCCAATGCTCAGGTTGGCAAGTTTTTTAACCCACGTTCGCGTAGCGTTCCGCCAGGAAAGGTGGGTAAAGCCTCGTGTAGACGTGGTTTCTAACCGCCCTTTGAAATTATTTCATCAACCTAAACCCAAATCCTCTCTCAACGCTTGGCGCATCACTTCTACAGGTACAGTTTCCTGCTGCAACCAAATTTTTAATGCTGCTACTCCTTGTTGAACTAGCATTTCTAATCCATCGATCGCAATTACACCTTGTTTTTCTGCTTGCTCTAGAAATTGCGTCGGTTTAGGAATATATATTAAATCGTAGGCGATCGCACCCGTTGGTAAATTCGTTATTTCCTCTACACTCAAAGGCGACTCATCAACCTTGGGATACATACCTATGGGGGTTGTGTTTACCAGCAGATTAGCTTGAGGAATTAGCTTTGAAAGTTCCTCCCATTGATCAACTTGTAAATTTTCACTTATAGGTGAATTGCTCCAACTATTGCGAAATTCTTGTAATCTCTGCACATTCCGCCCAACAACATGAATTTTCGCAAAACCTAGTTGATGACAACCTGCTACAACTGCCCTGGCTGCGCCACCATTGCCTAAAATTATCGCTACCTTCTGACTCCAATCTTGTTTATACGTTGTCTGCAAAGGGGCGATAAATCCTTCTATATCTGTATTTGTCCCTACCCATTTGTTATTTTGGCGGCTAACAGTATTTACTGCGCCTATAGTTTGGGCGAGGGGTGTAATTTCTGAGAGTAGGGGTATGATTGCTTGTTTATGAGGTATTGTCACACTAAAACCAACAACCCCAATAGCGGCGAAACCTGCGATCGCAATCTCTAGATTCTCTGGTGCTATGGGAAAGGGAAGATAAACGTAATCTAATTTTAAATGCGCTAACGCTGCATTATGCATCAGTGGCGATCGCGAATGTTCCACCGGATGTCCAATGACTCCTAGTAGTTTAGTTTTGCCTGTAATTAATACTTTTGACATTTTTTATTTGTTATTTGTCAAGCATCAGCATCAAAGGTGCAACTTCGAGGCTCAAAGGTGCAACTTCGAGGCTCAAAGGCTCAACGTCGAGGCTCAAAGGCTCAACGTCGAGGTTCAAAGGCTCATCATTCAGGTTCAAAGGCTCAACGTCGAGGCTCAAAAGCTCATCGTCGAGGCTCAAAGGCTCATCATTCAGGTTCAAAGGCTCATCATTCAGGTTCAAAGGCTGAAATTTATGAGTTTTTTCCTTCTTTATCTCCCTCATTTTCCTCAGACTCCTCTGTTTTCTCTGCCCCCACGTTCTTGCACTAGCCTACAATTATTAAAAGCTACTTAACATTTCTTTTAATCATGCAGGCAACTACAGCCCCCTCTACAACCCCAACTCCTGGTAAATATTGGCAGTGGCGAGGGCATAACGTTTACTACGTGCGTGCGGGAGAAAAACAATCGCAACGTCCGCCCTTGCTTTTGGTACATGGATTTGGTGCTTCCACAGACCACTGGCGCAAGAATATCACAGGATTGTGTCAAGATTTTGAAGTATTTGCGATCGACCTTTTGGGATTCGGGCGATCGGCAAAACCGAAATTGCACTATAGCGGCGACTTATGGCGTGACCAACTCCATGATTTTATCACTGAAGTAATTGGTCAAAAAGCAGTATTAGCGGGTAATTCCCTTGGTGGCTATGCTGGCTTGTGTGTTGCAGCACAGCGTCCCGACAGTGCGGCTGGTTTAGTTTTGCTCAATAGCGCAGGGCCTTTTAGCGAAAGCCAACCTACATCTGAACCTGAAGCTTTACAATCCGAAATTCAGCCACCTAAACAAACCTCTTCTTTACAGACACTACTGGGCGACTCGGTTAAGTGGATTTTTCAACAACCTTTAGCCCAGTTTTTGTTATTTCAATACGTGCGACAACGTTGGGTAATCCGCCAAACTCTAGAAAAAGTCTATCTTGACAAGAGTGCAATTACAGACCAATTGGTAGAAGAAATTTCTCGTCCTGCTTACGATTCTGGTGCGTTAGATGTATTTGTGTCAGTTTTTAGGACTCCTCAAGGGGAAAAAGTTGATCTGCTACTAAAACAATTAACTTGTCCTTTATTGATGTTATGGGGAGAAGCTGACCCTTGGATGAATACTAGAGAACGTTCCCAAAAATTTCGTCAATATTATCCTGAACTCACAGAACATTTTTTAACAGCAGGTCATTGTCCTCATGATGAAGTACCCGATAGAGTAAACCAACTTTTAGGCGATTGGGTTTTGTCTATTAACAAGTGAATAAGCTTTAGACATCTCCAAAATTTAAATATGCTTTATCCAGAACCTTTGTAGAGACGTAGCACTGCTACGTCTCTACATTCTTTTTCACCAAATTTTTTTTTTATAACAGTCCCTCCAATTCGGCGAATTTACGCAAACGTGGTAGACACTGGCGCTGATAAAAACTGCTTAATGTCGGAATTGACAGCCCAAATTCCACAGATAATTCTCTCCAGCTAACTTCCGGGGGTAGGCGTTTGAGAATTAACACCTGACAATTCACATCTGGACGCCCTTTAATGTAAGTACGGCGCAATTCTCCTTCAGAATCTCTCTTAGCCCATATCTCCAAGTTTTCCAGAATGGGAGGTGTTTGGGGGCTAGCTGCGAGGTTATCTACAGGATCAATAGTTTCACCTGTTCCACCCGATGTAGAGTGACGAACCCAAAGAGGGACTGTTGTGGCTTGTTCCCGGTTCTGATTAATGTAAAAGTCTTGTAGTCTCCGTTTTAGGTAAGCATTCAGCCAAGTGATGACACTGCCATAGTTGGCGTCATAGATTTGACCTGTCAAACCTTCACAAACATTGCGGCAGAAATACAACCAAGTTTGTTGTAATGCATCTTGATAGTAAGGAGTACTTTCCCTCCAGAGTCTACTTGCTGTCAAGCGAATAATTTGCGTGAGCAGCTTCTGACGCTGAGGGCTTCCAGGTGGGTGTCCACAGGCTTCGGTAACTAAGCGGCGTAGCTGTTCATCGAATTGAACCATGACAATCTTGGCGAAGAAAGCAAGAATATCTTAGTATTGCGTATAACAACGCCCTAAAAAATTACCTTTTTGAGGGTTTAAGTGAGACACGATAGAACTATACTCACGACACGCACCAAAAAGCCCCGTTGGTAAAACGAGGCTTTACTTGTTACGGCAGTCGCATCCCCAACAGTCCAGGATGTATATAATCCTCATGAGCTAGCTTTCTGCTCTAATACTTGTAACTTCTTTTTTGCTACCCTGCTTCCCTCAACTAGAACAGCAGGATTCCCCCACCATACCGATCAAGGTTGGTGGCGGGAGAAATGCGCTAAATGGTCGAATCGTTGCTCCTTATGAGGGCTGGAATAAACATCTAGACCTAATTAAAACCTGCCCTAATATCGGAGCCGCTCATATTGTTTACCAGCGTTCTTCCAAGATTTACTATCTGATGGTGAGTCTTGAGATTGAACTACCAGATATCTCACCAACTACCATCACCCGAATCTCTGGTGTTGATGTAGGGATGAGGTATTTGGCGGTAGAAACGGATCTAAATAATAAGTCTGCTTTCTATTCTGGCAAGGCATCTCGACACAGAGCTAACCAATACCAGAAAGCTCGGAGAACTCTACAGCGTAAAGACACCCGGAAAGTATTGCGACGATTAATCTCTTTATCGGGACGGGAGAGACGGTTTATCGCTGACGTGAACCACCAAATAAGTAAAGAAATTGCCAAGCCAAAGTTGCCCAAAATGTGGGCATACATCGAAGGGTAATCGACCGAATAAAGGTCTGATGTTTCGCTGTGAATGCTGTGGCAATGAATTACACGCTGATTTGGTTGGAGCGCGAAATATTGCAATGAGAACGTTGCTCGTTCGGCAAGACTGGACGAGTACGGGGAGCTTGTCAGTATCCCCTGATGTGTCGCGTGATGAAACTAAAGCTGATATCCTGCTCATGTTTTCAGAATTGAGGTGCAGCGTAGATACAAGCCCCCACTGAGCGGAGTACCGCTACAGTGGCGGGTAATTGACTATAATCCAAACCAGGATAAGAAACTTTCCCACAAGGAATATGTGACATTTCCTACACTCATCTGCATTTTGTTGCGAATATCTTGGATATTCCAGTTGGTTAACTTAGCTAGAGTCTGCGCCTCTTGTTCAAAACGTTTGGGCAAAGACCGTTTGTATTCTTTACCCGCCTGACACTTGAGTTCCCCTTGGAATGGATGTTGCAAAACATAACGCCCTTGGAAAGATTCACTGTTGGCAGTTTGTTGGAACATCAGGTCTTCAGGGAATTTGTCGCGGGTGTAGCGGACATGCAACCTGGAGATGAAGACATTACTTTTAGGAGAGGAACGGCGAAAGCTGGGGGGTACTGGCATATTACTTGGAGAATTATCATCTAGCCAAAATACGCCTGCTTGCTTGAGTTCTTCTGGAGTCAGGGGATCGGCAGAACAAGGATCGCAACTAGCCATATCCCAAGCGTATTCCAAAAAACCAACTTTCCGATCTTCTTTGGTGTAGGCAGTTTGAAACATGGATTTGTAGAATTCACCAAATTCATCTTTGACAAACAAGGGAATGTTTGCATCGGAGGGGATTTTCACTGTCCGATAGTTAGTGATTTCTGCCTGTCCTTGGGGCGAGAGGATGTAGACAATCAAATCCTGCTCTTTTGTGGCATTGATCATGCCCAAACGAATTGGCAGCATGAATTTAGGTGACTGGTAGGAAATTTGTAGCGGACGCAGGAACTGATAACCAGATTTCTCAAATTTATCCAAGTTGACTTTGGCAACAAAGAATTTCATTGAGGAGCGGATGTAGGGCTGAAGTAACTGTTTTGCTCCTCTAGGGATTTTGTAGCCATTGCGTCTGAGCCAAGTTTCCAGTCCGCCAGATTCTTTAGCGCTGAGGATCAAAATGTCGTATTCGCCCACGTTAAAACGCGCTTCAACTGTCACACCCAAACTGCGATCGCTTGTCTTTTGAGCTTGCTCATTGAGTGCGCCTGCTCTAGATGCTGGAGCAGGTCGATCTTCCGAATCAGTTACAGCACAAGGATCTGAGTCAAAATATTCTACCAATCGCGGCGCACTAAAAGCATCTAGGCGTTGGATAATCTTCGGTTCAGTCACACGAACTTGCTCTTTTTGCAGCACCGTTGGTACAGGTATTACTATTGCAAAATCTTTGACCTCGCCTTGAAAGTCGTTTGCCATTGTCATAACAGTGCGATCGTCTTCTCGCGCGATCACCACCTGAGAAGCTTTGTTATACAGCTTCGTATCAGCTTTGGCTACATAAAATCCACAAAATGCCCAAGCTGCGGGTGCAAAGCACAAAACAGCTACGATTACCAACAATAATGGCGTTAAGAGTCGAAAAAATCTCATTTTATACCTCTACTTTTTAATGTTGAGTTAGGAGACGCGATTCATCGCGTCTGTACAAGAGTTAGGAGTAGAGACGCGATTAACCGTGTCTGTTAGGAGTTCTCCCTGATCTCCTCTTTGCCAAGCAAACTTTGGGGCTAACCAGAGAACATCTAGCAGGATGGTCAATGGCGCAAGGGCAAACAGCGCCCAGAAGACTGCGGTGGAAACAAAAAAATAATTTCGCAGGATAAAAGTTAATCCGGCGATGCACACTGCCCAAACTACCCGCCCAATTCGGGAATTGGGAATCGATCGCGGATCTGTAATCATAAATAGGGCGAACAGCAGCAAAGACCCACTCATCAATCGATGCCAGTAAACATCCCAAGTCCAACCCAGCCAGAGATTGCGAATTGCTTCCAGCAAGGAGTAGGCACCCAAAAAAGCTGCTGTGGTGTCCCAGCGACCAACGCGCTGCAAAATCATGCCGCCAGGCCAGTACCGACAAATAATAGCCCATACCACCACTCTTCACCCCATTGTCCCGGCGAAACCCAAGCATCAGGAGTCAGAATCAAAGCGGAAATGATCCCAAAATTAGCGGGATTGAAGAAATGCTTATCACCAACTTGAAAAATAAATTTGCTGGCGATCGCAATTACTGCGGCTATTGCCATAGTCGTCCAGTGGTCAGCCCGCAACAGTAAACTGAGTCCCAAAGATGTAATTAAAGCACTGCGAAGATTGGGGATTTGTTCTTTGCCTGTTATCCATGACAAAATCCATTGGGTTGCAAGACTGGTGGCGATCGCTACCCCAATTAACTCTGGTCGCAGTGTCCAATCTCGTGTACCGATTCCCAAGATTAGGAATAAGCCCAGAAATAGAATTTGATAATCTCGTATATCTTTGAGCAACATGACCCTTTCATTCAGGGATTCCCCGTAGATTTGTCATCAATCTAGACGAGGGCTAGCTCAAATAGTATTTCTGTTACAGATTTTGTTACAAAATAGAGCAGTAAATCTAATGACTTGAACTTTAGTTTAAGTCCTTGTCATTACCCATATCTTTTTAATCTCTCGCTTCGGTGCCAACCCGCCTTGGAATAAATTCCCTCTCTTATAGGTTAAGTCCTCTCAAGAGGACTAAATACAAGGTTTTAAGTCATGTAGATGGTTAGACTTTGTGTGTTAGGGAAAATTTCAGTCCACTTAAGTGGACTTGAGCTATTAGCCCAGAACTTAAGTTCTGAGCGGGATTGCCTGTCTGCGCGATACTTTGATTGTTACAAAAATATGGGTAATGACAAGACCTTAGACAGCCGGGAATTACCCGAAAAAATGAAGAGTGCTGAGTTCCTCGGCTTAGAGTGCTGAGTTAAAAGACCACCCGCTTTCTTGTGGGGTATCAACCTACCTCTGGAGTCAAGAAGATTCCGCCACGCCACAACCTCTACTTGGCTACAAGCCAAGACCGCAGTGGCACCACTTGCGGGCGGGGCTTGTACCAAGTACATAAGTGCTGAGTAGTTTTTTTACTTGACTCAACTCAGCACGGGCTAAAGGCCCCGCTACCGCTAACAGCACTCAGGACTGAGTGTTGTCAATACTAATCAAAACCAGGATAAGAAACTTTCCCACAAGGAATATGTGAGATTTCCGACACTCAGCTTCATTTTCTTGCGAATATCTTGGATATCCCAGTTGGTTAGTTTAGCCAGAGTTTGCGCCTCTTGTTCAAAACGCTTGGGCAAAGACCGTTTGTATTCTTTACCTGCTTGACACTTAAGTTCCCCTTGGAATGGATGTTGCAAAATATAACGCCCTTGGAAAGATTCACGGTTGGCAGTTTGCAGGAAAATCAAGTCTTCTGGGAATGTGTCGCGGGTGTAGCGGATATGCAGACGGGAGATGAAGACGTTACTGCTAAAAAAGGGAGTACCAAAATTGGGGAATACTGGTACATTACTTGAAGAATTATTAATTAGCCAAAATACACCTGCTTCCTTGAGTTCGTCTGGGGTCAGAGGATCGGCAGAACAAGGATCGCAACTACCCATATCCCAAGCGTATTCCAAAAAACCGACTCTTTTCCCTTCTTTGGTGTAAGCGGTTTGGAACAGGGATTTGTAGAATTCATTAAATTCATTTTTGACAAATACGGGAATATTGGCGTTGGAGGGGATTTTCACCGTCCGATAATTAGTGATTTCTGCCCTTCCTTCGGGCGAGAGGATATAGACAATTAAATCCTGCTCTGTCGTGGCATTGAGCATACCTAAACGAATTGGCAACATGAACTTGGGTGATTGATAGGAAATTTGTAGCGGACGCAGGAATTCGTAGCCAGATTGGTTGAATTTATCTAAGTTGACTTTGGCAACAAAGAATTTCATTGAGGAACGGATATAGGGCTGAAGTAACTGTTTCGCCCCTTGAGGGATTTTGTAGCCATTGTTTTTGAGCCAAGTTTCCAGTCCGTCAGATTCTTTAGCACTGAGGATCACTATGTCGTATTCGCCGACGTTGAAACTGGCTTCGACTGTCACACCTAAACTGCGATCGCTACTCCCAGATAGCGCTCCTCCTGCTCCTCCTGCTCCTCCTAATGCTCGGAAGTTGTTGAAAATTATTGGGGCACAAGGATCTGGGTCAAAATATTCTACCAATCGCGGCGCACTAAAAGCATCTAGGGGCTCGATAATCTGGGGTTTGGCAACGCGAACTTGCTCTTTTTTAAGCAGTGTTGGCACAGGTATTACTATTGCAAAATCTTTGACTTCGCCTTGAAAGTCGTTTGCCATTGTTAGGACAGTGCGATTGCCATCTCGCGCTATCACCACCTGAGAAGCTTTGTTATACAGCTTCGTATCAGCTTTAGCTACATAGAATCCACAAAATGCCCAAGCTGCGGGTGCAAAGCACAAAACAGCTACAATTGCCAACAATAATGGCGTTAAAAGTCGAAAAATCTTCATTTTTTATACCTCAAGATTTTTAATGCTGAATGCTGACAGACGCGATTAATCGCGTCTGTACAGGAGTTAGGAGTGCTGAGTAAGAAGTTCTTCCCCTGCTCCCTCATCTCCCTCTTGCCAAGCAAACTTGGGGGCTAACCAGAGGACATCTATGAGAATGGTCAATGGGGCAAGGGCAAATAGTGCCCAGAAGACTGCGGTAGAAATAAAGAAATAATTTCGCAGGATAAAAGTTAATCCGGCGATGCACACTGCCCAAACTACCCGCCCAATTCGGGAATTGGGAATCGATCGCGGATCTGTAATCATAAATAGGGCGAACAGCAGCAACGATCCGCTCATCAATCGGTGCCAGTAAACATCCCAAGTCCAACCCAGCCAGAGATTGCGAATGGCTTCCAGCAAGGAATAGGCAGTCAAAAAAGCTGCTGTGGTGTCCCAGCGACCAATACGTTGCAAAATCATGCCACCAGTGCCGACAAATAATAGCCCATACCACCACTCTTCACCCCATTGTCCCGGCGAAACCCAAGCATCGGGGGTGAGAATCAAGGCAGATATGATCCCAAAATTGGCGGGGTTGAAGAAATGCTTATCACCGAATTGGAAGAGAAATTTGCTAGCGATCGCACTTGCTGCTGCTATTACCATTGTTGTCCAGTGATCAGCCCGCAACAGCAGGCTGAGTCCCAGCGAGCTAATTAAAGCGCTGCGAAGATTGGGCAGTTGTTCTTTGCCTGTTACCCATGAGAATATCCATTGGGTTAGTAGACAAGTGGCGATCAATACCCCAATCAATTCTGGTCGCAATGTCCAGTCTCGTGTACTGATTCCCACGACTAGGAACAAGCCCAGAAATGAAATTTGATAATCTCGTATATCTTTGAACAACATTAACTTTTCATGCAGTGTTTCTTGGTAGATTTATCATCAATTTAGAGAAGTGGTAAATCAAAAAGTATTGCTCTTAGAGATTTTTTACAAAATAGAGGATTGATATTCTCTAGCCAACCTTTCCCAAGTGACTTTAGGGTGGTGATTGACCACACTCAGTGCTGAGTCCTGAGTGAATTAGAAATTACTCAGAACTCTTCAAAAATTAGAGCGATCGTGATGATTTTTGAACCTATAAGGAGCGCTTATATCTAAAACTCTGTATTTGTACAATGGGTAAGTTCCAGATATAAGCGAGTTAAGCCGTGGTTCCGAGGCTTAACAGTCTCATATTAAGTAATCAATGTAATTATGCAAGATTACGCAAAAAAGAAAAAACTTTATGCAGCTAGCTCCCCTGTTCCCCATTTTCTACCGCGTTCTCCAGCCGAGTTTTCCCAAGTGCCTTTGGGCTGGAAATTCTGATTCTAAAGCGATCGCCCTAACTTTTGATGATGGTCCCCATGCTCAATACACACCCGAAGTCTTGGCTGTATTAGACCGTTACAACATTACTGCGAGTTTTTTTTGGTTGGGTGTTTGCGTCAACCGTTCACCAGCGATCGCCAAAGCCGTTAGCGATCGTGGCCACTGGATCGGATTGCATGGCTACGATCATCGCTCTTTTCCGATGCTTTCCCCAAATGACCTGAAGGAGAGTTTAGAAAAAACCCAAGCTGCCATCTACAATGCCTGTAACCTGCAACTTGAACAACTGCGAGATGTCCGCCCCCCCAATGGTTTATTTACACCTGCGACTTTAAAATTATTATTTCAGTGGAATTACCGCCCAGTTATGTGGAGCGTTGTACCAGAAGACTGGGTGCGACCAGGCGTCACCACCGTAGTAAAGCGAGTTATGCAGCAAGTCAAAAATGGTTCGCTGATTGTTTTACATGATGGTGCTTGTGGTGGAGAAGATCTTGCTGCGATAATTCAAATTCTCATTCCGCAACTGCTACAACAAGGCTATGAGTTTGTGACTGTTGATACTCTGTGGCAACGAGCTAAGGCTAATCACACGAAAGTACTACTGTCCTGATTTTTGATTTCTGCTACTCAAATGCTAATAGAAGAAGAATGCAGAATTCAGAATCAATCAGTGGGCATCTGTGAGAGATTAAGGTAATTGCGTAAGCTGAGATTGCAGTGATCTCCAACAACACCGGATCAATTGCGTAGGTGTAGCCCGTCGTAGACATCGCTACCCCCACAGATTAACAGGCAAAATATAGTATAGGGCGACAATGCAAAAACTTCTTTTTAATGACAGAGATAGCTTTAGAGCGCAGGCCCTATTCCTTGGTAAGAAGATTAACCTACAAACATTGGAGAATTACGTTTGCTTGGCGGCTAGGCCAGTAATGGTTACAGGAGGTGAACACGGCTGTGCGGTACTGCTGGGCTATGGTGCAGTTGTCCTGTTTAACTTTGAGCCTATGGAAAAGGTAGCCTTCTTGACCAAACTATCCTCTCAAGTTAGTGACTCTTTTGCCGACCCGGAAACAGAAGAGGTGGAAGTTCATCTCAACGTTGCGGAGAGTGAGCGAGTTAAGGAAGGAAAAATTTTGCTGCATGAATTTAGTGTAGAACGCTTGCAGATAGTGGCTGATATTCTCGCTAAGAGTGTTGTGCTGTCTCATTATGAAACTAGCTTAGAGACCGTATTTGATCAAATTGAACCATTTGCAGCTAGTCTCCAGCGAAAAAACAGGAGTAGACGCCAGAGTCAGGAATTACTACGTCAACTTGGGACTACCCTGTTAGTTCAACATAAGATTGTGGGTCGAGTAGAAATTATCGATAAGCCGGAGTTGCTTTGGGAGTCCCCACAGCTAGAAAACTTATATCTGCGCTTGGAGGATGAATACGAAATCCGTGAGCGTCACAACGCTCTGGAACGCAAACTAGAGCTAATTTCCCGAACCGCACAAACGGTGCTGGAGTTTATGCAGCATAGCAGTAGTGAACGAGTAGAGTGGTATGTGGTGATTCTGATTGTGGTGGAGATTTTGCTGTCACTGTACGACATCATTTTCAAACACTAACGCTAAACTAAGCTTGGAGATACGTTAAAGCTTTTTGATGTCAATTACCCGCCACCAAGCGGAGTACCGCTATGGTGGGGGCTTGTATCTACGCTCCACCTCAATTCTGAAAACCTTTGCAGGATATCAGCTTTGGTTTCATCACGCGACACATCAGGGGATACTGACAAACTCCCCGTACTCGTCCAGTCTTGCCGAACAAGCAACGTTCTCATTGCAATATTTCGCGCTCCAACTAAATCAGCGTGTAGTTCATTGCCACAGCATTCACAGCGAAACATCAGACCTTTGTTCGGTCGATTACCCTTCGAGGTGTGTCCACATTTTGGACAACTCTGAGAAGTATAATGTGCCGAAACTTTGGTAGCCAAGCTACCAATTAAATTAGCTTTATAGTCGATATAACTGTGTAATTCAGCAAACGACCATCTAACCTTATTCCGATTAGCTCTACGCTGTTTCTTGCTTGCCTTAATACCCGCCTTAGATTTAGTTCTATCTCGGATTCCCGTCAAGTTCTCTAATCCAATCAAGCTGTTTGGCTTGGCAATTTCTTTACTCATTTGGTGGTTCACATCAGCGATAAACCGTCTCTCCCTTCCCGACAAAGCGATTAATCGGCGCAATGCTTTCCGGGTGTCTTTACGCTGTAAAGTTTTTCGAGCCTTCTGGTATTGGTTAGCTCTGTGTCGAGATGCTTTGCCAGAATAGAAAGTAGACTTACTGTTTACGTCTGTCTCTACTGCCAAATACCTCATCCCAACGTCAACACCAGAGATTCGGGTAATAGTAGTTGGATCTATATCTGGTAGTTCAATCTCAAGACTCACCATTAGATAGTAAATCTTGGAAGAACGCTGGTAAACTATTTTTGCCGCTCCGATATTAGGGCAGGTTTTAATTAGGTTTAGATGTTTATTCCAGCCTTCATAATGCACGACAATCCGACCATTTACCGTTCCAATACTTACGCATTGGTCAGCCTTAAACGAATAGTCTCGCTGATAATTTAAAGTCACAGTCCGAGATGAGTATTTAGGAGCTTCATCAAGCCCTTTAAAACGCTTCTTAGTATGCCCTTTCTTTATCGCTTCATTGTTCTGTTTAACTTTTGTCTGCAATGACTTAAACGTTGCCGCTACTTGTCTAGGTACATTACACGCCATCTGTGCTCCTAATTTAAAGTCAGAGCGCAGATTGTTGTAGACGAGTTTTTGCAACGTAGCACCATTACTAGACTTACCATTATCAAAAGCAATTGTAGAAGCATAGTTTAAGGCATCACGATAAGCCAACGTAGTATCACGCACTGCTGATTTTTGCTCAGTGGTGAGGTTCAACTTTAGTTTAGCGGTGATAACTTGGCTCATATCTTCAACAAACTCTATAGCTATTATAACTGTTGAAGACAATAAAATCAAGGGGTCGAGCAAGGAATTTGCGATGCCCTGAGCCTGCCGTACTCCTGGCGGAGGACAAGCTACGCGCAGCGTCTCTTAAGAGTTGGGTTCGTAAACTCATGCACCGCATCTATTGCCCTTGAGCTACGCTTGTCGATTCTAGATGCGGTGGAATCGTTTACTCACGCGCATTCCTCCCGCCACCAACCGATGCGGCATGGTGGGGGAATCCTGCTGTTCTAGTTGAAGTTTTCCCCTGTTCTAGAACCAGATGAAAATAGTTTATACCACATCCATTTTCTAGTTGGGATATCAGCCACCAAAGGCTGATATCCCAGTGACTTATGCTAGTTCTTAGAGTTGATGTGCGGCTAGAAAAGCTTCGACTTCAGCAGATGTAGGTTGAGAAGCGATCGCACCTGGTTTAATGGTAGTCAGCGCCCCAACAGCACTGGCATAGCTGACAATGCGTTTTGCTGTTTCTGCATCCCGCAAGCTGTGGATGCCATGCTGACTCAATTGGTGGATGAATCCTGCTAAAAAGCTATCTCCTGCACCAGTTGTATCAACTACGGGGATGGAAAACGCAGGTAATTTGCCTTCGTTCTCACCCAGACAGTAGGTGCAGCCGTTTTCCCCATCAGTTACTAGCACTCCTTCAATTGAAGCCAGACGATAAGTTATGGCTCCGGGATCTGCGGTTTCAAATAGCCATTCAGCTTCTTCTTTGGAGAGTTTAAGGAAATCGACTCGCTTAAATAATTCTGGAATTTTTTGATGAGCGATGTTTGGTGCTTCCCAAAATACAGGACGCCAGTTGACATCCAGCACAATCTTCAAATCGTAATGTTCAGCTAACTCTAGAGCGCGGTGAATTGCCTCTTCACTTTCAGGATAGGCTAATTCCAAAGTACCCAAAACCAGAAAATCTGCCTCTTGAAACAGCGAATCTGACAATTGTTTAGCTTGCAGGTGAGTATCGGCAAATTCTGCGGTATCATACTGACCAAATCCGGCGAAAGTGCGATCGCCAGCCAGATCCCGTGTAACATAAACTTGTCGCGTTGGTGCTGTGGGATGGCGTTGTACTCCCGTCGTCTCTACACCTACATCTTGTAAGAGCTTCACCAGTGCATTCCCTGGTTCATCTGAGCCAACCGCTCCGATAAAGCCAGCTGATGTCCCCAGCTTAACTAAAGCACAGGCTACGTTAGCTGGTGCCCCTCCTGGGTAGGGAGTCCAAGATTTCACTTCTTCCAGCTTTAGTCCCAATTGATCCGCTAAACAATCAAACAAAATTTCACCAAGGCACAAAACACGGGGATTGCTCATCTCATTTTCAATTTTAGATTTCGATTTGGGATTAGGAATTTACAGTATAAAATCTACAATAATTTTTGCTAATCTGTCGCCAGTCCTTCATAGAATTAAATAGCAATTTTAACTACTCTTATAATATGTATATGCTTCTAATACTTTTCAAAGTATCTCGGTGAATAAACTAGATTATTCTAAAGAATATGTATTATTTAATACTAGAATATTTTATAGTTTAGATTTATGCAAACTTTAAATCCAAAGAAAATATTCACAATAGTATTACTGTTAACACTTGAAACCCCTACCAACAAAAGAATCCTCTAGAATTAGAAAGAGCGATTAAGTACATATACCAACAGAGGATAGAAATAGTCATGGCTGGTGGCAAGTCTGAGACCCCCGTTAGTCTATCAGACAGAGAACTGCAAATTATCGACTTAGTGGCCACTGGCTTAACTAACCAAGAGATTGCAGGAAAACTGGAGATTAGCAAGCGTACAGTTGATAACCATATCAGTAATATTCTCACAAAAACCGAGACAGACAATCGAGTAGCTCTTGTCCGGTGGGCTTTACAGTGGGGCAAAGTTTGTTTGAATGATGTCAATTGCTGTCTTCTTCCTAACCAGATCGAATAAACAATTTACTAGTAGCAACGTAATTGCTCTGGTCTGGTATAGTAAAGAGCCAATGAATGAGGTTTACTGATTCTTCCCCTCCTCACGCCTAAGTTTTCAGTGTGAACACTCTACCAAAAGTTCCGAGTCCTTCACTCAGCCGGAGTTTATGTTAGTGGAGCCAGCTGACCCTCGGACTCGGAAACTATAAAGATCAGAATTCCTTTCCAAATTCAGCAGAACAGATGTAGGACTTACGCATCAGCAACGAAAAATTAAGGGTTTGGGCAGGGGGAGCAGAGGAGAATAAATAATCAATGCCCCATGCCCAAATTCAACAATCATCCACAAAAATTAGCAACAATTGAGTGGTGCAAGCGTTACATTTGAAAGAAATCTATGTTGCTCCATCGGCTTGGAGAGCGGAGTTCCAATGAATACTTCTGCTTCTTTTCAGGGTGGCTCGTCTCCCTTTGAATTTTTTAAGTTTGATTTTACTACACCTGTATCTGAGAAAGTTCCGAGTCTTAAAGACCGATTTTCAGACTTTCCGCAACCCACACAAGATGCTGACTTACTCAGACAGCTATCGTTTATTCCAGGGTTGAAAGAAATTTTGATGCTTCGGCAAGTTCACGCTTTAGAACATGCGACTGTTTGGGTTCTTAGCGAATCAAAAAGTGCCTATCCTGCCACAGGAAAATCCACTAACGTTCAATTAGATAATGAACTATTAGGCGGTTTATCTACTGAGCAGGGATTCTACCTCTATGGTGAGGTGAATATTAGTAATTTGCGGCGTGCGATCGCACTTGCTCGACATCGCCTCACTAGTGGAGAATGGGATTTGGCTGTACATCCGCGTTGCGGCACAAATTTATCAGTAGCAATGCTTTTAACAGCAGGACTAGCTGTGGGTGTACATCTGTTGCTACCATTTCGACCAATCGAGCAACTTATAGGTTTGGGGTTAGCAGCAACAACAGCTGCTGAACTCGCACCTAATTTAGGTTCTATGGCACAGCGTTACTTAACAACTGCCATTCCTTTTAACCTAGCAATTGAAAATATTACCCGTACACGCGACCCTTGGGGGCGTGAGGCACATTTTGTTAAAGTGGACTGGCAAGAGTAGGGATGAGGAGGACGAGGGGGACAAGAAAAAATTTTCTCCATAGTCTCCCCCCACTCCCTACTCCCATTCGGCTACGCTCACGGCAAGCCCACTCCCCTAAAAAAATTATGAGAAAACTTTACTTCTTACTCCCCGGTACAGATGGCAAATTTGCCTGTGGTGGACTTTGGGCAGAGTTAAAAGCGCTTAATCTGGTTCAGCAGTTCTGTAGTGCTGATGTTGTAACTTACCGTCAACGAGAAAAAGGTAAGCTTTTTATTGATGATTTGCTAAAAGAGAAAAATTTAAGTGATGTAATTTTTGTGATCAGTTGGGGATTTGATGTAGCTCAACTCGTAGCTAAACTTAAGCAATACAATGTCGTTTACCATGCACATAGTGCAGGCTATCCATTCCGGCTAACTGCAAGTATTCCGATCATCACTGTCAGCCGCTATACAATGGGATATTGGGGAGAAAAATCACCCAATTCTCTCATTTATTATTTGCCTAATCAAATTTCTGATCAGTTTCAAAATTTAGGTCTGGAACGGGATATTGATGTTTTAGTTCAGGCTCGAAAATCTTCTGAGTATTTAATTAAAGAATTAATTCCAGCGTTGCAAAAACGTTGTAAAGTATTGGTTGTTGACTCTTATGTAGAGGATTTACCTGGACTATTCAACCGAGCTAAAGTCTACCTCTATGATTCGGCTGAGTATTGGGTGCAACAGGGGGTTAGTGAAGGATTTGGTCTGCAACCAATGGAAGCTCTTGCCTGTGGCTGTCAAGTATTTTCTAGTGTCAACGGGGGACTGGCGGATTACTTAGATCCGGGATTTAATTGCTATAAAATTGCTGGCTATTCACAAGAATATGATGTCCAACGTGTTATGAAGGTACTTGATTCTTCAGTAGCGTTTAATTTGTCTGAAGAATTTTTGGCTGAGTATCGCACTGAAAATATTATTAAGCGTTTCCAAGTTATTGTATATCAGTTAAATGAGTTTTTTGATCACAAGATACAGCAACCTTCTAATATTAAGAATTTGACGAAAATACGTATGGCTAAATTACTCGCACAGAGGATATACGGTAAGCTGAGGAAGAAATACTTTAAGAAATAGAAACGAACCGCAGAAGCGCAGAGAAGCCAGTGCGTTGCGGGGGTGGAGGAGTTTATAGCAACTGGCGCAACACAGAGAGAAGAGAGGAAATTGGATGAGTCGGCGGTTATTAGTTACAGGGGGTGCGGGGTTTATTGGGGCGAATTTTGTGCATCATTGGTGCCAAGTTTATCCAAATGATCGGGTGGTGGTGTTGGATGCTCTAACTTACGCGGGGAATCGTCTGAATTTAGCGCCCTTTGAGGGAAGAGAGAATTTTCGGTTTGTGCAGGGGGATATTTGCGATCGCACCATTATAGATCAGTTATTAGCAACGGAAAATATTGATGCGATCGCCCATTTTGCTGCCGAATCTCATGTTGATCGTTCGATTCTTGGCCCGGCTGCTTTTGTACAAACTAATGTGGTGGGAACTTTCACCCTACTAGAAGCTTTTCGGCAACATTGGGAGACAAAAGCACAGCCATCTGACTATCGTTTTCTGCACGTTTCTACTGATGAAGTCTACGGTAGTCTTGACGCAGATGATCCAGCTTTTTCTGAAACTACACCCTACGCTCCCAATAGTCCCTATTCAGCTTCAAAAGCTGGCAGTGATCATTTAGTCCGTGCTTATTATCATACTTACAAACTTCCAACTATTATCACAAATTGCTCTAATAATTATGGGCCTTATCAGTTTCCCGAAAAACTAATTCCCCTCATGTGTATCAATACTTTGATAGGCAAACCATTACCTGTTTATGGCGATGGTAAAAATGTGCGCGATTGGCTTTATGTGGGCGATCATTGTCTTGCTCTGGATGTAGTAATCAATCATGGTAAACCAGGAGAAACATACAATATTGGTGGCAATAATGAGGTGGAAAATATTAACCTCGTGCAACTTTTGTGTCAATTGATGGATGAATTAGCACCTGAGTTACCAGTGAGTCCAGCAAAGCAGTTGATTACTTTTGTCAAGGATAGACAGGGACATGATCAGAGATATGCAATTAATGCGAATAAAATTAAAACTCAGCTTGGTTGGATGCCTTCAGTAACGATTGCTGAGGGTTTACGTTTAACTGTTGAATGGTATCTCAATCATCGTCATTGGTGGGAACCTCTGCTGTCTGCGGAATATCAAGCTTACTATCGCAAAAATTATCTGTAGAATGACTTAAAATCGTGCTAACTCTAACCAGTAACGGCCTCAAATTTTTATGGGGAACTAATTTGTCATAATGTAAGCGACCAAGAATTATGCCTGGATGTCTATTTTGATTTTGAGCAAATTCTTCAATCGCTTTCCGAGAAAAAACTTTTTTACTCCTGATAATAAATTCATTGAATGTCTGAGAATTTATTAACCATTCAGCGGCTTTTTCATTAGCTTCTGTTTCCTCATCATTCTCTTCTAACGCATCCAAGTTGTCTAAATAAGCACCTTGATGTCCTAAAACAATATGCGCTAACTCATGCATAAGGGTGAACCAGAATGAATCTATTCGGTCATATCTCAATGTCAACGCGATAACGGGATTGCTGTATAAATAAAAGGCTGCACCATCCAAGTAGGTTTTGCTTAAATGCGGCACAATTAGAAAATGTACACCTAAATCTGCCAGCAATTTAGGAATCTGCACGATATTTTCTACTTGTTTAACACAAGCAAGAATTACAGGGATCGCAATCTCTACTTTTTTGCGTTCAAAACTAGCAATGGTTTGTTGTTTGGCTAGGTTCTCAACTCGTTTTACCCAAGCTATGCGAGAAGTTGCCTCTGGCTCTCGATACTCGTAACAACGGAAATTAACATTTAGTTGGAGTATTTCATCTAAGGAAGATACGCCGAAAAAATCACATACTTGCCGTTCTAAATTATCAATTGAATCTGCTGCTTGAATCCACTTATTTTTGATTAGTTCAGAGATAGAGGCAATTGTATACAATCGGCTTTTACGAGTTATATCTTGCTCCTTTTTTTTCTTTTACCACTAGATGAAGTCGATACTTTGCTTCAAGATTTGTCCAAAACTCTGGAGAAGTACCCAAAGCTTGAGAGAGTTCGATACCTGTTTCAGGTGTAATTTGCTTGCTTCCCCGAATAATTTCATTGATAGTTTGAACTGGACACCCCATAATTTCTGCTAAATCTTTCTCTGTCCAGCCACGGGCTTCTAATTCTCGACTTAAAATTTTTCCTGGTGTTGGCACTCTTGCTGGTGCTAGCTTCTGGCTCATATTTCTGTCTTTCCTGCTGCCTGTACACGGGCAACTACGCGCAAGGATGCCAACAACGCGCCGGAATCGTTGTCTTGTGCATATTCCTGAAATATCTCGGTCAAATAATCGTCAATTTCTTCCGGGTACTTGCGGAAATACTCTTCTTCAAATTCATCAAGTGTTCTAAATTTTCTCACGGCTTAGGTACTCCTTTTTCAAAGAATTATCAAACTCCACAGTTTTTCTAGATAATGATTATCCTTAAATAATAAGGAAATAGATCAGCGTAAATTGCTAGCAGGTGTAAGATGCTGCAACCAGAACAGATATTACAAGACCGTTATCAAATTCAACGCCAACTTGGTAACAATGGGATTCGTCAAACTTGGCTAGCAAAGGATTTACAAGCCTCTGATGACGAAAATTCGACTGTTGTAGTCAAACTTTTGGCCTTTGGGGGTACTGTGCAGTGGGATGACCTGAAACTTTTTGAGAGGGAAGCACAAATTCTTAAACAGTTAAATCATCCCCGCATCCCTCAATATATAGATTATTTTTGTATCGACGATCGCACACTCTGGTTTGCCTTAATACAAGAATATATTCCTGGTGAGTCGCTCAAGGAAAAACTTGCTATTGGCAAAAGGTTTACTGAAAAGCGAGCGAGAAAAATTGCTGTTGAGATTTTAAATATTCTCACTTATCTACATGAGTTGAATCCAGGGGTGTTACATAGAGATATTAAACCGAGTAATTTAATCTGGGGCGAAGATAATCGGATTTATTTAGTTGATTTTGGTGCAGTTCAGGATAAAGCGGCAAGAGAGGGCGTTACTTTCACCGTTGTCGGTACTTATGGTTATGCCCCAATGGAACAATTTGGTGGTCGAGCGGTTGCGGCTTCAGACCTCTATGCACTGGGAGCAACTTTGATTCATTTGTTAACTGGGACTTCCCCAGCTGATTTACCCCAGCAGGATTTGCGACTACAATTTACAGACCGAGTTAACCTCAGTCCTAGTTTTGTCAGTTGGATACAAAAGTTGATAGAACCTGCTCCAGAACAAAGATTTACTAGTGCAAGCGTTGCGCTAAATGCTCTCAAATCTGGTCTGACGATCAAATCTGTAAATAAGAACCAACTTTTACCGCTAAAAGAAATAATCAACAATTCTGGATGCGGGATAAAGAATCAGAATGAAACAGTCCCAGAGGAAATTCTCGGTTGGAATTGGGGCGCATTTTTGATGCCTTGGTTGTGGATGTGGCCGAATCAAGTCTGGTATGGGCTATTTACTTTTATGCCCAACGTTTGGTGGTTAATGGCGATCGCACTTGGTGCAAAAGGCAACGAATGGGCTTGGAAAAGTAGACGGTGGCGCAGTATTGAACAATTCAAAGCCCATCAAAGAGGCTGGGCGATCGCTGGGATTCTAATTGGAGCGCCTATTAGTATTATGTTGTGGGTTCGAGCGATCGATTTACTCAAATCTTTACTCTAAGACAGTCTTTTGGGTAAATATCAAGCGAGGGTTTTTTAGGCAGATAAGTATAAGGTTTAACAAATGGTTCAAATTCTTCAAGGAAAAGATATCACCCTAGCCCAACTTATTGATGAATTTGGTCTACAACTTGCAGACGACGAACATTTTTTTTCAGAGTGGCAGGATGATTTACCTGAGTTGAGTGACTTAGAAAAGCAATCTCTTAACGAAGTCAAGGCAGAATATTTGCATCTCTCGAAATATCCTATTTTGTCACCTGTAGTTAAAATGGTGGTGCTATCTCCACTATTGTGTCTAGCAGGTTTTTATCAACCGCCTTTTTACATTGCCTCAGAACAAGAGGTAAAAATCTCTTCTGAAGATGAAGGCACAATTATCAAAGGACGTATTGACATCTTGGTGTTCCATCCTCCATTTTGGGTTCTCGTTATTGAGGCAAAACGAGCAGAATATTCTTTAGTGCCAGCAATTGCCCAAGCATTGGCTTATATGTTGGCAGATGCAACTTCGGCAAAACCTGTTTTTGGGTTTATCACCAATGGTAATGAATTTAGATTTATCAAACTGCTAAAAACTGAAACTCGACAATACGCTTTATCTGATTTGTTTGCTTTAGATAGTCGTGATGACATATATATTGTCCTGAAAGTGTTAAAGCACCTAGCTCATTTAATTCGTAATTCGTAATCTTGTAGGGTGCGTTAGCCAAGAGCATAACGCATCATCCCAATATTTTCAGTATTTTATGCGTAGGCGTAGCCCGTCATAGACATTACTATTTTAATGCAACTGCTGCAATCCAAAAATATAAGCAATTTTACAAATACTTGAGCATTTACAACAATTGCTTAAGCAAAAGCTGTAAATGCTTTAACGTTATTAACTTTTGCTTGAGCATTTACAACAATTGCTTAAGTCAAAGCTGTAAATGCTTTAACGTTATTAACTTT
>NZ_JBALCE010000124.1:0-47019 GCF_036919815.1 Nostoc sp.
GTCGTGATGTTGATGATGAATGTCGTGATGTTGATGATGAATGTCGTGATGTTGATGATGAATGTCGTGATGTTGATGATGAATGTCGTGATGTTGATGATGAATGTCGTGATGTTTCAAAATGGCTTGTCATGGAAGTGCGTAGACGCCTAGCAGCTTCTCATCAGCAGTCTATGTGCGAAACGCACTTTCAGGATGGAAAAAAGCTAGAGTTAGAGTAAGTATTTATGCTTAAAAAAACTAGGCTTGGGTTAAAACTTAATCCTCCCTAACTCTCTTTTTTAAGGAGGGAATTAGAGTAAGGGACTGACAAATAAAAAAATACTCAACTACTTATTGTGGGAAATCCAATACAGTTCAGTTAAGCATTTCTTTCTTCTCTTCCTTCTCTTCCTTTGCGTCCTTTGCGTCCTTTGCGGTTCGTTAAAAAAATTGACTTTGACAAAGAGTTTTAGCCTTAACTGAACCGTATTGGTGGGAAATCCCTAAGGAATAAGAATTAAATAACATATAATTTATATCCCTGGCTTACCTCACCCTCAATCCCTCTCCTTATTAAGGAGAGGGAAGCTAGAGACAGGATGAAGTTTTGCATTTTATTTAATCCACGTTCCTAAGCTTTAATTGTTTACATTTTTGTAGCAAATAAATGCTGCTTCACCACGTCTAAGCGTGAAC
Source organism: Nostoc sp. (assembly GCF_036919815.1). Classification (GTDB taxonomy): domain Bacteria; phylum Cyanobacteriota; class Cyanobacteriia; order Cyanobacteriales; family Nostocaceae; genus Nostoc. The sequence goes on from NZ_JBALCE010000124.1 coordinate 679, forward strand.
AATTCCAATAATCAACATGGGAGACAATCAAACCATCAGAGTTGAGACTTAATTCACTCCAACCAGGAATAGAAATCCGTGGCTTCCAGGGGAGAGGAGTATTCCAACTGAGTGTCCACTCAGTTTTTATTGTATCTCCTAAACGTTGAATGTTATGTAAGTCCATCTTGGGATTTAAAAACCAAGTTTCGATAAGATTAATCATTTGTTTGTAACGTTTAACACCACGAAATTTATTTAGTGGATCTTGAAAATAAACGTCTGAGGCGTAAATGCTGTAAGTTTGATTTACTGGGAATCTTTGATAGTCTTGTTTGAGGATTTCAATGATATCCATGATCATATAGCTATATCTGTAAATTGATTTAATATGTAAACGGGACACCGATATAAATCTTTATTAGGAATTAAAATCGACTTCATTCCATAAACGTTCTAACTGAAGCCGCCAAGCAGCTATAACTTTTTCTCGTGCCTCTGCGGTTTGATCTATTTCGCCCATCAATCCTTCTGCGTAAAAGCGTTCTAAGCTTTGCATAGTAGCTTGCAGAGATTGTCCTTGTTGTTTTGCTGCCTGAATAATTTGCCGAATGCGGCTTTCAATTAGTCGATTAAAGACATTATCTAATCCAGCCTGATGCAGAGATACAAGTCGGTTGATTGCATTGAACAAATCTGCACTCACTAAAGTACTACTGTTATGTTGAAATACACCACAAATTACCCCTTCATACAAAGCGTACCGTACTTCTTGAGTGTCATCAAAGTTGGCTTCTAGGAACTGTTCTAAAAATGCTTGGGCTTCTTGGATGGGCAGAATAGGCAGTAAAACTCGCAGCCAAGTATTATCTTCGGAAAGCAACACCAACAGCCGAAAAGTAGAAGTGTTTACTTGCCACGATCCAGGAGCGAGCGTACCAACAGCAGATGTGTCAAATAATTCTGTTAGCGTATCCGCAATTTCTTCCGGTGTCATAAGTTTTTGTTAGATATAGCCTCTAGATTAGCGCAGAGGTGGATCAGCTGATTCACTAAAAGGCTATCTAATAGCTGTTTTCTCTTGAAGATGCCTGTTCGTTACATACATTAATTACATAGCGTAAGAAGCGTACTGCTTCAACAGCCCGGCTGACTTTGCTACGATAGGAGGAACCGTGCCGAATTTCACGAAGGTTGATTGCCTCTTGAATAAGTTGATGCCACCTTGATGGAAGATGCACCAATGCATATCGACCAGCCTCATTTTTTGAGAGGATTTCATGCTCTCTCAACGCGTAAAAGAGACGTAGAACGCCAAGTACAGCCCACTGAATACCGCTATCCGTTAATAAATATGCTACTTTACTTGGCGCTCGTGTCCAACTTACCCAATAGCTGTTCAGATTTTCCTTCATCTTTCTTTGCAGCAGATTCCAATTTACTGTAAATGCAAGGATTTCTGGCGGAAGTCCAATTAGACAAATACCTCGATGTTTCAACACCCACCAGGTAACAAGGTTTATATCGTGATAACCAGCAGAGTGCAGGCCGCTATCATGGTAGTAGGGATAGGGAGCAATCTCTTGTTGCGATCGCCCTACATCTTCCCATTGCAAATAACTTCCTTCTAGTTTCCACTGTGGATAGCTCAGTTTTAGTTTTTGATGGATGGCTTTTAGGTTTTTTACCTCGGATGTTTTAGCCCGTCGCGTCAGGATAGTAATGAAATCAATGTCACTCAAGTATGGGTTGAAGGCATTAAGCGCAATAGATCCATGAATATAGCAACCACCTATAAGACCGGGGAGTTCGGTTCGTAATAACAACAAATAATCATTTAACACTGGACGAATACATTCTGGGATGCGAGTATCCATACTCCACTGCATAAATTTTTGTTGTTCAAAAGTAGTCAGAACTAAAAGTCAATCATAGCTTGCACAGAGTGCAACTTGGCAGTCTGTAACTACAATTCTTGCCATACTGCTTGCTTTGTAATTAGTTTGCAGAGGTGATTAGTGACTTAAAGTATCGGTACGCCCTTTTTTGACACCGTAAGCTTCAAGTAAACCCGCTTCTACTAGGCGTTCTAGCACGCTACGGGCGATCGCTTCATTCTGTTGAATGGCTTAATCTAAGGTGGTGGCTTGCTGGACAATTTCCAGCAGTAAATCTAACAACAAACACGTAGTGGGGGCGCACAGCTAAGTGTACGCCCCCACAAATAGAATATATTTCACTTAGGAATTACGCACTGAAAACTTGAAAGCTTGATCCCCCCTTTTTAAGGGGGGAATTTTAAAGAGCCAACTTTTTAAGGGGGTTGGGGGATCTCTTCTGCGTAAGTCCTACCACTGAATTGAAATATTTGATTTAAATTATCGAATTGCTCAAAAACACGATGCCGATCGCACAGAAAGCGAAGCCAGCAATGCTCATTTTCCAGGGTAAAATTCGGTTGATTTCTCCCATACCCATTGCAGTACCAATTTCTCTGGCACTCATGGCAACCACAAACAGAGTTAAGGTAATCCCTAGGATGTAGGCAATTATTGGGATGATTCCCGTCCCAATGATCGATTCAGCATTAGCGTAACCCTGAAATAAACCAGCACTGACGCCCATCAGAGCAAGTACTATAAAGTTTGGTTGATTTGGGATCATCAGCATAGTACCAAAAACGATGGTAGAAATGGCGATGGCTATTTCTGTGCCTGGGAAATTTAACTGGAATAAATGAATTATAATCCCCAAGACTGCTGCAAAGACAAAACCTCTAGCGATCGCAGCACCACGAACAAACACAGATGAGAGTAAGCCAATAGCAAGAATACCAATTAAACAATCCAAGCTAATTACTGGATCTGCTAGTCCCCAGAGAAAGCCTTCCCAGCAGTTAGAGATGGTATGACGATCTGGTGTTCCACTCAATGAACTCAGTAAGCTAATTAAAATTAGAACTGCGATCGCTCCAATATGCCGATGCATTAACTTCAAGGTGTAAAATTCTCCCCAAGCACGGGATTCTGATAATTTAGTTTTGAACATCACCATCTACCAAATTAGTTTTTTCGGTAATTTATACTACCCACATACCAAAACAAACTAACGTAGCAATCACCCCAGATTACACTAGCTTTATCAAGTTATATAAAGCTACAGTTATTTCAAAAGTCTTCTGATAATGGGTTGCGTATCTTCCCTCTGTAGGCATTGCCACCAACAATAATCAATACTTGACATTTAAGACGGTATTTAATCGACCGCAAATGGAATTTAAAAATGTAGCCGAGATTTACTTTTGTCCTAGTATTTCTTCCCAAGTGGAATGCTCACCTTTACCAAATTTAAAACTTCTATTAACTGAATTTTATTAAGAAAAAGACTAATCTAGAAAATAGGTTCATTGGAACAGAGAATGAAATTTATCAAATTGCTATTACTTAGTATTGCTCTCATCTTCTTTACATGGATTAGTCCACTGCAAGCTAGTCCAATAGCCCAATTGCCAACTTCTTTAGTTGCAGAACGTGAAACAACATCGCTGAAAAATTAACAGGATGTATTGACTGTTGCAACTTTTAATGTTGAGAATTTAGACCCGAAAGATGAACCCTTTGATAATATTGCCAAAATTATTGCCAATAATTTGAACGCACCAGATGTCATCAGTTTAATTGAAGTTCAGGATAACAACGGGCCAATCAATGATAACGTTGTTAATGCCAACCAGACTTACCAAAAACTGATTGCGGCGCTGAAAAACATCGGTAGTCCAGCATACGACTTTGTTGATATTGCTCCCAGCGATGATCAAGATGGTGGAGAACCTGGAGGCAATATTCGTGTAGGTTTATTATTTCAACCCAGCCAGATAACTCTAGCCAAACTGCCGAGAAAAGGCGGTTCATTAGATGCTGTGGCTATTACTCAAGGTTCAAATGGTCTTGACCTCTCCCTCAACCCAGGTCGGATTGACCCCACGAATAATGCTTTCGATCAAAGTCGTAAACCACTTGCAGCAGAATTTGTATTTAACGATCAAAAAGTGTTTATCATTGCTAATCACTTTATTTCCAAGCTTGGAGGTTCTCCCAGCGATGCTAAACGAGTTAACCAAGCCGAAATCGTTAATGAATTCGTAGGGCAACTACTACAAGTTGACCCGCAAGCCAAAGTAATTGTATTGGGTGATTTAAACGATTTACCAGATTCCCTACCTTTGAAGACCTTGAAGGGTAACATTCTTGAGAATCTGACCGATCGTTTACCTGTTAGTGATCAGTTTAGTTTTAAATTTCGGGGAAATCCTGAACTTATTGATCATTTGTTGGTCAGTAAAAATCTTTCCGGTGTTGCTCAACCTGAAATTGACATTGTACATGTCAATGTTGGCTTTAGTAAGCCTGTCAGCGATCATGATCCGGTAATTGCAGCGTTTAAATTACCTGCTAACCAGTCTACCTCTGACACGATTCCTCCTGTTGTCCAACCGACTCCCGCAAGTGATTCGGCGATTATATTGCCTCAATTATCTAAAGTCGCTCTAGTTAAAGAACTAGCTAAGGAGTATACGCCGAGAAAAACTTTGAATTATGATCGGGCAAGAGATCAAATGTTTGGGATTATTGACAACCAAGCAGGTATTGTGACAGATATTTATGCTAGTTACCCAATTCGTTTAATTGGCAATGGTGATCCTAGTCAAGAAGCTGACAAACTAGGACTGAATACCGAACATATTTGGCCACAAAGTAAAGGAGCTAACAAGGGTAATGCTCAAAGTGACCTTCACCATCTATTTCCCGCACGAGAAGATATTAATAGTGAGCGAGGCAATAAACCCTTCGGCGATATAGCCGACACAAGTACTAAGAAATGGTATCGAAATGATATTGTTCAATCGACAATTCCTAGTAGTGCAATTGACGAGTTTAGCGAATCAGCAGCTTCTAAATTTGAGCCGAGAGAGAAAGTAAAAGGGGATATAGCCAGGGCAATTTTCTACTTTTACACTATCTATCGGGATCAGGCTAAGAAAGTAGACGAAAATTACTTTCAGAATCAGCGTCAGACTTTGTGTGAATGGAATCAGCAAGACTTACCTGATATTACTGAAATAGAACGCAGTCATGCGATCGCGCAATTTCAAGGTAATGACAATCCATTCGTGCTAGATGTCACATTAGGAGAACGGGCATACTGTAATTCTTGACAGACTACTAGTGCAGTAATTCTTCAACTTGATGCTGGCTCCACAAAGTTCTATATAAACCCTGTTGTTGCACTAGTTGTAAGTGATTCCCTATCTGAACAATTCTTCCTTTTTCCATCACAAAAATTCGGTTAGCGGCTGCTGCCGCCGATAATTGATGGGTAATGAAAATTACTGTTTTGCGTTCAGTACCACCAGAAAGATTTTTGAGGATTTGCGTGGCTGTTTGATTATCCACACTAGAGAGGGCATCATCCAAAATTAACACTGGAGCATTGACCAGCATCGCCCTAGCTAATGCAGTACGTTGTCGTTGACCGCCAGAAAGAGTAATACCACGTTCACCAACAATAGTTTCGTATTGCTGGGGAAAATTGTTAATTTCTGATTCAATTTGGGCAAGTTGAGCGACAGCTTCTACCTGCTTTTGTTCGGTAATTGGATCACCGTAGCGAATATTATTTTTAATTGTAGTGCTAAATAGAAAGCTATCTTGAGGAACATAAGCGATCGCACTTCGTAAATCAGCCAAAGCTATCTTAGTAATATCCAACCCATCTAAAAACAATTGTCCTGATTCAATATTTAACAAGCGCGGTAAAGCATTTGCCAAAGTGGATTTCCCCGCACCAATTGCCCCAACAATCGCCACGGTTTCTCCCGGAGCAATCGTGAAGTTAACATTTGCTAAAGCTGGAGTAGTGGAACCAGGGTAATTATAGGTGAGATTTTTAGCTGTCAGTTCTCCTTTCAGTTCAGCCACTGGTAGATGTATAGCATCGGCTGTGTCTTGAATTTTCGGCGTGACAGAGAGAATAGATTCAAGCCGATCAATACTAACTTCACCCCGTTGGTAGGCTGTAATTGTGAATCCTAAAATGGCTGTGGGGAAAACTAGACGCTCTACATAAATTAACAGTACTAAAAAGTCGGCAACCTTAAGGGTACCAGAAGATATCCGCGCTGTCCCTAACCAAATGATTATCAGTGAACTGATATTCGCTAGCCCAACAATTATCGGAAACAGTGTATTTCGGCTTTTTGCCAATTCTAAGTTAGCCGTTAATAGCTGCTGATTTTTCTTGGCAAAAGCTCGACGCTCGTTTGCTTCTTGGGCATAGATTTTAATCAAGGCAATGCCACTGATATCCTCTTGGATAAGTTCGCTGATGTCCGAGAGTTGCTCTTGGACTTTTGCTTGTTGTTTGCGTAAGCGATCGCTAAATAAACTCACCAACAAGAGCATAAAAGGGTACACTGCCAGGGCGGCTAGTGTGAGATCCACGCTAATCGCCAGCATTACAGGCAGTGTTAGGGCGTAAGCAAACACCGTATTTGCCAAACTCAAAACCGCAAAACCCAACAACCGCTTAATATTGTCCACATCACTGGTAGCTCGACTAATTAAATCGCCAGCAGTATTACTGGCAAAATAAGCTGGCTCGAGATGGAGTAAGTGTTCAAAAATCCGTTGTTTCAGGTCAAATTCTACCTGACGTCCCACCCCAAATAGCCAAATGCGGGACGCCATCCGCATTAGCCACATCGCGGAACTAAGCAAGACAATCCTGACTACGTAAGGTAGTATTTGGCTCCAGGTGAAGGTTGTCGAGAGTTTATCAACACCATCACGAATCAACAAAGGGATATAAACGCCCAGTGCATTGACAGACAACAAAGCGAGAATCCCTAAGGAAGCCTCCCGCCAATGGGGTTGTAGGTAAACAATGAGTTTAGCGATTCGTCGAGATTTTGCCATTAAAGCAATTTTGCAACTTGATCTGGTAGTCCTAGAAGGCAGCTATGTAGAGGGAATATCGAAAGAAGGGGAATGGGGAATGGTAAAAACCGTACTTTGTCCCGCTATGCTAACGCCTCTAATGGGCGAAATAATCCTTATCTTGAAAAGTTGTTCCTGGGGAAACCCCCATGACCAGACTTTTCGCTGTGTTATGGGGAAAGTAAAAAGCTATAAAGGTGTGGTGGCTGCTTAATTCAACCCTTTACCCTTTACCCTTTACCCTTCTTGTTTGTTTTTATTACCGTTGAACACGCAAGAACCTGTAAATTTCCAAGAGATAACTTTCCCAAGTTCTTGTTGTAAATTGCAACGTTTCCGCATTCGGTACAAAGTCTTCAAGTCGTAAACCGCGTGTGCGAATATCTTGAAGATTTCCTTGTAATAGGTAGGGAGGCACTCTCAAATTATAAGAAAGAATGCGATCGCCCGTCACATCGGAGATGTTAGCTGTGGTGCTTGGTTGCCCTAATGCCACCAGTGTCCCCGATGTTGGTGCAGCAGTTGCAACATAAGTTTCACTTGCCATTGCTAGAGGTGCCCGATAAAGGAAATAGGCGACTGCTGGTGTACTTGCCAACAGCAGAATCGTCAGTGCCCAACCAATTAAGTATCCTCCTGGTTTTTCTATCCCACCTCCTTTGATTTTCTGAGATGCAAAAATCATCATTAAAATAGAGGCTCCCAGAGGCTTGAGTGGAAAAGACAGCAGCCTCGACAACGACGCCACAGCCGGTTCATTGGGGTTAACAAATGATAGGGCGATGATTACCAGGATAACGACTAAGATTAATCGTCCGACAAAAGTTCCAGAGGGATAAAATCGCTGGAACAGAGAATATACGATAGTGCCAATCAGCAGCCACAGCAGTACCCGGCTTAACAATAGAAACATAGATTAACTCTCAAATTTTCTGGTGCAGTGAGCCAGTGTGGTGGTGAGGCAGTCCACCTGATATAAGGGTTTCCACACCACCTGCTTCAACCTGGGGAACCCTCGCAACGCAGTGGTTCCCCAGGAGGAACAGCCGTGCATGGTTTCCCTGCATAAAACAACTAGCGACTTCTTAGCGTTAGCGACGCTAGGAGCGTCACCCGTAAGGGTCAACCTAGAGGTTTCGGGAAATGGATTTATTTTATTGTCAAATTGTAATCGCACTGTTTGACTTAAAATATCTCAAACCTCACACCCAAAGACTACCGTCGTAGTGATTCTAGTGCAATTTTTTGACACTGCGTCTATTATTTATAATTTTCCACAAGAGTAACGTGGCACCGGTAAACTAAATTAATTGAGTAATCCACTCAAAAGGAAAAACTATGTCGCCTGGAAAGCCTACCATTTTGGTAACGGGGGGAGCTGGATATATTGGTTCTCATACGGTGCTTGCTTTGAAGCAGGCGGGTTATAACGTTGTCATCCTTGATAATCTAGTCTATGGGCATCGTGACTTGGTAGAAAAGGTTTTACAGGTAGAGATGATAGTAGGGGATACAGGCGATCGCGCCTTGCTCGATCACCTCTTTAAAACCCGCAATATTGCAGCTGTGATGCACTTTTCTGCCTATGCCTACGTGGGAGAATCGGTGACTGACCCTGCCAAATATTACCGAAATAACGTCGTTGGCACTTTGACGCTCTTAGAAGCAATGCTGACGGCATCTGTGAAGAAATTTGTCTTTTCTTCTACCTGTGCTACCTACGGTGTACCAGAATTTGTACCCATTCCAGAAACCCATCCCCAAAATCCGATTAATCCCTATGGCGCTACAAAACTGATGGTAGAGCGGATTCTCTCTGATTTTGATGTTGCTTACGGTTTGCAATCAGTGCGTTTCCGTTATTTTAATGCTGCTGGTGCTAATCCCAGTGGCTTATTGGGCGAAGATCACAACCCAGAAACCCATTTGATTCCCTTGGTGCTGATGACAGCTTTAGGCAAACGAGAATCTATCTCAATTTTCGGCACAGATTACCCTACGCCTGATGGTACTTGTGTTCGTGATTATATTCATGTTAACGACTTAGCAGATGCCCATATTTTGGGATTGGAATATTTATTAAAAGGTGGGGATAGCGAAGTTTTTAATTTAGGTAATGGTAGTGGCTTTTCTGTCAGAGAAGTAATTGCAGCCGCCGAACAGGTAACAGGAGTTTCGATACCAGTAGAAGAACGCGATCGCCGTCCTGGCGATCCTCCAATTCTGATTGGCACCAGTGATCAAGCCAGAACAATCTTAGGCTGGCAACCTCAGTACCCATCTATCCAAGATATTGTCGCTCATGCGTGGCAGTGGCATCAAAAGCGACATAAATAAAAGTTTGGAGAGACGCGATTAATCGCGTCTGTACAGGAGTTTGGAGAGACGCGATTAATCGCGTCTGTACAGGAGTTTGGAGTTAGTAAATTTTAGATTTTTCCTTCAATCCAAAATTCAAAATCTAAAATAGTTAAATCTTGAATTCATAACTCTCAACTCCTCACTCATAACTCTTAACTACTCCCCACTCCCTCTCATACTTTGCAGTACAACAAATAAGATGCCGATAAATCCGAGGATTGGAAGTGCGATCGCCCAAGGTGGTAATTTCTGAGATTGACCCTCTCCTAAATCACCATTGACATCTTGCCGATTTCGTGAGTTATCTGTAGAGCCACCTGCCACAGTAACTTCAAATTTCAACTTAAACGGTTTGAATCTTGCCCCAGAAACTGGTTTACCATTTAGTTGCAACTCATAAATCCCTGGCTTGGGAAAAACAACTTCTGCACCTGGGATGCCTTTATAGCCTTCAGCTGCCACAGGTTCTAACTGTGGTTCTACGAGTGGTGGCTCTCCGGCTGCATAGGGTTTGGCATAAACAGCCAACTGACAATTGCACTGTGACAGAGGAATCCTCCTTCCACCTCTGCGGGTAAGTGCAAACCAAGCTTGAGAGGGTTCTCCAGCACTGGGATTATCATTTGGTTCAATGTGGAGGGTGGCGCCGACATCTGCGGCTACCTCCACCTGATGAGCAGCAACAGGGTAAAGATTAGTTATTGATATAACTAAGGAACCCAGGAATAATAAATACTTGATTGTTCCTTTGTTTAGGTAATCTCTCTGTTTTTGACTCGTTGGGATTGAGCCAAAAAACAAAGATGATTTACCGCGATTTGGTTGGGGGGACATAAAACTTTTCTACGGCTAACTTTGACCAAAAAAAGCGCGAACGTACTAGCAAGACACCGAGCGTAATAATTACCATTAGTACTGCCGCTAATTTATTTCCCCAAGTTGATTGCAAGGAACCCAGGTAATGGGAACCAATCAACACAGTATGAATGGCACTCAAGAGCAAAGCTGGCACACCCAATAGATGAATCTGTCGCCAACGCTTGCCCAAAGATTTCTGCAATGATTCCCAACTCGTAAAAGCGGCGGGGGACATTAATACCAATGCTACAGCACCCGCAGCCATACCCCACTGAAATTCTGGCGGCATAAAATCAAAGGCGGCAAAATTCCATTGCAATGAGTGTTCAATCATGTGGGCGGTGTGAACCACAGAAAGCACAAAAGCTCCCACTCCCAAGCCTCGGCGGTAACGCAGTGGTGAAGCCCACAAGCCACTAATCGGACGCGCAATTAACGCCAAAATTAAGCAAAACAAAGCGGCGTGTCCGGTGTAATCTACCATTGTGTCACCAGTCCGCAACAAGGTGATCACGCCAATGGTGAGTGTCACCCAACCGCCTAATCGAAATAACTGACTGCGCCTGTCTTTACTTACCAATGATGTGGAAACGCCTACACCTAACATCGTGGGCAGGGTTCCTAAGCCAAAAGCCAGCATAGTTGCCCCACCCATCCATAAATTGCCAGTTTCAGCAGCTTTAATTTGGGCAGCATACAGGAAACCACAGGGCATTAAACCCCAAGTCATCCCTAAAAGCATTGGTGTCCACCATTTGGCTTTTAAGGAAAGCTTAATCATTCCTGTGCTGAGGCGATCGTGTAAACTACCTTGCAATAGGGGATGTAATACGGGAATGCGCGGCAGCAAATCGGGTTTTACTTGTCCTAAGCCAAACCAAATCAGCATTACACCAGTTATGATTGCCATCCAACGCCGGAAGTCGCTGCCAACACCCGCTAGCTGTCCACCTTGCAGCAATACCGAACCCAGCGCCCCAATGCCAGCACCGACTAGAGCATAACTTAACATCCGCCCCAGGTTTAGTAGGAGATGAAATTTTAATTGCTGTTGCCAAGTGTCGGACTTTTCTGAGGGTGATGTCTGTTTTGGCTGATGAGACAGAGAAAACGCCACCGTTAGGGGACCACACATCCCAAAGCAATGTCCAAAACTCCCCAGGAAACCCAGGATTGCGATCAGCAATAAATCTACCATAAAAAAAGTCCTGAGTTCTGAGTCATGAGTCCTGAGTGTCAGAATAAAGATTTTGAAGAAGTAACAAGAAATTCTTTTCTCTTTTTTTTTTGCTCAGTACTCAGCACTCCTCTAGTGGGGCAGTGTAAGTTAAGTTGCGATCGCTGTCAAAAGACAATCTGTCAAACTTGATGTTTACTCCAGGGAATTAGTTCTTTTGTACTAGTATAAAATATAAAGTTATTAATCATAAGTAAATACCTGCCTTTAATTAATAATCATCAAATGGCTATAATTTTTTTCTCTTATTCACATCGGGATGAAACCCTGCGCGATGAGCTGGAAGTTCATCTTGCTATGCTAAAAAGGCAAGGTTTCATTGAGACGTGGCATGATCGGCGAATAACTCCTCGTGAGGAATTCGATAAGGCAATAAGCAAAAACTTGGAAGAAGCAGACATCATTCTTTTATTAGTCAGTTCAGATTTTCTAGCTTCCAATTATTGTTATGACATTGAGATGCAACGTGCGATGGAAAAGCATGAGAAAGGAGAATCCTACATTATACCAGTCATCCTGCGTCCATGCGATTGGACCAGTGCGCCATTTGGCAACCTCTTGGTCATGCCAACTGATGGCAAGCCTATCACAAAATTCCCCGATCAAGACGATGCTTTTCTTGAAGTAGTCAACGCTGTAAAACGGACAATTACTCGCTTACAACCCCGTCAGTATCCCACGCCACCAAGCAAAAGTTACGGTTCTGCTGTCAAACCGCAAATTTTGGATATACCAAGATCGAGCAATCTCCGTATTCGCAAAACATTCTTGGATCGAGACAGGGATCAATTTGTAGAGGAATCGTTTGAATACATAGCCAACTTTTTTGAGAATTCACTTGCTGAATTATCCAACCGAAATCTAGAAGTGGATACAAATTTTAAACGTATAGATGCAAATCATTTTTCGGCTATTGTCTACATTGCGGGAAAGAAAGCTACTGAATGTAAAATTTGGACAGGAGGAAGTAGCCATCTTTTTACAAACGGGATTGCATATTCCTCAAATGCTTCAGGAAGCAACAATAGTATTAATGAATCCATGTCTATAGTTGATGATGGACACGCTCTTTTTCTGCAACCTTTGGGAATGGCTTTCTTTGCAAGCCAACAGAATGTGAAGAAATCATTGTCTCAACAAGGGGCTGCTGAGTATTTTTGGGGCATCTTGCTAAGACCATTGCAATAAGACTCAACATGAGCGTTCTGTCATCAGGGTTAATCTGTAAAGTAAAAGAGACCTCTTGCACAAATAATTTATAGTATAATAACTGATTAACCGAAGGCTAACTGAGGATTACCGTCAACATTTGTATCTTCTAACTTCTAACCACCATTTTGAGTTTATCATGCAAACCTTGAGACTTCGTAAGATCAAAAACAAATTGATACCATCTTTTCAAAGTCTAAAGTTTAGACATAGTAAGAATGGGGTACTTTTAGTTACGAAATATTCTCGTAATCCTCAAATGATACCTTACAAGTCTGAATTTGAAAAGGCTATGGAAGCTTATCAAAAAGTAAGCACTAAGTATAGGAATGCACTTCGTGAGTTAGCTAAGTGAATGATATTTTTTGGTTGAGTGAGGCAGTCATTAAAGCGATGCACGAAGAACAACTAGCAGAACACGGTGGACTTCCAGGTATAAGAGATAGAAATCTGCTTTTAGCTAGTTTAGATAGACCTAAAAATTTATTTGCTTATGGTGAACCTACACCAACTGTTTTTGAGTTAGCTGCTGCTTAGGCTTTTGCATTTGTAAAAAATCATGCATTTATAGATGGCAATAAAAGGGTAGCTTTCGTTTCGATGGCTACCTTTCTGATATTGAACGGCTATTCTTTAGAAGTGCCAGAAAAAGAAGTTGTATTAATGATAAAAAGACTTTCAAGTGATCAAGAGACTCAAGAATCGATAGCAGATTGGATTAAAGAAAATTGTATTAAAATAGACAATTAAACTTATTGCAAAGTGACTTTGCAGGTTTATTTAAGAATTTAGGGAACCAAAATATTAAACCCCTCCTAGCAATCTTGGAAAGTTATGCCTGTGGATTCGCGCTACCCTAAGTCAGGAAGCCAAGGATAAATGACATGAAAAAATGGATTTGGCTGATGCTGTTGGCACTGATGGCAGTTGCCGTGGTGGGTAGCAGAGGTAGCACGTTTTTTGAACAGCGTCCCTCACCAGCAATTGTTCAGAGCATTGCAGTGGAAACACCCGAACCACAGGCAGAGTTAAAGAAAGTTGACAGTGCGCTGCAAGTGTCTGCTGACAAGCTGTTAAACCATATCCAAAAGTTAAATTTTCAGCGCTACACAACAAAAGAGCGATCGCTTACTCGTACTTATATCACAACTGAACTGAGAAAATTAGGCTGGAAGGCCAAATTGGAAAAGTTCTCTGAAGGTGTGAATATTTTTGCCGAACACCCAGGAACTAACAAAGCCGCTAAAGCAATTCTCGTAGCAGCGCATTATGATACTGTTGCCTTATCCCCTGGTGCTGATGATAACGCCAGTGGTGTAGCTGTGGTGCTGGAAGTCGCGCGGTTACTCGGTTCTCGTCCTACACCACGGACGTTACAGCTAGCTTTTTTTGACAAAGAGGAAGCAGGACTTTTGGGAAGTCGGGCTTTCGTTAGCAAGACAGCACGCTTGCAAAACTTGGGCGGAGCGATCGTTATGGATATGGTGGGTTATGCTTGTTACACTGCTGGGTGTCAAAAATACCCTGCGGAGTTGCCTATTACCCCACCTAGCGACAAGGGCGACTTTTTGGCAGTAGTCGGTGATACAGAACATTTGCCTTTACTGAATGCTTTTCAAAACTCACAGATGCTCCCCTCAACCGCCGGGAATAAACAGCAATCAAATCTGCCAGCAGTCCTAACAGTACCAATTCCTTTTAAAGGTTTACTGACACCAGACACCCTACGCAGTGACCATGCGCCATTTTGGTATCAGGGTGTGGGTGCTGTGCTGGTGACAGATACCGCAAATTTACGTACTCCCCACTATCATAAACCTAGCGATCTTCCAGCGACTATCGAGCGATCGTTTTTTACAGGAGCAGCACAGATTATACTAAATACTACTACTGCCTTGTTGGAAAAGAACGAAGTTTTAGAAACTCAACCACCAAGCTGACCGAATAATTCGTAATTCGTAATTCGTAATTAAAGAAGAAATGACTAATTCCGCGTAGTGGTACTAGTTTTTGGTGCAGGGAAAGTCAATGTCCAATTATTTTTATCATTGACCTGAAAATACAAACCTTGGAGAATAAGCCGCAGAGTTTTTCGAGTTCTAATAGGTTTCTTTACCAGATAAGTTCCTGGTTCAGCATAAATATCATCAAAGTTTTTTTTATAACCAAATTGTTTTGAACAGTAACTACCAGCACCTGGAACTGTTAACACAAAAAATGGAGCTTGTTTGTATTCATCAGGAATCATAAAGATTCCATATACATGGTGACGGCCACGCCACGGCTGAACAATTACCTTACTAGCATGTACTTGGAATTTTGTAGTTTTTGATGCTAGAAAAGCCTCGAAATTGCAATCAGAATCATTCACAGGCCACCACAGCGTAATAATACTCAGGGAGAGCAGCGAAATTAAAATATAGGGGAGTCTGCGACGCATAAAGCCAAGAAAAATTGTTGAGGCGGCTGGTAGAATTTGATGAGTAATGATAGTACAGCTACAGCAGTAAGACTATCGACCTGCAACACGTTCTAAAGGGCAAAGACAAAACATTAAGCAGTCGCTTAAACTTCCCTGTCAAAAAAAATTGTAGTCAAGATATCAGCCCAGAAAAATTGCAGATTGTAGATGCGTAGTTTACCGCCGTAGGCATCGCTTACCCGGTTCTAAAGCTTCGTTACAGTATTAAACCTAGCTGAGAAACAATTGGGCTTTTGTGGCTATTAACACTGATTTATGCTCAAATTTTTAGCTGTGATGAATTCTACAATTCGTTGCTTTTGATGATCTTTGTTCACATCAGCAGATATTTTGAATAGATCAGGGCGTCACCGATAGCGAGTCTGCTCCCAAAGGGAGACGCGAAGGCGAACAAGCGTCACAGCCCGCACTTCGGCGCAGGCTCAGTGACCATCTTAGACATCGCCATCAAGTTCAGGAAAAAATCTGCTTTGATTTCTAGGCAATTAATCGGTAGAAAAATACACAAATATCCGTTATATTTCCGTAAGTAACACTTGGTATAAATATTTATGGGAAGAAGTTGGAGAAGTCTTAAGACAGTTGCGGGTATCTTTGGCGCGTTGGGCAAAGCCCTTGCCGTAGGCATCGCACTTACACAGTTTGGGGTAAATACTTCAGCGATCGCGGCTGACACAGTTGTTGTGCGTTTGGGTTTATTTACAGAATCCATCTCTCTTGCTGAGTTGCAAAAGGCTGCAAAAACTG
Source organism: Nostoc sp. (assembly GCF_036919815.1). GTDB lineage: Bacteria > Cyanobacteriota > Cyanobacteriia > Cyanobacteriales > Nostocaceae > Nostoc. The sequence continues at coordinate 16,547 of NZ_JBALCE010000124.1, forward strand.
GGGAATTGTCTGGGAGTTTGCAGTCTTACACTAAAGGATTATCTGAAGAACAACGCCGCTTCCTCTTGGGGGCGCTGGCCATGAATGTACCAATAAATGTTGTCACTGTTAATAAGTTAGTTAATACTCAAATTGGTACAAGCATTCTCAATGACTTCGCTACGGCCTTAGCCCGAAAGGACAAAGCTGGGGTACAAGCACTGAGAGCAGGATTGGTATTAGGCTCTACTGCCCCGACGGGTCTTTCTATACTGAGTTTTATCGCCGCTTATCCGAGTAAACGCCTAGAAATTGATTTGCCACAGGCTTTTATAGTTGCAGGGAGTTTGAATACAGCTTTTTGGCGTACCCAACAATTTATGCTAGCCATCACTCCCCAACTCGACCCCAAAGCACCGCAGATTGCTTTCCCTTTTGATCCCAGCCAACCAGGAATAGCTCAAGTAAAAATACTCAAATTAAGCCTGAATGACCAAAAGCGTCATCGCCAAATTCCAGTTGATATTTATTGGTCAACTGCTGCAACTGCCAATAAACCCGTAATTGTCCTTTCTCACGGCTTTGCGTCAGTCCGCACGGACTTGCGTTACCTGGCAGAACATTTAGCATCCCACGGTTATGTAGTAGCAGCTTTAGAACATCCCGGTAGTAATCAGGCAAATATTAACTCAGCATTACAAGGCAAAACCAGAGTTATGAAGCCTCAGGAGTTTTTAGATCGCCCTCAAGATATTAGTTTTGTCCTCGACGAATTAGAAAAGCTCAACCAAACGGCTAATCATCCTCTACAAGGGAAACTTGCAACCAGAAACGCGATGGTTATTGGCCATTCTTTTGGTGGTGGTACAGCTTTAGAAATTGCTGGGGCACAGTTACAACTAGAACGACTCAAACAACGCTGTAAAAAGAACTTGACTAGCTTCAGTGAGGGAGAAGTTATGCAGTGCATCGCTCAAGAACTACCAGAAAATAGCTATCAACTACGGGATATTAGAATAAAACAGGCGATCGCTCTCAATCCTACAACTTTTCTGATGTTTGGCGAAACTGGGTTAACCAAGGTGCAAGTTCCTACCCTAGTGTTAGCAAGTTCCGCAGATAAAACCACCCCAGCTTTAACTGAACAGATTGCCGGATTTGACAAAATTCCATCCCCAAAATGGCTAGTTGGTATAGTTGGGGGTACTCATCTGAGTGTAAAAGACCCCAAGACCACTTTGGATCAGATAGGACAACCGAATACACCCATTAGTGGCGGTGAAGTTGTGGGTGAACAAGCAGCTGATGTTCGCAAGTATGTTAAAGCTATAGCTTTGGCGTTTGCTGCACAGATGACTCCAGAAGCTAAAAACTACGCTATCTTTCTGACATCAGATTATGCCCAGTTTGCTTCGACTGCGGCATTTCCATTTCGCCTAATTACACAGATTCCTCCTGATGCTATGGCAGTGGTGAAAGAATTTGTTGAGAAATAAGGGACTTCTAATTAAAAAAATATCCAATTTTGTTAGAGAGCAATACGCTTGGGTTAACGATAATAGTAGGTTGGGTTTCACTTCGTTCAACCCAACAAATGCCCGAAAATGTTGGGTCACTCTGCGGGAGGAAAGCTACGTTCCTCAACCCAACCTACGCAGTCTAAGGTTTTTAGGTCTAACACCAAGCGTATTGTGTCAGGGAGCCAGTGCCTTGTCCAGAGTTGTCTGAGTGTCGGTTTTCGACCCTCGTTGCGCTAAAGCATCTCCCCTTCTCTACGAGACGCTACGCGAAGGGAGATGACTCGTTGGCGCAGCCCGCCACAGCGAAAACTTGCAGCCTCACTTTCCGAGGCTCCAAACTTTTCCAGACAGGCATCAGAACTTCTCCTTCCCTTCCCTTTATATCAGGACTTACGCAAACAATAGCTGAAAAGAATGATTTTTAGGTAGGGGCAATTCATGTAGCTTTAGCTGACCGCAGGGTATTGCCCCTACCGCGTGTAGTTTTGCGTAAGTCCTATATATATAAAGTTTAATTATAGAAAATTATCGTAACTTGATATTGAACTCATATTTGCTGTTAAAACAATACTAAATTTTTATACTAAAAAGAACTATTTACACATAAACTTTATAATATTTTTATTCAAAATAATATAAAGTTTATGTGTAAAAAAAAGTAGGAGCATTTACTTGATAACCCATACTTACGTATTCGGTATCTGGAAGCTTATTTAAACCGTTTTGGTCATAAGCTTACAGATAAAACAAAGTTTAAAAATGCTCATCAAGCATTGGCTTTAGTGAAAGAACAACTTAAACAATAAAATTTGGTGAATTATTGCATATAAATTAATGCGGTTTAGTTAAGAGGAGGTTTGGAAAGTCTTAAAGTATACTAAAAAACCCCTTTTATATTCCTTTACCCGAAAGGTTGAGAGGAATAGAAACCCTTCTTACCTACAAGGAAATGGGGGTAGGGTGGTTAGATTTTGAGGCTTTTGCTGTTTCATGAAATACTTTTCAAACATCCTCTCAAGCTCATGCAACTCTATACAACTCGTGAAATCGAACAACTCCAACAACACGAAAACCTTCCTTACTTAATTGAAATTATGGAGTGGGTGAAAAATTTTTTAGGAAAGCCTCATCCTAACTTGGGAAGACCCGGCGTAGTTTGCCCTTTTGTACCTCACTCTCTCAAGTCAAACAGTATTCGTCTGGCAGTTATTCGCGCAAAAGATTTGTATCCAGAACAAGTAGAAGAGATTGTTGAAGACTACCGAGATATTTTTCTGAGGATGGAAGTTAAAGAGCAGGAATTAGCAATCAATAAAGCTTTTTTACTTATCTTTCCTGATATCCATATAGAAGAAGCTTCTAAACTAATAGATAGTGTCCAACAAAAACTTAAACCTTTATTTGTTGAGTCAGGACTAATGATCGGAGAATTTCATGAACTTAATCAAAGTCCTGGTCTGCACAACCCAAACTTTCGTCCACTTCGTAGCCCTATCCCCTTGTTGGCTATCCGGTTTATGGTTGAAGCTGACCTCCCCTTTCTTGATAATCCGGCTAATCCACACTTACGTATTCGGTATCTGGAAGCTTATTTAAAGTGTTTTGGTGATAAATTTACAGATGAAACAAAGTTTAAAAATGCTCATCAAGCATTGGCTTTAGCGAAAGCACAACTTACAACTATTTTCAGGTAAAACTTAAATTCTGACATGACTGGAGAATTAAGCAATGCTTTTTGGAGAAATAAATGAAAACACCTGTAATTGAAATGTTCACATAGCAAGGCTTCTAAAAAACTTTTTGGTTTACTATTTCTCTGTGTTTGGTTCCAAACACGGATTTTTTAACTGTGAACACCTCAAAATCCATTATCCAGCGATCGCGGATATGGCAATTGTTTGCAGAGCGTTTATCTAGTGGGCATAGAGATTTCCCAAATTCCTTGATTTCCACCATATTCCAGAACATAAATCTTATTGCCGATAATCTCATCATCAATGGGATTACTAAAACCTTCGACAATGCGCGTGGCATTAAGTTTATAGTTGGTAGTTCCTACTTTAGTTAACTTTAAATGCAGTAGGTCTTGGCTGGCATCTTTAAAAGGACCTGGTAATGTTTCGCCAGTGGGGTCGCCTGGTGTAAAACTCAACATAAATCCATCTCTTTTGAATTCTGGACTCATTACTCCTTGTGTATCAAAAACTAAGCCCAAAGGAGAACGGTGTGCTGTAAAAGTGCTAAAATTTTGGCTAAGAACACTAGCATCTTTGACTTTGCCATCTAGAGGATCACGGTAATTGTCTGCGTCCGGGCCAAAATTAGGAATTGGTTCAATTAAGTTTCCAGCAGGCCGAATAGGAAAAGTTGGATCGTTACGAAAGTAGCCTTTTGTGACTGCGCCAAATTTGGGGTTTAACAACAAGTCCTTGGCAGGATTATAATTGGGGAATTGTTGGGGATTGTCTGTCCCACCAATCCGCCAGGGAAAGCCGTAATTACCACCTAGACGTAGCCAATTTAATTCTTCTGACATATCCCGATCGGGGCCATTTTCTGTGCCAAATAAATCCCCATTGGGTGCAAAAGCCATATCGAAAGTATTACGTGTTCCTTCTGCAAAAATATAGCCAGCTGCCTTTAAGGTTGCTCGATTGTTTGCAAGAAAGAGATTTTTGCCATTAGTAGGGAGACGGAGTATACAGGCGGTTAATCCTACTTCACGAGTGTTGGGATATAGACCATTAACAGACTGAACCTCACCATGATCGGTACGAGAACCGCTATTCACATAGATAAAGTTACCATCCAGACTAACAACTACGCCGTTGAAGCGATGGTCATAGGCTGTTTTGCTTTTGGGATAGCCTGCACTCTGAGCTAAAATAGACCAGATACGCTCTCCTGTACCCGAATTAATTACGCCCTTAACAATAATTCCTTTGGTCTGGTTATTCACAAGGTCTACATTGCCAACCAAATAAATTGTACCGTTAGAACCAATGGCCATACCTTGAGTTTCACCTACATTATGATTAGTAGAGTTGTACACAAGTGTACTAGTAGAGGAGCCTAAATTGACTCGATAAATCTCACCATTTAGTTTGAGGTAATAGAGGGTATTGTTTCGTGGATCTTTTGCAATCCGAACAGAAGGAGAAACCGATAACGTATTGATAATATTGCGAATCTGAATATTAGGACGCAGGGCTTTAGGTGCAGCATTTACTCCAGCAGTGCCATGATTTAATAGAACTATTGTAAATAACAGCGTTTTGGCTGCCAAAAAGCACCTTTTTAGAGCGAACTTTCCGATAAATCTGCGTTGAACTTGGTTGGACGATTTAGTGTTATTCATTATTTTCTTCATAAAATAGTCAGATGATTTTGTTGGGAAATCTTCTTAATCAGGAAAAAATTTTAGAGCTTACGGGGTGAAATGAAATGAGCAATGGGTACTAGCTGATAAATAGTCTCTTGTTGGGTAAGGGGGGACACTGGTACTTATACCGTTGATGGCGTTAGTTCCGGTCAGCGTCAGGCATAATTAATTGCCTCCTGAAGATTTACGCCGTTCAGGTGAGCTAACCTCAGGTCAGCTCCTCTAAGGTTAGCTCCTCTGAGATTCGCCCCTGCCAAATTCGCGCCTCTAAGGTTAGTCCAACTCAAATCAGCTTGACTCAAATCAGCTTCACTTAGGTTAGCCCGCAGCAGGTAAGCACCAGTGAGGTGAGCTTTGTTGAGATTAGCTTTGTAAAGGTCAGTTTCATAAAGATAAGCCCCCAACATTTCCGCCTCGTATAAAGTTGCTTCGCTGAGGTCAGCCGCAATCAAGTTAGCTTCAGTGAGGTTGGCAAAAGAGAGATTAGTGCGTATTAACTTCGCTGCACCTAAATCGGCATCTCTCAAGTTAGCGCCTCTTAAGTCAGTTCCAATTAGATTAGCATGAGCGATCGCAGCGCCTCTAAGATTCGCCTCACTCAAGTCAGATCCAATCAAATTGGCATGACTCAAATCTGCCTGCGTAAGTATAGCACCACTCAAGTTAGCAACACTCAAGTTAGCATCACTCAAGTTAGCTTCAACGAGGAAGGCTTTGTAGAGGTTGGCACTACTGAGGTCAGCACCACTGAGGTTGGCTCGCACCAGTAAAGCATTAGCCAAATCCACCTTCCTCAAGTTTACCCCTTGGAGGTTTGCGCCTCTGAGGTTATCCCCTTGCAGGTTTGCGGCGCTGAGGTCTAGTTCAATCTGAGGATTTTTCTTTCTCCATTCAATCCATGTAACTGCACCTGCTTTGAGTAAAGCTAGATGGTCTCGATTTGCCATTTTCTCTCCTTTACTCCTGACGCCCACCCAGAGGATTTGCCCGACCTGCTACACTTTCAATCGCCGTTAAGGCTCCCGCCGCACCTGCGAGAATATCTTGCTCTTTTCCACCTAAGTAAAGCCGTCCAAAGCTACCGACAGCTTGAACTTCAAGGATGTTAATCGCTGCCGCTTTCTCGGCTTCATTCGCAGCCAGTGCGGCGTAAGCAGCAGGCTCAACTTCTAATACATACAGCGTTTGCCCTGCTAGTAGTAGCTGTCCCCGGCGGGTGCGATTAATAAGTTGTGTTTGGTAAGCATCGATGTTGCGGATAATTTGGCTAGAAACAACACGCGGTTTGAGACATTCTTCTCTTCGGACTCCCAGTAAGGCCAAAATGGCTTGACCAGCAGCTCGCGTTTCGCCTTGGGAGCTAGAATGAACTTCCAATAGTCCGTACAGTCGTTCAACTACCTGCACTCCGGGACGGACAGAGGCAGCTTTCAGGGCTACATCCGTAATCTTATTAATTTCGATACCAGGAGAGATTTCAATCCACAGTGATGTATCCCCTGGTAATGGTAAGAAGCCTTGGGCTACTGTTCCCATATATGCTGCATGTTGAGGTTGCAGGCTGTCGAGAAATACGAAACTGCGTAGTTCTATTCCCAAGATTTTGCTCTCCAGTCATAAGGGTAAAAGTTATCTATTGCAAGATATGAGCGCCTAACTTGGGGCATTTTAGCCACAAGTGAAGGATGGAAAAACACAAAGTAGAAAAATTTTGCTGTCGATAAATTTTACACCTGAGAAGTACTCTGGCAGTAAAAACCGCCTTGACAATTGTACAGGTTTTATTAGGCACAAATCGAGCAGTGCTTGGGTCGATTTACTGATAAAATTGATATTATACTCAGTACCCTGGTGTCAGGTTGAGTTAATTGCGTAGCTTGCCGCCGTAGGCATCGCTCCAACATATTTTTCTACCACAATAGACTTAGCGATGTCTGACGACAAGCCGAAGAAGCGTCTACGCTAATCCCAAATGTCCTTGTGTGTCCAGCCTTTGCGTTAATGTCAGTATAGCTGGTAAGGTCGCTGCCAAATTGCCAACAATATCTCTAATAACCCTAATACCTATTCTTGTCCTCCATAGCTTTTCAGTAGCCTAATCATTTCTTGAAAATTGATTGATTTTGCATAAGTAAGAGCAGTTTTAGCATTATTATCTTTAGCATTTATATTTGCACCCTTAGATATCAAAAATTCAGCTGTTTCTAAAATATCTTTTAAATAAAGACGTGCCTTACCTTCTTTAGTATTAATTTGTGCTTTATAGTGTAGTGCAGTTAAACCTTTATCGTCTGTTGTATTAATATTTGCACCTTTTGCAATGAGAAGTGCAGCAATATCTTTTCTCCATGCAAAATGAAGTGGTGTTAAGCCCTGAGGACCCACATTGTTAACATATGCGTTCATGGAAATTAGTAATTCGACGTATACTTTACAACCAAATCCAACTGCTGTATGCAATAAAGCAAATGGCGAACCCCAAGCATCTGGGGCATATTTAGGTATCGGCTCATTAATCATCTGAGGGTATTTTTGAACATCTTTAAATAAAGACTTTATTATTTCCTTCTCTGGACATGTTTCTATTATTACAGGAGGAATTAATACCTTTTATTCTTTGATAATTTCTTTTTTTGTGGCTTGCTGTTTTGCATAACTTAAATTCTTACCATATTCAGCAATTTTTTTCTGAGCCATCACATAATTTTCGCTATTATCTGGTATAGTTATCATCAAATTTATTGCTTCTTGCCATTTACTATAAACTAAATTCCAATCATCTTTAGATACAGAGGATTGACTTATGCTAGTAGCGCCAGCAGCTGTATCTAGTGCATCTTGAAAAGTATTTTTAGGCGATTCTGATGAAATTTTAGGATTATTTAGAGGCGCAGATGATTCAGCGTTTGGGGAGGAGATGGGTGATTTTACTGTTAATTGCACTTTTTGTGGTGATGAACACCCAGCTAAAAGAGTCACTAATAAAATACTTATAGAAGCGGGTACTAAGAAAAATCGCATAAAGATAATTGTATTTAAAGTATTACTTTCTATAATTCCCAACCTAAAGCGTAAAACAACAAGAATTTTAGGTATTGCTGAATCAAGGGATGATTATTGTGGGGTGTGTATCCTGCCCACCTGAAAATACAAGGGACGGGCAAGATGCCCATCCCACAATAGCAGCAAAATCATCCCGCTTTCTCTGCAACGCCGGATTTTAACCTTATAAACCAAGGAGCGAGTTACAAAAAAAAAGGCAGAGGGCAGAAAGAAACAAGTATTAATAAAAACTGTCTTTTCTGAATATAATTTTAGTAAAAAATTACTATATCCTGACTGTATAGAATCTAAAACCCAATGACAGAAACAGCTTTTCGCTTACCGGCTAACTTGTAAAAGTCATACTCCCTTTTCCTTATTGCCTAACGCTCTTTCATCACAATCCCAAATCTTCTGGAAAACCCAGCATGATGTTTAGGTTTTGAATTGCGGCTCCCGATGCGCCTTTGTCCAAGTTGTCAAGACGAGCAACTAGCAACACTTCTTTGGTAGTATCATTGGCGAATATAAAAACCTGAACAATATTGGTGCCGTTGATTGCGATCGCATCCAGAAATATTCCGTCTCTCAGCAGAGTAGAATCTTGGAATGGAGCAACCTGCACAAATTTTTCACTTTGGTAGTAGTCAGCGATCGCTTGATAAATCACCTCACCTGATGGGGGATTATCCAAAATCCCTAGTGGTAAAGGCACCTGCACCAACATTCCCTGCTCAAAATCTCCCACTGCCGGTACGAACAGTGGCGGTGATGCTAACCCTGAATACTGATGCATTTCCTTAACGTGCTTATGCCCAAACTGCAAACCGTAGATGCCATAAGGGTAGAGCGACTCTCCCCCGGCTTGTTGTTCGTAGAAGCTATGGTATTGTCTGATCAGATTCTTTCCGCCCCCAGAGTAACCTGAGACTGCATTAACGGTAATCGGAAAATTACTCTTCAGCAGTCCCTTAGCAATCAACGGACGGATACAAGCTAAAAATCCTGTAGGATAACAGCCCGGATTGCTGACAAATTGGGCGCTGGCGATTTTCTCTCGCTGTCCTGGATTTAGTTCAGGAAAACCATATACCCAGTCTTTAGCTGTGCGATGAGCGCTACTAGCATCAAGGATCTTCACCGTATTACTACTGACTAAATTCACAGCTTCGCGGGCTGCGTCATCAGGTAGGCAGAGAATGACAACATCGACGGCATTAATTAGTTTGGCTCGCTCAGTTGCATCCCGATGTTTAGATGCCTCAATGCTAACTAACTCGATATCATCGCGTTGGTTGAGGCGTGAGAAAATCTGTAAGCCTGTGGTTCCTGATTCCCCATCAATGAAAATCTTCGGTTTAGTAGTCATGCGCTTCTTATATGTAAGTGATATTTTGACTGATTGATACTTACTTGACTTTTGGTAAATGAATTATAAAAGTCAATACCTTTGCCAAAAATAGAGGTAATCTAGCTTTGCGCTCGCAGAGGTAAAAGTTTAATTAAACTTTTTTGTGTTACTGAGAACATCTAAATTTGTGTTGCTCACGACATCTAAAAAATAATGAGTATGTTATTCTCCTGAGCGAGGTCATAAATGATCTAATTTTCAGTAATTAACTTAAGTGTGAATACAGGCATTGCGGTGTAGGCAGCCAAAGGATTTCTAAATTCTTCCTGACCAAGACTATACCAAAATTCCTGGTGAGTTCTCACTAAAAGCTAGTTGAAATAACAGATTTTATAGCTGTTTTCAATTGTCTGGAATACATATCTGTTGAAGAGTGCAAAGTCTTGCGCTCTATAACGTATTGCATCCATACAAGAATCGCTATATCCAGTCTGAGGGAGATCCATAAAAATAAATCGAAGAGCCTTATTAAAAGGAATAACTGACTACGCTCACAGGGAAACCACGTTCTGCGGAGCAGTTCCCGTTTGTGAGTGTGTCTCACGGATGGGAGAAAGGTAGGCTCTTCGATTTATTTACCGCTAAGTGCCTGAGCAAATTTTTGTAGGAGTTAAGTAAACAAAATGAATCTGTGCAAACAACGTCAAAGCAAGAATAGGGTATTGATTTTAACTTCCCTAGCTGTGTTGGCGTCTCCATTAGTATTGCCTTTGCAACAAGCCTTTGCAGGAACATTAACCACCGTTGTAAATTTCAACGGTACTAATGGAGCAGCTCCAAGTGCAGGTGTACTTCCAGGGAGCGATGGCAATCTTTATGGAACTACTTCCGCAGGTGGTTCGCAAAGTAAAGGAACAGCATTCAAATTAACTGGTGCTACTTTTAGTACTCTGACCACACTGGTTAACTTCACTGGAACCAATGGAACTAACCCAGTTGCGAGATTATTCCAGGCAAGTGATGGCAATCTTTATGGTGCGACCTTTACAGGTGGTACAAATAACTCCGGTACGTTGTTTAAATTGCAAAAAACAACTTTTACAACTCTGACAAATCTTTGGAATTTCAATGGCACTAATGGAGCCAAACCAGCAGGTCGATTGATTTCAGGTAGCGATCGCAACTTGTGGGGGATAACTTCTGCTGGTGGAGTCAACAATAAAGGAACTGTATTCAAGATTCCGCTAACAGGTGGTGTCCCCACTGTTGTAGTCAACTTCAACGGTACTAATGGAGCAACTCCATTAGCAAGGTTGCAATTAGGTAGTGACGGAAACTACTATGGCACCGCCTCAGCAGGTGGAGCAACTAATAAAGGTGTAGCATTCAAGTTAACTCCCGCAGGAGCAATAACTTCATATAGCTTTAGTGGTGCTAATGGGCAAAGTCCTCAGTCTGGATTAATTGAATCTGCTAAATTTATCTATGGCACGACTTCTCTGGGTGGAGCCAGTAATAAAGGAGCTATATTCAAGATTCCGCTCGGTGGCGGTACACCGGTTTTAGTTGCTAGCTTTAATGGCACCAATGGAGCTAACCCCACAGCTGCACTCACAAAAGGAAGTGACGGTAACTTCTATGGTACAACTTCTACAGGTGGTGTAAATAATAAAGGAGCTATCTATCGGTTGACTGGAGGAACTCTCACTTTGTTATTTAGTTTTAATGGCACGAATGGGGCAACTCCGCAGTCCACGCTAATTCAACTTGCTAATGGTGCATTTTACGGTACTGCCTCTACTGGTGGCGCTTCTGGACAAGGAACTGTGTTTAAATTTACACCATAGCCTCAAAGATGACCTACGTGGCAAATAAATAGTAGAACGTAGATTTTTCAACTTTCAGATAGTCACGCTTACTGACTATTTGAAAGTTGAAAAAGTAGGAGTTATTTTATTGATCAATTTTTGAATGAAATTAGCCTGCTTTCACCATCCATACCAAAAAGCTCAAAATTGTTTCGATAGGAGGAAGAGGATAATCTATTAAATCAATTGTGACTATTTGCCCTTCTAGTCTAAGAAATCGCCATTGGGTTCCACTGCTGACAGTACCGTAAATTGCTGTTAAGGGTTGTTCTCTTGCTTGATTGAATCGCTGTGCAGCTACCATTTCTGCAATGCATTGTCCCAATCCAGATTTTAAATCTGATTTTTTCGCTTCAACTATGACAATTGCAGGTGCTTCTACCGTTAACTGTTCAGGTGAACGGCAAAGCAAGAAGTCACATACACCGTTGAGTCCAATACTCGCATCAACGTTAAACTCTTCCCCTGAAAACACGCTAATTGATGAATTGAAGATGCGCCGCACTTCCAGCAATACAGGATTAATTATCACCTCTGAACGAGCTTTTTCTGTATCTACTGCGTTCGCCCACGCTAAATCCTCTAAAATACCTTGCAGTCTGAAACTTGGAGTAATTCGTTCAATTGAGTCTGGGAAAAAGCGGACTCCTTCCACAGTACTCAGGTGAAAATCTTGTTTGACTTTGTTAATGGTGAATTGACTGTAGGGCATGAGAAATAATTCTCCATCAATTTGCTTGTAATAGATTGTTATTTTTTCCTTCGCCTTCCCCCTTTCAGGGTAATAATTTTTGCTTCAACTCGTTTTTGATCAAGGGCTAGTCGTCCCAAGCGAGAGTGCGTTTCACTGCCTTTTGCCAAGTCGCAAAGTTGGATAATCGGTCATCGCTCCCTGGCTCAAACACACGTTCAATCTGCCGTTGTTGCACCAATGCTTCATGGCTCTCCCAAAATCCTACAGCTAAACCTGCTGCAAATGCTGCACCCTGAACGGTCATATCGCGCATTATCGGACGTTCAACTGGAATACCTAGCACATCAGCCTGAAACTGCATCAGGAAATTGTTTTCGCAAGCACCACCATCTACAGTTAATCGCCCAACTGAAGTACTGCTAGATGCATTTATCGCCTGCACCACCTCCAGAACTTGATAAGCGATCGCTTCCAACACGGCGCGAACTAGATGCTCTGGTTGTACACTGGCGGTAATGCCGAAAAAGGCTCCCCTAGCGCTCATATCCCAGTAGGGGGCACCCAGTCCACTAAATGCAGGCACAAAGTAGACTCCGCCATTATCTGTTACCTGATTTGCCATCACTTCAGTTTCAGCAGCAGTTTTAATCAGCTTCAGGCGATCGCGTAACCATTGAATACAAGCGCCACTGGTAAACATACTGCCTTCAAGAGCATAACCTACATCTAAAGTTCCCCTTGAATTCCCTTGTGTCCATGCCACCGTCGAAATCAGTTGATGCGGCGAGCGCACAATTTGATTACCTGTGTGAGCCACTAAAAAACTACCAGTACCGTAAGTAGATTTGATCATACCGGGGCGATCGCAGCCATGACCAAATAGAGCCGCTTGTTGATCTCCCAAGATGGCAGTGATCGGAATTTCAGCGCCCAACAAAGTAGCATCAGTAACTCCAAATACTCCTAAACTAGGCTGAATCTGGGGCAAAATATCAGCCGGAATTTGAAACAGATCCAGTAAAATCTCATCCCATTCACAGGTTTTGAGATTCATCAACATTGTCCGGCTGGCGTTGCTGTGGTCAGTAGCATGGACTTTCCCACCTGTGAGGTTCCACAGCACCCAGGTATCAATAGTTCCTGCCAAGACATTGTTTAGGTCAATATCAATAAAATTGTCTAATAGCCATCTGAGTTTGGTAGCAGAAAAGTAGGCATCGATAATTAATCCGGTGCGATCGTAAATTTCTTGAGCGTAGCCTTGCTGTTGTAACTGATGGCAAAGGGGAGCAGTGCGGCGATCTTGCCAGACGATCGCTCTTTGGAGTGGTTTACCAGTAGTTTTGTCCCAAATCAAACAGGTTTCACGCTGCACAGTTAGTCCCAAGGCTGCGATCGCTGATGGAGCAATCTGGGCATTCCCAATGGCGGTTTGCATCACCCAACAGGTATCTTGCCAGATTTGTTGCGGGTCATGCTCTAACCATCCAGGCTGAGGATAATACTGAGTTAGTTCTTTGTATGCCTGCCCAACAATCTTGCCGTCTGCGTTAAACACAAAGGCGCGGTTGCCTGTCGTACCTAAGTCCAGTGCTAAGATGTAACCCGATGATGGAGTTGTGTTGCCAAGTGTGTGCATAGCCGCTTTCACATGCCGCAATCGCTATTTTAGCAATATACGTCAAATCAGATATACATTAGTATTTCATCCCCTTTTATTGTGGTATACAACAAAATGGATATAGGTTTGTAGCCCAGTCAGCGAACAAAAACGGGAAATACTCCGATGACAGCACTTACATTAAACCTCAATTCTGTAATTAAACTGACCAGAGAGCAGTTTTATCAATTGTGTGAAGAAAACCCCGATTTAAAATTAGAACGCAATGCTCAGGGAGAATTAATTATAATGCCACCCACAGGAGGAGAAACAGGGAGAAGTAATGTTAATTTAATTCTTCAAGTAGCATCATGGAATGAACAAAATCAACTTGGCCAAGTTTTTGATTCATCAACTGGATTTACTTTCCCTTCAGGGGCTGATCGTTCTCCAGATGTTTCTTGGGTGGAAAAATCTCGTTGGGATGCTTTGACTAAAGAACAAAAAGAAAAATTTATTCCCCTATGTCCTGATTTTGTCATCGAGCTACTTTCACCTAATGACAGCTTGAAAAAAACTCAAAATAAGATGCAAGAGTATATCGAAAATGGCTGTCGTCTAGGTTGGTTAATAAACAGGAAAAAACAGGAAGTAGAAATTTATCGCCAAGGACAAGAAATGGAAGTTTTAGAATTACCTCAAACTCTTTCTGGGGAGAATATTTTACCTGCATTTGTACTCAATCTGCAACGAATTTGGGAGTGAAATTGGAAATTAACAATTTAACTAGGGATGAGGGGTAATTGCTAAAATTGTGATCACTCCTTGACCAGTACCGTAGTACCAAAAAACTCTAAATGCAGCAGCCAGTAGCTAAAGGCGGGCTTTTCGGCCTACCCCACAAGATTGGATAATTTATTTGTTGAAAATCACTAAGCCTAAAAAATAAAAATGTGTAGGTTGGGTTGAGGAACGTAAAATACTCTCTATGGCTAATCTTTTTTATTAAGGTGATACTGTACTATAGATAATTCAAAATAAGATAAAATGAAAATCCCTTTTGCAGATGTAAAAATTGGTGCTGATTTTACTCATAAATCGTCAGATGGAGTCAGAATAAAACTATCAAATGACACTTATAATTTTAGTATGTCAAATGCAAGAAATATACTTGAAAATCAGAAAGATTTTAATAAATTTTTTAAAGCTAGATTAGAATCTGAAACACCACTTGCAGAAACATTGGTAGACGTTAAAGAACCAATTAAATAACTCTGAAACCATAACTGTAAAAAACATCCCAAATTCTCTGGGATGTTTTTTACTTTAGTTCTTAGATTTTGCACGTAACATTAATATATTAATAATATCGTATATACCTAATATTAAAATTATTAATACATATAATACAAACAATAGTCTCCATACAAAAAATAAAGTAATACCACACATTATTAAACGAGAAAATGAGAAACGTTTAAGCATCTTAGATTAAAATTTTAAGTATCTAGAATACAGTAATATTTTAAACTTGTCGATACCTCAGTAGTTCTACTAACCAATTGAAAACTAAAAACCTATTTAAGGAAATACACTGATGGCAAATTAAACTAAAAATCAGATGATTAAAGCTTTAACTCACATTAAGGATTTATAAGTAATGTCTACGCATAACCCCAAACGACATACTATCGACTTAGATGGAACCATCATTTTACATTCTAAACACTTAAAAGAAATTGTTGAAGTTTACATAAATAAGGAAAAACGACGTTTTTACGGTATAAGAAAGGATAAAACTGTGATAGAAGATAACAGTGATTGTGGAAATGATTTTGCACAACCTGTAATGCTTTATAAAATCTACTATTGCTTTAATAATGACACTTGGGGAGTAGGATATCGAATTAAAAATAAGAAAGTAAGTAAGTGGATAGATGGTTTTCAAACAGCTAGAGAAGCTTGGTTATATAGAGAAGCATTAATTGCTGGTGATGTAGCTGAAAGATAGATAATTGTTACTTCCCGTTTACTTTTACAGCAGTACTCTATCTAGAATGAACATTCTAGATTCTCACTTATGAAAATGACATGATACTTGAAACAAAAAATAAACGCTGTATAGCTCAACCTAAGAGGAGTTATTTACTTGAGGATAGCTGCTACTAAAGCTATAGCAGATTTGCCTTACATCTTATGTTTCATAGTTGCAGTCGTTAAATAACGCATGGAAAGTAGGAATTAGACATTTTCTAACAGTATTTTTATTAATTAAGAGTCCTATTTCCTTTGGATTCTTTAGCAAGCATAAAAAGTTGGATGAAAATATACTGAAGTATGCAAGGTGTAGAGTTTTTGCATACTAAAGTACATACCTATAAATATAGATGATAGCACTCTAACACAGAGACAGCACTATTATATAAAATCAACAACATATTGATGCACAAAACATTAGAAAAGTCAAGTTTAGTATAAATTATATTAAAAATTTTCTAGCAAGTTCTTAGGAATTATCAGAGACAGGTTTTATAAATAACTTATAACCAAAAATTATATTAATAAGTCGGAGATATAATTTTTCTATATTACAGCTATGTGTTGCAATTCTGTCTCATAGGGTAGATTGGTTTTATCCCGTAAGACAAAACTGAGATAAAATGACCTCTCGATTTTGTGGTTAGTCTTCCAAAGGTAACGAGCGCGGAGGGATTTGAACCCCCGACCCACAGAACCGGAATCTGTTGCTCTATCCACTGAGCTACGCGCCCTTAATTTTCAATATTATAGCATATCTGTGATAAAATTTGCAACCTAGAAAAACTTGGTTTCTGGGTTAAAGATAATTAGCTGGGTCTACGGGTGTGCCATCTCGACGAACTTCAAAGTGGAGATGGGGACCAGTTGAGAAACCTGTAGAACCAACAGCAGCGATCGCTTGTCCGCGTTCAACTGCTTGTCCTTCGGTAACATACAATTCGCTGGTATGTCCGTACAATGTAGTCATGCCATTGCCGTGATCGATAATTAATGCTCTGCCATAACCACCATACCACCCAGCAAAAATCACTGTTCCCGAATCGGCTGCCCGAATTGTGCTACCATAGCTAGCAGCAAAATCCAACCCGGCATGAAAACGACGATAGCCGAGGATTGGGTGTATCCGCCAGCCGAAAGGACTGCTAGTAGGAGCATCGCTAGGATATGTCATTACACCAGTTCCGCGAATGATCAAACTTGTCCGGCTATTGGTTTTTGCTTGCGCCGCTTCCGTTGCTCTAGCTTCTGCTACCTTTTGTTGAATCAAGACTTCCAAATTTTTGGAATCTCTCTCTAGCTGATTTTGCGCCGCTTCCAAGGCCAGGCGATCGCTATTCAGGCGTTGAATTAATTCTGATTGTGACTGCGCCTGAGTTTGATAATCGGCTTTTTCTGCCAGCAGTTGCTCACGCATCAAGGCAACTTGATTTTTTTGCTGTTCTACTTCCGTTTTTTGTTTATTAATCAGGTTTGCTTGGGCGTTGAGTTTTACCAAAATTTGCTGGTCTGCCTGATAGACTAACTTCAACTGATAACGGCGGCTGATAAAGTCGTTAATATTTTCACTTTCGAGCAAAACTGCCCATCCAACAGATGCAGGCGATCGCTGGAGATAACGCAATCGTGCTACTGTTGCTATTTGCCGCTCCTCATAGTCACGTTCCGCTACAGCTAAATCAGTTTCTAAGTGCTTCTGGCGTTGGGTGGCAAGTTGTAATCGTGATTCGCTCTCTTGAAGATAGCTATCTGTAGTTTGCAGATTTTGCTTTAAACCAGTCAGGTGTTTTTCAGCTTCTTGTTGGAGATTTGTTAAGCGATCGCGATCGTTAACTACACCCTGATGCTGCTGATTCATTTGTTGCTGCTGTTGTCGCAGAGTATCAATAGATCCTGCGGAAGTTGCGTGGACTGGAATTAATGCTAAATAAATCCATAAAATGCAGCAAAATGCAATATATAAACAGTAATAAATCTGCTGTTTTCCGAGAAATCGCGCTCTCATAGTGCGAACCTAACTAAAACGATGTTTTCAAACACTATGAGGATTATTCCCAAAATCTGATTCACCCACTCCAACACCATGTATCAAATTGGTCTGCCAAGTTTTAACACAAAGATTCCATTTGTGTCAGCATTGAGCAGGTAGATCAGCCGATGAGATGTCTGAACGCACCTCTAAGGGACTTCCAAAAAATAAAATCAGCAGGGTGGTCTTTGACTTGGGCAGATAAGAGCAACCAATGTGGCTATTAATCTTTGACCAGCTTTATCGTACTGTTTGACCCTCAAATAATCCCGAATTGCGGGAAACAAGAACGTGCCTTTTTACCATAATAAAAAAACGCCCGCGTCGAACGCTTTAACCGATCTGATTCGCACCGTACTTCGTATGAACGCAACAGTGCAAAAATCAGGAACACGCCTCATGCGGGGTACGGGAATAACCAATGCTCGGTGGCAAACGCTGAGTGAGTTATTCGCACTTGAAAAGCGCGTCACGGTAAGCGAATTGGCGCGGCATATCGGCTTAACACGGCAAGCCGTACAACGACTCGCTGACGACATGGCAAGCGACGGTCTGGTTGAGTTCGCCGAAAATCCCGGCGATGCCCGAGCGATGCACTTGCTTCTCACCGAAGCCGGCAGGGCAACGTATCACGATGCGTTGGAGCGCGAATGGCAGTGGACAAATGCGATCGCCGAGGACTTTGACACCGAACAAATCGCTCGTGCTGTGGCACTTCTGGAAGCCATTACGCAGAAAATGCAAATCGAAGATTGACAGCATATTGTCAATATGGCAATATTGACAGCATATTGTCAATATTGCTCGTGAGAAAGCCACCCACCTCATGTCACACCCAACCGCTGCCGAACAGTTCGACCCGATCAACCCGCGATTTACCGCTGACCGATTCACGCTCCTCGCGCAGATGCGCTCCGAGGCTCCCGTGACATTCCTGCCCGCACTTCATGTTTACGCCGTGACGCGGTGGCAGGAAGTGCATGACATTTTGGGCGATTCTGTGACATTCGCGTCATCCGAGGCGTTTAGCGCGGGAGTTCATCTCGCACCCGAAGCGCTCGCCATCTATTCACTCACGTCGCCGCTCTTCGCCTACAACCTGATCAACGTGGACAAGCCGCTCCACGCGCGCTTACGTGACCCGCTCATGGCGGCGTTCTCTCCAAAGCGCACTCAGTCGCTAGCCCCGACGGTGATAGCAGATGTCGAAGACCTGCTCGATTCGATCATGGTGTCGGGCAGTCAAACTGACTTGCTCCTGACCTTGTGCAAGCCGCTTCCGCTACGAACGATCTGCCGACTACTGGGTGTTCCGCTTGCGGACGCCGAGAAGTTGAGCGACTGGTCGGATGCCCTTGTCGCGTTCCAGACACCCGGCTTACCCATCGAGGTGCAAGTCGGCGCGGCACACGGTTTGCGGGCGTTGGAAAACTACATCCGCGAAATGGTCGCTGAAAAAGCGGCGATGCCGGACGACGGTTTGATTTCCGCGTTGGTCGCCAGTCGCGCCGCCGGGGAAAATGATTTGTCAGAGGATGAGTTAGTCGCGGACATTGCTATCGTTTTCTTTGCCGGACACGAAACCACCATCAATACGATCGCCAATGCGTTCCACTCGCTTTTGAATCGGCGTGACCAATGGGAAGCCGTCGCATCGGGAACCGTGGACGTCGAAAATCTAACTGATGAACTCTTGCGCTACGACACATCGGTGATGGGTTTATACCGACGTGCCACCGTGGATACCGTTATCGGCGGCGTTCCTGTGCCGGAGGGCGCGACGCTTTGGGTGTCGTATGCTGCGGCGAACCGTGATCCTGCCCTATTCGACGCGCCGGAAACGCTCCAGTGTCCGCGTGGGAACGCCCGCCAACATTTGACGTTCGGCTACGGTGCTCACTATTGCGTCGGTCCGCTGCTCGCCCGTCTGCAATTGCGCGAGGCGGTCACTCGTGCCGCAAAGCGTTTCCCGTCCATGCATCTTGTGCCGGGTGCGATCGTGCCGGAAATCCCCCACCATGGACTTCGCGCCCCGGTCACGCTTCCGGTACTACTGAAATAAAAAGAGAATCGTGCGCTTTGCAACACTCGGCGCAAGGGTGAGAGGCGAGCCGCCGAGTGGTCGCAGAAGGGCGTGGACGTGCGTCAGGGAGACTTCAGCAACGCCGCCACGGTCACACCCGACCATGTCCTCACGTAGGCGAGAAAAGCACTCTTTCGGTATCTGAGAAGATAATGACGCCGACAATTTTAACGAAGCACAAAGCAAAATTCAAACAAAAAAGGAAAAACCATGATCTTGGTAACAGGAGCCACCGGACAGTTGGGTACAGCAGTAGTCCAAAATCTACTGGAAAAAACATCCGCCAACCAAATTGCCGCACTTGTGCGTGATGAAAGTAAAGCCTTTGCCTTGAAAGAAAAAGGGGTAGACATACGTGTAGGCAACTACGATGATACTGCTTCACTCGACAAGGCCATGCAGGGAATTGAAAGGGTTTTGCTGATAGCCGGAACGGATGAAGATAACCGCCTTCGGCAACACCAAAATGTCGTGGATGCCGCAAAAAAGGCAGGGGTTCAATGTGTCGCCTACACCAGTCGAACGTTGAAAAACAGAAACACTTTGGCAAACAAGTTGATGGAGGGTCATTTTCAGACGGAAGATTACATCAAGGAGTGTGGGTTGAACTATGCCATATTTCGCAATGTCTTGTATATGGACACCATTCCGCAGTTCGTAGGGGAAAGAGTTTTTGATACGGGTATTAACTTACCAGCCGATCAGGGAAGAGTCCCCTTTGCCCTTAGAAGCGAAATGGGAGAAGCCATTGCGAATGCACTGTTAGAGAGCGGTTGCGGTAACCAAATCTACAAACTCACAGGAAGTGAGTCCTATTCCTTTGAGAATGTCGCAGTTACCTTAACTGACTTATCAGGCAAAGAGATAGATTATACACCTACTGAGAAATCAGCATTTGAGGCGCAAATGAAAGAACGCGGCGTCCCCGAAACTATAATTGAGAGGGTCACAGGTTTTCTAACCGACATTAAAAACGGGCAGGAAGAAGAAGTAAGCCCCGATCTGGAGAATCTTCTTGGGCGAAAGCCTGCATCACTTCGAGAGGGGTTAAAAGCTCTTTTCAATTTATAGGGAGATCCCGCACCATGTCCTTCTCCCCCCTTAAATATTCATGATTTGCTTTACACTCTGTAGCAATTTTCAGGTGCATAACAATAATTAGTATTGATTATTTTTACAGCCTCAACCTTTTAGAAAAATTGATGACAATTAGGATACTCCACCGAATAAGTTGAGTGTTGCACTAGGACGGGTCTTTAAGGGGATACAAGCTAAAACCGTGTCCTATTTGGGGTAATAAGACACGGTTTTGCAGGAGTATTTACTTATAAAATTACAAAAATCAAAGTAATATTTGATTTATAGCAAAGTAATCCATTTACTGAAATTTGTTTCCTGGTTCATCAACTTTCTCTGTTGTGGGAAAGATTTGGGGACCGTTATTTGTCCTTTCCTGAGTTAGGGCGATCGCACTAAAGAAAATAGCACTTCCTACAGCCAGAGCGATCATCGGACGTTTTAGCAAGACAAAATCTCTGATAATCCTCGCTAACGGTCGGCTTTGACGACGTAGCGACGAAGAAATCATCAATTGTCTCCAAGTAAACGGATCGCGCACATAATGACCGCTTTGGCAAACTACTAGCCGTTCCTGACAATAGGGACAGCAAAATAAGCCCATCCGCGTTTTAATTGGTTTGGGCGTACCATTTCTTTGGCAAATTGGGCAAGTAACATAATGATTATCAAAGGTGTGTATATTCATTTACCTCGTCCGCCTAGTCCATTTACTCGCTCTATAATCAATAGCTATATTGAATTGGGATCAACACTTAGCAGACTTCCAAGCATGGTCTGAAATCAAGCATAAATCATACATATATTGTATTACTACCAAGGCTCGCTCAATGGTCGCAACACGAGTATAGCTAGATTTAGGCAAGGATGACTCCCAAGTTTTTGTTTACGGGTGCGTCCACCCAGCCCCCAAAAAACTCTGTTGTCTTTAGAAAGAAATAGCGATCGTGGCCACTCGCACTCCATTAGCCCTCGTTGACCCTTAAATAATAATTGTCTCCCATTTAACCATTGTTCCCACAAAAATTTTGCACAATGACATTTTTTACTAAAGCTTTATAAATCAAGCAAATAAAGTCTACTTGTCCGGTTGCTAAATAATGGCTCACAATGATAAGTAACAGATAAAAATTTAAATTTTTTCTTACATTTACCCCGCCTCTGAATGACTCTCTTGCCTCCCACTCAACTGAGGAAGGTAACGGAACAACCTGACTTTCCTACACCTTCCGCTCCTTTAGCTCACTTAATTAATCGTTTTCAACCATCCCCAGAAACAGTTGTCCTGTTTTTAGCCATGCTCATTGGCGGTGGTACTGGTATGGGTGTAGTCACTTTTCACTATTTAATCCAGATGATTCACCAGCTGATGCTGGAAAATTTAATGGGTCAAATCGGCGTCTGGGGTGCATGGACTTTAGCTTGCGTTCCCACCCTTGGCGGCTTAATCGTTGGCTTAATGCGCTGGCGCACTCAAGATTTTGGCCCTGGACTTTCATCTCTGATTGCCGCCTCCCAAGGAACAGAGATTAGGCGACCACTACGACCAGTTACCAGAATGCTAGCCGCAGCTGTTTCTTTGGGGAGCGGTGCTTCTTTGGGGCCAGAGGGCCCGAGTGTAGAAATTGGCGCAAATTTTGGGATGTTGTTGTCTGTGATCCTGAATGTATCTCAAGAACGACAACGTTTGCTCTTAGGTGCTGGCGCGGCGGCTGGACTTGCTGCTGGATTTAATGCTCCCATCGCTGGAGTATTTTTTGCCCTTGAGGTGGTGATGGGAGCTACATCTTTCGCTACTTCTGCGGTGAGTGTGGTGCTGCTAGCGGCGGTGGTAGCAGCATTAATTGCCCAAATTGGTTTGGGGGCGCAACCTGCTTTTGATTTACCTGTTTACCAAGTCCGCAGTCCTTTGGAATTACCCCTTTACCTTGGCTTGGGTTTAGGGGCCAGCCTAGTTTCTCTGGCTTATACTCAATCAATTCGTTTGGCAAAAGCCTGCTTTGCTGGGAAGGTTCCAGGTTTTGCCTTTTTGGGACGAATTCCTGAGCCGATTCATCCAATCATTGGCGGTGTGATTATTGGCGCAGTTGCTTTGCACTTCCCGCAAATTCTGGGCGTCGGTTATGAAACTGTGGAAGAAATGCTTCAGGATGTGGAGTTTCCCCTCTACCTGTTGGTGGTGCTGTTGGTAGTGAAGTTATTGATGACTGCAATTAGTGCGGGTAGTGGTTTCATTGGCGGTTTGTTTGCACCAGCAATGTTTTTAGGCGCTTCTTTTGGATCAGTTTACGCCAAAATGTTGGCTGTGGTATTCCCGGCAATTTGCGATCAGATGGCGGCTCCTCCAGCTTACGCAATGGTAGGAATGGCAGCAGTGCTGGCTGCTAGTGTCAGAGCGCCGTTAACCGCTATTTTAATGCTGTTTGAATTAACCCGCGACTATCGGATTGTTTTACCGTTGATGGCAGCTGTGGGTTTGAGTGTTTGGCTAGTGGAAAGGATTAAACCAACTTTTAACTCTAACTCTAATCTACAACAAATTGGTCTTTCGGAATTGAAAGATGAACAAGCGGAAATTGTGCAGCAAATTTTGGTAGAAGATGCTATGTACCCTTGTCCAAAAAAGCTCCCTGCAACCCTTGGGGTGTTAGATGCAGCTGTGGAAATGACCCGCGATCGCGTCCACAGTGCTTTAGTAATTGATGAAGCAGAGCAATTAGTTGGTATACTTTCTCTGGAAGATATTAACCGTGCCCTTGCTCTTTGGCAAACTTACCCAAATTCCCTAACTGAAATTCCAGATAATTTATCGAGTCAAACCCTGATAGATATTTGTACTACTGAAATCCTCTATGCATGGCAGGATGAACTATTATCTGAGGCTTTAGACCGGATGAATCTTCGAGGTTTGCATCAATTACCAGTGGTAGCACGAGACAAACCCGATCGCATTTTGGGTTTACTAGAAAAAGAGCAAATTGCATTCACCTGCAATTTAGCAGTTACACGCAAGGCGCTTCGCCACTATTTACCAGTCTTACCCACCACAGATATAGTCATTAGTCATTAGTCATTGGTTTTCACAAAGGACAAATGACAATTGACTAATGACTAATTTATTAAGCCGTGGCTTCTATGGCTTCATCATCTTCCCGATTTTCTGGATCTACCTGTCTCAGACGAATGTGCTTTTTGCCTAAAGTGATCAGAAACTCATCTCCTGGCTTAAGATTCATCTGTTTTGTGTAAGCTGAACCTATAAGTAAGTTATTATTCGATTGCACACTAATTCTATAACTGGCACTACGTCCACCACGCCCATTTGAACTGGGTGTACTGTCCAACTGAATGCCTTCGGCATCAATTAGGGCATTTAAGAACTTCATCATATTTACGCGCTCTATACCGTTTTTGGTAATGGTATAGTAGCCGCACTTTTTGGCTTTGTCTTCCTTGCTCTCACTCTCTAGCTCTTTGACTTTTTTGAGCAGTTCATCACCGAGTAGGGGTTCAATTTTTTTCAGTTTAGGCATCAACTTAGGTCGAAAACGAATGTTTGAACTGTTTGAATCGATTTTATTTTAGCTGAGGTTGAGCTAATAGGAACATAATCCTTTAGTTTTTATCTCAACCTAGCCAAGTATATTACACTCATCGGCACAATTGTTATCTGATTAACAATATTTCCACGACAATCTATTTTAGAGAATGCTGGCAATGCTGATAACTATATATATACTTTGTGAATCACTGCTAGACTATAACAAGTTTTAAGTTTTCTAAACTAACGCTCAAAAGGTTGTCTAGTTGCTGAGGATGATAACTAAGTCACAGAATGATAAGCAAAACTGATTCTTAGTCATTGGTCATTGGTGATTAGTCACTTGTACTGAGCGTTGTCGTTGGTGTAGCCTCTCGTAGAGAAGTATTGGTCATTTACAAAGGAAAGAGGACAACAGACAAACAACAAAGCTTGCCAAAATGAAACTAACGACTAGAGGACACTATAGTGTGAAGGCGTTGCTAGATTTAAGTTTACAGCCCAAATATGGGCCTGTATCTGTGAAAGCGATCGCCAAACGCCAAGATATCCCAGCTCCTTACCTCGAAAAACTACTAATAGAAATGCGTCGTGCGTCTTTAGTGAAATCAATTCGTGGTAGCATCGGCGGATACCAATTGGCCAGAGAGCCTGCACAAATATCTATAGGACAAATTTTAGAAGCAGTTGGCGACACTAGCCATTTACCCCATCACACCCCAGCGCCGGCACAAGCTGAAGATTGGGTAACATTTAGCCTCTGGCAGAGACTCAACCAAAAGCTCAAAGAAGCTTTGTACAGTATTACTCTGGCAGACCTTTATTACGATGCTCGTAGCTGGCAAGCTTCCCTTGGGGAAGAGGCTAGTTTTGTGGTTTAGTCAAGAGTCAATCCATTTTGGATTTTGGATTTGTTTCACCCACAAGGGGCGAAAGCCGGTAGCAGGACGTTAGTCCTACTAGAACCAAAAAAAATCTCAAATCGGGAATCAAAAATCTAAAATTGGCACGGTCAATATTTGGACTATTGACCATTGACTTTTGACCCTTGACTGGTGACTTATGATTAATAGCATCTATATTTTAATAATTGCTGCACTTTTAGATTACTTAATTGGCGATCCTTGGGATTGGACTCATCCAGTGCAAGTTATGGGGTGGGTAATTTCTCATCTGACCAAATTTTCTCTCCACTTGTGTCAAAATTCTCTAACACAACGCCTAGCTGGAATAGTATTAGGGATTATCCTAATAATTGGTAGCGGTATTGTTGGCTTTTGGATGATTCAAAGTGCCCGATGGGTTCATCCGTTGTTGGGAATTGCAATAGATAGCATTCTTTTGGCTAGTTGTTTTGCTGGCAGAAGTTTGCGAGTAGCAGCTGTGGCTGTTTTACAACCTTTAACAGCAGGAAATTTGGGTGAGGCTCGTAATATCTTAAGTAATTATGTTGGTCGAGATACCCAAAACCTCTCACAAGCAGAAATTTCACGAGCCGTTTTAGAAACAGTCGCAGAAAATGCCACTGATGGGGTAATGGCTCCGCTTTTTTATGCAATTGTTGGTGTCTTTGTGCCATTTGTGGGGCCAAGTCCCTTGGCTTTAGCATACAAAGCCAGCAGTACCCTTGATTCAATGGTGGGCTATCGGGAAGCACCCTATACTTATTTGGGATGGTTCTGTGCGCGGTTGGAAGATTGTTTAACTTGGCTACCTTGTCGGTTAACAGTTGTGACTCTGGCGCTGTTATCGGGTAAACCGATGCACCTTTGGCGAATTTGTCGTCGGGATGCGATTAACGATCCTAGTCCCAATTCTGGCTGGAGTGAGTGCGCCTATGCTGCTTTTTTGGGTGTGCAGATGGGGGGTACAAATTGGTATCGCGGGGTAGCTAAGTACAAACCACTGCTAGGAGATGCTATTTATCCGATTACTGCAACTTCTATTCAGAATGCTTTGCAACTGACTCGATATTGTTTTTTGCTATGGTTAGGGATAGCGATCGCTATATTTTTAATACTTCCAAACAGATAATGATAAATATAAAGAGACGCGATTAATCGCGTCTCTACAGGAGTTAAGAATAAAAACTTCTAATTTTTAACTCATCACTCTTAACTCATCACTCCTAACTTATCACTCCCTATGTCTGCCAAAGTAGTTGAAATTCTCTCATCGGAAGAAATCCGTCGTACCTTGACTCGCCTTGCCTCTCAAATTGTGGAAAGGACGCGTGATTTGTCTCAACTTGTGCTTATTGGGATTTATACTAGGGGTGTTTTATTAGCCGAATTGTTGGCGCGTCAGATTGAGACGTTGGAAGGTGTAGCGGTGTCAGTCGGCGCTTTGGACATTACTTTTTATCGAGATGACCTCGACAAAATTGGATTGCGAACTCCAACGAAAAGCGAAATTCCTTTTGACCTGACGGGGAAAACGGTTGTACTCGTAGATGATGTGATTTTCAAAGGACGGACGATTCGCGCTGCTTTGAATGCAGTCAACGATTACGGTAGACCAGAGGTGATTCGTTTAGCTGTGTTAGTAGATAGGGGTCATCGAGAATTACCAATTCACCCAGATTTTATTGGCAAACAGTTACCTACTGCTAAAGAAGAAATTGTCAAAGTTTACTTACAAAATTCCGATGGACGAGATGGAGTGGAGTTGATTAGTCATTAGTCATTTGTCATTTGTCATTATGTCATTTGGAGTTGGGAGGCTGAACTATAGCGCTTCTGGTTTGGGTTTCAAGTTCTGAACACGAACTTCCGAGTTCAAAGGTGGGAGTTCCGAGTTCAGAGGTCAAACTTCCGAGTTCAAAGGTGGAAGTTCCGAGTTCAGAGGTCGGAGTTCCGAGTTCAGAGGTGGAAGTTCCGAGTTCAAAGGTGGAAGTTCCGAGTTCAGAGGTCGGAGTTCCGAGTTCAGAGGTCGGAGTTCCGAGTTCTCTACTCAACAAACTTAACTACGATCGCTACACTAATAATAGGAATTATCGGGCGATGCAACGATTTAGCCGCTATACGCTCACCCGATATGGAGAATGGAAATCAGTTCGCTTTTATATTGCGGAGCGTTAAGGCTTGCCTAAGAAGTCTTTTTTGCCAAGCTCTACACCGCAGTGTCTGAGAATGTCATAGGTTGTTGTGATATGGAAATAAACGTTTGGCAAAACAAAATATAGGAGAAATGGCATTCCTTCAAAAGATAGGCTCTTGTCACCCTGCGTAATGGTAATTGTTTTATCTTCCGAACCATCTATTTGTTCGGGTTTAAATGTCTCTAAATAAGAGATAGTTTTCTGAACGCGGTCAATAAGTTCAGGCAATGTAGTTTCATTATCCTCAAACTTGGGTGCTTCTGCCCCTGCTAATTGTGCAGCACCTCTCTTTGCGATGTCAGAGGCAATTTGTACTTGTCTTGACAATGGAAACATATCTGGGAATAGACGACTATTGAGCAACACATGCTGATCTATTTTTTTCGTTTCTGTATATGTAGCACCTTTTTCAAGAATACCTATAAGGCTATTTAGTGTATGAATAAACACTGGTACTGAAGCTTGATACATTGAAATGATCATTGATATTTCTCCAGAAAAAGTTCAATCTTTGTATAGTTGGGGTCTTGTCGAGATAAGTGGTGCGATTCGCTCAGTCTAAATCTATCGCATCAGATAAACGCTACACATAAACGCGCGATCGTCATGAAGATCGCTCTTTGCGATACTCTCAAAACTGTGCAAGGTGTTGAAGAAACTGAACAAGAATAAGTGCAACGCCTACCACCACAACTTACATTCAACACTAATAACTTGTTTTTTGCCCCAAAATCTTGTGGATTATGGTTTTTGGCTAACCCACAGCTTAATGTGATGAAAATTTGACATTATGGCGATCGCTCAACATCCAACTAGCTAGCAATGTTATGAAATCATGACAATCTGATCCCAGAAAGCCTGATAAATTCGTGAAACAGGCAAAAAACCTACCTATTACCCCTTGATCCCTAGATATGCTTAGTGGTTAATATTGATTTAAGAAATAGAACTTCTCCGATCCCAAAGAAATGCTGATTTTGGCATAATTAGGAATTGAAAGAAAGTTACCTCAATTTAAAAACAGACTAAAAAACTTAAAAACTGGCCAAAACCAGGAGTCAGGAATAAGAAATTCATCTGGAGTGGATGAGATTTTATATAGCATTCTTTAACCAGGGGAAATCATTTACCACTTAAACTACTGGAGGCCAAATTAATGGCAAAAGAACGCCCGCCACTAGAGGAGATGACCTTACGCCAACTACGTAAAGTTGCTAGCGAATATAGCATCTCTCGCTATAGCCGAATGCGTAAATCACAACTGCTGGCATCAATACAAGAAGTCCAGCGCACCAAACTTTCACTCAGTCCATCTCGTTCATTGGAGGCACAGGAAACCGTGGAAGCTGCAAAGTTTGAATTAGGTCAGGAAGATCGTACTGGTGGATCTTTGGCTGATGTTGATGAAGGACTCGCAGATTTGCCATCTGGGTATGGTGAGAGCCGGATTGTACTCTTACCGCGCGATCCTCAGTGGGCTTACACTTACTGGGATATTCCCAATGAACATAAACAGGAACTACGCCGACAAGGGGGACAACAACTGGCATTACGGATTTATGATGTCAGCGATATCAATATCGAATACCAAAGCCCCCACAGCATTCAAGAATATCCGGCTGATGAACTAGCTAGAGAATGGTATATACCAGTTCCAGTTAGCGATCGGGATTATGTGATCGATATCGGCTATCGTGCTGCTGATGGCCGCTGGTTGGTACTTGCTCGTTCTGCTAGAGTACACATTCCTCCCGTCTATCCTTCTGATTGGATTGAGGATGTCTTCGTCACTGTAAATTTTGAAGAAGATTTGCGTGGCAAGACTCAATACGAACTAGTTCCCCCTGCTAAGAAGATCGCAGTTACCGCCAATGGTAATGCTGGTAATGCTGTTGTGAATGGCAACGGCAACCCCATCTACGACGAAATATTTGGTTTAGCGGAATCTACCGAAGCACAACGGGTTGCTGGTTCTATCTTCGGCTCCCAGCAAGCTTTGGCACGTCCTGAACAAACCATTAGCTCCTACATTTTCCCATCTGGTGTGGGTATGTGGGCAGCTCCCACGGTGTCTGGTTTAACCGCTTCCGGTGCAGGAATGTCAGGTGTTGGCTTCTCAGCTTCCGCCGTACCAGTGCGTCCGCGCCAGTTCTGGTTAATTGCCGATGCTGAATTGATAGTCTACGGTGCAACCGAACCTGATGCTACCGTAACTATTGGCGGCCGTCCAATTAAGCTAAATCCAGATGGAACATTCCGCTTCCAGATGTCCTTCCAAGATGGTTTAATTGACTATCCAATTTTGGCTGTAGCTGCTGATGGTGAGCAAACCCGGTCAATTCAGATGAAATTCAATCGTGAGACACCATCCCGAAATACTAACACCAAAGAAGAAGCTGTTTTAGAATGGTTCCCTTAAGTTTTGGATCTGAGATTAAGTAGGTAGGCAAGATAAAACCAATATATGTTTAGTTTTGTGAAAAGGCTGAAATAACGAATTTGTAAGGTATCTGCCGAATTTACATTTCGTTACATACTTGGAAATTTCCTCGCCCACTTACTTAACTCCAGACTAAAATTTTAATTTATTCCCCGCTATAGTAATCCTATAGCGGTTTTTTTGGCATTATTATGTATACAAAAAAATTATTAGTTGAGTGCAGATGCGATATCTACGACAAGGCTTTCGCCAACGCATCCCCAAGTTTACGTAATGTTCTCTCTCGTGCAAAATCAGCCGCCGCCCGTGCCGACTCTGCCAGAATTGTGTCAGTGTTTGGCGTTAGCTTCAAAGCTCCACCTAAATAACCCAGTGCTTTAAGATAACAATCAGATAAATTGGTCGAGGCTAACCGCTTTACAGTTTGGTAATCGCCATTTTTAAAGGCAGATAAAGCCTTGGCGTGTAAATCATTTCCGGGTTCGGGAACATCCAAAACATTGAGGATTGCTTCAATAGCTTTATTTACCTGTTCTAGTGTCAGTTCTTGTTGTACAGCTTGCACCATTGTTTTTACTCCTAAGATTCAGGTTTCAAAATTTTCAGATTAAACCTCATCTAAGTTGAGAACCGTAGTTTTCGCCCTCACCCTAAATCCCTCTCCCAGATATGGGAGAGGGACTTTGAAATTGTGACTCCCCTTCTTCCAGATTTGGGAGAAGGGGTTGGG
>NZ_JBALCE010000125.1:0-25727 GCF_036919815.1 Nostoc sp.
TCTCAGTTGCACTCGACTTAATAAATCCTCAACATTTAAGAAACTGGTTTGCTAGTTGCTGCTACTGTACCTCATAACAGCCGTAAATGCTGTATCGATCGCGGTTTAGGATTGGTAGTGATTGCAAGAGTTGCTCGATACAATCAAATCACGGTCTGTAGTTACCTTTTAGATATATGGTGCTTGGGCGTTAAAGATACCATACCACCACGTACAGTAGACAGGATAAAATTTAAAGAATTTACAGAATTACTATTTGAGCCATTTCCCGGAAAACCGCACCTTGTTCCCCTTGAAGTTGCCCAAGGGATGATATTTAGTGCTTGCGAATACGGAGATAGCTTAGGGTTTCAACCACACAAAGACTTTTCTAAATCGTGTTCGCACATCGGAGAATGGGATGGGAGTATACGTATTGAATGTGGTCGTGACGGGAAAGCATTTTATGTGAATGGCCCCCACGATAACCCGAAAAAAATCATGGAAACATTGAAGAGAAGTAGGGGTGAAGGTAATTTTGATTTTCTGATTGGTTCAGAGCCTATTGAAAAGAATTTTTGGTAGACGCAATTAATTTGATCATTTTGGTGCATCATTATTAATAGGCATCATGTAAAAATAAGTTGTACAAATTTAATCTGGAACGACTTGTGAGCTTAACTTTCCCATCAAAATTATTCAAGTTATTTTTTCAAGGCTCCTAAGTAGGTAGGGCTTGCTTGAATAACTAACCAATCCTAATCTTGCTTTCTTATTACTTTTTCAGCAACCCCTAAATAGGGGTCTTTTTTGGAATAGTTGACTTGACTGATTCACGCTCGTGTAATCTATTAAACCAGTCTCTCAAATAAGGATACTGAAGAAGCCAGTCTTCATTTAAGCGAAAGCTGTAGTAACCGAGGGAACATAAAGCTGCCACATCTGCTGCTGTCCATGTTTCACCCTCTAACAAATATTTAGCCGAACGCAGTTGTTCATCAAAGATTGGTAAAAGGCGATTAATTAATGTTTCATATTTTTTTCGATAATAAGCAGGAGCTAGATCACCCATAAAATCTAATACCCATAAACCTATAATATTGTCGCCTAAAGTATCTGCTAGTTGTTCCCATTTACGGCACTCAAGCCGGATGTGAGGAGCGCTTGGGTAAAAGCTAGGCTGTGGATAAGTTTCGTCTAGATACTCCGCAATCAATGTAGAGTCCCAAATTACTGTGCCATCTTCATCTACAAACACAGGGACTTGACCAATAGGAGAAATTTCAAGGAATTCAGGGGGTTTATTGGCTAAATTAATTTCTTTGAGTTCACAATCTAAATTTTTCTCTACTAACAATATTCGGATTTTCCGAGAAAAGTTTGATTGCTGATGATAGTATAATGTTCTATTCATAGATTTATTTTCATACAAAAAGTGGGTCTAATACTAAACTGCATTCAAAAATAGTACCCCATCATTGCGACGTTCGCTCTTAGCGTTCCCGCAGGGTAGGAAGCAATCTCATGGACTCTCACTAAAACCGTTTTATCTTAATGTCTTACGGATGGTAAACCATTGAATTGCAACACCTAAAGTCTTGCAATTATCTACTTGCTGAATGTCAGTAGATGCAGTCTTTAGTCGCGTTAGTGGACTGGTAATTGAAGATTGAGAGTAAGAGCAATGAAAACTAATGCTGCTCGACTACTTGATAAACTAGGTATTCCCTACCAAATCCTGAGCTATGAAGTAGATCCTGATGATTTGGCTGCTCTTAGTACAGCCCAGAAAGTGGGACTTCCTCCAGAGCAAGTTTTTAAAACTTTAGTAGTCAGAGGTGACACAACAGGTATTTGTTTTGCTGTTGTGCCGGGAAATGCTCAGTTGGACTTAAAAGCCTTGGCACGAATTTCAGGAAACCGGAAGGTTGAGACAGTTGCTCTCAAGGAAGTACAGCCACTAACAGGATACATCCGTGGGGGTCTGACAGCTTTAGCTAGCAAAAAAGACTATCCCGTTTATCTTGATGAAACTGCAACCCTATTCGAGCAGATTACTATTTCTGGTGGGATGCGAGGAATGCTGCTTCTGCTATCCCCAGATGATTATTTACGGGCCGTCAATGGCACTTTGGGGGCAATTGTACAAAATTAGTGCTGGAGATTTTCGTGTTAAATACTAAGGACAAGCCGGAACTCAGAGGCAAAGGTGGGTCTTGAATAATGCTAGTTTAGTAGGTAATTATATAGATACTTAAACCTACGAAAATATATTTAGGTAATATTACTATTAAAAGAGTATTATTTAATGAAATTTTAATAATTATCTATGTAATATCATGTAAGTCTACGTTTTGTAATCTTTTAAATTAGCATTAATAAATTTTTCTACTGAAATTCACCATTTTCCTATGCAGTATCTAAAATAACTTCATAAGATATAGCAGGTGCTAAAAAATAAATAGATTAAAAGCTATTTTATACTTGCGATTTTCGCAAATATAGTTAATTGCAGATTAGCACTCCAAGCTAACCAGACATTAGGTTTAGGGGAGTGAGTTTTTGATGATTAAAGGAGGGATAATACCAGTCCAGTCACAAAGGGGGAGATGCCAGTGACTGACGTTGTAACTGGACAGATTGTGCGTGTGCGATCGCGGCAGTATCTTGTAGAAGAGGTTGTGTCTAAACCCACTAAGGAGCAAGACACTAAAGTTAGTCTTTCTTGTTTAGAAGATGATGCATTAGGAGAATCGCTAGAAGTCCTATGGGAACGGGAGATAGATGCCAAAGTCGTAAAGGCGACATCTTGGGAGTCCATCGCTAACCGAGGTTTTGATAATCCCCGTTTATTTTCCGCTTACTTGCACACATTACGGTGGAATTGCGTAACTTCCACAGATGCCAAGCTTTTCCAAGCTCCTTACCGAGCCGGTATAGAAGTCAAAGCTTATCAGTTAGAGCCACTACGCAAAGCTTTGCTGATGCCGAGAGTCGCTTTGTTTATTGCCGATGATGTCGGTTTAGGGAAAACCATCGAGGCAGGGCTGATACTGCGTGAGATGTTGATGCGGCAAAAAGTTAGGCGGGTGGTTATTTCCTGTCCGCCGTCAGTAGTAAGGCAATGGCAAGAAGAAATGGAGAATCGCTTTGGACTCACATTTATGATTCTGGATCGTGAGTTTATTGCTGCCCGTCGTCAAGAACGGGGTTATGGGATTAATCCGTGGATGACGCACACCCGATTTATTATCTCCCATGCCTTGCTACGAGATGAAACTTATGCCGCACCTTTGCGGGATTGGTTGGGAGATTTTGCACCTTCATCCATGCTCATCCTTGATGAAGCTCACAATGCTGCACCTGCGAGTGGGGCGAAATATGCGGTTGATTCCCAACTTACCAAAACTGTTAGAAATTTAGCACCGCGTTTTGAACACAAATTATTTCTTTCTGCCACACCCCACAATGGACATTCCAACAGCTTTGCCGCCTTACTAGAAATCCTTGATCCCCAGCGTTTCTGCCGAGGAATACCCGTTCGTAATCGCAAGTTGCTGGACACTGTAATGGTGCGGCGCTTAAAACAAGACTTACGGGAAATAGGAGAAGAGTTTCCCCAACGCTACGTGAGTCCCATAGTTATTGATAACCTGCCAGAAGACGCACCAGAACTCAAGTTATCCCGATTGCTGCAACAATATCGCAATCTACGTGAGGAAAGACTCAAAGATGCAGCTAAATCTACCCAGACCACGGCGATGCTGGTAATTACTTCACTACAAAAGCGTCTTTTGTCTTCCATTGAAGCATTTGCTCGGACTTTAAAGGTGCATCGGACAGCGATGGAAAAACAAGCGGCTAACCATCCTTCCATACATCAAGTTAGTCTACCATTGCTGTTTGAGTCTCCTGGTGCTGATGACGAACGGGCTGAATTCTCCGAAGAGGAAGTAGAAGCAGAAGAAGATGCTCAAATGGGAGCAGCTACTATGCAAGCTGCGGGACAAACTGCTGTAGAATTAGCAATTTTAGATGAAATGGCAGATGTTGCCAATTCCTCTCGCTACCAGCCAGATCCCCGGATTCAAAAACTCGTAGACTGGATTCGCCAAAATCTCTGTCCTGATTTGGGTCAACCGAATGCTGCTTGGTTAGAACGGCGAGTAATTATCTTTACAGAATATACAGATACTAAACGTTATTTACAACAGCAATTACAAAGTGCGATCGCTAATTCTAATCGTGAACATGAACGCATAGATGTATTTCACGGGGGCATTGGAGAAGAACGCCGCGAAGCTATCAAAAGTGCATTTAACGCCGATCCTGCACGTCATCCCCTGCGTATCCTGATTGCCACAGATGCAGCACGGGAGGGGGTAAACCTCCAAAATAACTGTGCTGACTTGTTTCACTTTGATGTGCCGTGGAACCCGTCGAGGATGGAACAGCGTAACGGACGGATTGACCGTAAATTACAGCGATCGCCTGTCGTCCATTGTTATTACTTTATCCTACCGCAACGCACTGAAGACAAAGTATTAGACGTACTGGTGCGAAAAACAGCCACGATTCAACAAGAACTCGGCAGCCTTGCACCAGTGGTTGAAAGAAATGTGTCGCGTTTACTGGCTAATGGTATTCGCCACCAAGAAGTAAATAATCTTACCGATTCGATAAATAAGGCAGAACTACTTAACCAGGAAACAGTAAATACACAGGTGATTAATGAGGAACTGGAGCAAGCCAGACTCCGCCAACAGGATTTGACTAAACAAGTTGAGCAGTTACAAGAGATGTTGAAAGACTCGCGGGATTGGTTGGGACTAGATGACCACCACTTCCGTGATGCCATTTCCGCTTCTTTAGAAATTCTGGGAGTTCCAACACTTGCCCCTGTTGATGTGAATGAGGTTGCTAATAATCCTGTAACTGCGCGTTGGACAATTCCGGCTCTTGACCAGCGTACTGGTGCAGATCCAACATGGTCAACTACACTTGATACCCTGAGAACACCTCGCAAAATCGGACAAAAGCTTTGGGAATGGCGACAAGAAGCACCGATTCGCCCTGTAGTCTTTCGAGATCCTGGTTCTTTAGATGGGGATGTAGTTCATCTGCATTTAGAACACAGAATTGTCCAGCGTTTACTGAGCAGGTTTTTAGCTCAGGGTTTCTTGCATGATGAATTAACTCGTGCTTGTGTTTGTCTGACTAATGACCCAATGCCAAAGGTTATTACGCTGGGAAGACTGGCTCTGTATGGTGAACGCGCTTCTCGGTTACACGATCAAGTGATTGCAGTCGCAGCAGAGTGGTCAGATCCAACCAGCCGAGGACGTAAGAAACTTCAGCCTTTAAGAGAAGGCGAGAAAGACAACGTACTGGAATTACTCGAAAATTCCCTAGCTTCCCCCCACTTGTTGCAAGTTGCCGAAGCGGTGAAAGAGCGACTGAAAAAAAGTGCTGCCCAAGATATCGCAGAATTAATTCCCCATCTGGAACGCCGCGCCACAACTTTAGCAGAAAGTGCTGAGAAAAAGCTCACCAATCGGGGTATTAAAGAAGCTGCTGAGATGAAAAAGATTTTAGAGGAACAACAGACGCGAATTGTCAAGTGTCAGGAAGAATCTAAAGCAGTGCAGATGTCTCTTCCATTTATAGAGGAACAGCGTCAATTGGATGCAGACCGTCGCCATTGGGAAAAACGCCTGAAAGCGATCGCACTAGAACTAATTTCAGAACCAGCCCGGATTGAAGCCGCCTACAAAGTAAAAGCAGTACGGGTTGAACCGGTCGGCGTGATTTATTTATGGCCGATTTCCGGCTAGAGAAAGTGTAAATAATGGCAAATGATCCAGAAATTCGGTTACATAAAGAATGGTTGGGCTTTCTCCAGCCTGTGGGATTGGTGGTATCTCCCCCGGCATTGTCAGCAGCACAAGCTGTGGTTAATCGCAATGTGGTGGAACTGCAACAAATATTACAAGAAGTTGCCAGACGTAAACCCCTCTCTGGTGATATAGAGAAGGAAACCTTTGCAATTGACGACTTTCCAGCTTTTACTATTAATGTTTTAGGTTGGCAACCAGAAGATTTAGTTGTCAGTCCAGAGGAATTAGCGATCGCACTCCTAGATTACAACGAAGTTTTGACACCCACATACTCTGTACCCGATCTAAATGGCGGCTGGATGATGCTGGTACAGGTGCTTCCTGATGGTACTGAACTTGACAATGCTGGCGCAGAGGATAGTAAATCTACTGGTTGGCACGCCAGCCCCCAATCTAAGTTTGAGCGGCTTTTGAAAGAAACAAAGGTTTACACTGGGCTATTGTGCAACGGTACAGATTTGCGTTTGGTTTATGCACCACCTGGGGAGTCATCGGGACACCTGACTTTTCCTGTACAGGGGATGTGTGAAGTATCTGGGCGGCTGATTTTGGGTGCAATGGAGATGTTGCTCTGTGCTGATCGGCTGTTTAATGTCCCTAGCGATCGCCGTTTGTCTGCAATCCTGGAAAAAAGCCGGAAATATCAAAACGATGTCTCTATTAAGCTTGCAGAGCAGGTATTAGAGGCATTATGGGATTTACTGCGCGGCTTCCAAATAGCCGATGCAACGACTAATAGCCATTTAGTTAGTGATATCGCCACCACTGCACCACAGCATATTTACGGGGGACTGATTACTATTTTGCTGCGGTTGGTGTTCCTGCTTTACGCTGAAGACCGGGGGCTGATGTCTCAAGATGCAGTTTATACCCGCTATTACTCAGTTAGTGGACTTTGCGATCGCTTGCGGTCAGATGCCGGCAACTACCCGGATACAATGGATCAGAGGTATGGTGCTTGGGCATGGTTGCTGAGTCTGTTCCGTTTGGTTTACGATGGCGGCGGTCATGCTGATTTATATTTACCAGCCCGTCATGGACAACTATTTGACCCAGATGAATATGCGTTTTTAGAAGGTCGTCTCCAGTCTACACAATATCAGACTGGGGAAACTATTGAACCTCCTCGCGTCTCAGATGGGGTAATTCACAGGGTATTGCAAGGGTTGCTGGTACTGGATGGAGAACGTCTATCTTACCGTTCTTTGGATGTTGAGCAAATTGGTTCCGTCTATGAAGCAATTATGGGCTATGAGGTAGAAAGAGCAAATAGCCTAAGCTTAGGTGTTTGGAGTAAACCCAAAGGTTCTAAATCTTCGGTGACGGTGGTTGTCAGCGTTGAGGATGTACTTAAAACGAAGGCGGGAGAACGGGCTAAATATTTAAAGGATGTTGCAGGTTGCGAAATTACTGGTAAATCTCTGACTGATTTAAAAGACGCGACGACAGCAGAGGATGTAATGGCGGCGCTAGGACGCAAGATATCACCGAAAACGCCGAGTTTAATGTCTGTGGGTTCTCTGTATTTGCAACCGGGGGAAGAACGGCGGCGTAGTGGTTCTCATTATACGCCTCGTGCTTTGACTGAGCCGATTGTGAAAGAAACTCTTAGACCGATTTTATCGGCTTTGGGGGAAAACCCGACACCAGAGCAGATTTTAGAGTTGAAAATTTGTGATTTGGCGATGGGTTCGGGGGCGTTTTTAGTTGAAAGTTGTCGTCAGTTGGCTGATAAATTAGTTGAAGCGTGGAATAAGCAAAACGTATTACCTGAAATTCCCATTGATGAAGAACCGTTACTTTATGCGCGGCGGTTAGTGGCGCAACGGTGTTTGTATGGTGTGGATAAAAACCCTTTTGCGGTGAATTTGGCTAAGTTATCTTTGTGGTTGTTGACTTTGGCGAAATCTCATCCTTTTACTTTTTTAGACCATGCTTTGAAGTGGGGAGATTCTTTAGTTGGGTTGACTTCCCAACAAATTAAAACGTTTAATTGGGATGAAGACAAGACTTATACAGATCCAAATTTACCTTTGATTAATCTGTCGATGGAGAAGGTGAGGTTTGACAGAGATGAAATTCACAAATTAGATGATGACAATTATGCAGCAAAGCGCGGTTTTTACGACAATATAGAAACAGAGTTGCATGATATTCGGCTAAAAGGGGATTTGGTTATTGCTTCATTTTTCGCTAAGGATAAGGACAAGGCAAGAAAGGATGAGCGTGATAATTCATGGTTGAAGTTTTATCAATGGCAGAAAAATCAAGAAGATGATTTAGATGTCAGGCGAATTTGTGCAGAATTGCGGTATGGCGAAAAACCAGTTCCCACCTTTAATTGGGAGATTGAATTTCCAGAGGTATTTGATAGAGATAATCCGGGGTTTGATGCGATCGTTGGTAATCCGCCGTTTGCCGGGAAGAATACAACAATCAATGCTCATGTTTCTGGTTATCAGGATTGGTTGAAAGTTGTTAATCCTGAATCTCATGGGAATGCTGATTTGGTGGCGCATTTTTTCAGACGAGCTTTTAGCCTTTTGCGAGAATCTGGAACTTTTGGATTGATTGCTACAAATACCATTGCTCAAGGTGATACCCGTAGCACAGGTTTAAGATATATTTGTGAGCAAGGCGGTACAATTTACAATGCTCATAAGCGGTTAAAGTGGCCGGGTTTAGCGGCGGTTGTCGTGAGTGTTATTCATATTTTTAAGGGTGATTATCAAGGTATAAAGCTGTTAGATGGACGCAAAGTTCATTTAATTTCTGCATTTTTATTTAAGTCAGGTAGTAATAAAAACCCTGCTGTGTTACTGGGAAATGCTGGTAAAAGTTTCATTGGTAGCTATGTGTTGGGTATGGGTTTTACATTTGATGATTCCAACCCTGATGCTACAACCATTGTAGAAATGCACCGATTGATTGAACAAAATCCTAAAAATGCCGAGATAATTTTTCCTTATATTGGAGGTGAAGAAGTTAATTCGAGTCCAACTCATGCACATAAACGTTATGTAATTAACTTTGGTGATATAAATGAGGCTGAAGCTAGAGAATATTCTGATTTAATGAAGATTGTAGAGGGAAAAGTTAAATCTGAAAGACTAGCACAAAAGGATAAAGGTGCAAAAGAAAAGTGGTGGCAGTTTATTAGAACTCGCCCTGAATTACATCAAGAGATCGCTCCTCTCAATCGCGTGTTAGTTATTTCACGAATAAGCAACGCTTACGCATTTACTTTTCTTCCGAAAGGAATGGTATACAACGAAAAAATTGTTGTTTTTGCTTTTCAAAATGATGAGGTATTTTGTATATTTCAATCACGAATACATGAAATTTGGACTCGCTTTTTAAGCTCAACTTTAAAAGATGACCTTCAGTATACCCCCTCAGACTGCTTTGAAACCTTCCCCTTCCCTGAAAACTGGGAAACCAACGCCGCCCTAGAAACTGCTGGTCAAACCTACTACGAATATCGCGCCGCCTTAATGGTTCGCAACAACCAGGGACTTACCGACACATACAACCGCTTCCACGATCCTGAAGAATGCCACCCCGATATTTTACAACTACGCTTACTACACGCGCAATGTGATCGGGCTGTCCTCGATGCTTACGGCTGGACAAAAATTTCCACAGACTGCACCTTCCTGCTTGACTACGAAGACGAAGAAGACGAGGAAAACACCAGCAAACGCCAGAAGAAAAAGCCTTGGCGCTACCGTTGGCCTGAAGAAATTCACGACGAAGTATTAGCCCGCTTACTCGAACTCAACCAGCAACGCGCCGAAGCCGAAATTTTAGGCGGTAAAGCTGCACAGAAAACCAAAGTAAAAGGGAATACTAAAAAAGTAGCGAAATCTCGCAAGGCGAAAGCGACAATTACAACACCTAATATTCCTGGATTGATCGAATAACAAAAAATTACTTTCAAAAAAGTATAAAAATATTATGGCTATATTTATCAATACTGGCAAAAATTCCACATTTAACAATCCCAGCAATGATAATGAATTATCTTTAATTACAGAAACACCGCGCAAAGTAATCACAGGTAAAATAGATGAAGATGAATACGGAATTTTTGGTAATTGTTACTCACAACCCCAAGATTTTGTAGACTTATTACGTGAAAAAAGCTCTGGAACATTTTATGATTGTAATACTCCAGAACATGAAATAGGACAATGGACAGTAGATATTGTTCTTTGTGCTTTAAATGTCTTACCAAAAATTAAAGCTTGGCAAACACCACATAATAGTGAGGCTGATGTCAAGTGGAAATGGGATTTAATTATAGACCATGAAGGTTATCTATATCCTGTGCAAATAAAAAGTGGTTTAGATGCGATCAAAGAATGTAAAGAGAAATTTGGTGAAACTTTAGGTCTAGCAAAAGAGAAACTGGCTGAAAGAAAACAGAAAATAAAAGAAAATTCTGAAAATGCTATCGAGCGCTATATGGAACGCAATAAATTAGCTTCTAGAAAAGACGCTAATATAGTTGCAATGATTAAAAAAAGAGAGCAAACACTTGAACCATTAAATCATCGACTTGATAATTATAAAAAAGCTAGTCCTCTTTACATTTGGGCGGCGCGTGACGAAGATACTATCAAGGCTTTAGTCCGCATATTCACTAAGCTTTTTTCTATTAATGAGAATGTTTTAGAACTAGAAGCACAAGCCCTGGAAGCATATCAAAATAAATATAAAAATATTCAAGAAATTTTGATTGAACAAGAAAATCAAAAGCTCAAGACATTTAGTGAAATTATTTACTTAATCAAAGAGTATTTAGAGTTTAAAAATAATCATTTAAAGAAAAATAATTTAATTAATCTCAGTAAAAATAAACCAACCCGATTAGAAGATATTTTATGTCTCAATAAAAGTAACGAATTATTAGACTTAGCAGAAACTATGCTGACATATTATAATAAATCCCTCAGCATAGCCCAGAATAGTGACGAAGATAAAATGGTTGCTCATGATAATAAACAAATTATAGATTCCTATAAAATCAAGTTCAAAGAAAAAGTATTAAAGAGTATTCAACGAAGAAGATACAGTAGTGCTACATTGTTAGATAAACAAGTAATGCTTTCAATCAGAAATTCTAAAACCCCAGATCCAGATATTGAAGAAATAGTAGATTTAGTAGGAACTCAATCACAAACATTAATCAAAAATAAAAATTTAAAATATATTGAGCCGCAAACAATGATTTTATGTTTAGATAAACTGATTGATGCTGATATTAAAAGTAGCTACTCAAATCCGCAATTATTGATAGAAGTCAAACATAAATCTACATATATAGTTGCTCAAGAAGTGACCTTAAAAACCGATGAAATTCCCGAATGCGATGATTTAAATTCTATATTTTTTTAATAATTGATATGAATCACACCATACCTTTAACCTCCGCCGAAGTGCGATCGCATCTGATTGATGCCTTACAACTTGACCTTGTGGGGCCAACACCCGATGATGCTATCCACGCTGAAGAAACTTTAGATCAAGCTCCCTCCAAATGGTATCTTACAGGTTTCCTAGTACCCTACGGCGCACCAGTTGAGGAACGTACAGATAATTCTGGCGACGAGGATATGGACGAAGTTGGACGTGTTAGTTCTGGCGAAGACGAAAATATTCCAGAGAAAGCCTTTGCCCGTAAAGCCTTTTTTCCTTCTTCAATGGGGTTAAGTGTGCTTTTACCCCAAAACGTTATTCAACTTCATATTACAGTTCAGTGGGGCGATTACCAGCCACTAACCAAAGAAAATAATCAAGGCGAACAAGTTACCTTGACAGGTGATTGGCAGCGAACTCCAGGGCAAGCTGAACTTACAGTACAATTGCGTACAGGCGGTAGTCCCACTCAATTAGACCTTGGTTTAAACTTAGGCAATAGGACTAAACAACTAGAGATTCCCCTTAATGGAAGCAGTTCTCCAACATACTTGGACGTTCCGAACAGCGATGGTTTACAACTGGTTATCTCAGTACGCTCCGTACCTTCTGAGGAATTAGTGCCAGCCGGAACTAGCTCAGTTTCAGTATTTTTAGTAAATCATCGCCGCCCTAGCCCTGACCAAAAGCGGGATGCTGCTTATGCTTTCCAAACAAACTTAATAATTAAAACTAAAGATTCCTTTGTACCACGCCCCAATTTACGTGGGCGGGATGGTGATGACTGGGATGAGAAAGTTGCTGATTTGCAATACCGGGATGATTACGAATAT
Source organism: Nostoc sp. (assembly GCF_036919815.1). GTDB lineage: Bacteria > Cyanobacteriota > Cyanobacteriia > Cyanobacteriales > Nostocaceae > Nostoc. The sequence goes on from NZ_JBALCE010000125.1 coordinate 12,131, forward strand.
GCTGTTGGTCATAACGTCTCTGCGATCGCAGTTGCAAATCCCAATGGTGGCTGTCAGGAAGTAAGAACCGCTTGGATACCAACTGCTGACGTAGAAAAGGTAATTGCAGCCCAGGTTAAAAATGTCGAAGTGGGTATGGAAGCTTTAGCCGCCGCACCGACAGCAGAAGCATTGCGAAATATGCTTAGTCCGATGGTTAGTGCTTATACCCAATGGATAGATGAGCAACGAGTCAAATTTCCGACAGGGCAAAAACGCTTAGGTGTCGCTAAAGACCTATTAGATCGAGCCGGAATTGCTAAAGACCGGATTGCTGCTGGTTTAAAGGCATTAGATGATCCACAAGTATTAGATGCTTTTCGGATTGCCAATCGAGCGATCGCCTTATCAATGCGCCAGCGTGCGACTCATAAGAAAAATATTACTCCCGAATCTGTAACGCCACCCACTTGGCGACCGTTTCAGCTAGCTTTTTTATTAATGAACTTGGTAGGTATCGCCAACCCCGAACATTCAGACCGCGAACTGGTAGATTTACTGTTTTTCCCTACAGGCGGCGGTAAAACTGAAGCTTACTTAGGACTGGCAGCTTTTACACTTATATTACGGCGGCTACGTCATCCCGGTATCGACTCTGCTGGATTAAGTGTGCTGATGCGCTACACACTGCGGCTGCTTACCCTTGACCAACTGGGACGGGCTGCGACGATGATTTGTGCCCTAGAGTTGGAACGGGAACAGGATGTAGAAAAACTAGGAAAATGGCCGTTTGAAATTGGGTTATGGGTAGGACAAGCAGCTACACCTAACCGGATGGGTAAGAAAGGAGACAATGATGAAAATAGCGCTCGTTCGCGTACAATTGCTTTCTTAAATAACGATCGCAAACCTTCACCTATTCCTTTAGAAAACTGTCCTTGGTGCGGAACTAAATTCAACCGCAATTCATTTCAGCTATTGCCTAATACAGACCAACCCATAGACTTGCGTATAATTTGTGCCAATCGCCGTTGTCATTTTAGAGGCGATCGCTCTTTACCAGTATTAGCAGTAGACGAACCGATTTATCGCCGTCTACCATGCTTTATTATTGCCACAGTAGACAAATTCGCTAGCCTGCCTTGGGTAGGAGAAACAGGCGCATTATTTGGACGTGTAGAACGTCATGACAAAGACGGCTTTTACAGTCCAGTTTATCCTGGTAGAGGTAAAGCACTTGATGGTTATCTGCCACCACCAGATTTAATCATTCAAGATGAACTGCATTTGATTTCTGGCCCTTTAGGGACAATGGTAGGGCTTTATGAAACAGCAATTGATGCTTTATGCAGTCGAGAGATAAATGGTCAAAAAATCCGCCCCAAAATTGTCGCTTCTACTGCGACAGTGCGACGGGCAACCAAGCAGATTCAAGCATTGTTTGGGCGAAATGAAGTCGATGTATTTCCGCCACCAGGGCCAGATAGGCGCGATTCCTTTTTTGCGAAAACAGTACCATATCAAGAGAAAAATGCTCGGACTTATGTAGGGATTGCTGCCCAAGGGCGAAGTCTGAAAGTAGTATTATTACGTACTTACTTAGTATTACTGGGAGTAGCACAGAAAGAATGGCTAGCAGCAGGTGGGAGCAAAAACCCTAATAATCCGGCTGACCCCTACATGACATTGCTAGGATATTTTAATTCGTTGCGTGAACTCGGTGGTAGTCGGCGGATTGTCGAAGATGAAGTTAACTCTCGTCTTACCCGCTACAGCCAACGTAAACGAGTTGGTAAAAGTTCGGGTTTGTTTGCGGATCGTAAAATCGACGATGAACCAGAAGAACTGACCTCTCGTGTCAGCACAAATAAAGTTGCAGAGACTAAAAGCCGTTTAGAAGCGACATTTGACCAAAAAGAACGTGTTGACGTAGTATTAGCTACGAATATGATTTCTGTTGGTTTGGACATTACACGTTTGGGCTTAATGGTAGTTCTCGGTCAGCCAAAGACAGCCGCAGAATATATCCAAGCTACCAGTCGTGTGGGACGGGATGAAGAAAGACCGGGATTAGTAGTAACATTACTTAACGTTCACCGACCACGCGATCGCTCACATTATGAACGTTTCTTTGCTTGGCACGCTACTTTTTACCGAGCAGTAGAAGCTACGAGTGTTACACCATTCTCTCCTCGTGCTATTGACCGAGGGATTGCTGCCATTACCGTTGCTTTAGCACGTTTGGGACATTCTGGGATGACAGCGCCACTGCGTGCGATCGACATTCTTCAGCACCGTAACCAGCTAAATTTTGTCATAGATGCGATCGCCCAACGTGCAGAGACGCATGACAAAGAACTGGATGCTGCTGATGCTGAAGCACTCCGTCAAAAAGTTAGGGGTCGAGTTCAGGATTTACTAGATTTATGGGAACGGATTGCTGGTCAAAAAACTAACCTTCAGTATCAGCGTGAGGTTGGAGAAGCACCGCCCCTATTGCTTGATCCACTTGACCCGGAATTAGAAAAAAAACCATTAGAAGAACGAAAATTTAAAGCTCAACGCAGTTTACGCGATGTTGAGCCAACAGTTAACTTGTGGGTTCGCAATCCTGACGGATTTGAGGTAGAAGAGGAAGAATTATGACCAAATCAAACAAAAAGCGCCCTCCATCGGGAGAAATCCGACAGAGCCAAATCTTATCTACTTTTGGACCAGGGGCAATGGTGGATTTACCCGATTATTCCATACTAATTGGCGGACTCAATCACTGGCATGGCGACAAAAAACGCATTTACGAAGAGCGACTAGAGGAGCGAGTTGCGGAAATTTTAGGAGTTAGCGATATTGCTTTATATGCGCCACCCGTAGACGAGAAAGATCCGAAAGCATCTCGTCGCACTGGAATTACAGCCTTTGCTTTCCCCATTTGGTTTGTTGCTCAAGTGGAAGAAACTTGGCCTAAATCAAATGAAGCAACGCCCAATGCCAAAGTTTACCGCACACGTCCTCTACTACCTTGGGGTAGTTTAGTAAATGGTAAATATCTCAATGCAGAGAGAAAGAAAGTGCCAGTTGTACCTGTGCGCTTTGTACAAGCTTGTGTTAATGGACACATCAAAGATATTGATTGGCGTGGTTTTGTCCATGAAAACTCTCAAGCTAACTGCCGAGGTCAGCTATGGTTTGATGAGGGGGGTTCAGGTAACGATTTTGCTGATATCTTTGTACGTTGCGAAGCATGCATTGCTCGTCGTCAGTTATCAGATGCAACAGTACCCAATGGCAAGGTCTTAGGAAAGTGTGAAGGACATCGCCCTTGGCTCGGACCCAAAGCCCAAGAACTCTGTATTTCTGAGTCAACAGGGAAACCAGAATATAATCGGCTTTTGGTTCGCTCTGCTAGTAATGCTTACTTTTCCCAGCTTCTGGGTGTCATTTCTCTACCAGACTCAGATGATGCTTTGCAAAAGGCGGTTAATTTAATCTATGATGACTTTCTTCAGGAGACAGAAAGTAGCGATCAGATCAAATACGAACGCAAGAAGCAAAAAGTAGCTGCTGCCTTATTCGGATTTAGTGATGAAGCAGTATGGGTAGAAATCCAGCGCCGGCAGGGTGGGCAAGATAAGCAATACAAGAGCATTAAGCAAGTAGAAATCGAGACTTTACTATCTAGTCCCTTTGAAGTCGGAGAAGATGTACCAGAAAGTGACTTTTATGCTCGGGCGCGAAAATTAGATCGCATCAAACCAAAATTACTACCTCTTATAGAGAGCATTGTCTTAGTACACCGACTTAAGGAAGTAACCGCCCAAATTGGCTTTACTCGCTTTGAGGCAATTATGCCTGATATTGACGGCGATTTAGATATTCAAGTCCGACGGGCTGCCCTTGATATTGATACGACCTGGGTGCCTGCGATCGAGAACAAAGGCGAAGGGGTGTTCATCGCTTTCCGTAAAGAAGCGATTGAAAATTGGCTCAAACGCGGTGCAGTGCAGGAACGGGGAAAGAAATTAGCAAAAGGCTTCGATATCTGGCGCAAACAAAAAGGAATTGCCCAGGAGAAAGCCAAGTTTCCGGGATTACCTTATGTTATGCTGCATTCCCTCTCACACCTATTGATTGCAGCAGTGTCTCTGGAATGTGGTTATGCTGCTAGTTCAATTCGTGAACGCATTTATGCTGGCGAATCTGGTTATGGCATTCTTTTATACACTGGTTCTCCTGGGTCGGAAGGTACTTTAGGGGGATTGGTACAAGTGGGAAACCGAATTGAATACCATTTAGATGTTGCACTGGAGATGGGGAGGCTTTGTTCTAACGATCCAGTTTGCGCCCAGCATCAACCAGATGCTGAACAAGAAGATAGATTTTTACATGGTGCCGCTTGTCACGGGTGTTTACTCATTGCTGAAACTTCTTGTGAACGGCGTAATGAATTTCTTGACAGGGCATTGGTCGTTGCTACTGTTGAAGGTCCAGGCGCAGAATTCTTTCAGGATAAAGGAGGATGAAAAGTTTTCTTAACCTCAGTCGTCCAGCCCTTGTGAATTTGGCAGCAGCTTTAGAAACTGGCAGACTTTCCCCGCCCTTTTCCACATCCAATGTAGCGAACTACATCCCTGCCGCTTTAAATCGAGACATTGTTGATGAACTCAACCGCCTTAATGTCATCGGCGTACATTCTCAGCATATTGCTTATACGCTGCGGCTGCTGGCAGAAGAACGAAGTACATCCCAAGCTGTAAGCGATGCCTACGGTGGGCTACGCCTACGCGTTGATTTGGTTTGGACTGGTCCAGAAATCGCTGGTTCTCAAAGCCGCGATACTGGCGTTGTTGTGCGTGAGTTGTTTAGTACTGCCAAAACCAGTGTTCTCATTTCCAGCTTTGCCATTGATAAAGGACATAAAGCACGAGATTTATTTGTGGTGCTGGCAGAACGAATGGATTTTAACCCAGAATTAAATGTGCGTATGTTTCTTAACGTCAAGCGACTGCACAACAGCGAAGTGCCAACTTCTACTTTGCTGCGGGAGTTTGCCAGTACTTTTCGCCAAGATATTTGGCCAGGAAAAAGACTGCCTGAAGTATTTCATGATCCGCGATCGCTGACGGTGGGTGTGGAATCAAAAGCTTGTTTACACGCCAAGTGTGTTGTTGTAGATAGGGAACGTGTACTTGTGACCTCTGCCAATTTTACAGAAGCGGCTCATGAGCGCAATATCGAAGCTGGTGTATTACTAAATGACCCAGTGACGGCTATTGCTTTGCAAATGCAATTTGAAAGCTTGGTTACAAGAAACCTACTATGTCGAATTCCTGGAGTCTAACTATCTTAAGCAAAAGCTTATAGTAGATAATTTAAAGTTATAGAGATTCTGCTTTCTAATTAAGATAGATTTATATTAGCTTGAAAATGTAAATATTTAAACTATTATTTGATTTCAAAATTTATCTGTAAAAACTTATAAAGGCGTATTTATACGGTTATTAATAATGGAAGTATCTGACTATGATGTTATTGAAAATGTAATTAGATTATTGAAAATATTATGACATATTCTCATACTTTAGCGCTTGCTAAACAGGGCGATAGTGAAGCAATTAAGGTTTTACTTAACCAACAGCTAAAAACGAAAAATATAACAGTTAAAGTTGCTTTAAAAGATCCTGCTTGGCAGTTGTTATCAAATCCATTACCGCTTGGTGAGTTTTTGCGCCAGCCGATGATGAAACCAAAGTTTTTTGCTGATGGCTTGCAACTTGTCAGCCCTGTGCGATCGCAGACGAATGTAGGTGATCAGGCAAAATTAGTATTGGCAAATCCTAAGAATGTTTGGTTATTAGCCAGCTATAACTCAAAAGGTGGGGGCAATTCCCAATCCTGTGGCCACGCGGTACAAGGCGATCAAGTTACGTGTAAACTCCCTGCCTCTGGTTCCTATGAAATGCGGTTATTTACCTCTACTGAAAGTCAGGGTGAATTTAATTATATAGGGCAATTAGAGTTTAACAAGTCGTGATGATAAAAACTATGACTCTGCCTATAAAAAATATAACCATGTAAGCTCCATTCCTGTGTTAACGATAGCTTCAACTTGGGAATTATAAGAGGGTTAGCATTAGGCTGTAATTTATCAGTCCAATGCTACAAATTGCAAGATTATACAATCTGGCGATAAAGCAGAGATATATGCGATCGCTTCTTTAACATAACATTAAAGATAACTAAAATGGTTCAGGGAATAGAGCATCAAGTCAAGGGTAATTCTATTGTCCCAGTCGGGGGAAAGCTTCCGTATTACTTGGAATTGCAGACGAGTAAGCTATTAGATTTACTAGTTGTCATCGCTAAAAAAAATGACAATGATAAAAACTTAAGAACAAAAATTAACAGATATTTATATTCAAAAACTAGACCTGGATACTATTTAGAGATTAACGAACATTTACACCTAGCTTATGCAGACCAGCGTGATGGACATGGTACTAAGCACTGGTGGCGATTATTCTTTGATAGTTATTACCAAGAACAAGTAGAGCAGTTCACTCGTGGAACTGCTTTAGCTGTACCAGGAATAGATACACCACACAATGATACTAGACGAGAAGTTAAGACTGATGTAAACCCTTTGTATGAATGGGGAGGAATGTACTTTCGCTCCAAACCCGAAATCAAAATTGCTGAAGAACTGGATAACAAAGGTGTCTTATTCTTTGCTAATGCGCGGGGTCGAATTGGACGACAAGGTTCTCCTGTATCTGATGCAAGTGGTTGGCTTACAGGACGCATTGAAGTTGACTTTTTGGTGTTTTATAAAGGCAAGTGCATGATATTAGAGGTAGATGGTAATCACCATCAAGAATCTTTACAAATAACTAGAGATTATGTGCGAGATAGGGTGCTATTGCGAGAAAGTATTCCTACAGTTAGGTTTGAGGCTAAAGAATGTTTTGAGCAACCAGAAAATGTTGTGATTGAGTTTCTAAATATGTTCTTGGTCTAATTTATGAGTCAATACCCAATAATTCTGATTCCTGGGGGAATTGAGAGAGCCAAATCAGCACTGCCACCAGTACCCATATTTACAGAACCGCTACCTCAGAAACCGGGGACAAAACCACAGAAAGTAAACAACACTTTGATAGCAGTGGGAACAGCAGTTGCTATTCCCACTATCCCTGTAGTTTCTCAATTGACATCTATACCAGGATGGTTATTATTATTGGTAGCAGCAGGAGCGATCGCAGGTCATGCATGGCATCAAATCACAACCTACCCTCAACGCAAGCAGAAACATGACGGTGAGGTGGCAGACTATCCTAGAAAGTTGGAAAGGTATGAACAAGAGGAACAAGAGCATCAGGAGGAAGTTAAAGCAGCCCGCAGTCCCGAACGAGTAACAGAGTTTCGCTACAAACTGTTACTAGAAGTTCTCAGTCAAACCGTACCTCATGATGGTAGCGACAGTCCGGCAACAAGAAATCCCGAAGAAGCTAAATTTGGAAATCACCTCAGCCGATACTTTCCTAGAAATATTCACACTAGGCTAACTCTTAGAATTCCAGAATTCCGGCACCCATACACCCCTGATTTTGCATACATCGACCAGGGGCTGAAGCTATATATTGACATTGAGCTAGATGAACCTTATGTTTATCACACAGGCGCACCCACGCACTACCTTGGAGCTTGGAAAGACAACAAGCGCAATAATTTTTTTAATAATAAAGGCTGGGTTGTAGTTCGTTTCAGCGAGGAGCAAGTAATCTGCTATCCCCACAGTTGCTGCAAGACCATCGCCCAAGTTATCGCTCAAATTATAGGGGACACTTCGACACTAAATCAGTTTGATAACATCCCAGACTTACAGCAACAACGACAGTGGACAGAACAGGAAGCTGTAGAAATTGCAGCAAACAAGAAGCGAGATAATTATCTATGTCAAAACAACATATCTAATAGCAATCCTGTTATTCTAATGACATCGCTGATTAAAAGCAAGCAACAGGTTTCTCAACCATTGCCACCAAATAATATTACCTTGACTCGCGCTCAGAGTCGTGGGGCTGCACGAGCAAGACATCGCGCTTTAAATTTATCTATTTCGCCACCAACAAACAACACAACTTTATCTTCATTAGTAAGCTGTCCTTATTGCAGTGCAAAAGTTAAAAATACAAAACTTGAATTACATAAAACAAATAAATGTCCTAAACGACCATTGCTATAGGTGTGATAGCTCCTCTTCCTATATTTGAAAATTAAGTAATTCATTAGGTATAAAATAAATTAACCAATTTTGGTTCTTCGGTTACTTTTTGTTAAGCTTGAGATACGAATATTTTATTATTCCGTGGTAAGCGCAAAAATATTGATTCAATTAATACTATAAAACATAGTAACTTCTTAAAGTTGGCTACACATTGCGTCTTTTTGTCACTCAATGGCAACATAGCAAAAATGCCAGAGTAAATTCATTAGGTTTATACTGACAGTCAGTAACAAATAATTTACTGCTAGCAGAAACATAAATTTGTGACTGATAACAAACCAACTGATTACGCCGCAATTATCCGTGCCGCCAACCAAACGATTCCAGAACCCCCTGAATGGCTAAGTGCAGGTAAATATGTTTACTCACCGGAGTATGGAGTTGGGGAGGTAATGGCATTATTGGGTAGACGGTTGATTGTCAAGTTTGTAGAAGAGGTTAAGCCAACTCAGTTTGTCGATTGGGAAGAAGCGATCGCTTTGGGGTCAATTAAACCAAGTAACGCCAACTTAGTTTCTTCCACAACATTCCTTGAAGAGAACAACGCCGCAGTCACAACAACTGCGGAGCGCATTCAACAAATCCCCCAGGTAGTATTTCAGTCTGTAGCGCAAGAACTGATTGCAAGCATTAGGGCGATAGATATCAAAAATACTAACCAAGGGATAATTCACCCCCTACCGGGCGATTTACCACCTGCTTTACGTTTAGCGTTACAGAATAACGGTATCACCCAGATTTATTCTCACCAATTAGAAGCTCTAACAAAGTTACGTGCTGGGTTTGACTTGAGTCTCACTACGCCTACAGCAAGCGGAAAGACGCTGTGCTACAACCTGGCTATCCTGGAATCGTGTATTAAGGAACCGCAAACAACAGCACTATATATTTTCCCGCTTAAAGCATTAGCTCTTGACCAAATGCGAAAGTTACAATCGCTTGTCAAGGCAATGCCCAACAATCGTCTCAAACTCGCACTGATGACGGGAGATACTCCAGCTAATGAGCGACAACGTTTTTTTATCCCCAACCCCCCAAATATCTTGGCAGTCAGCCCTGACTTATTGCATTACTATCTTTATAATGTGCGCCGTCGGGATGATGGAGAAGGATGGCGACAGTTTTTAAGGCAGTTGCGCTACTGTGTAATTGATGAAAGCCATACCTATACTGGGGCTTTTGGCGCACACTTTGCGAATCTTATGCGGCGGCTCAGGTTAGCAGTTGATGCAGTTGGCGGTAATTCCCAAAGACTGCAATTTATTTGTTCTAGTGCCACGATCGGAAATCCTCAAGATATGGCATTGCGGTTTAGCGGCAGAACCCATCAACCCCAAAGATTACACCTGATTGAGGATAGCGGCGCTCCTCATCAAGGACGTACCTTATTATCTCTTGCTCCAAACAATGCAGCTAATGTTGAAGCTACTAAAATAGTGATTTCCTGGTTACAGCATAACTTGAGTGGGATTGTCTTTTGTAACTCTCGTGCAGCTGTTAAAGGTTTACTTGGGTTAATCCAACGAGAAACACAACGCATTGGATTAGGTTATTTAACCAGCAAGGTAGCAGTTTTCTACAGTTCCTTAATGGGCGATCGCCGTAGCGAGATTATTCAAAAACTGCAAGGTGGACAAATCAAGGTAATTATTTCAACTTCTTCCCTAGAAGCAGGAATCGATTTACCCGAACTAGACTGCTGTTTAATTCGGGGGTTTCCAGGTAGTCTGATGTCATTTTGGCAACGAGTAGGCCGAGCCGGACGCAAACATCACGGGCTAGTGATTTATCTGCCATTAGGACAAAACCCCATTGATGTATACTACGCTCGACATAACCAAAAGTTACTATCAGGAGAAGTTGAATCTGCTGCATTTAACCCTGACTATCCAACCATTTTAGGTAAACATTTAGAATGTGGTTGCATTGAAAGTAGTTTAACTTTAGGAGAACTGAATACTCGTTTTGGAAAAACAGCCGGTGCAGTTGCAGATTCTCTTTTACAACAAAGCAAAATTTTCTTAAGTGGCAATGGGAAACTTTGGGGAAGAGGTTATCCTCATAAAGAAATTAATATCAGAAGCAGCACTCAAAGGTCAATTTCTCTAATTAATAAACATACGGGCGAAATTCTAGAAAGTATGTCGCTGCCGTTAGCCCATCGAGAAGTATTTCCCGAAGCCATATATATGGTGCAAGATGAAAGTGGGCAATTAATAGCATACCGTAGCGAAAGCCTAAATTCAGACAAAGGAGAAGCAATACTAACATTTCTAGGAAAAGATACAGATTTATTTACTGAAGCAGAGTCAGAATTAGATATTCAACCACTTTCTACCTTGGCAGAATCTAAAATTATCCCTACTAATATCAAAGATGCTCGTTTACGTTTAACTCTTGTCTGGGGAGAAATTACGAATTCTGTTATTGGTTATAGATTGATGAAGCGTACCTACGGAATGACTTGTAAAAATCAACGTTGCGCTAATTATAAAAAACCACTTGAAGGAAAAAGCTGTTCATTGTGTAAGCAGGCGCTGAATGCAGCAGAAGTGACAAAACTTCAAAAAGAAATCGCATTTTCAGAGGCATACGTCACAAAATACCAAGCGCCTTGCGTACTAGTAGAGTTAAATGAGCCGTTACAGAAAGCGCTGCAAATAACTGTCAATAAATACAAACAAGAAATTATCACCAACAATGGAGGTGAGATTCCAGAACTCTATCAATCCTTGTGGAGTAGCAGTGCTGAAGTGACGGCACTGCATAGTATCCAGCACCAGATAGTTAAAGCTGTACCTCTGGTAGTTTTATCCTCCAGTTTGGATGTAGATGAATTGGCCATACAAAAAGAAAGTAGGAACATTGGTTACTTTTTCGACACCTGTGAAGGTGGGAATGGGGCAGCAGAAGCTATTTTCTCCGACTTAATAAAATTTGCTGCTGCATCTTATGCTTTAGCAGCCGAGTGTGATTGTGAAGCTGGTTGTCCAAGATGCCTACATTCAACGGCTTGTCCACAGCATAATGAACCATTGCATAAAGATGTGGGTTTGTTTTTGTTAGATGCAATTAGCCCTTAGCGGTGCATAATACTTAAAACCTATGTTAAAATAAGCACAGCAGTAAAGTTAAAAAATAACATAGACAAATTGCTGGCACAGGTAAATGATTCACCATTGGCTAAGGTTAAGAATCCAGTTTCTACCGTACAATATAAAACTGCCCTAGACGAAAGCTAGAGCAGTTTTTGATAGAAGTAAAATATATAGGGGACTTTTAATGTTGTCCCCAGTTTATCCATAGTAAATACCGTTATATAATACTATTCACCTCAATTTTCGTGCTTTACGCAAAAAATGAATAATCTTGAAGTTGGCATTACAAAGGATAGAAGCCAGCAACATACAGCGTATTACAGACGGCATCCGCAAATTTGAGCTTCTTCCTTGGCAGTCCACAGAACATGGTTGCTGGTGATGGGGTGGTAAGATTTGAGAGAAAGTCGCACAGAGCGTAATCTATGGATATTTTCCTAGAAAGCGCACAAATAGATTGCGTTCTCATCTACTTTCTGCATTTTGCCCTTCACAGATGCAACGACGCTGTAACCTTGACCTTCATAACTAGGTTGCCAAAATACAATCATGGGTGCTGATTTAGGGTTAGCCTGAAAAGCGCCAATTGGAAAAGGTATTCCTGGTGTACCGTCAAATTTAGGAAATTTAACAGGCTCAGGGTCGCCACCTTGCATATATGACTTTTTCTCCACTGCATTGTAAGCTATCCGAGAATTGATTAATATACTTAAGCGCACTTGGTCTTTACTTTGTTTTTGGATCACAACAGTTGCTCCCCCAGCCTTCCAAGCGCGTGCAACTGATAGTTTGCGTTTGTTTACAGGTAATACGCTCGTAGGAACTTCAGATAAATTCAACGCTTGGAAAGTCAACGATTTTGCTTCTTTGGCTAGGTTCACGGGCAAAAGCCAAACAGGCCCATCTGCAAAACGTTTAGCTGCGGTAAACGTTGCCATTTTTGTTTTATTATTATCACAACCAAAAAGTTCTTCTTGAGAACGACGAAATTTTACCTGTTGTTTGATTCCTCCAGCGATACCAACTAAAGATGTACCGGGTTTGACTTGATCCCATGCATCTGAGAAAAGTGCAACCTGGGCATCCGCATTCACAGGCAGCAAAGGCAAAAATGGTACATTTTTGTTTGCTGTAGTTGCAAAACCTAACCATCCTGTCATTGCTGACTGTGGTGGTATGGTACTGTTTGCTTGGGCTACTGAGGTTTGTGGTTGATTAGCGCTCGCCTGTAAAGCTTGATTTTTGGCAAAGGATTTATAAACCGAAGCGCCAGACATTAATCCTACCAATCCGCAGATAACAAATAGCTTGAGTTTTTTTTGCATTGATTATGAAACATTGTATTGTTCAATTTTTATACTAAGCAGTCGTTATAAATTGATTTTTTCTGGCTACGTTGTAGTCAGCCACAAACTGCTTCTATAGCAGCTATCAACTTGCTAGCTATAAATAATGCAAAAAATTACATAACTTTATAAACTGGTAAAAGCTGTAAAAGCAAGGGCAGTAATTACAATAAGAAAGCACAATCTTAACCGCAGTCAACTACCTACACTCCACAACAGCAAGGGCATCGGGTGTGAAAGCTCGAAGAATAGACTGATCCGCAAATCGCAAATGCTTACTGTGAAATGGTTTTGCCGATTCATATTCAGCTAGCGATCGCCACGTTAGTCTACGAGAAAATAGGTGTTTTCAGGCATTAAAGGACAAAAAAATAAAAACTGGTGTGAAAGATATAAAAGAGACAAACTAAGATGTTGTGCTGGTAAAGAACGATTTCTTTGTTCGCTAGCTTTGCTTGTTGCGATCGCTCGTTCAATAGCAGTTGCAGGGATGGCTATCTCTATCGCTTGGGAGCAAATCATTGCTTTGTATCATTGGAGACAGCAGCGAGAAATCTTTGAGATGCACCACAGTTAATTTCTATTCTTGGGGATAATCCTTAATTTACATGACTTTTAGCCTTAACTGAACCGTATTGGTTTATAACCAAATCACAGAAATATTAACAGCAGAAACCGCAAATCGACAGATGAAGTTACTGAAAAAATCGATTTAGGTAGGTAAAAGTTATGGCAAATATCATTGGAACCAACGGTAATGATAGTTTAGTACGCCTTTACAGCAGCGCGGACGCAATTACAGCATTTACGGCTGTTATGAGGTACAGTAGCAGCAACTAGCAAACCAGTTTCTTAAATGTTGAGGATTTATTAAGTCGAGTGCAACTGAG
>NZ_JBALCE010000126.1:0-92865 GCF_036919815.1 Nostoc sp.
CGTATGGTCTTTGATTAAAATACTGCCAAACAGCAAATATTCCTACTCCTAGTACTACAAAGCAAGTAAGGATTATAGAAAGATAAATATATTTGTTATGAGATGGTTTTATAGGAGGGTTAACAGCTATTGCAGGTAGTTTACCAACTCGTTTTATCGGCGGATCAACAGGTATTGGAGGTGGTTTACCAACTCGTTTTATTGGCGGATCAACAGGTATTGGTGGCGTAGAAACTATTTGTGTACCAGAGTCAGTGGGCTGATCATTTATAAGTATTTCGATTTTTTCTAGTGAGATTCCTGTAAGTTCGCTAATGATTTTTTTAATCCCAACTTCGTTGAATTTTGCAGCAATATTTTCCTTAGTTCTAATACTGCCTAAGACCTTTTCTATTCTGGATACATTACAAATTTGCACTGCTCTTCCAGGTTGAAAGGTATTAATAACTGCATCTTTTATTTCAAATTGTGTTTGATCAGGGGCAACAACAAAATAATTAACCCAGAAAGGAATATCCTGAAATATACAAGACCGAAGTTTATCTTTAATAACTAGGCTGTATCGTTCAACTTGTATATATGGATTGCCGCCAACAGCTTTAATTTCTTGATTATCACAAAACCATGTTTCGTTGGGACTTCCTGTCCACTTACCTTTATATCCTTTTGCCTCCAAACACACAAATACTCCTGGCTCCATAACCACCAAAGCATCAATTTCGTGAAGCTTTGAACTGAGAGCCTCTCTAAAAACAAAACCCATAAGGGCATAACCTGCAAGTTGTGCTTGCTCTAGAGTTGTTTTTAATTCTCTCTCAAAACCTTGAAGTTCAACTCCCTCTCGTAAAAGCACTTTCATAATACTTTTTGATAGATTAATTGTTGTATATGTCACACCGAGAGTTGCTGCAAACTGTTCTTGCGTCAGCCCAGCCAAAAGCCGCAGATCACGAATAATCTGCCCCACCTCTGGCTGGTTGATAGCCAAGAGTTTTTTGATAGTCATTTAACGAAACAGGACTTACGCAAACAATAACTGAAAAGAACGATTTTTAGGTAGGGGCAATTCATGTAGCTTTAGCTGACCGCAGGGTATTGCCCCTACCGCATGTAGTTTTGCGTAAGTTTAACGAAAGAAACTTTACCTTCTAGCTTAGGTAACTGAATCCTATATTATTTGCTACATATTAACCATGTAAAATTGCGGAATACATCAGTGAATACCCTGAAAATATATTTTTATAGTAAATCTTTTTTGCTTTAATTAAAGGAATTTTTTAAGTAATGTTGAACTTGAATTCAAGCGATCGCGTTCAGCGTCTGGTAGAGAGGAAAAGTTACTGGCAAAACTTACGCATTGACAAAGTAGACCAAAAATGCAGTAAGGGGCAAGAGAAAAATAGGCGATGCCTACGCTAATCACTAGGGACTTTAACCTGTTTGTAATTAAGAATTAAGAATTGTTAATGTGGGGTTTTGGCAGATCCGAATAATTTATGTTTTGGTCATTTTTTCCTGAATGAATGTCCTGTTTTACCTTTCTAGTCGCTGTAGATGTGATTAGGAAACGCAAGGATTATTGGGGAGAATTCTTTGAGCATCGAAAACGACGGTCGCGGCAGTGGCAGGAAGTATAATGGCTTTCGTATTAGTTATAGATAGCATTGGCGCAGCCCAACCTAGCGATCGCTATCGCCTGGTGAAGCTCCCATATTAAACTGGTGTTATGTTGAATGGGGCAAGAGCGATTAAAAAGGATTAATGTCTGTTACCTGCTCCCAAATATAGCTCACCCACTTTCGGGTCATTCAACAATTCTTCACCAAGGCCGGAGATCGCATCGCGTCCCGACTCCAGTACATATCCGCGATTAGCCATCTCTAAAGCCTTACGGGCATTTTGTTCTACTAATACGATCGCAGTTCCCGCCTGATTAATTTGTTTAATCTGCTCAAACACTTGTGTCACCAAGATGGGGGATAAAGCAGCAGATGGTTCATCTAAAATCAGCAAACTAGGTTCCAACATCAAAGCTTTGCCCATCGCTAGCATCTGGCGTTCTCCTCCAGAGAGAGTACCAGCGCGTTGACGACGGCGATCGCTTAGTCTGGGGAACATAGTAAATATTTTATCTTTAATTGGTTTCAGGGGAACGTTAAGCACAAAAGCACCCATCTCCAAGTTCTCTTCAACACTGAGGGAGGGGAAGACATTGGTGATTTGCGGTACGTAGCACATTCCTCGTTGGACGATTTGATTGGACTTTAGCCCCACAATATTTTCACCTTTGAAGGTAATTGTGCCTGTGTGGGGGAGCAAAAGCCCAAAAATTGCTTTTGCCAAAGTAGATTTACCCGCACCGTTGGGGCCAATCACTGTTACCAATTCCCCTGGTGCAACCCGAAAATTCACACCTTGCAGGATATCTACATCTTTGATATATCCAGCGTGGACATTTTGAACGTCTAGTAAATAGTCATTTGTCATTGGTCATTTGTCATTTGTCATTTGTCAACAGTCAAGTCAAACATAAGTATTGACTATTGACTGTTGACTATGGACTATTACGGAGTTTTTTGCAACTCCGGTCGTTCTTCTGGAAGAATCGCCCCTTCTACTGGGCAAACTTGGAGACATATACCACAGTCTATGCAGGTAGCAAAGTCAATCCAGTACCAATCGGTTCCTTTGGCATTTTTGCTTGGGCCTTCATGAATGCAAGCTACTGGACAAGCACCTACGCAGTCAGCGACACCTTCACAGACTTCTGTAACAATTGTGTGCGGCATATTCTCGATTCCCTCTCTTCTGTATCGGCTATTTCTAGCCTAGCAGGGGAGTGGAGTGCTGAGTGCGTAGAGGTATTAACTGTTATGACATCATTACCTTTACCAGTGCTGATTACATTATTGCTACCTGGAGCTTCTAGCCAATCATTTCCCTGTGTGCCTTGAAACGTTTGGTCATTTCCTGTCAAGGTTTCAACAGTGTAAGTAACTCCGCGATAAACTCGTGTTGTCATAATATTCTCTGGCAAGATAAAATCTGTTAACTATCTCAGTATATTTAGCAAGGTTAAAGTAGGATTTTTATATAAATAACAAATATCAAAACTTGACAAAATCGTAACTTCTCAATAAGCGCTCGTAAAGAGCATAAGCTAATGTACTTTTAATTTGCATAAATAGGGCGGGCTTTCCGGCCCACCCCACAAGAAAGAGTTTTAATTCCAGGTAATATGCAAGTTAAAGTTTTGATTGTTCAGTGCTGAGTGGGGAATCTCATTTCTTTACTCAGGACTCTTACTCGGAAAAAAGCAACTGTTTTGCCTCATGCCCAATGCCCAATGCCCACTAACGCAATGATTCAATGGTTGGTGAGCCATCAGCTTTGATCCAAGCAATTTGGGCTATGCCGCGATCGCGTGCATATTGGCGAATAGCGTCTGCATCCCTTCCTCCCAAATCAATTTCTACCCGCATCAGCTCAGTGGAATCTCTGAGTTTTTGCCCGTAGGCAAAGGCAAAGGCGTTAGCACTCGGCGTCTCTGGTGCTACCAACCAGTTACTAGCTGGGGTTGCTTGTGGTAATTGCTGAGTAGACAACAAAACTTGGTATAAATCTTCGATATTGAGTCCAAAACCAATTCCGGGTATGTTTTCTCCTTGGGGATGATATAGCCCCAAAAGCTGGTCATAGCGACCACCCCGCCCTAAAACTCTGGTTTCGGATTCGGTATTGTTAACAACTTCAAAGACGATACCAGTGTAGTAATCTATGGTCTGAATCAGGCTGAGATCAAGGATTAACGGAAATTTTTTCTCTGATTCCAGTAATTTTACTAGGGACTTGAGGTTATTTATTGCCTGTCGCTGTTCTTCATCTAGATCTAAATTACTAACTTTTTGTAACACGTCTGCACTAGAGCCACGCAAATCCATCATGATTCGGGCGCGATCGCGTAGTTTCTCACTTAGAGGTAAAGTATCTATAGTAATGCGGTCGAGATGAGCGATCGCACTGCGAACTTTATCCTGTAAATTAATCGGAAAGGCACTCAGCAGCGATCGGGTAATTCCCGCCTCACCTAAAATTAAATGCCATTCCCGTAAACCCAGTGCTGCCAAAGAATCTGCAACTAACAGCAGTACTTCCGCATTCGCTAGCAATCCCCCAGCACCTAACAACTCCACCCCAGCTTGATAAAACTCTTGCTGGCGATTATGTCTACTTTCCCAAGTGCGGCGAAACACATTGGCGTTATAGTACAGCCGTTGCGGATAAGTGACAGCTGCCATCCGAGTCACAACGGTGCGAGCAATGGATGCTGTTAATTCTGGACGTAGCCCTAACTCATCATCTTCGCCATTTTGTTGTAGTTGAATCACCATCTGACGCTGGATTGCTTCCCCCGCCATCAGAGTATCCATGCGTTCTAAAGTCGAGGTGATAATCCGGTGATATCCCCAACGGTGAAACACCTGCTGTAACCGCTCTTCAATCCAGCGTTTTTTCTCCACATCCAAGGGCAATAAATCCCTGGCTCCCGATGCTGGTTGATACACCATTATTTTTTCTTCCCACCAAACAAACCACCGAACAAACCACCACTACCAGATTTATCTGGTTGCTTATCTTTATTATTGGGGGATGAAGTCACCTTATGATCACTAGGTTGTAGTCCTAGAGCTTTATCTATTTTAGGTTTCCATTGCAACGCTGTGACGTCATTGGGGTCTAATTTTAGAGCGTTGTCAAAGTGGATTTTTGCCATTTTTAGCTGATTTTGCTTCAAATACACCATTGCAATTAAGCTATGGCAGCGACTATTTTTAGGTTCTAGCTTTAGGGCATCTTGCAACTCTACTTTGGCTTGGGCAAATTGGTTTTTGTCAATCAAAGATTGAGCGCGACGAACATACTGTTCTACAATCGAGTCTTCTTTTGGTGGCGCTGGCTCTGGTAGTGTATTTGACTGAGGCAGACCTGACTGGACTTTGGGTTGAGCAGGTGGCGGCGACGCTGTGGATAATTTGCCCGCACTCCGCATTAAATACACTAAATTCAACTCACTAACTTGGGCAATGACTTGTAGTGCTTGCTCTAAAGAATCATATTGGGTTTGGGCTAGTTTAGCGATCGCACTTTTATAGAAATGATCGACATTAGGCGCCTGAGCTAACTGTCTAGCCAAGTCGGTGTTTAAAGTTACCGAACTAGACTCTTGTGCCAAGCGCTTGCCAATTTGCGACAAAATTACAATATATTCCGCGTGAGTGCGATCGCCATAAAGTTTTTCGTAAGCTGGGTTAACCAACTTTGATAACAATTCGTTCCCTAGCTGTTTTTGAGCCGCACTTTCAGTAAGATTACTGTCCGGGTGCAGACGGCGGGCGATTTGGAGGTAGCGTTTACGAATCTCTTTGACATCCGCATCAACTGGAACGCACAATATTGCGTGATGATCTATGAAATCATATTTAAATAATCCACGATCTATTTTGAAAGACATATAGAGCTCTTGCACCAAACGAGCAGTTAGATTCTTTCTAGTTTACTTCGGTTGATCAGTGATTCGTCAGTAGCAAATTGTTATTTGTCATTTGTCATTTGTCATTTGTCATTGGGCATTGGGCATTGGGCATTGGGCATTTGTCATTGGGCATTGGGCATTGGGAAAACACTTTCTTTCTTCATCCCCTTGTCTCCCTTGTCTCCCTTGTCTCCCTCACACCCAAGCTGACAGTGGCGGAACTTGTAAAAGTTCGCTACTGAGGTAGTCGTGAATATAACCATTCGTGGCGAGAATTCTACCTGACTCAATTTTGACGGGAGTACCATCATAGGCGGTGACTTTGCCCCCGGCTTCTTGTAACAAAATTATCCCGGCGGCAATATCCCAAGGAGAAAGCCCACGTTCCCAGTAACCATCAACACGTCCACAGGCAACATAAGCCAAATCTAGCGATGCCGAACCACTACGTCTGACTCCTTGGGTAAGATGAGTGAGGTGACTAAATTCCGCGTAGTTGTTATCAGAGGTTTCGCGGCGATCGTAGGCAAATCCTGTCACTAGTAGGCTCTTACTCAGTTCAGATGTTAGCGAAACCTTGATGGGATGACGGTTGCGGGTTGCTTCCAAGCCAGCAGCAGCACGAAAGAGTTCATTGTGAAAAGGGTCATAAATTACACCAACTTGCGGAACGCCATTAATTAACAGCCCGATGGAAACCGCAAAAAATGGGTATTGATGGGCGTAGTTGGTTGTGCCATCTAGAGGATCTATTGCCCAAAGGTATTCATTCTCTTGATTACCTAATTTCCCTGATTCTTCAGCGAGGATAGAGTGCTGAGGAAAGTGGCAGCGCAAAATTTCTAAAATCAACTCTTCTGAGGCTTTATCAGCAGCAGTGACTAAATCACCAGGGCGTCCTTTTTCAATAATTCCGTCTTCTAACTTACCCAAATAACCTTGCAAAATGGCACCAGCAGCTAAGGCCGCTTCCGTAGCAATATCTAGAAAAATTTGTAGATTTGTCATTTGTCTTTTGTCATTTGTCATTGGGAAAACTCTTCCCTACTCCCCACTCCCCTACTCTCCCCCTCAGCACTCAGCACTCAGCACTCAGCACTCAGCACTAATTAAAGATTTTGGCGGCGATACTCGGCGGGAGTAAGGCGCATGGGTTTTTCTGAGTTCCAGATTCCTTGCCCCATGAGTCTAGCCCATTGTTGGGCACGTTCTAAACGTTGGTCATATTTGTGGTTAGGCGATCGCCCCACAAACATTGCATTCCCTTGTTTCACCAATTCTTCATTCAACAACACCTTATTTTTCCACACATAAGCTAGAGTTCGCCCGATTTTGTCTTTTGCTTCTAAATCAAACTCCAGCGTTACCGATTGTTCTGCACCACCAATTAGATCCTCTAACTGTTCTTTTGCTTGTTCCCCCCAAGGGCGCTGTCGCAAATCTGGTGCATCAATACCAACTAACCGGACTTGGGAAATCAAATTTGGTTGTTCAGCCATGCCTAACACTTCCAAACTTTGCCCACTAACTACCCGCGCTACTTTCACATCAGCCTGATTGTTTGGCAGCTGGTTTTTACCTTGGCAACTCACCAAGAGCAATAAGCAAACCAAAATGGCTATTTTTCGCACCCAGTTACCAAGATATACAGGCATCAGAACTTTAGTGATTTGGAATTGTTTATTCCTCATCTAAGGGTAAACCCGCTTTAACTTTCCCCCTAGCAAAATAGCGTCCAAACTGGAGTTCGTAGACTTCATCTTCGTCTTGTGTCTCCACCTCCAAGTCAGAACGGGGGTAACTCACACACAATAAGGCATAACCTTGCCGACGTAAATTTGGCGACAATCCGATCGCCTCTGGTTGGTAAATTTCTCCTGACAATACTCTGACAGCACAAGTGGTGCAAGCCCCATTGCGGCAGGAAAACGGCAGTTCCACCCCTTGTTTTTCGGCAGTGTGCAAGATGTAGCGGTCTTCTGGCACTTGTAGGGTGTATGTTTTGCCAGTGGCGCGATCGCGAACTCTAATTGTGTATGTACGGGACATCTGGATTTGCGTTTTGGGATTGGGACTTTCAGATTCAATCTAAAATATCTTTCTTTATCTTTGCATTTTCTGTGATTTTATAGTATTATTGTAAATTGTGGCACCTGGAGAGGTGGCCGAGTGGTTGAAGGCGCACGCCTGGAAAGTGTGTTTAGGGAAACTTAACGAGGGTTCGAATCCCTCCCTCTCCGTTATATCTATACAGGGTAAGCTTTACCCTGTATAGTTTAAGTCTAATTCAGAATGCTTATTGGTTGAATTGGCTGAATCTATAGATTTTCACCTAATACAGCAGGATGCCCCCACCAGAACGGGACTCCGTTTGGTGGCGGGAGGAATGCGAGCGAGGCGACGATTCCGGCTCCAACCAAAACCGACTCTTCGACGCTCTCGGACGGGAGGAGCCGGATGTTGTCGCCTGCAAATTCCTTGTCAATACATTGCCCCCTTTATCTTCAGCAGTTATAATAAATTTAGAGTTTGGTGAAGAAATGACCCAAGTAATTACCACTAAACTGAAGCTGAATTTAGATGCCGAGCAAAAAGCTTTGGTATCTCGCACCGCTTTAGCCTACCGAGATGCCTTGAATCATGCTTCGGTCGTCGCTTTTGATAATGGCAAGATTAGCAACGGGGCTAAGTTGCAGAAGGCTGTTTATAGCTCACTGCGAGGCTTATTTGGGCTTGGAGCGCAAATGGCTTGCAGCGTAACCAGACAAGTAACTGCAACATATAAAGGTCTGTGGACTAAGCTGAAGCAAAATGCCGCAGCTATTAAAGCTGGGCATACTAAGAAGCGATACAAAGGGCTGGATAAAGCCCCTAAGTATGCGGCTCGGACTGTTATCTTGAATTACCCGCGTGACTATTCATTTAAGCCGGAGCGAACAGTTAGCATCAACACACTAGATGGTCGAATAAAAGTCTCTTATGATGGCTACGATAAACATCTAGATTTAATTGCCAACTGTAAAAAGATAGGGGAAGCGAAGATCGTATATCAACGAGCTTCTAAGACCTATTATTTGCTTGTTAGCATGGAGCTAGAAACTCCTGATATCAATCCACTGACAATAACCAGAGTCTCTGGTGTTGACGTTGGAATGCGTTATTTAGCAGTAGAGACAGACCTAAATAACAAGTCTGCCTTTTATTCTGGCAAACAAGCTAGGCACAAAGCTAATCGTTATTTTAAAGCGCGTAAAACTCTTCAGCGTAAAGGCACTCGGCAAGCATTGCGTAGGCTAATCGCTTTGTCAGGTCGAGAAAGACGGTTTATCGCTGACGTAAACCACCAAATCAGCAAAGAAATTGCTAAACCAAACAGCCTAATCGGACTAGAAAATTTGACCCGAATACGGGATAGAACTAAGTCTAAATTTGGTAAAAAGGCAAGCGAAAAACAGCGTATAGCTAATCGAAATAAGGCTAAGTGGTCATTGGCCGAATTGCATGGCTATATCGACTACAAGGCTAATTTAAATGGCTCTCTAGCAACCAAGGTTCCGGCGCATTATACTTCGCAAAGCTGTCCAAAATGTGGACATACATCGAAGGCTAATCGACCAAACAAAGGGCTATTGTTCCGATGTGAATGCTGCAACCACGAGTTGCATTCTGATTTGGTTGGAGCGCGAAATATTGCAATGAGAACGTTGCTCGTTCGGCAAGACTGGACCAGTACGGGTACTTTGTCAATGTGCCCTGATGTATCGGGTATTGAAGCCAAAGCTGAAGTCCTGCAAAGGTTTTCAGAGTTGCGGTGGAGCCTGGATACAAGCCCCCACTGTAGCGGTACTCCGCTCTGTGGTGGGTAATTGACTCAAACAATAAGATAAGCCTATTTGTCTGTAAACCTATCTGGGATCTCGTTGTTCACGGATGATTAAGTAGACCTATACTGAGATGACTAAGTGTTAAATCTGACTGCTAAATTCAATACACAATCTAGCGGAAAGTAACATTTGTTTGATTTATTACTCATAATTGAGGAATTTTGTCAAGTCGCCAAACTCCTACTTCACTATGGCGACAGCCTGATGAACGGATCGGGTAAATTAAGATAAGTAAAGAAAACCCTTTAAAATAAATGGCAACTCTAAGCTTACAAGAAATTTCTACTCAGCTAGAAAGTCCGAATTTACGCGATCGCATGGTAGCTCTGGCGAATCTGCGTCATGTTTCGGCTGAGGATGCAGTCCCTTTGATTAAAAAGGTTTTAGATGATGAATCTTTGCAACTGCGATCGATGGCAATATTTGCTCTTGGAATCAAGCCGACGCCAGAATGTTATGGAATTTTGGTAAGAATTCTCGTAAATGACCCAGATTATGGTATACGCGCTGATGCCGCCGGTGCCTTAGGATATTTGGGTGATGCTAGAGCCTTTGAAGTGCTTTCACGGGCGTTTTATGAAGATACTGATTGGCTAGTACGCTTTAGTGCAGCCGTTTCTTTAGGTAACATTAAAGATCCCCGTGCGCGTCAAATTCTGATTCAGGCATTGGATAGCAAAGAAGTAGTATTGCAACAAGCTGCAATCTCTGCACTCGGAGAAATTCAAGACATTGAATCTGTCGATCACATCCTGCGCTTCGCTCAATCAGATGATTGGTTAGTCAGGCAGCGTTTGGCTGAAGCCTTGGGAAATCTTCCCACTCCTAAGAGTGTCTCAGCTTTGAAATATTTGGAAAAAGACAATCATTTCAACGTTGCTGAGGCAGCCAGGATTGGACTGAAGAAGCTTGAGGAAATAGGCAATCAAGCTTAATATTAAATCCTGCTACATTTTAATCATAATTAAGTGGGAATTTTAGCATTTTGATGCAGGGTAATTTCATTCATGAATATTGAAGAGTTTTTTGAGTTAAGTGCTGGTAAATGGTTTTCTCATCGTACTAGTCAACATTTGGCTTTTAAGCAATCTGAAAGTAGCAAGTCAGACATTATCATTGAGACGCTGGCTGTAGATGCTCCAGAAGTGATCAAACTCTGTCAACAGTACAAAATTAATCTTAATTCCGCCTCTTGTGCTGCCAAAATTACCTGGAACGGCACAACGGAAAAGGATCAAGCAAAACACAGTGGTTCGACTGTGTTAGTTTCCGTACCTGATGCGGATAATCCGGCGCAAGGTAAGTTACTGCGAGAAATAGTTGATGCTGATAAAACTCCAGTTGCCGGACGCTATAAAATTGATAGTGATGGTGCTTTGATTCTAACAACAGAGGATGAAACCATGAGTTCTGAAGAGCGCCTGTGGTTTGCTAGCCCTAATTTGCGAATGCGGGCAAATGTCCTCAAGAGTTTTGGTGGATTTAGTATCGCTTCTTTTACTTCTGAGATTCGCATGGGTGGTTTTCCACCAGCCGCGAAGCCTTCCGAGGCAGCTAATTCAGTATCGAATTAGTTTTAATACAATATATTCCCCCTGTTTCTAGGGGGAATTAAGTTTAATATTTTTTATCAAGGATTCACATCGCGTTAATTTGTATATAGCGTTTCCTAGTCTACTGAGGTACATCATAGCCCCCTCATCGCTTGCGGGGAGGGGTTCTTGTACCTCAGTCAACTGAGAACCGCTATATATAGATTAAGATTGCTAGACAATCATCATATTACTATGTCGCGTCAAGACAAAAAGCCAAATGGATGTGGATGCTCAAATATTCCATTTTCTATAATTATAGTTATCTTAGGAGGTGGTTATTGGTGGTTCAGCCAAAAAGGAAATTTAGATATCAGCAACCTTTTACCTAAGATTCAACAAATAGCTATTTCTATTTTGAATCCTACTCCCACTACTTCTTCAACTCCCACCTCCTCTTTATCAAGCACTTCAAGTTTCCCTCCTAATAATAAGCAAGCTCCAGTTAAAACAATAACACTTGAAAAAACACTATTACCTCCAACTCCTTGGGAGAAAAAAGTAATTAGAGGAATTTATTTAAGTCGCTACCAAGTCACTAATAATGCCGATGAAGAAACGATTCGTCAAAGAGTTCGTTACTATCACTCTCAAGGAATTAATACGATTATTCACGGTGTTTGGGGTAATGGTTGTACGATGTACAATAGCGATGTGATGCAGCAAACGCTAGGTTATAGAAGTTGTCCAAACCAGTTTCAAGAGCGATGGTTAGATTGGTTGATTGATGAAGCACACAAACAGGGAATGCAAGTTCACGCTTATTTCGAGAAAGGCATTAAAATAGACAAAAATAGTCCGATTTACGATTTAGCAATTTCTCGTAAATGGATAGTTCCCGGTGTGGATAAAACCTATGTGGGAATTGATCATTATGTTCTTGATGTGGAGATTCCTGAAGTTGCTAGTTTTTTTAGGAATATCTTAGTAGAGTTCGTCCAAAAATATCCGAAGATTGATGCAGTTCAATGGGATGATTATCTAGGTTATTATGCTGAATTACCCGGCAAAATTGATCGCACTGCTAAATTAACTAGTTTTGTGCAGCAAATCAGAACTGCGATGAAACAAGCTAACTTTTCAGTTAGTTTTGATATTTGTCATCATAACCCTTACTGGGCTAAACGATATTTCGCAGCTGATTGGCAAAAATGGAATGTCGATAGAGTGTTTATTCAAGCTTATAATGAGGCGAATTTCAAAGAGGAATTAAATTATGCTAAAAATTATGCCGGAATTGCGATTACTGATCACCAATTACACCGTTTAAAAGAATTAGTAGATAACGACGCAATCAAGAGTATTTTAATTTTTCCTATTTCTGGAAAACCAGAAGAAACAGCTTCTACCTTAAAAAGCTTGACGCAAAACAACAACTAAGATCAAAAATCAACAAGATTATATAAAAACTGAGTTGTCGAAAAAAAGACAATTAGCGCCGGAATTGAGGGATGGGATAAAATGCCCATTAAACCGCTACTTAAAAACCAGGATAAACTATAGCCACTGCTGAAAATACTATAAGCTGTAACACGTTTTAGCTTTGAAAGCATCCCAGCGATCGCAGCTTTCAAAATCCTCAAATAAGTCTATTGTTTAATACTGTTTATAATCTACTATAAAAAATCCCAACCAATGGTTAATTTCATAGTGGGAAAAAAGTTAAATTTAGAGACTTTACTATCTCTGTCGTGATGTTTTTTAAATTTGCAAAAAGTTAGCGATCGCCTGCGGTAATGGCAAAACAATTATCATCAACAAAGCGATTGCCAATAATCCCCAAATGTCACGTCCATTATCCAATTCAGTCACATCATTCAGCGCCGGCTCATCAATCAACGGCATAAATAATAAGATAATCGCCCACAACAAAAATTCTTCCCGAACTAAAGAAAGAAATAGTAACAAGAGGCGAGCAATTTGACCAATTATAATTGCAGCTCGTTGTCCAAACATCGCATGGATAATGTGACCTCCATCTAGTTGTCCCACAGGCATTAAATTTAACGCCGTCACAACTAGTCCCAGAAAACCAGCAACTGCAACTGGATGCAAGTCAAGGGCTGATGTTGCTGTTAACTGACTTCCCAAGGTTAACTTCGAGAGTAGCGCCAGTAAAATTGAATACTTGGGATTAAGTGCCTCAAGATTCAAAAGTCGGGTTTTTTCATTCAGGGAAACTACGTCAGAATGAGCCAAGCCCCATATTAGTAATGGCAAGGTAACAACAAAACCTGCAATTGGCCCAGCGATACTAATATCAAATAAAGCTTTGCGGTTAGGAATAGGACTACGCATCTGAATAAATGCGCCAAAAGTTCCCAAGAAGAAAGGCACGGGAATAAAGTAAGGCAACGTCGAGCGAATATTGTAAAATTTAGCTGTCAAATAATGCCCAAGTTCATGAATACCCAAAATAGTCATCAGTCCTAAAGCATAGGGTAATCCTTTGAATAGGACATCTGGGTTAGATAGAAGTTTGAACAAAGAGCCAATTTTCCAGATAGGCCCAAGAGAAACACCAGCATTTTCCACTCCCACCAAGGTAGTAGTTACCAAAGTAGCTGCTAGTAGGAGAAGCGCTAATCCTGGTCGAGTTAACCGTTCCTGATCGCGTCGTGGTGTATTTCTATCTTTAGCAGCTTGAGTGTTAGGAACCAGTACAAAGAAAGGTTTGTCATTTAAACCTTCTTGAAAGATTAGCACGAAGCGATCGCCAAATTGTGCTTCAATATTAGTCTTAATCTGCTGGTAGGCGTTGCTGGCTTTAGTTCGCAACTGACCACGGCAAATTACAGCTTGTGGTCGATATTCAATATTTTGAACGTAGTATACAGACCAAGGAAAACAATTTCGCAGTTGAGTTTCTTCGGTTAGCTCAATGGGACGCACTATTGGTTCTACGGCAGGCTGGATAGTCGACTGCGATTCAGAGGCTTGAACTGGGGCTTGGATTTGTGTATCTCTTGGCGCTTGCCGCCCCCATTGAAACAACGTCCAGTACAACACTGTGGAGACAAATAACGACGAAATAATCAGCCCTGGTGGCGGAGCTTGTTTAGCCCCGTACATTAGCGTCCATCCACTCAACAAAAATGCTGGTGTCATTAAAACCAGCCATAACAACCATACTGGCGTCCGGGTGATTTGAGCGACGCTGTGCTGCACCATTAGATAAGTAGCTAGCCCCAGTAGGAGGATAAACAAAAACCAAAATTCCATATTATCTTCAGTAATTTGGACAAAACGCCCACCAGTAGCTTCAGCACCATAGCATTAACTACAAGGCAGACTTCAAACCCCAATTTTATTCACAACGGTTAACAGCGCTAGTTAACCCTGAAGTTGCAATTCTTCAGAATTTCCACACTGTAACAAAATTATCCACAACTCCTCAGTTTCGGTTCTTTTATAATGTGCCCTTTACCACAAGTGCCAAGTCATACAACTAAGCCACCACGGGGTGTCTTCCCTGACGAAGTTCCTAGCGGAGGTTTTCTGCAATCGGACTTCGCACAAGAGAGCATTTTTGCCTTTCCACCCAATCGGGACACATTAGGAGGAACCGCTTATCTTATTGTAAGAAATGAAGGGAATATCCTCATAGATTGCCCTGCCTTAGACCAAACAAATCAAGATTTTTTAGGAGTGCATGGAGGTGTGCGTTGGTTATTTATCACCCATCGAGGCGCTATTGCCAAGACGGCTGAAATTCAGCAAATCTTTGGCTGCGAGGTGCTGATTCAAGAGCAAGAAGCTTATTTATTACCAGGCTTAACTGTAACTACCTTTAGACATAAATTTACTCTTGATGCCGCAATACAAGTGATTTGGACATCAGGACATTCTCCTGGTTCATCTTGCCTCTACTACAGTGAGCTTGGAGGTATATTGTTTTCTGGTCGCCATTTAGTCCCTAACCAACAGGGTGAACCAGTACCATTACGGACAGCGAAAACCTTTCACTGGGCTAGGCAAATTCAGAGTCTTCGATTCTTGTTAGAAACTTTTACACCAGAAACTCTCCGCTACATATGTCCGGGAGCTAATACAGGCTTTCTCAGAGGTAAGCGATTCATAGATCAAGCTTATCAACATCTCGCCTCTCTGGATTTACCCGAAATCCTTGGTAGGCACAATACCCTGCGGGAAGCTAAAGCTACATGAATTGTGCCTACGTAATTTTCACTCCTATGTCTATTGGAGAATTTATTTTTTGGGATTCCCTAGAGTTATAATTTGCGTCCGCAAGTGCGCTGAATATGGGACGGGTGTTCGCGTAGCGGCACGTAGTGCGGACACCCATCCCCCAAGAAAATTTGGGATGTTTTTTTATTTGTCAGTCCCGAAAGTGCTTTCCTGTCTAATGCAAGTTTTGTAACGTTTGTTAACTAAGATATTGTCCTGGGAATTCTAACCTTAGTACAGAGGAATTCTTGGAAAAATTTATGAGCGCAAAACTTGATGGAACTGTAACGATCGCTGGCTACGAAATCATTGAGCAACTTTATTCAGGTTCTCGGACTCAAGTGTATCGGGCAGTTAGACAAGACGATCGCCTAGCAGTTGTGATCAAGCTCTTAAAACAAGAATACCCTACCTTCAGCGAACTAGTACAGTTTCGTAACCAATATGCGATCGCTAAAAACCTAGATATTCCCCGGATTATCAAACCCTACACCTTAGAACCTGATCGCAACGGCTATGCCCTAGTCATGGAAGACTTTGGTGGCATTTCTTTGCGGGAATTTACCCAAGGACGACCACTGACTTTAGAGCAATTCTTTGCCATTGCCCTACAACTGATAGACACGCTACAGCAGTTACATCAACAGCGCGTCATTCACAAAGATATTAAACCAGCCAACATCCTGATTCACCCTGACACCAAACAAATCAAGCTGATTGACTTCAGTATTGCCTCACTTCTACCACGAGAAACCCAAGAGATCCAAAGCCCCAACGGACTGGAGGGAACACTAGCGTATCTGTCACCAGAGCAAACCGGACGGATGAACCGGGGCGTTGACTACCGCAGCGACTTCTATTCATTAGGTGTGACTTTCTTTGAACTACTGAGTGGAGAACTGCCCTTTGAGTCGAATGACCCGATGGAGTTGGTGCATTGCCACATTGCAAAACTTCCACCCTTCCTCTGCGATTTAAACTCAGATTTGCCCTTGATGCTGGGTGAGATTGTCCGCAAACTGATGGCGAAGAATGCCGAAGACCGCTATCAGAATGCGCTGGGACTTAAACATGACCTTGTTACCTGCTTAGAGCAGTGGCGAGAAACAGGCAAGCATACTTGGTTTGATTTGGGACAGCGCGATATCAGCGATCGCTTTCTCATACCCGAAAAACTCTACGGACGCGAATCGGAAGTGCAAACGTTACTGGATGCATTTGGTCATGTTGCCAATGGTGGCTGTGAACTGATGCTAGTGGCAGGTTTCTCTGGCATTGGCAAAACCGCAGTCGTCAATGAAGTGCATAAGCCGATCGTCCGGTGGAACGGCTACTTCATCAAAGGGAAATACGACCAGTTCAACCGCAACATTCCTCTGTCTGCTTTTGTGCGAGCCTTTCGTGATTTGATGGCACAGTTGCTCAGTGAAAGCGATAGGCAACTGGAGCAATGGCAGAGCAAGATTTTAGCGGCAGTTGGAGAGAACGGGCAAGTTTTGATCGAGGTGATTCCTGAATTGGAGCAGATAATCGGCAAACAGCCTGCGATCGCTGAACTATCGGGTAGTGCGGTACAAAATCGCTTTAATCTGCTGTTCCAAAATTTCATTCAAGTCTTCACCACAACAGAACATCCGTTGGTGATGTTTCTGGATGATTTGCAATGGGCAGATTCGGCATCGCTGAATTTGCTGAAGCTGTTGATGGTAAGCAATCGCGGTTATCTATTCATTATTGGCGCATACCGCGATAACGAGGTATTTGCGGCTCATTCACTGATGTTAACCGTAGATGAAATCGAAAAGACATCTTCAGGTGTCAACACTCTGACCCTAGCTCCCTTGAGTCAAGCAGATGTGAATCATTTAATCGCCGACTCGCTCAGTTGTGCAACGGGCCTGGCATTGCCGTTGACAGAGTTAGTTTATCAAAAAGCCCAAGGAAATCCCTTTTTCACGACTCAGTTTTTGAAAGCGCTGTATGAAGATGGGCTGATTACCTTTGATTGGGAGACAGGTTTTTGGCAGTGTGATGTAGCGCAAGTGCGAGCGCTGGCTCTCACCGATGATGTGGTGGAATTTATGGCCCAACAGCTTCAGAAATTGCCCGACATCACTCAAGATATTTTGAAACTGGCAGCTTGTATTGGCAATCAGTTTGATTTGGCGACATTGGCGATCGTTTATGAAAAATCGCACACAGAAGCCGCTGCGGATTTGTGGAAAGCATTGCAAGAAGGATTTATCATTCCGCTCAATGAGGTTTACAAGTTTTATCAAACTGAAACATCAGCCGCCACAGTTCAAACATCAGCACAGAAAGTTGACACCTGTGCTTACAAATTCTTGCACGATCGCGTCCAACAAGCCGCCTATTCCCTCATACCAGAGGAGCAAAAACAAGCAACTCACCTGAAAATTGGGCAACAGCTGCTGAATAATACCCCAGTCACAGAATCAGACAAAAACCTATTTGAGATTGTCAATCAACTCAATATGGGGAAATCCCTGATTATTGAACCATCCCAGCGAATAGAACTGGCTCAACTCAATTTGAACGCTGGACAAAAAGCTAAAGCCGCAACAGCTTATGCAGCTGCATTGGAATATTCCATCACAAGCATTGCCTTGCTGAACCTGAGTCAGGGGCAGTCTTGCTGGCAAACCCACTACAACCTCACCCTCGCACTGTATGAACTAGCAGCAGAAACCGCGTACCTCAACGGCGATTTTCAGCAGATGCAGCAATGGGCAGATATTGTCCTGCAACAGGCAAAAACTCCCATTGACAAAGTGAAAATCTATGCCGTCAAAATCCAAGCTGATATGGCGCAAGTCAAAAAGCTAGAAGCAGTCAAAATTGGGTTAGAAGCCTTGAAACTTGTGGGGGTAAACATACCAGAATCACCCGAACCCTCAGATATTCAGCAAGCACTCACTCAAATAGCCACCAATCTAGAGAAGAAGAATATCGAAGAATTAATTAATCTACCATTGATGACAGATATCGAGCATCTATCGGCTGCCAGGATGTTAGCCAGTATTGGCCCTGCTATTTATCAAGCTGCACCGATACTATATCCATTGGTGATATGTGAACTGGTAAACTTATCAATTAACTATGGCAATTCAGCTTTCTCAAGTTATGGTTACGCTTGTTACGGTTTACTGTTAAATGCAGTGTTTCAGAATATTGAATCGGCTTATCAATTTGGTAGATTAGCCTTAAACCTAGCAGAAAAGTTCAATGCTCCAGACATCAAAGCATCTGTATTTTTTGTGATGGGAGTTTGTATAGCTCATGCCAAAGTTCATGTCAGAGAAACGTTGCCAATTATTTGGGATGCCTACCAAAGCGGACTGGAAGGCGGCAATTTTGGATTTGCTGGCTATGCTGCCATACATAAATACCAGCACACGTATCTGATGGGAGAGGAACTGACAATAGTTGCACAAGAAATGGCAACCATCAGTGATGTCCTAGCTCGACTCAAGCAAGAAAATGCTTTAAGCTTTCATCAAATCTTTCAACAATCAGTCTTGAACTTACTGAATCCCTCAGAACATTCATGCATCTTACAGGGTGAAGTTTATAACGAGGAAACAGCTTTACCACGGCTGAAGGATGCTAATGATATAACTGGGCTTCATCACTTTTATTTTAATAAATTGATTCTTTGCTACTTGTTTGGAGACTATCCGCAAGCCCAGAAAAATGCGCTGCAAGCTGAACAGTATTTAGATGGAGTGCCAGGTCTTCTGGTCGTACCAGTGTCGTATTTCTATGATTCTTTGGCGCACTTAGCAGTCTACCCATCCGTGCCAGATTCAGAACAAGAATCTCTTTTGAGTAGAGTCACAAAGTACCAAGAAAAAATGAAGAAGTGGGCAGACCATGCGCCGATGAATTTATTGCACAAGTTTCATCTAGTGGAGGCGGAACGGCAGCGAGTGCAAGGAAATAAAGCTGAGGCAATGAACTTGTACGATCGCGCGATCGCCTCTGCAAAAGAAAACGCTTACATCCAAGAAGAAGCCCTCGCCAATGAACTAGCAGCTAAATTTTACCTCGACTGGGGTAAACAGCGCATTGCCCAAGAATACATGACCCAAGCCTACTACGGCTATGCTCGTTGGGGCGCTAAAGCCAAAGTCGCCGACTTGGAACGACGCTATCCCCAACTCCTCGCCCCCATCTTAGAGCAAACCCGTTCTCCCGTCTCAACTCACGAAACCATTTTCAGATTGGAGAGTGTCACCTCTACCAGTTCTCCCACTTCCAGCAGTAGCAGCGTCTCTGTTGCTTTAGATTTAGCTACCATTCTCAAAGCTTCCCAAACCCTTTCTGGCGAAATCGAACTCGAAAAACTGCTCTCAGTATTGCTGCATATCGTCATTGAAAATGCCGGAGCAGATAAATGTGTGTTCATGCTTTTGCAGTCAGATCGGTTGCTAATTCAGGCTTTAGCACAGCTTTCCCTTGGTGTTGCATCTGGACAGAACAAGGGAATTGCCCACATCGATTTTTACCCAATGTTGCTCAACCCGCAGCCCCTTGAAAACTCTGGTGATGTGCCAGTTAGCTTAATTAATACTGTCAAACGCAGCTTAAAAGCAGCAGTAATTGTTGATGCCACGGTGCATCTACAATTAATCAATGACCCGTATATTCAGCAACAGCAACCCAAGAGTATCTTGTGCAGCCCGATTTTGCATCAGGGTAAGTTGCTTGGCATATTGTATCTGGAAAATAATGTAGCAAGGGGAGCATTTACCAGCGATCGCGTCGAATTGCTCAACTTACTTTGTACTCAAGCTGCAATTTCTTTAGAAAACGCCCGACTGTATGCCAGAGAACAGCAAAAATCCCAGTCATTACAAACATCACTGGCACAATTAAAACAGGCCGAAGCATCTCTAGCCAAAGAACGAGAGTTTTTAAATGCGATCATTCACAATATTACAGATGGGATTGTTGTTTGTGATGCTAGTGGCAACTTGACTTTATTCAATAACGCAACTCGTGAATTTCATGGCTTACCAGTGGAATCATTACCAGCAGAACAATGGGCCGAACACTTCGATCTCTATCAACCTGATGGTCAAACACCCCTATCAAAAACAGAAATTCCACTGTTTCGTGCCTTGCAAGGGGAAATAGTCGAAAATGCCGAAATGGTAATTGCGCCGAAGCATGGTATTAAGAGAATTTTGTTAGCAAGCGGACAAGCAATCTTCGATCCTTTGGGTAACAAAGTCGGTGCGGTAGTTGTGATGCGAGATATTAGCGAAAGGGCGCGGCTTGAAGCCGAACGCAAAAAAGCAGAACTTGCTTTGCAACAAAAATCACAAGATTTAGAACAAGCGCTAACTGATCTGCAAAACACCCAATTACAAATGGTGCAAAGTGAAAAAATGTCAGCACTGGGTAACTTAGTTGCTGGTGTGGCTCACGAAATGAATAATCCCCTTGGTTTTATTGCTGCGAGTCTCAAACAAGCTAAACCCACCATCGCTGATATTGTTGAACATCTCGGACTATATCAAGACAGTTTACCTAACAAAAGTGATCAAATCAAAGCCCATGCCGAAGAAATCGACTTAGATTATAGCTTAGAAGACTTGCCCAAGATGATTGATTCCATGTCTATGGCGTGCGATCGCCTAAAAAATATCAGCACCAGTTTACGAACTTTTTCCCGTGCCGACAAAGATTATAAAGTACCGTTTAATATTCACCAAGGCATTGATAGCACAATTTTAATTTTGAAACATCGTCTCAAGGCGAATGAACTACGTCCGACGATTGAAGTTGTCACCAATTATGGGAATTTACCTCAAGTAGAATGTTTCCCTGGTCAATTAAATCAGGTATTTATGAATATTTTGGCGAATGCTATTGATGCCTTAGATGAATCTAATCATGGACGTATTTTTGAGGAAATCAAAGCTAATCCTAACTGTATTACAATTGCAACTTCGGTAGCAGACAATCTAGTTAAAATTGCGATTGCTGATAATGGTCAGGGGATGAATGAGTCAGTCAAACAAAAAATATTTGACCATTTATTTACGACGAAAGCTGTTGGTAAAGGAACAGGATTAGGACTTGCGATCGCTCGTCAAATTGTTGAAGAAACCCACGGCGGAAAATTGAGTTTTAACTCGGTTCTGGATGAAGGTACAGAATTTATTATTGAAATTCCGGTGTAAATAAAATTTTGGTGTTTGACAGTTCCCCCGTTCCGTTGGAAAACGGCGATCGCCTCACCCGCTTTGAATTTGAGCGGCGCTACAATGCCATGCCCAAATTAAAAAAAGCCGAATTGATTGAAGGAACTGTCTACATGGCTTCACCTCTGCGTTTTGAAATACACGCTGAACCTCTACCGTTGTCGGCATAAGCGAGAAAATCGCAGTTGTTGTCGGATAAAAATATATTTGTCGCTAGCCCGATCAATGGAAGTTACCCACTTTACAAGAAGCGCTTTGAAATTGCAGCAGGGGTGAAATTGCTAGGCTCTGTACTTGCTGATCAATACCATATCCCTGAATAATCACCTGGGAACGTGACTGAATTAATTCCCGTATCTGCGGACAACCTAGAACAGGAGTCAGTTCTGTTAAAGCAAAGACAAGTTCTGTGTTTAATTTATCTAACGATGGTCGCAATGTCTGGTTTAAGTCTGGCACGTTAGGAAAAGATTTAATGCCTTGCTTTTGCCAGTTTTGAAAATCAACTGTTTGGATGAGTTTTCCTGCTTCTATTTGCGCTTTAAAAAATCCTGCAACTCTATCGGGTTTTAAACTATGGGTTGTTGCTTGTTGCCTAACCTTTAATAGTAACTCTTGTTCGCGCTTTAGATCCTCAATAGGACGTTTGTGATTCCATTTCCACCGGGCTACATCATGTGCAATTATTAATCGCTGCTGGATCAATTTTAGTAATTTATCTACAGGTAGTTGTTGATCTGCGATCGTAATAGCTTGAGGATTTGCTGATTGTACTGACCCAGAGTTCTGAGCAGCGAAATCTAATTTTAAGTTGGCAGCAACTACTGTACTACTAAAAAAAAGTTCAAAGAAAATTATGATGACAAACAACAGTGGATGCTTTCTGAAAAAACTTAAATTCATGTCAAAAAGTTTATATACTCTGCTACATAGCAGCAATTTTCAGTAATTCCATAGGAATACAGTATTTTTAATCTCAGATAAAATATCTCATAGTTGCTGACAAAAAGCAAGTTCAGCACAAAAAACTGTTGCATGAATTATATCAGCTTCGGTTAAACACTTATAATATCTATAGGTTGGCGAGCCACTGCGCTCTTGCTGTTTCCCGACTTGTTCGCGCAGCGTCTCGTAGAGAAGGGAGAAGCAAGTAATCTTTGAGGAATGTAGCTTGCTTCCCCCAGAGTAACCCAACATTTGATCCTTGTTCATGTTGGGTTTCACTGCCGTTCAACCCAACCTACATTGAGAGATTTTATTGAAAGTCGGCGGGAAACTCCAAACTCCAAACTCCAAACTTATTACGCCTTTCCCGCCATCACCGAGTTTTTAAGCAAAAGTTCCACTGCTGCTTGATATTGCAAATCTGCTTGGGTGCCAATCTCTTCGCGGTTAATCGCTTCTTGGGAAATCACTTTATCCGGTTTAATACCTAGTTTATTAATATCCCGGTGTTCAGGAGTTTCATACTTAGCAATTGTGACTGCCAAGCCCGAACCATCTGATAATTCAAATAAGGATTGAATTAAGCCCTTTCCAAAGGTGGTTTCGCCTACCAACTGGGCACGACCATTATCTTGGAGTGCGCCGGCGAGAATCTCACTGGCACTGGCTGTTCCTTGATTGACTAAAATCACCAGAGGATCGGTCGTCAGGGCTGGTCCAAAGGCTTCAAAACTACCCTGAATGCCTTGTCGGTTAACAGTGTAGACGATAATGCCGGAGTCTAACCACAAACGGGCGATTTCAATTCCTGATTGCAAGAGTCCCCCAGGATTATTTCGCAAATCCAGAATGTAGGCAGCAGCGCCTTTTTTTTCTAGACTAGAAATAGCGTGTGCCAATTCCGTTGAAGCGTTGGCATTGAATTGAGTCAGGCGAAGGTAGCCAATGGGTGTACCCTCAGTGGAAAGACGTAATTCGGAAACCACAGGGTTAAGAGCAATGCGATCGCGTGTCAGTCTAATTTCCCTTTCTGCCTCTCCATCGCGTTCGATCAAAAGAGTCACAAGGCTGCCACTAGTGCCGCGCATTTTGGTTGCAGCTTGATCAAGGGTGAGATTTTTTGTAGAAACGCCTTCAATTTTGAGAATGCGATCGCGTGGTTTAATCCCGGCTTTATCTGCTGGTGAACCTGCGATCGGAGCCACTACTTCCAACTTTCCAGTCTCAGGATTCAAGGCAATTTGCAATCCTACCCCAGTTAGTTCCCCAGAAGTATTGACCTGCAAGCTGCGGTACTGTTCTGGATCTAAAAAGCGGGTAAAAGGATCATCGAGGCTCTTAAGCATCGTCCCAATTGCCGTATAACTGGCATTTGAGTCCGTGAGCGGCTTCTGGAGAACCTTTTGCCGGACAGCCGCCCAGTTTTGATGATTAAACGTCTCATCTAGATAAGTGCGATTAACAATTCGCCAAACTTCCGAAACCAGCTTTTGTTCCGTTGTCAAAGCCACCGCAGGCTCGGTGAGCGTACCCAACGCCAACCAAAACGCCATTAACAATGAAAATCCAACCCGAAAGACTTGTTTGTTCATGAACCCCATTATCAATTCCACCTCAACCCAAATTGCCTAGAAATGCCCACTTGCCCTGTTGTTGATGAAATCTATCTCTCGATTATGTTACTTTTTTTATAGAAGTGGTGCATTTTTCTCATCTAGTTGTTCAGTCAACTGAGGCATCGTATCCACTCACCAAAGGATAAAATCTACTTTGTGTCCAACATTTTGTGTGTAGGGGCGTAAAGAGATCGCAATATATTCCGTCTTTACAGAGTGTAAAGTTTCTGAAGTCTCTTAGCACGCCCAAAGCTGACAAGCAAAAAAACTCCCCTTTACGAAAATCCCAAAATTGCTAATTGGGAGAGAAGTCTGAGCGAAGGCTTCTGCCGATTCAGAACTTCGGGATTTATCAACCGCAACCGATTCTTAGGAACTTGAGATTGTATGGCTAATGTTTACGACTGGTTTGAGGAACGCCTAGAAATTGAGGCGCTCGCTGAAGATGTCACTAGCAAGTATGTCCCTCCCCACGTCAATATTTTTTACTGCCTGGGTGGAATTACCCTGGTTTGCTTTCTTATCCAGTTTGCCACTGGATTTGCCATGACCTTCTACTACAGACCAACAGTAGCTGAAGCTTTCTCCTCAGTGCAGTACATTATGACTGAAGTAAGCTTCGGTTGGCTAATTCGCTCCATCCATCGCTGGTCTGCCAGCATGATGGTATTGATGATGATTTTGCACACCTTCCGGGTTTACCTGACTGGTGGTTTCAAAAAGCCCCGCGAATTGACCTGGATAAGTGGTGTCATCCTAGCTGTGATTACCGTTTCCTTTGGAGTTACCGGCTATTCCCTACCTTGGGATCAAATTGGCTACTGGGCTGTGAAAATCGTTAGCGGCGTACCAGAAGCAATTCCCGTGGTTGGCGTTCTCATCTCCGACCTGCTGCGTGGCGGTTCGAGTGTTGGTCAAGCAACACTAACTCGTTACTACAGCGCCCACACCTTTGTATTGCCTTGGTTGATTGCAGTCTTCATGCTGTTTCACTTCTTGATGATCCGCAAGCAAGGCATTTCCGGTCCTTTGTAATATCAGCCATTAGCGAAAGGCAACATTTGTCAGTTTTCAGAGCAAGGCTAAGGTTGCCTAGTAGCTGATAGCTTTCACAAATGCTTTAATTTAACTTAAGCAGGAGAGCATATTTCAAAATGTCAACACAAAAAAAACCTAACCTGAGCGATCCTCAGTTAAGAGCCAAGCTCGCTAAAGGCATGGGTCACAACTACTATGGTGAACCCGCTTGGCCTAATGACCTACTTTACGTGTTTCCCATCGTAATCATGGGTTCCTTCGCTGCGATTGTGGCTCTAGCTGTGCTAGACCCGGCGATGAACGGTGAACCCGCAAATCCTTTCGCCACACCATTGGAAATTTTGCCGGAGTGGTACTTGTATCCAGTCTTCCAGCTTTTGCGATCGCTCCCTAACAAACTTTTAGGAGTGGTAGCAATGGGTTCGGTACCAGTCGGGCTGATTCTCATTCCCTTTATTGAGAACGTCAATAAGTTCCAAAACCCTTTCCGTCGTCCAGTTGCAACCACAGTATTCCTCGTTGGTACCCTTGTCACCCTGTGGCTGGGTATTGGTGCTGCCTTGCCATTGGATAAATCTTTGACCTTGGGACTATTCTAAATTAGTCACCAGGAAGTGCTTTGACGCCTGTGAGTTTCAAGAGCAGATGCAGATGTGCTTTTGAAACCAATCAACAGGCGTCAATTTTCATAGTTGAGATTGCATTTGGGATTTTAAGTTTTGGATGAAAAAGCTATTCCCAAGTCTCAAATCACCAAAAGTCAACAAATACAAACATTTTTCACTTACTTAACGTAAGTTGCTAGTTACAACCCTCGAAATGCCAAAATCGATGATCTTTTGTATTTTGGTAAACAGAATATCTCAATTAAGATTTTTCTATATCAGAGAAATTTTGCCAATAGTGCAAAATTTAATAACTAGCAACTTGGGTTTACTTATATTTAAGTCACAGTTAATGTTTAGCATAGTGCAGCAAGACCATCTGACGGTTAAGAGCGAACTCAGTCTCCTAAACCAGGTGCAAGAATGGTTCGAGCAATTTTGTCTGCAACATTTGTCTCAACTTGGCTGGTCAAAAACCCAACTTGATCGCCTCAATTTAGCATTAGCAGAAGGCTTTACCAACGCTGTTCGTCATGCTCATCATGCTTTACCCCCGGAAACAACCATTGAGATTAATGTTTATCTTTGGATTGACCGACTAGAGATTAGAATTTGGGATTATGGAAAACCTTTCAATCCTGATGCGATCGCAGAGCCAGAGCCAGGTACGCT
Organism: Nostoc sp.; assembly: GCF_036919815.1. Taxonomy (GTDB): domain Bacteria; phylum Cyanobacteriota; class Cyanobacteriia; order Cyanobacteriales; family Nostocaceae; genus Nostoc. The sequence goes on from NZ_JBALCE010000126.1 coordinate 26,307, forward strand.
GCAAGTAGGCGGGTATGGATGGTTTCTCCTGCGGCGGTTAGCTGACCGTGTTGTATACGAACGTGGTGCAGATGGGAGAAATTGCCTGCTCATCGTCAAATACTCTGTAGAAGCACAAACGTAAAACTGAAGCAGTGAAGGGTTAGAAGCTGCTCGGTAATATTTCTGTAAATATCTGGATTATTACCTAGATTTTGCGGAAATCATGCCTTTATTACTATAAAATAAATCAACTATATAGTTATTTGATTGATAAAATTATACTCTTTTTTCAATCTTATTTGGATTACAATGGCACACGGGAACCCCCAGCTTTAGCTGTGGGGTAGATGTCAAAAAGCGGTGCGTAGGCGTAGCCCGTCGTAGACATCGCGCCCTGACCGCGAGTGTAAATCATCTAATATGCATATCACTAGAGCGACGAAAAACCTAAAATTAGGTGATAAAGTTAACAAAAAAACTAACCATGTCTTCGTGTTTTTAGAAATTTTTGCCCAGGAAGGTGGTATTCAATCATATATAAAAGATATTTTTCGCGCCTATCTGGGATTGAGGCAAGGTTACAAAGCGGAAGTATTTTTGCTACGAGATAGTCCTGATAGCTTAAATCCGTTTGAAGAGGAGAACTTAAAATTTCATTACTTTAAAAATCACTCTCCCGATTTGGGAAGACTGCAAATGGCAGGCGCTTTACTTAAGTGTTTGTTGCAAAGCCGTCCGCAGCAAGTTTTCTGTGGTCATATTAACTTAGCAGTATTAATCCAAACTCTTTGCCAGCCATTAGGGATTCCTTACACCGTGCTAACTTACGGCAAAGAAGTCTGGGAACCGCTCAAAAATCAAGAACGTCGCGCCCTGACATCAGCAGGTGGAATTTGGGCAATTAGTCGCTACAGCCGCGATCGCGCTTGTGTTGCTAATAGTCTAAACCCAAAAATGGTAGAGATGATGCCTTGTGCAATTGATGGGGATAAATTTACTCCTGGTTGCAAGCAGCCAGAATTAGCAAAGAAGTATGGCTTAACTGGTGCTAAAGTGTTAATGACAGTAGCGCGGTTATGGTCAGGGGATATTTACAAGGGTGTAGATGTCACGATTCGGGCATTACCACAAATCGCTCAAGTTTTCCCAGAAGTGAAATATTTGGTAATTGGTCGCGGTGATGACCAACTGCGATTAGCTAAACTGGCAAAAAATTTAGATGTGAGCGATCGCGTCGTATTTGCTGGTTTCGTTGCTACAGAAGAATTAATCGAACATTACCGCCTTGCTGATGCCTATATTATGCCTTCGCAAGAAGGCTTTGGCATTGTTTATCTGGAAGCAATGGCTTGTGGAATACCTGTACTATCCGGTGACGATGATGGCTCTGCTGATCCCTTACAGGATGGTAAACTGGGATGGCGAGTACCACACCGCAATCCTAATGCTGTAGCAGCAGCTTGTATAGAAATGCTTCAAGGGGATGACCAGCGATGTGATGGAGAGTGGCTGCGAGAACAGGCGATCGCGCTCTTTGGCATAGATGCCTTCCAACAGCAGTTGCAAAAAATACTTCTATCCTTAGTAATCAAGTCCAAATGACAAATGACAAATGACCAATGACTAAAATCGCTATCCTAGAAGGAGAGCAGGACGACACTTAAAAAATGAGCTTTAAGTCATTTCAATTGAATCTTTTAAATCTCCGCCCTTGGCTCACCCTGCTGGCAGTTATTTGGTTACTGGCATCACTGGGCTTGGGTTGGTTAGTTAATTCGTTGCTAATTATTTTCGGGTTGCTGTTTTTGGCACCCATTGTGGCTTTTTTTGGCTTTCGTTGGTGGCTGCAAGGCAACTTGGTTGCTGATCAGTGTCCCGTCTGTCGATATGAATTTACAGGTTTAAATAACAGTCAGTTGCAATGTCCTAACTGTGGGGAGTCACTGTTAGTCCAAAATAGTCATTTTCAGCGCTTGACACCAGAAGGCACAATTGATGTGACTGCTGTCGAAGTTCCAGCCCAATCACTGGAAGATTAGTCATTAGTCATTAAGTGACTTATAATTATTTATTTTTTTGCGAGATTGAGAGCGTGTAGCTATACTCTCGTTTGGATAGTTCGCCCACATGCAGCGAGTATGTTCCCGCTTGCCAGAAACCAGAAAGTTCTGACTTGCCTCCAGAGTAACTATCTGCTAGTACACAAAAGCGCCCCCCAGGTCCGTCAATCAACAGCGTTGGCTTCCCTTGACTCTCTACTGTTAATCGCAAATAAGGTAGTGACTCTGTAACCTGAATAACTTGATTCGGTTCAGCGCTAATATTGCCACAATTACTTTTGACAGTTCCGCCAGACTTTCCCTTCAAAACCAGTGGATCTGGTTGTAAATTCTGATGAATTTGGATTGTTGCTGTCTGTGCTAAATTAGCCTCAGTAAAAACCAAACTCATCGCCAAAGCTGTGGGAACAATTGCAAGTAGCCTAAGCGTCTTCATTTTAATTAATGCTCCAGATTTTTTTAGAGCAATATTGTTATGCAGTAGTGATTTAATAGACGACATCAATCCGTCTTGGTTCCAAAAGCTGCTGTATAAAGCAATACCCTTTATTTAAGGATTGGTTGTGAAGATTTAATGGGTGAGATATGAAAGAGCCAACTTTTATTAATTAAAGAGGTTGGGGGATCTCTTATGCGTAAATCCTACCTAGATTCCGCACTTGAATCCGTAACAAGCTAGTATTCTAAAAATAATCATAATAAATTTTATTTATCCAGAAAGTTCTTGCACGCACAGACATTAGCTAAAATCACTAAGACAACCACCAAAAATAGAATTTGGTTGGTCTGTTGTTGAACAAGTGACTTAGCTGAGGGATAAAAAATTGATGAATCCTCAACCTGAAGAAGACTTACAGCGTCGCCTCAAGAAGCTAGAGGCAGAGATTAATTCTCCACCGGGGGTAGTTCCACAACCACAAGCACAAAAACAAACGCCTCAGTCTGTTTTTGGTAACTTGAACTTGCAACTGGAGCGATTTCAGAGCTGGTTTAAGAGCTTATCTGGGGCGAAAAAGCTGGTAGTTTCGGGTGTGACGGTGCTAGTGGGCTTGGCGATGCTGCAAACAGTGTTTAAACTGGTTGCATCTGTAATCACTCTGGCACTTTTGGCAGTGTTGGTGTATGTTGGATACAAATTTTTTGTCTCTAGTAGCTTTCAACGTAAGCAATAAGTTGATATGCATTTGCTTTGCACTCTGCCCGGAGTCATGAAAGTCAGGAGCCAGAATACAAATGGCTCCTGACTTATAACTCCTAAATTCTATTTCAATATGCTTTTCTTTTTGGCGATTAGCTTAGTCTATTTTAATTGTGCCGATCGCGGCGTAAAAATAATATCAAAGGGAATTATGCGATGACGACACCAATTGTCAGGAGAAGTAGTAATCAATCTGGTCAGTCAAAAGAACCGGAAAAAGCCAAGTCGCTGTTGCTAGCAGGTAGGCGTTTTGCGGCTTGGGCGGCTGAAATCACACTAGTAGTTGCCAGTGGGTTGATTCCCTTCGGCATTGGTGTCTATGCCAGTTCTAGAAGCGATCTCAACCGAGTGCCGCTTAACCCCGTGCTGATAGTAACCCAAAGAGCGATCGCCAGACCCCTGGCTCTGCCTGTGAGCTATGGCATCCCTAACGTTGCATGGCCGACTAATATTTTATGGACAATCGCCCTGTTAGCGCCTGTAACTCTCTCGTGGTGGCAATTGTATTTACTAGCTAAGACTGGTAGCACAATTCCTAAACGTTGGTTAAAAGTGCGGGTTGTGAACGAGCAAGGAACGCCGCCCGGATTGGGGGCAGTTGTGATTAGAGAAGGCGTTGGGCGTTGGACAGTACCCATTTCCATCGCTTATCTGCTGTGGCGCTACAGCTTTGCTTTTCCGAATTTAGGATTATTCACATTTTTGTCTTTGTTAATGATTGTGGGTGAAGGGATCGGCTTACCGTCGCGCCGGGGGCGTCGCGCACTGCATGATCAACTCGCAGGCACTTATACAATAGATGGACTCTTACCTAGCAACAAACAAATTCAGTCTGCTGACGGTAATGATCAAGCAGAAGAATGGCAGGAGGGAGATGAAGAATTAGCGGCAGCCCAAACCAATGAGTCGCCGAATCTGTGGCGGCGGATACAGCAAAATCCTAATCTGACTTTGTTTGGGGTAGGGCTGACGAGCATGACTGCTGTATTGGCAACTTTAATCGGCACTCAAGTTTATATCCAAATTCAACAATCTCAGCGAGCAACTAAGCAAATCAACAGCCAACAGTTCCTCGAACTTATCAAACCATTGAGTCCTAACTCTGGGGCGACTAATGAGCAACGCCAAAGTGCAATTCTGGCTATTGGTGGTCTTAATGACCCACAGTCGATTAAATTTCTGGCGGATCTCTTGGTTAGCGAAACTAACCCCAGCCTCCTGGATACGATTCAACAAGCTTTGACAACTGTCGGTCCTCAAGCCATCCCGGAACTAAAAAATAAGAATCAGTTCTTGGTTAGCGAACTGGAGTCTGTGGGTAGCACTGCAACCGAAGAACGGGAATTGCGGCAAGGGCGGCTACAAAGAAATCAGGGGACGATCAACAAGATTCTCTCTGTTTACAGTGGTAAAACCGAGGGCGTTGACCTTAGTAGCATCCAATTAGGTCAAAGCGGTACTCCAGGAAGTTCCTTTTTCAACTTGGTGCTAGACAATATTGATTTATCAGGAGTTAAGTTAAAATCTGCAAATCTTAACCAAGCCAGTTTGAAGGGTAGCCGCTTTCGGGGCGTGGGTGAAGATGGACGCTGGGATACTTATGACGATGCGATCGCTGATTTAAGCCAAGCTCAGTTGCAGCAAGCCAATCTTACTGATGCTAACCTCAGTCGCGTCTTGATGAACCGTACCGATTTAAGCCGCGCCACTCTCAACAAAGCCAACTTATCCAACGCGCGTCTATTTGAGGCTAAACTCAACAGCACCCAACTAGTAGGAGCCAATCTGCAAAACGCAGTTTTGGAAAAAGCCAGCTTAACTGGAGCAGATTTAGGCGACGCCAACTTGAACGAAGCCAATCTGTACTCCGCGCGTTTAGGTCGTGTCAGTGCTATAGGAACACAATTATCCTTTGCCAACTTAACTAACACTGATTGGCAAGGGGCAGATTTATCAGGAGCCTATTTGGATCGTGCTAATCTCAGTAATGCTAACTTGAGGGCCACTCGTCTAACTGGTGCTGTTTTGCGTTCTGCCCAGATGGAAAACGTTAACTTGCAAAATGCCGACCTGAGTTTTGCAGATTTACGGGGGGCGAATGTCGCCGGAGCAGATTTTAAGGGGGCAATTCTCGCCCCTAGCAAACAAGATCCAGCAGATCAATTTGTCGAAACCCCAGATTTAGGCTCAGTATCTGCCGTAGTCCAAGGGGTTGATTTTTCTCAAGCCAAAAATTTAGATTCCAAGCAAATAGCCTACATTTGTACTCAAGGAGGCATTCATACTCGTTGCCCGTAGAATGAGAGGGGGAACTGGGGAGGATGAGGGAGACAAGGGAGACAAGGAGAATAACCAATGCCCAATGCCCAATGCCCAATGCCCAATGCCCAATGACAAATGACAAATGACAAATGACAAATTGGTGTGAGGAGTTCGGTTATGAAGTATATTCCATATTTGGTTTCAGTTTTAGGGGCTGGTTTGGTCTTAAGTCTGGTGAGTACTAAACCAGTGCAAGCTCAAGTAGCCTATGGCAGTTATATCGGTATAGGCCCCGCTATTGGTATTACCGATGGTGTCCAATTAGGGGGGGTGATAGCGGGACGCTACAAGCTTTTGGAAGCACCGATTTCACTCCGCGCCCAAGTGTTAATTGGTAATAATACGGCAGTTGTACCAACGGTTTCTTACGATTTCCCCCTTAACTGGCAAGCTGATGCCTACCTGGGTGCTGGGTTGGTATTGGCTGGTGGTGGTGGATCTTCTCCTGTGGGTGACAAAATTAGTTTTGCTTTACAACCGGGCATTGATTATATGATCCCAAATAGTAATACTGTCCTTTTTGGCAACGCGATCATCGCTTTTGATGCCTACCGTGATAGTAGTGGTACAGCTGTCTCCGTACAAGGTGGTATTGGTTTGAGATTTTAATGGGCAGATGAAAACCCGACTGCGATCGCTATTCCGAAAAAGCGTTAAACTTCATTGCAAATTCTGAAGTTAGTTCAAACAACGTGATAACTTTTGGTCATGAAGAGAGACAGCACAGGATTAACACAGGAGAACACAGTGGCAATGGAATCAAATTTATTAACGAATGTGGGCGCAGATCAAGTGAATCAAGATTTCAGTGAATATGTCGCTAACCTGCAACTTCACATGACTCTGCAAGCTCGCAATCTTGTTCCAACCCTGAAACAAACAGTAGTAGATAGTCGCCATCAATTACTCCATCAAACCCAAGCCCACTTTGAAAAGTTAGTCTCTCGACAAGGGTTATAAATATATACAAATTTTAATCAAAATTCAAATAAAATCAAGGCAGATGTTGTTGGGTCAATGCCAATGGTGTTCTCACAATCTCTGCTTTTTCTGTTTTTTTAAGTATAAAATTACTCAAATCACCCTTTTGGCGCCATAGGAAGGGGCAGAATACTGTTGCCCTAATACATAGATTTATGTAGAAAAGAAAATAGGCAATTCTGGTTATACAAGTAGGCTTCTACTGTAGAATAAGATTACGCTTGATTAGTGCGGGATGTCAAAGCTTAATTGGTGTGAAAACAAAACTTACACTTAACACGAACTAATCTTGAAAAAACATAATACCTAAAATCCTTCATCTGAATTGATGATCTCTAACTGGGAATATCAGGTCAGAGCTACCTATGGGCTTCGTCGTAGGACGCTTGATATAGGTAGAACATAAACCGCGATTCGTTCCGTTTGTGCAGATTTTCTTCTATTGCTAGATTTGCAGAGATTATTAGAAGCGGCAGAAAGCAGTTAATATTATTGCATCAGTTCCTTTGAAGATCAGTTAGTGAAAGCTAAATGGCGGCTCGAATTAAAATGACTTCATTACTTCCCCGAAACCTCAGCGTTGTTATCCGACCAGTCCAATACCGGGATCTGGACGGGATTGAGCGCATAACTCAAGAGTCATTCGCAGCCCTCACTCCCCAAAGAGCAGGTCTTGCGATCAGCCAGATGCAAAGGCTGCGTCGCTGGTATGGATTACTCAAATTGTTGAGTTGGTTTCCTAACCCGCTCCAGTATCGCCTCTGTGCCTACATAGCAGAGCAAGGGCGGATGCTTCTAGGGATGATTCAAGTGTCACCGTTTAACCGGACACGCAGCACTTGGCGAATTGATCAAGTGCTGTTGGAGCGTGGTGTCGATAAACAAGGAATTGGTTCGCAACTTTTGCGTCATTGCTTTGAATCGATTTTGGAAGCTCGCACTTGGCTACTGGAAGTTAACATCAATGACATTGAGGCGCTGGCACTATATCGACAAAATGGATTCCAGCGTCTGGCAGAAATGACATACTGGGAAATTGGCCCAGAATTATTGGTTGAATTGGCACAAGCAGAGCCAGATTTGCCCAACCTCTTACCAGTAAGTAATGCTGATGCCCAGTTGCTATATCAACTAGATACGGCATCGATGCCACCTCTGGTACGTCAGGTTTTTGACCGCAATACCCGCGACTTTAAAACCAGTTTGTTCGGCGCTTTAACTGATGCAGTGACGCAATGGCTGACTAAAGCAGAAGTAGTCAGTGGTTACGTATTTGAACCCCAACGCAAAGCTGCGATCGGCTATTTTCAGGTGCAACTTGACCGTAAGGGTGAAGTCCCCCACGCTGCAACACTGACAGTTCATCCTGCTTACACCTGGCTGTATCCAGAATTACTATCTCAATTGGCTCGGATTGCCCAAGATTTCCCCCAGCAAGGGTTGCAACTAGCTTCCTCAGACTATCAGGCAGAGCGAGAAGAGTATTTGGAACGAATTGGAGCAAAACGCATAGAACATACATTAGTTATGTCTCGCTCTGTGTGGCACAAGCTACGTGAGTCTAAATTCGTCTCCTTAGAAGGAATTCAGTGGACTGATATGCTGCAAGGTTTACAACCGGCACGTAAACCTATACCAGGTGGGATGTCATGGATACAACCAGCAAAGTTGCCATCGTCAGATAAACCACTGCAAAGCTTGTCAGAACCGATTAACTTTCCGGTAAAAAACCCTAGCATGGAAGCATTGCCGATTCCGGAATCAGCAGATGCACAGCAGGAGAATTAGTGTGATATCCCCACAAGCAAAACCGTTTATTTCAGCGTTGGGACTAGATTTCGGTCGCAAGCGGATTGGTCTAGCTGGGTGCGATCGCACGGGGTTAATTGCCACGGGGATCACCACAATTGAGCGTACATCTTTTGAGCGGGATGTCGAGCAAATCCGACAAATAGTTAATGAACGCGAGGTGCAAGTTCTGGTTATGGGCTTACCTTATTCAATGGATGGCTCACTAGGATTTCAGGCGCGTCAAGTTCAAAAATTTACTATAAGACTTGCTAAAGCGCTAAACCTGCCTGTGGAATATATGGATGAGCGATTAACTTCATTTCAAGCAGAGCAACTGCTGATAGCTGAAAACCGCTCCCCATCACGCCATAAAGGTTTGATTGACCGCAAGGCAGCCGCTTTGATTTTACAACAATGGCTGGATGTTAAGCGTGCCAGTTCTCGCAGTTCAGTGGCGGCGATTGAATATTGATACCTTTTAACATGATATTCTGAAAACGATTAGCCAGCAGTTGGATCTACGTGTAAAGCTATTTAATTAACATAAGATGTGATTAAATAGTTAAGCGATTTTGAAACTTGCTGGTATTTATTAAATTTCTACATTTCGGCTATGTTTCCCTCCCCATTTCCTGAAGAAAATGATAACGCTCATGCGGGTTCCATCACTTTAACCGATGACAAAGGGCGATCGCTCGAATGTTATATAGAGCATTCCCTGGAGGTAGATGGGCAAGAATATGTTTTACTTCTTCCTGTAGACTCACCTGTAGAAATTTTTTCTTGGGAAGGTGAGGGTGAGGAAGAAGAAGCGGTTCTGGTAGAAGATGACAGCACCATTGAGCAAATTTTTGCCACTGCTCAAGCGGTACTATCTGAGCAGAACCTGATATTGAAGAACACAGCCTATGCTTTGACAGTTGCAGGTGATTTACCGCCAGTTGAAGAATCAGAACTCTTTACCTTAGAAATTGAAGATGAAGAGGCAGATTTAGAACCTGAGCAATTACAGCTACTCGCTAGCTTCTATGATGAAGATCAGGAGTATGCAATTTATACACCCCTCGATCCCTTGTTGTTTTTTGCACGGATAGCTAAAACAGGTGAACCGGAATTACTCTCTCCAGAGGAGTTTCGCAAAGTGCAACCTCTGTTAGAGGAACATCTTTTTAATGAAGTCGAATAAGATTAAAAATTCAAAATGTAACATTTTCATTTTGAATTTTTTAATTGGGAATTTTTGATTGTAATCACAATCTACTTAAACCTTTTGCCATGTCCCATTAAATGTGGAAGCAGTCAACCACCCACCACTAATCGGAGTACCGATATAGTGGGGGCAAGAAATTCGCCTAGTTGACCAGTTTAAGTGTTAAGTCACTACGTTTAAGGTAAGTGTTCAAGACCTACCAGGGAATGCGTAGCTAGTTCCCTGCTCTAGAACTTAAAAGTTAAACAGGTTTAAGGGTTAAGCTAGTGCTTTTGAGATAGTTACCGACCTTAAACATTGACGAAGCTAACTTTACCCGAAAGGAGGCACAATATGTGCAAAGTATTTGTAATTGACTCGGAAAAAAGACCATTAGAACCAATACATTCAGCACAGGCAAGGCAGCTATTAAGAAACAAAAAAGCAGCAGTTTTTCGGCGTTACCCATTCACTTTAATTCTTTTTGAATCACGAACAGATGCACCTACCCAACCTCTTAGATTAAAGATAGACCCAGGCGCGTCAACAACTGGAATTGCATTAGTCAACGATGCTACCGGCGAGGTTGTCTTTGCGGCCCAATTGAAGCATAGAGGTTTTGCAATTAGGGATTCACTAACCTCAAGGAGACAACTAAGACGTAGTAGACGGGCAAGAATTACTCGTTACAGACAACCACGATTTTTAAACAGAACTCGTACATTGGGATGGTTAGCACCAAGCTTGCAAAGCCGCGTAGATAATATCAAAACTTGGGTTGATAAGTTACGCCGATTTGCACCGATTCAAGCTATTAGTCAAGAATTAGTGCGCTTCGATATGCAGTTAATGCGGAATCCAGATATCCAAGGCAACGAGTATCAACAAGGTACTCTTTATGGATTCGAGACTCGTGAATATTTACTTGAGAAGTGGAACAGAGAATGTGCTTATTGTGGAGTCAAAAATGTTCCTCTTCAGATAGAACACATTCAACCAAAAGCTAAAGGAGGTTCAAATTCAATTACAAACCTGAGTTTAAGTTGCGAGAAATGCAATATAAAAAAAGGCACAAAAGACATTAAAGACTTTCTTAAAAAAGATCCAACAAGATTGCAGAAAATTTTAAGTCAAGCTCGAAGACCTTTAGGAGATGCAGCCGCAGTTAATACAACTCGTTTTGCATTGCTGGAAGTTTTAAAAACAACTGGATTACCTGTAGAAACAGGTTCAGGAGGTTTAACCAAGTTTAATCGTAGCCAACAAAACATACCGAAAACTCACTGGGCTGATGCTGCTGCTGTCGGTAAGTCAACTCCACTTTTAAATATCAAAGGAGTTAAACCATTATTGATCAAGGCTAACGGACATGGTTCTAGACAATCATGCAGAACTGACAAATATGGCTTTCCTTCTCGATATGTCCCCAGGTTCAAGTTTGTTGATGGCTTTCAAACTGGAGACATTGTTAAAGCCGTTGTCGAAAAAGGCAAGAAGATTGGGAAATATATCGGGCGAATTGCAGTAAGAACTAGCGGTAGTTTCAATATCTCAACTGCATCGGGTTTAGTTCAAGGAATTAGTCACAAGACTTGCAAACATATTCACAAGAAAGACGGTTACGAATATGGAAAATAAAAGATTTGTTAATTGCTCAACTGTCCCCCTCACTGTTTGTGCTGACGCACAAAATGAAAATCATTCAAGGGACGTTTGCATAAGGCACGCTACGCGAATACAATTAACCCCGGAGGCGGAGCGGCTCCGCTCCATTTCTCCCGCCACCAAAACTGTACTCAGTTTGGTGGCGGGAGGAATGGAGGTTTAGATGAAATCAGAAAAATTTCTGGTGCGGTAACAACGGGGGATATTTGGAAGTTTTTGAAGTTAGAAGAAAACGATATATTTATTGATTTAAGTAATTATTACATCAAATAAATAGATAAGATTTTAGGAATTTTATCTCAAAGTGTTCAGGGAGATATCCCAAGATGGAGTTCGACTAACTAAACTATATTGGGTTATGCTCATTTGTCTGAACTATCTATATTTGACTGTTGACTATGACCTGGAACAATCTTTTACAGCCTGACTTGATTTTAGAGGGTTCAGTGTTGAACCTAACACCAGATATTATCCAAAAATACGGGCTTAAAGGGCTGGTATTGGATGTAGATGAAACTTTAGTACCCTTTAGAGTCGGGGTGGCTTCCCCAGAACTACGAGATTGGGTGGAGGAAATTCGCACCTGTACGAGATTGTGCTTGGTGAGTAATAACCTGAGTGAAGCGCGAATTGGTGGAATTGCGCGATCGCTCAATCTACCTTACTATTTGGGTGCAGCCAAGCCTTCCCGACGCAAAATTAGGGCTGCACTTAGGGGAATGGATCTACCAGTGCATCAAGTGGGGATGGTAGGCGATCGCTTGTTTACCGATGTTTTAGCAGGTAATCGCCTGGGGATGTTTACTATTTTAGTCGAACCGATTGTTCATGCAGATGCGGCTCTGCGATCGCATCCCATTCGCAACTTTGAAGTTTGGATATCAGAGATATTAGGAGCCTCTATTACTCCTAAGAAAACTAAGATTCACAAAACTTGAGAAATCGTCAGGAAAGTAAATCTAAAGAAATGATTAAGGAATCTTATTGTCAGCCAAAAATCGGGGATCATAAGTATTAATAACATGGGATCAGCCAAAAAAGACCCTAAGCCATACTAAGTAAATATACACCCGTAGAGCGTCAACCTTCACTATAGAGGGATTGGCGCTTTACAATTTTGGATTTTAGATTTGGGATTTTGGATTGAATCTAAAATAGACTTCTTTGTCAGTGGATTTAAAGCCTAAAAAGGTGTTTCCATAGGCTTTAGTCTGTTCACATGGATGGACTGTGCTTTCGGGTAGGGGTCTAAAAAAAACTCATGCAAGATGTCTAATCTGTAATCTAAAATCTAAAATCTAAAATCTAAAATCTAAAATTCAAAGATGGCATTAACAATTGTTGTCAAAATCGGTACTTCTAGCCTAACTCAACCAGAAACAGGACAATTAGCACTTTCTACGATCGCTACCTTGGCGGAAACACTTTGCCATTTAAGACGCCAAGGACATCGGGTGATTTTGGTTTCTTCTGGGGCTGTAGGGGTAGGTTGTGCGCGGTTGGGCTTAACTGAACGTCCCAAAGCGATCGCACTAAAACAGGCTGTAGCAGCAGTTGGGCAAGGCAGGTTAATTCGTATATACGATGATTTATTTACTACTCTGCAACAGGCGATCGCTCAAGTATTACTGACTCGCAGCGACTTAGTACAGCGCAGCCGCTATCTCAACGTCTACAACACTTTTCAGGAACTACTGAGACTGGGAGTGATCCCCATAGTGAATGAAAATGATACCGTAGCAATAGACGAACTAAAATTTGGTGATAATGATACCCTTTCGGCATTGGTTGCTAGCCTAGTAGAAGCAGATTGGCTATTTTTGCTTACCGATGTTGATAGGTTGTACTCAGCTGATCCGCGTTCGGTACCAGATGCGCGACCGATCGCTTTAGTTAGTAGCATTAAGGAATTAGCAGAATTACAGATACAAACAGGTTCCCAAGGTTCTCAGTGGGGTACTGGCGGTATGGTAACAAAAATTTCGGCTGCGAGGATTGCGATCGCGGCGGGAGTGCGGACTGTAATTACCCAAGGGCGATTTCCCCGGAATATCGAAAAAATTATTCAAGGTGAACTTATTGGGACGCATTTTGAACCGCAACCTGAACCAACTTCTGCGCGTAAACGTTGGATAGCTTACGGCCTTGTACCTGCGGGGAAATTGTATTTAGATGAAGGTGCGATCGCGGCAATTTCTCTAGCGGGAAAATCGTTATTAGCTGCTGGAATTAAGCTAGTAGAAGGAGAGTTTGGCACACAGGACGCCGTGCAATTATGTGACACCAACGGTAACGAAATTGCTAGAGGACTTGTGAATTACAACAGCAATGATCTGCAAAAGATTCGCGGCTCCCATTCACGAGAAATTTCCGCAATTTTAGGCTATGCCGGTGCGGAAACCGTAATTCATCGAGATAATTTGGTTTTGACTTAAGATGGAAATGAGATAAATTTCGTTACTACTAACTGGGAGAGTAAAAAATATTATGACTCAAACGTTAGAAAATGCTGTTAACTTACCAGAAGAACAACGCTTCTTTCGTCGTGGGTTAAGTTGGGAAAAGTTCAAAGCGATTCAAGCTAGCTTTGAAAATGTACCAGGGGTGCGGTTGTTTTATTGTGATGGAGTCTTAGAAATAGTGACTATTGGTAAATCTCATGAGGCTATTAGGTGTTTAATGGGTCTGCTTCTGGGGCAGTATCTCGTGGAACAGGGTATTGAATTTTTCCCTAGTGGGAGTTTTAGCCAGATTATTCCCAAATTAGTAGAGTATCAAGCAGATTTATCTTATTGTTTTGGAACAGACAAACCTCTAGCAGACCTCTGCATTGAAGTAGTGATTACTAGCGGTAGTCCCATAAAGTTACAGAAGTACAAATTAATGGGAGTCCCTGAAGTTTGGTTTTGGGAAGATGGCACAATTGAAGTTTACTGCTTACGAGAACAAGAATATGAGAAAGTTGTTAATAGTGAGTTACTAGCAGAATTAGATTTATCCCTGCTGAATCGTTGTCTTTTGTTATCGTCTCCCTTAGAAGCAATTAGAGAATTTCGCCAGGTAATTCAGCAACAATAGTAGGTTGAAACCTAATATTATTGGATATTAGTGCTGTAATTTGTAGAGCAAAAATGGGAGAAAAATTTGTTAACTATTAAGTTAGATGGGTTTCACAATATGATGTGGCTAAGATAGTTGAAAGAATAACTAGGAACGAAGCTTATGTTTCACCTAGCAAGAATGGATGGATTACAGTTTACGATCAAACATCTGAAGAATTTAACCATGATTACATTCGGTATTTTGTCCAACAATTATCAATAAAGCTGTCAACTGCCGTATTTACATTGATGGTGTATAGAGGATTAAACTTTGTATATTTATTATATGAAGGTGGAGAAATAATTGACAAATTTGATAATGATACAGATGGAGAAACATTTGGTGATGAGTATACAAGAGATGTTTACATAAATCGGTTTCATGGAGACTCAAATAAGTTGTTTAAGTACTGTAAACCCAGTGCAACATTGCAAAATATTTCTGATTTCATGGGATATTGTAAACAAAAAGATATAGAATATTTAGGACAAAATGCTGCCGATGAACTTGCTTGTTTGTTAGGGATAGATACAAATAGAGCAACAATTGGATATAGTTATTTTGAGGATAATAGCCTTTACGTCGGTACAGAATTTTATATAGAAGAAGCTGAACAATTTTTATTAGTCCGATCGCCGCTTACCCATAGATAATTAGTTCAATTAGTTCTGTTTGCACTTATACACATCACTCATTTACAAATTGAGGATTTGTGATCAAAGCGATCGCCACCGCCCCCCACAAAGGCGCATCATCACCCAGCACCGCCGGCACAATTTCAAAATCAACTTCTGGCAAAGCCGTCTCCCGCGCCACCTGACGCACCACCTGCCAAAAATCCGCCCCCGCCTTCATCACACCACCTCCTAAAACAAAGCGCTGCGGATTCATCAAATTCGCCACATTGCCAATAGCCACACCCAGCGCCCAAGCAGCCTTATGCAAAACTTCCTTAGCCAAATCATCACCAGCCGCCGCAGCTTCAGCCACCAATTGTCCTGTAAGTAACTCTAAATTATTCCCCACTAAACCCCTTAAAACCTCTCCATCTCTGAGTCCTCCGCGCCTCTGCGGTACCCTCCGTAAAGCCGCTGGTGCGTCTACGTTTTCCAAAATTTCTCTAACATTTTGCGCCATATAAGGCCCCGACGCCAAACGTTCCACACATCCCCGCTTACCACACAAGCAAACTGGCCCAGCAGGATCGACAACGATATGTCCAATTTCGCCAGCCATCCCACCAGCACCCCGCCAAGGCTTACCGTTGAGTATCCAACCACCACCTACGCCAGTGCTAACAGTTATGTAAAACAGGCTATCGTATCCCTGTCCTGCACCAAAGCGATGTTCACCCAAAGCAGCGATATTGGCATCGTTGTCTACACCAACAGGAACGCCAAACTCATCCTCCAACAACCCTTTGAGGGGAATATTTTCCCATCCAGCAACATGATGAGATAGTCGCACCGTCCCCGTGGAAGCGTCAACTGGGCCACCAAAGCTGACACCGATCGCAGCAGGTTTTGCGTCTTCTAGCAGCGAGTAAATGAGCGATCGCATAATTTCCAAGTCAGTGCTAACATCTGCACTCGCTGGCGAGAGACGACGTTCATAACGCAACCACTTTCTAGAACCGATATTTACAGTCGCCGCCGCCAGTTTAGTTCCGCCAAAATCGAGAGCTAGGATAAATGCCACAGTCTTTTATACTCCTTTTATACCATCACAAGACAAGGTTTCTCTCTCAGGAAAGATGTTTGCGATCAAGATACATTTAACACTAGAGAAAACTAGATCATTTAGCAAATTATGACTACCGAGCAACCAAAACCACTTATTGATTTATCTCATGCTAAAGAACCTCCTGAGTCTATTGATATCGATAAAGCTCAAGAGGCAGATCCCATTGAAGCTGAAGAAGTTAGCGGACAGAGGAAGCAAAACCCCACTCCTGATGATTTCAATAGCCAAGATAAAGATCCAAAAATTGCGGATAGTCCAATAATTAGCGCCAATTTTTCAGGTGGGTAAATAATTATCATTACTAAGGAACATAGATTAAATAAAATGGGAAACTTCATCCTGTCTCTAGCCTCCCTCTCCAATATATCGGAGAGGGATTCAAGGTGAGGTAAGCCAGGGACATAAATTGTATCTTATTTAATTCTTATTCCTAACTTACTCATCTCTCTGTGAGTTAAGTACTCCATCAATAAACTGTTGTAATCGTTCATAATGCGAACCTTTCCAATAAATGCGATTGCAGTCTTGACAACGCTGGAATTGATCAATCTGCAATCGGACATTTTCTGGCACTTGCTCAATGATCGATTGCTTATCTACAGGTTCTAATAATCCATTGCAACGCAAACATCGTTTAAATGGTGAGATTAATTTAAACAAGTCGAATCGTTGGAGAACTTCTATGATTTGTTGTTGAGGGTTAGTGTTTCTAACGTAATACCCATGCGTTACCAAACTACGCATCAATAAACCTTTATCACGAGTCAAGAGAATCCGCGCTTGATTGGAGGATATTTGGGCTAATTTCTCATCCTCGTAGTCATTGCGGTATAAAGTATCAAAACCTAAAAGTCGTAGAGATGTCGCCAGCTTCCCCAAATGAATATCTAAAACAAAGCGGATAATACTAAGCGGTTTTGGCAGAACAGAAACGCATGGTATAATAACACTCCTAGCTGAAATTGGATAAACATTAATAGTATCTCCATCCAAAACAATGTAAGAAAAATTTACATATTCACCATTAACATTTATAAAATCAACTTCTGGATGAGGGACACCCAACGACTCAATCATGTCCTTAATTGAGGCTTTCTCCTTAAAAAAATGAGAGATTCTTACCTGCTGATGATGCCGTGGTAAAAAATGATTCAATTCTGCATGGAAGTAGAAATATGCGATCGCCATAGCCACAGATATTTGGATTAGTAAGCGCACACAGATCTGCTACCATATTGGCAACAATTTGTCACAATTGCAAAACTTTATTTATTATATTCAAAGTATCAATGCTTGTTAGAGTCAGTTATCTCCATTATAAAATGCCCGTTAACCTTGATTTAACCAACCTCCTGAAGGCTACAAATTGTAAAGAACTTATAAAGATTATCAAATACTTGCATTTATTATTGACTTCAGCTAGAGTCAAAGGAGATGCCTATCATCAAACCCTGACATGAGCTTCAGAAAGTTAGATTAGGTAAAAAGCTAAATATCAGGTTTGTTAATGTTGATGTCAGTGACGCTGTTAATAATTAGTCACTAGTTTTGATCATTAACTTATCGCGCATGGACTAAGAGTCCGTAAAGCATTTACCCCTGATTTAATTGTTTTTATTTATTCTCAGCTAACTGAGAATTATTTGCAATATAATCTAGATATCGATAGATACATTAAAAGCAAATAGCGTGGAATAAGTCTTAAAACAGTATAGGCTTTGGCAAGCATATACTGTTGGTTAAATGTTGACGCATCTACCTTGAGAAGTATATTCCTCAGAATAACGACACAGGATTTGTAACTAGCTATGTAGATAATTTTAGGAAAACTTTAAACAAGTATATTGTTGCTAGTAATATTTTTAATTGTAATATCAGCGACATCGATATTGCCAGCAAGTTAATCGCCTGTTACTCTCCAAGCGATGTCTGACAACAAGCTGCTTCTTTACCAGACGCTGGGCGTAGCTTGCTTCGACCTAGTAGTATGCATCTACGCACAAGGTTTAATATATTTGATTTTGCCAAAAAAAACAACTTCAGAAAATCCGAGTTTCAGCAAGTGAAAATTTATGAAATACTAGATAACAATAAAACTCGATACAAAATTAATTCCACTACTACGAAAAAATATTTCTTGACACTATTTATCTCTATTGTGGAAAATTTATTAACGAGGAAGAGGTTGATCAGAAATGATGTTCTAAAATGGCTAGTTAGTTTGAACTGCGAAATACATACATATTGTTCTTTTTTATCTCCTTGAATTAAGGATATTGTAGCTAAAAACACAATTGTAGTTTCTAATACCTTTTGTCCATAAAATACGCTAATGAGTATAGCTAGATGAATACTGTTTTTTGTTCTGACTATTCACGGCAAGCAGGTGAAGATGTTATTGGTAGTGCCACCAATTACCAAACCTATATTTTAGTTGAATGTCCTCTACCTTGGACATCAGAAGCCTTTAGTTCCAAGTGGGTGCCACAGAATTTGAGGATTTTGGTACAAGAAGTGAAGCGTGCTAAACTACCAATCATATTCCTCTTAATTGCTAATGATCTATCACACAAAGTCAACCAGACTACGCTTTTAATTTATCAAAGAAAAGAAGGACTAAGTAATGGTTTCTGCAAGCAAGAGTTTAAACTAGGAAATATTGAGCAAGTAGCAGCAGTTGTCCAAAAATGTTTATCGGGTATCAGTGCTAATTTTGAGATGGAAACTAGTACAACTAGAGATATTTTAGTGTGTACCCACGGTAGCCATGATAAGTGTTGTGCCAGATATGGCGCTCCCTTTTACTTCAAAGTAACAGCGACTACTGCTGATTTATGCTTGGATAATGTGCGAATTTGGAAATCATCGCACTTTGGGGGACATCGGTTTGCACCAACAGTTATAGACTTGCCAGAAGGAAGATATTACGGTGTTCTCGATCAAGATTCATTCAAATCGATTCTGAACCGTACTGGCGATATTCAATGTTTAAATAAAGTCTATCGAGGCTGGGGAATTCTCCCTGCTGCACTTCAGATTTTGGAAAGAGAACTAATCCTCCGCAACGGATGGGATTGGTTTAACTACAAAGTTGCAGGCAAAATTCTGGAGCAAAGTTTAGACAATAATACTATTCTAGCTGAACTAAGTTTTGAACAACCTTCTGGTTCTCTCTACACTTACCAGGCTAAACTTGTCAAAGATCCAACCAAGACTCAACAACTGAAGAGTTCATGCAATGCTACACGAGAGTTGGTAGTTACTAAATATGCTGTAGCTAGTCTCTGGATTACCTCTAGTAAGATGATGAGTTATAGTACATAAAACTGTAGTGTTTTTAAACGCAGAGGGACGCATACCACTTCTGTACGTTCGCGTAGCGTGTCGCAGAGAAGGGAAGTGCCTATGCGTTTAAATTCCCAATCCTGAATCAAGATGAAGCCATATTTAAGACTTTCCGTAACAGTATTTGGTCTTCTAATTTGGCTTTTAAACGACCATTTTCGATATCTCGAATCCAGCTTTGACTTTTACCTGTGAGTTTTGCCAACTCTCTTTGGGAGAGATTCAAATTTTTTCGTGCTTGCAAAATCTGTTCACCTAGCAAATCGTTTGTAGTTTTAGGCTTCCTTTTAGCTTTAGCAGTTCTTGTTTTCTTTTTTTCCGATTCTGAGATTTGCTGTTCCCATTCTGGTGGGAGTTCAAAAGCCAAAATTCGCGCATTCATTAGCAGATTCCACTTCCCACGAGGGCCTGTGTCTGTGAGGCGAGTTTCAGCACCACCGTCATTAGTCCAAAATTCTAATGCTTCATCTGGATCTTCGGGAAGATCAACTAACTTCGCCCACAAAGGTTGGATTTCTAATGGATAAGTAACTGGATCGAAAATTGGTTTCATTCCATAATGATGGAGAATTTCCAAATCGCTTTCAAAAGTTCGCAGCAGACGTTTGCGTTCTTCCCGTTGTCTGGATGCAAGGGCGACTTTTTCTTCACCGTAAGCAATACGCAGCAAGGTAGGAATGGTGATGCGTTGTTCTTTGCCCATTTTGGTTTTAAACAGCAACCACAGCATTAGTCGGACTGCGCCTTCATGTTGCTGCCAAATACTCATGACTGTGGTTAACAGCGTTTTGGGAAGACTACCGTATTGATAGAATGCGGTTCGCTCTTTACATGCTTGTTTGTTTAAGAAATATTTTGCCCAAATGCCTGCTTTTACTTTAAAAGTTAACCCAATAAGATATTTGCATCCAAGATTGTCTTCTTGAAAGTGGTGCTGAATATCTACTAAGTGCCATAAGCGGCTGCCTGTAATAGAGAATCCGTTAATTCGACCTTGTTGAGGCCAGTCAATGGAGATAATCAGTGAGCAAGCTTGCTGAACGATATTTTTCATTAAAGCTAGCTTTGCAGCTTTGCTCAAATCTTTGCGTTTTTCCATCCCCAAATATTTCTCGATTTGTCGCTCATCGATCGCAAATTCTTGTTCGCAAGGTTGATCTAAGGCTGTGGCATAAGCTGCAAAAATCAGATGTATGCAAGCGGCTCTGATGTCAAGCCCCTCAATTGCTGCTAAATCTGTCGCCTTGTCGTTAACTTTGAATGGATCTTGGATGTGAAAAGCGATCGCACCTCGGCCTTGGTTGATTTGTCGGCTGTAACACAAGTAACCGTCTTCATCATTTTCCCAATGTAGGGATGTGCGTTGTGCCAATACATTACAAGCTTCCCAAATGGCGATCGCTGAAGCAAATGGGTTATTCTTGCCGTTAGAAAACAAGTCTAAGCTAGTAGCATCTCTCGGTTCAACTTTGCATCTCCCCTTTTTCGCCTGCCAAGGAATCGGAGAATTAGTTGGACAAGCTATTACACATTGCGGCTCTGGATAATAGCCCTCACAATTATTACAAAGACCAGGATCAACCCAATATTCATTGTTCTCTATTTTGATTGCACCCGTAGGACATTGGGGGCGGCAGTTGTCACATCCAACGCAACTGTTGTTAGGAATTGTATAAGGCATTTGGCTCTTTTCCCACTCTAATCGTTGAGATGTCTGGCTTAGGTCTCCCCTGGATGAGTCCTGTTTATTCATGACTCGCTACCACATTATCTTTCTGGCGAGAATATCTTTTCTCACCACACTTACTCCCCACATCCATATTTTGATTTTGCATCCAATTGGAAGCTATTTAAGGCTTTAAAACTGAGCCTAAGAAAACTTCTTATTAACTATACATTTCATGAAAAAAATGATTAATTTGTTCCTACTGAGCTTAAAAAAAAATCTTAACATTTATTTTATTAGGTACTTAATGAACATTTTATATTTGACCATAAAACCTTACTCAAGGTATTTTTAAGAAAAAATTCAGCCTATTGCAATTGGACTTCACCTGATTTATTAATAATTTTAATATTTAATGTAGGGTAATATTCTGCCATGAACTTTACAGTTCCTTTATAAATTAATTTCTGTTTGGTGAGGTGAAATCATCATATTTCTTTTGTCACCATTTATCTAAATATTTGAATTAAATAAATTGAAAATTGTTGCTTGATAAAATACATATTGCATATATAAAATTGTAACTTATGAGCATATAATTTTGTATATAGGTATACTGTTCGTCTAGATTTATTTGCCTAAACCTAAAAATATTTGAAAAAAAATATCATCACTGTTATAAATATAGTTGCATTTGCTGGAAATAATAAAACTGCATCTACACGAGGCTTTACCCCAATTTTTCCTTCTCCCCTTCCTATGGATAGCAAGGGAATGGCTGCTGTCAGAAATTGAGTCAGAGACTCGATGAATGCGTTCCCATGCGGAGCATAGGAACGAGGAAAACCTAAACATTTACAATAATTATTGGCAATAATTTTCATCTATAGATTGAAATAAAAAATACTTTCGCATTGTGTTCAAAGTCATCGAAATTTGATGAGACAAAAGTAATTTTTGAATGCAAAAAAAATAAAATATTAGGATAATATGATGATTAATGCACAAACAGATTGACAGGCAAAATTGCTGAGGATTTATTCATGGCACAAGTAACAGGCTTGACATTTGGCGGTAAGACTTGGACACCAAAATTTGCTCAGGAAATCGACAAGGATAAATGTATCGGCTGTGGCAGATGCGTTAAAGTATGCGGATACAACGTGCTAGGTTTGAAAGCGCTGAATGAAGAAGGCGAATTTGTGGAAGATGAAGATGAAGAAGAAGTTGAACGGAAAGTAATGGCAGTTACTTCTCCAAATAACTGTATTGGTTGTGAAGCGTGTTCACGGATTTGTCCCAAGAACTGCTACACCCATGTTGCATTAAACAATTAAGGTTTTTAGAGTTAGTCAAAATTGTTGTTCATTCAAGGGGGCACTGTTTGTATAAAGCGCAAATGCGCTAGGCAAGGTAACTTGAGGGGAATACTAAATATTTACCGGAACTCAGAAAGAGTTCACAGTAAACAAATCCGTAAATCACAAAATGTTAGCTATTAACAAATTTAAACTTGCTGCTAATATAGCCTAATCAATATTAGGTCTAACAACAGTGCTATTTTATTCTCATCTAGGCTGCCTCAGAATAAATTATGAGTCTAATAGCACTCATTCGTCTCAAGGACGAGTGAGAAAAGATTATAGTCCGTTTGAACGGACTTTAGCTATTAGCCCAGAACTAAAGTTCCGGGCGGTTTATGTCTAGAACAAAATAGTCCTGAGTCTAACAGTGTCCTCTTGGAACAACTAGCTTTTCTGGAAGTAGGGAGCTAACTTTGTCATAGGAGTTGAAATATAATTTGTAATTTTATGGGGGAAAGATATGGAAAAAATCTGGAAGTTTCCCCCATTTTTTATGGCTGCACGTTAGAAAGTTAATAAGTGAAAAGGGAATGGGGAATGGGGAATGGATAACAATCCCCAATACCAAAACCCAGAAAATCACACGTTTAAAGACGGTTTACAAAGCAGGTAGCATGTATGCAACAAGTTCCTGTTTCACTATGGACTCTGGTTGCTGGGATAGTAGTTACAGCAATCAGCATTTGGATTGGTCAAAACCACACGCTAATGCCGGTGCAAGCATCGTTACAAGCGCCTTTGGTAGACGGTTTTTTCAACGTCATGTTTACCATTGCGATCGCACTCTTCTTGGTGGTAGAAGGAACCATTGTAGTTTTTTTGATTCAGTTTCGTCGCCGTCCGGGTGACGATACCGATGGCGTGCCAATAGAAGGTAACTTGCCCTTAGAAGTCTTTTGGACAGCAATCCCAACAGTGATTGTCCTCCTCTTGGGCATCTACAGTGTAGATGTTTTTAACCGAATGGGAGGCTTTGATCCTGCGGGTCATCCTCATTCAGCAGCTCATGTTGCTCAGATGCCGGGAACCGCTCTAGCAGGGACATTAAGCGATACCTCCCCAGCAACAACTGCCCCAAGAATTGCGCCAACAATTGGCATCGGTGCGTCTCCTCAAACCCTAGACAAACCAGCCGATTTAGTTGTTGATGTCAAAGGGATTCAGTACGCCTGGATATTTAATTACCCCGATAGTGGCATTACCTCTGGAGAATTGCACATACCCGTCGGTGCTGATGTGCAACTCAACCTTTCAGCACAAGATGTAATTCACTCATTCTGGGTGCCAAATTTCCGCCTGAAACAAGATGCACTTCCCGGTATCCCTACCGAACTAAGATTTGTCGCCACCAAACCAGGTACATATCCCGTAGTTTGTGCTGAGTTATGCGGTGGTTATCACGGTTCAATGCGGACACAGGTAATTGTCCACACACCAGAAGAATATAATAGCTGGCGGACAGAAAACCAGATTGCTCAACAGCAAAACTTAAATCAAGTTGTTGCAATTAATCCAGCCGACTTATCAACATCAGAGTTTCTCGCGCCTCACACCCATGATATGGGAATTAGTGCGGCAACTCTAGAGTCATTGGTCATTGGTCAACAGTAGAGACGCGATTAATCGCGTCTGTACAAGTCAAGAGTAGAGACGCGATTAATCGCGTCTGTGCAAGAGTCGCGCATAGTGGTAAAAAATATGACGCAGGTAGAATTTCCCCGGAATACTCCACCAGAAGAAAATAAACCGAAAATGGTGGCTGGACACACCTCCCATCCGCAGGCGTGGAAATGGCAGGACTATTTTACATTTAATGTTGACCACAAGGTTATTGGTATCCAATACCTAGTGACGGCGTTTGTGTTCTATCTCATCGGCGGACTGATGGCGATCGCTCTGCGGGTGGAATTAGCAACACCAGAATCAGACGTACTCGACCCCAATCTGTATAACGCTTTCATGACTAATCACGGGACGATTATGATCTTCCTGTGGATTGTCCCCAGCGCCATTGGGGGATTTGGTAACTATTTAGTGCCATTGATGGTTGGTGCTAGGGATATGGCTTTTCCGAAGCTGAATGCGATCGCCTTTTGGTTAAATCCACCAGCCGGAGCGTTGATATTAGGTAGTTTCATTTTTGGCGGTTCGCAATCTGGTTGGACAGCTTACCCACCATTGAGTTTGGTGACAGCACCAATCGCTCAAACTATGTGGATACTGGCGATCGTCTTAGTAGGAACTTCCTCAATTTTGGGTTCACTAAACTTTGTGATCACCATTTTGATGATGAAGGTTCCTAGCATGAAATGGGATCAAGTACCCCTATTTTGCTGGGCAATCTTGGCAACCTCCCTGCTGGCACTTTTCTCCACACCTGTATTAGCAGCCGGTTTAGTTCTGCTGTTGTTTGACCTCAACTTTGGCACCTCGTTCTTTAAACCAGATGCAGGTGGTAACGTTGTAATTTATCAACACTTATTCTGGTTTTATTCCCACCCGGCAGTATATTTAATGATTCTGCCCATCTTCGGCATCATGTCGGAGGTAATTCCAGTTCACTCCCGCAAGCCCATCTTTGGTTATAAAGCGATCGCTTATTCTAGTGTAGCCATCTGCGTTGTGGGTTTGTTCGTCTGGGTACACCACATGTTTACCAGTGGTACACCCGGCTGGATGCGGATGTTCTTCACTATCTCTACGCTGATAGTTGCAGTTCCGACTGGCGTGAAGATTTTTGCCTGGGTTGCTACTCTCTGGGGTGGTAAAATCCGCTTCACCACTGCGATGCTTTTCGCCATTGGTTTGTTGTCGATGTTTGTCATGGGCGGCTTAAGCGGTGTGACGATGGGAACAGCCCCCTTTGATGTTCACGTTCACGACACATATTATGTTGTCGGACATTTCCACTACGTTCTGTTTGGCGGTTCCGTGTTTGGCATCTACGCCGGTATTTATCACTGGTTCCCCAAAATGACCGGACGAATGCTGAATGAAACCTGGGGACGTGTTCATTTTGCTCTTACCTTCATCGGCACGAATCTGACCTTTTTACCCATGCACGAGTTGGGTTTAAAAGGAATGCCTCGACGCGTGGCAATGTATGACCCCCAATTTATCGACCTCAATCAAATTTGTACCTTTGGTTCAATTGTTTTGGGGATATCGGTAATTCCTTTCGCCATTAACATGATCTACAGTTGGCTGAAAGGACCTTTGGCTGGTGATAATCCTTGGCAAGCTTTGACTTTAGAATGGACAACTAGCTCACCACCTGCAATTGAAAACTGGGAAGTGTTGCCGGTTGTCACTCATGGCCCTTATGACTACGGTCAAGGTCATAGTACTGAAATACAGCCATCTGCAACGCCGGAAGCTACTGCTTAGTTAATAGAGTAGCCTTTTCAAGGTGAGTCGTAAAATCTCTTTTTTCTCTCAGCGCTCTCAGCGCCTCTGCGGTTTAAAAATAATTTATTTAACCACAGAGGCGCAGAGAACACAGAGTAAAGAGATTAAAGAGCAATTTCTTAACTAAAATTTTTACCCACCTTGAAAGGGTTTGTTAGTAGAGTCACATCTTGCACCAAGCCGCTTCATTCAAGCTTCCACAACAGACGCAGCAGATAATATTGTCAAAAAATCTATGACTATAGCTACAACGACAAGCGAAGATCACAGTGCAGGACACGAAGAACATCCAGATTTAAGAGTTTGGGGACTGTTGACGTTTCTCGCCTCTGAATCCCTGATGTTTGGAGGATTTTTTGCCACTTATTTGTTTTTCCGAAGTACTACAGCCGTTTGGCCTCCAGAAGGAAGTGAAGTAGAACTACTTGTGCCGACGATTAACACCATTATTTTGGTGTCTAGTAGTTTCGTGATTCACTTAGGAGATACGGCGATTAAAAAGAATAATCTCAAGGGAATGCAACTGTGGTATGCAATTACTGCACTCATGGGGACAATTTTCTTGGGTGGTCAGGTTTATGAGTACTCAACATTAGGATACGGGCTGACTACCAACGTCTTCGCCAACTGCTTTTATATCATGACTGGGTTCCACGGTTTGCACGTTTTTATCGGACTGTTATTGATATTACGTGTATTGTGGCGATCGCGTCGTCCCGGTGAATATTCTGCAACAAATCATACTTTCATCGAAATGACAGAAATTTACTGGCACTTCGTAGACATTATCTGGATTGTTTTATTTACCTTAGTGTACGTTCTCACTTTGTTTTAAATTGAGCATTGAGTTATTTCCCTAGTCCCAATACGGTTCGGTTAAGGTGCGTAGTCCTTAAAGATCCCCCTTAGTCCACGCCAGGTCTTTCAAGTTGGGAAACCCGCCGTAGCGCACTGGCTCCTCTTAAAAAGGGGGAAATAGAGCCATTTTTAGCCCCCCTTAAAAAGGGGGGTTGGGGGGATCAAGTCTTATACGAACCGTATTCCCCATTCCCCACTCCCCAATAAATTTATTATGCAAGTTGAACCCAACAAATTTTCATGGTTCCAGGTTCCAGAGGACATCAAAAGTTTATTAATTTTAGCTGCACAAACCTGGGAAAATACATCAGAATCGGAAAAATATATTCAACAAGCTTTAGCCGAAACTGGTGAAAATACAGATGTCTTGGTAGCAGCATATAGATTTTTCTATTATAAAAATAATTATTCTCTTGCTTGGCAAACAACAGTCAAATTATTAGATAAAATTAAAGAAGCAGAAAAACTTCCTGATGACTGGGAGCAACTTAAGCCTATATTAGTCAATCGCAAAGAAGACCCACAAATTCGATTGTACTTGAATGCTTATGCCGCTTCTGGATTGGTATTAGCAAAGTTAGGAGCGATCGAGCAAGCAAAAGAAATCAGCACTAAAGTCAAAGAGATAGACGAAAAGAACGATTTTGGTGCCGGGATTCTCCTGGATATTTTGACACGTCCAGCAGAAGAAGATGATGATTAATTACTCAAGAATCAAGGTGAACATCATGAACAATTTGTTATCTACTAGCTCATATTCCTCTAACTCTCTCTGGGGATCGGCTACTAATAGTAACTCTATCTTCCCTAGTGTCACCATACCTAATAAACTTCATCTGAGCAGTATTCCTAATATGTCTCAGTTGATTGTGCTCCAATCTTATCCCCTATCAATTTAAAAGTTATGAAAGGTAGGGATTTGCTGGTAACAGGGGATGGTCAGTATCAAGCCTGTAAATCTGTGAGAGCATGGGATTTATTGAGAGAGAATTATCGTCTTTATCGGTTTTTAACTGAACTAGAAGATGTTCTTAATAGTGGGGATGACGAAGCCAGTCGTTTGCCAGAAATCCGAATGCTAGTAAGGCGCTTGATTGTAAATTCCTACTGGGTCGGAAGTCAATATTTAGAGCCTTCGCCCAAAACGGGAACCTCTGTTTTACTCCTATACGACGAATTGGGTTTTCCGTTAACGGTGCAAACAGTAACATTTGCACCAGGAACCCGATCAACTATTCATAATCATGGGACGTGGGGAATAGTGGCGGTGTTAAAAGGCCAGGAAAAAAATACTTTTTGGCGACGCACCCATAGCCCAGATTTTCATGACAAAATTGAACCGACGGGAGAGGTAACTCTATTTCCAGGGGATATTATTAGCTTCACTCCCGATGCAATTCACATTGTAGAAGCAGTGGGTGATGAACCAACTGTGACTTTTAATGTCTACGGCGAAACTGATCCAAAACAGAGATTTGAGTTTGACTCAGTTACCCAGAAGGCGAGGAATTTTTAATTAGGAATCGTCAGGATTAATTTCATCGGCTCGGAGTTGGTGCTTTAGCACTAAAGCACCAATTACAAACAATTGAGTAATTAGGAGATAGTTAAATGGCAAGAGTAATTTTCTATAGTAAACCAGGCTGTAAAGGTGGTACTAAGCAAAAAGTTTTGCTAACAGCTGCCGGTCATGAGGTGATACCATACAACCTATTAACAGAACCTTGGACAGTTGAGCGGTTGCGTTCATTTTTTGGCGATCGCCCCGTAGCCGAATGGTTTAATCCTTCCGCCCCCAAAATAAAATCTGGTGAGGTGGTTCCTGAAAAAACTGATGCAGAAACCGCTTTGCAGTTGATGCTGAGAGAACCACTGTTAATTCGCCGTCCTTTGTTAGAAATAGGCGAACACCGCGAGGTAGGATTCGATGTAGAAAAGATTGATGCTTGGATTGGCTTAAAGCCTGTGGACGAATCCTTGCAGGAAATCAGCGAAAATCTGATGAATCAAGATTTGCAAAACTGCTCCCACGGTCATGTTAAGAGTCATGAACATCACCATAAGGAAAGTGGCTGTAAACATTAGTAGGCTATAGGGGGATGAGGAGGGGTAATAATTTCAAAAAGCTCCCTCATCTCCCCCTATTTTCCTTAACGAACGCCAGCAGTTTCTAAAGACAAATCTTGAAACATGGGTGTGCTGAGGTAACGTTCACCAAAGGAAGGCTGAATCATCACGATTAAACGTCCGGCATTTTCTGG
The DNA here is from genome assembly GCF_036919815.1 of Nostoc sp. GTDB lineage: Bacteria > Cyanobacteriota > Cyanobacteriia > Cyanobacteriales > Nostocaceae > Nostoc. Next base: position 55,242 of record NZ_JBALCE010000126.1, read on the forward strand.
ACGTTTACCTACTTGAATTGCAGCACACAAAGCTGCACCAGAGGATATCCCAGATAATAAGCCTTCTTCTTTTGCTAAACGGCGTCCATAAGCGATCGCTTGTTCATCGCTGACTCTAATTACTTCATCAACCAATTCTAGGCGGAGAACATCGGGGATAAATCCAGCCCCAATACCTTGAATTTTATGTGGCCCGGCTTCACCACCAGAAAGAACTGGGCTGTTGCTGGGTTCAACTGCGATCGCTTTAAAAGTCGGCTTGCGTTGTTTGAGTACTTCTGCAATCCCAGTAATCGTCCCACCAGTACCTACCCCAGCAATCACAATATCCACTTCCCCGTCTGTATCAGCCCAAATTTCTTCTGCGGTGGTTTCCTGATGAACTTTGGGATTGGCAGGGTTGCGGAACTGTTGCAGCATGAAAGCATTGGGAGTATTAGCTACAATTTCTTCAGCTTTGCGAATTGCTCCCCGCATTCCCTCAGCGCCTGGTGTCAACTCTAAAGACGCACCATAAGCTCTAAGCATAGCCCGTCGTTCTTGGCTCATTGTCTCTGGCATTGTTAAAATCAAACGGTAGCCACGCGCTGCTGCTACCATCGCTAGAGCAATTCCTGTATTACCTGAAGTCGGCTCAACTAAAATCGTCTTTCCAGGGAAAATTGAGCCAGCTGCTTCTGCTGAGAGTACCATACTTAACCCAATGCGGTCTTTCACCGAAGCTGCTGGGTTCATGCCTTCTAATTTGACAACTATCCTTGCTACTACTCCCTCAGCTTGAGGAATCTTGTTCAGTTGAACTAAAGGAGTTCGTCCGATAAGTTCTGTTACGTCTTGAGCAATCCGCATTATTTAACTCCTAAAATCCTAAATCTTAGTACAGAGTATTTACTTATAACAATAAGCTTTTGTCTATTGAATTTGTAGTTTAGTGTCAATGAGTGCATATACTATGTATTCTAACTAAACCACAAAATATGAAAGTTTAGGAAGAACTTTTATCAGATATTCCCATTGATCACTTCAGCAGAGGTCTAGCTTGCCATACTTATATTTTACCATTGGGAATTGCTGATTATTGTCTCTTGGGCTGAGATTCGTTACTTCGATTCTGTATATATGCATAATTTTTACCGAATCAAGGCAGAGAGCAATATCTGCTATTTGTTATGGAAATATAATTTAGTTTCAATAAATTTAATTGTTTTTCGTAATTTATTAGTCTATCTTGATCAAAAGATATTGATATTTGATTTTGAGTGCAGTTTTTGTTTGCCCAAAATTCCCATAAAAACAGTCCTTAACCATTGCCTACATTGCTTTCAGGTTGAGTGCAGAAATACCAGAACCCCACCTCAGAAATACTAGAACCCCATCCCAAAAACACTAGCACCCATACCCCAATGAATTTTTATAAGACTTATCAGGTGAGGATTACAAGCTTTGAGTACTATTCTAATGAATTTAATAATCTTAACGGGGCTGAGGTAAACTGTTTTGTGGAGAGCGGCTGATATAAATCGTATAGGATTTACGCAGAGATTCCCCTCTACCCCCCAACATTCCTGAGCGAAAGCTTAGTGAACTAGGGGGGACTTCTTAATCTCTCTTTTGAAAGTAAGATGAAACGACATTCTTTGAATCTGAGTGCGTTATTTCTGACTGAATAATCCTATGTTTTGCGAAAAGGTTAGTAAATTTTCAGTGGTTAGTGGTCAGTAGTAATTAGGAAAATAACTGACAACCAACGATTTTGAAAATTACCGATTACACATATTTTAATATCAAAACTGTTTGAGAGGTAGAAATATATAGCTACTTTAGATAAACAGCAAAAGATATTTTCTTTCTGGGTGCATACTACCTAGCAAGGGTGAGCCAAGATGAAAGCTAAACTTTTAAATGTTCTCACAGTTTGCGTAGTTACCTTAGTAGTGCTTTCTCCAGGACTAGTAGTATTTGGGATAATTTGGGAGCAACATCTGGAGTTAGTAAAATCCCAGAATTTAGCTTCCGAAGTTAACAAGACTAGTACAAATGCTTCCCAGACAGAGGGTACACATTCCTCTCAGACTAGCATCCAATCCTCTGACCGTAATGTGGTTGATCAAATGCTGACTGTTACTGAACAATATAAATTTGCCACTATCCTGCAATGGTTCTTCTTGTTAACCCCTATTTGTATTGGGTTAGGGATTCTCTTTTACGACAGATATCTTGTTCATCGTGCGGCTGTTTTAAAAGAACAAGTTGAAATGTTGGAAAGACTGTGGCGGCAAAGTATTGAACAGTAACGAATTCACAATTTACTTACTCAAATCAACAAAAGTACCATGACAGAACAACGCGAACAGCTGTATTTTAATCTGATTGATGAGTTACTTAAATGCCCCAATGGTCATGAACCAGAAATTTTAGAATCTAAGCCAGAATTGATTGATTCTGGTTTAGTACAAACAATGTTACAAGTAGCAACTATGTTTGCCCATGAAGGCAATCAAGATGGTGCCCAATTTTTATTTTTTGTGGCGCGTGAGCTAGCTAAAGAACTGGGTTTATACCCGGAAGTTACCAATCCTGAAGCTGCAAATCCTGAAGTTGCAAATCCTGAAGTTGCAAATAAGGAGTAAAAATGCTGTTGACTTCAACGGATGCGGGACAAATAGCTTTAGAACTGCTGATGGCAGACTGGAATATTTCAGAAGAAAACAGAGAGTGGTTCACAATCTTTAATTCTCGTCTGATTGGCGAGAGTTGGTACACTGTGGAATTAGGTATAGAAGGATTTCCAGATAGGTGGTTTCTTCAAGTATATGACAATGGAGTGTGTGACCCAAACTATACATTTATTTCACCTCTCCGTGGTTCTGAAAGATTTACGGACTTTATAAATGTGCCGGATATCGTAGCAGAGGTCTTAGTTTGTGAACGCAATGCTCGATAATAATAATTAAAAATTCCCAAGCAGATATACCTAGCGATTAGAAATCGCGGCTACACAAACTCCATAAATTTGAAACCCATGCAGGTGGGTTTTGTCTGTATAGCTACGAATTCTATTCGCCAAGGTTAGGGGTATTCAAAGCTTTGATATTTCATTCAAAATAAAGATGTTTTACGCAAATCTGGGGTAATACCAAATAAGGTACACCTCTTTTTTAATTTAATATTTTATTTAAGTCTTATAGTCTATTTTGTCATATTTAACTGACAAATTTATGTTATATTAAATAGCGTGATGGACGCTACAGAAATATCAGTTCCAATGATTGCTGAAGATATCTTAGCCAAAGAATTCATAAGAGTCGTCAACCATTACTACCCGCAAGTTGGGGAATTGCTGGATGGGTGTTATGTGAAAGTGATCACCTGTTTTTGGGGACGACCTGCCAGACGCTTGCAATATATAGGAATTTATTGCTCTGAGGAAATGATTTCCTGTGTTCAAGCTCAAAAAGAAATACTCCGAGAAGTAGCAGACAACATGGGTCTAATGCAGGTAGTCTGCATGAATGCCAAGCGATTGTTGCGCGATCCGATGTCGAAGGTGAAACAGAACAACCCAAGCCTATGGTTGGAGTTGCAGTGGGTTGCAACTTAATGATTCATCGCATTAATTAAGAGGGGTAAATGTGTTTGTGCTTACTACAAACCTATCAAAACTTTTGCGATAGACCACTAGAATAGCCAGCACCTACGGTAAGTACAAAGTATCAACGCAAGTAATGAAAACTGGAATTTTCTGCAATTACGATAATTATCACCAAGATGCTCGTCGTGCCATCTTTGAGCAAGTCACGCTAGTAAAACAGGCGGAAAGCTTAGGGTTTGAGTCAGCCTGGGTGAGTGAGCATCATTTTAGTGAATCCAATCTCAGCCCGTCCATGTTGGTGTTAATGGCACACTTGGCGGGATTGACTTCAACTATCCAATTAGGCACTGCGGCGGTGCTACTACCATTCCATAACCCGATTAGGGTAGCAGAAGATGTTGCCACTTTGGATAACCTGTGCAATGGACGATTATTATTTGGGGTTGCTAAAGGCGGCCCCTTTCCCGAACAAAATAAGCATTTTGGGACACTCCCAAGTGAATCCCGTCCCAAGATGCTAGAGGCGATCGCATTGATTCAAAAGCTTTTATATGAAACTGATGTATCATTTAATGGGCAGTATTATCAATGCGATCGCCTGACAATTTACCCAAAACCATTGCAGAGTAAAATACCAGTGTATGTTGCTACTGGCGGTGATGACGGCATCGAGTTGGCCGCTAAACATTCCTTCAGCTTGATGGGTGGACCGCCATTTTCCCTAGAGAGATTGAAGGATACTGTTGCCAAATATCGAGACTTAAATTCTAGTGGTGCGGAAAACTTTGTGCTGGCACGCTTCTTTTTTGTTGGCAAAACATCTGATGAGGCAGTGAGTGAGGCGTTACCTTTCATCCGCAAATTTAGCCAAAAAATGAAAGCTAATTCGGCTGAAATATTGCAGAATAGTGCGAATCCCAACCAAAAACCATTTGATCGCACAAACATTTGTTTCGATGAAGATTATTTGATTGAGAACTCAATTATCGGTGATGTGGAGACTTGTCGAGACAGAATCAAGAAATTTCAGGACGAATTAAATTTAGGTACGCTAGCACTCAAACCCTCATCTTCTGATATGCAAAAAAACCTGGAGAGTTTGACGCGCTACAACCAAGAGGTGCGAAATTATGTCTTCTAAACTATATCTGCTTCCTCCCGATGATTTACCTCCAACTGAGGTAACAAAACAGGATGGAATGTTGCAGATGGAACTAGAACAGTCTACTGGCAGATGCTTTTATCAAGCCTGCGATCGCATTACGCGAGTACTGTTATCTAATTGTCAGTGGTATCTCACAACAAATGCTAGCATCCTAACATTAATTATTGACTGCCCTGACTTAGTATCTTACTGGCATATAGTCAGCAATATTCCCCAGTTAGGTAATAGGCTAGAGCGGTTTGCTAGCAATGGTAAAATTCGCGTTTATCCGCCATTTGGCAAAGGGATGCCGTTTGAAATCAGCGTAAATGAAATATCAGCTTATCGAGATTGGCTTTGAGGTAAATAGAAACTGGGAATCACACAAAATATAGCTTATTCATCCTTATCGCTGTCTCCCACCCTGTACTTATAAAGTGCAGGGTGTTGAAATTTTAGAAGAGTTACAATATTGTCTGTATTTTCTTGTTCTTTCAGATAACTCAAAGTGTATGCGCTGGCAACCTAAAGATAATTTACCACAAGATTGGCAAAAATTGGCTAGCTCTGAGCTATTCTTCGAGCGCTAAGGGAGTAGTCTTGACAAGCTTTTTAGCTTTGCAATTAGCCACGCATACCAACTCTCTAACCCAGTACTAGTAGTTACGGAAACCTGAAAAATCTGAATTTGGGGATTTACTTGTTTAGCATATTCTATGCACTTTTGAACATCAAAATCTACATAAGGCAGCAAATCAATTTTAGTGAGAATCATGATGTCACTAGCACGGAACATATGCGGGTATTTTATCGGCTTATCTTCTCCTTCTGTGACAGAAAGAATCACGACTTTTGCATTTTCTCCCAAATCAAATAAGGCTGGACAAACCAAATTTCCCACATTTTCAATCATCACAACTGAGTTGAGTGGCGGATTCAGTTGTTCTAAACCCCTGTCTATCATTGAGGCATCTAAATGACAGCCTGTTCCGGTGTTGATTTGGATGACTTTACAGCCTGTTTCTTGAATTTTTTTGGCATCATTAGCAGTTTCTTGGTCGCCTTCAATGACGCTGATAGATAATTGATGCTTTAAATCATTGATGGTTCGCGTCAAAAGAGTTGTTTTTCCAGCACCGGGAGAACTCATTAAATTTAAGGCGAGAATATTTCGACCTTTAAACCATCCCCGATTTTGGGCAGCTAGCAAGTTATTTTTTGCCAAAATATCTTGTTCTAAGGATATCGTTGTGTTGTGTATTTTGGCATGAATTTGAGACGCTTCTATATGAGTTTCGTTACTGTGGGAATGAGTGATGACAGTACCATCTGGTAAAGTGTGAGTATGATGATGTTCAGCTTCATCTGTTTCCAGATTTGTAATTTTGATTTTGCCATCATCAGAACAACCGCAGGTTACACACATAATTCCTCTATTTCTATTTCTTTAATTTTCAGTTCTTCACCAGTAATTAAATCTAATTGCACGCTACCGCAGTTACAGATTCCAAATTGTTTATCTAAAAAAATTTCTGCACCGCATTGGCGACATTTTGCTAAACCGGGAATTTCTAAAATTTCTAATGTCGCTCCTTCTAAAACTGTACCTTGAGTGCAAATATCAAAACAAAATCGGATAGCGTCGGGCATAATGGCTGAAAGTTTGCCAATTTCTAATAAAACTCGCTGCACTTTTGCGCCTTTGGCGTGTTCAGCGACAATTGCCACAATATTTTTGGTAATTCCAAGTTCGTGCATACTATAAAATCTATTAACAAATTCGTGGTAATTGGTCGCCTACCAACATATCAACAATCCTTTCAGCACCAAAAACTGTTTTTAACAATACTATACCTGGGGGTGAGGTAATAACTTCGCCAATAATACAAGCATCTTTGCCTGCTGGGTGTAATTTCATAGCGGATAAAATATTGTCAGCATTCTCTTTTGGAACCACCGCCACTAACTTACCTTCATTAGCTAAATACAATGGGTCTAAACCGAGAATTTCACAAACTCCGTTGACTTCTTCACGCACTGGAATAGATTCTTCATAGAGACGAATTCCCACATTAGAACTGAGGGCAAATTCATTTAATACTGTGGCTAAACCACCGCGTGTGGCATCTCGCATAGCATGAACTTGGGGACATACATGGAGAATAGTTTCTACTAAACTATGTAATGGTTGACAGTCACTTTCAATATTAGTTTCTAAGGCTAATTCGCCACGAGCAATTAAAATTGCTGCCCCATGATTGCCTATTTCACCATTAATTATTATTGCATCTCCAGGTTTAATATTGTGGGCGGAAATACTAATTCCTACGGGAATAATACCAATACCAGCAGTATTAATAAAGAGTTTATCGGCAGCACCGCGATGTACAACTTTTGTGTCGCCAGTGACAATTTTAACACCAGCTTTTTTCGCGGCTTCTTTCATGCTGGCTGCAACACGCCGCAAGGTTTCTACAGGTAATCCTTCTTCTAAAATTACACTACAAGTTAGATATAAAGGTTTAGCACCGCTAACAGCTAAATCATTAACTGTACCGTTGATGGCTAATTCTCCTATATCACTACCGGGAAAAAATAACGGGTCTACAACATAGGAATCTGTAGTAAATGCGAGTCTGTCTCCTTGTTGTAGGAGAGGGAGTAAGTTGAAGCTGGCTTGGTCTTCTAATTGGGAGAGAATTGGGTTATCAAAATTGCTTACAAAGATATCATCTATTAAATCACGCATGGCTTTACCACCACTGCCATGTGCGAGAGTTATATGAGTATCTCGTACTTTACCTTGGCGACGGCGGACTTGTTCCATTTTTTGAAATAGGGGATTTTGTATTGAGTTTGGAGGGGAAATATTCATATTAAACTTTTTTTTAACGCATAGGCGCTTCGCCTTCCCGCAGGGTAGGAACGCAGAGGTACGCAGAGTATTTGTAGGATGTATTAGTTTGAGGAGAAGCCGCAGGCGGGGAGAGGTTCTTGAGTTAGAGTTATTTTTGGTTTTTCAGTGATTGTTCTTTTGGCAATGGTGGAGAGTCGCCCATATTTGTAATAGGCTGCACAAGCACCTTCGGAAGATACCATGCAAGTACCGATTGGTGTTTCTGGTGTGCAAGCTGTACCAAATACTTTGCACTCCCAAGGCTTTAAGACTCCTTTAAGGATTTCTCCACATTTACAAGCTTTATGGTCGGCTACTTTGAGATTAGGAATGGTAAATTTAAGTTCGGCATCAAATTGGGCATATTCAGGTTGAATTTTTAATCCTGAATAGGGAATGTCACCTAAGCCTCGCCAATCAAAACTATCTCGCACGGCAAAAACTTTATTTATGGCTTGCAGTGCTACTGTGTTTCCGCTTTTTTGGACAATTCGGTTATATTGGTTTTCAACTTCACAACGATTTTCTACTAGTTGCTGTAACATCATCCAAATTGATTGGAGAATATCTAAGGGTTCAAATCCTGAGACGACAATTGGCTTATTATATTGTTGGGAAATAAATTGATATGGGTCAGTGCCAATTACCATACTGACATGTCCAGGGCCAACAAATCCATCCAGTTGCAAGTCGGGATTATCTAATAATGCTTTGAGGGCGGGAATCACAAGGACGTGATTGGAAAACATACTAAAGTTATGAATTTCTTCGGCTGCGGCTTGCAGAATGGTGAAGGCGGTGCTGGGGGCTGTGGTTTCAAAGCCTAAGGCGAAGAAGACTACTTGTTTGTCGGGGTTATCTCTGGCAATTTGCAGGCTATCTAGGGGAGAGTACACCATACGAATGTCTGCGCCTTGTGCCCTGGCTTGCAGTAAACTCGTTTTGGAACCGGGAACTCGCATTGCGTCGCCAAATGTGGCAAAAATGACGTTATGATTTTGGGAGATTGCGATCGCATCATCTAATCTCCCTTTTGGCATAACACATACTGGACAACCAGGCCCATGAATTAGTTCAATGGCTTCGGGTAATATTTCTTCAATACCATATTTAAAAATTGAATGGGTATGTCCGCCACATACTTCCATGATTTTGAGAGGTTTTTCTAGCTGGTGGCATAATTTGGCGATTTCGCGGCGTATGGCTTCTGCTTTTTCCGGTTCGCGGAATTCGTCAACGTATTTCATAGGAAGTATATCAGTTAATTTTAGGCATTACTTTTAAACTCTTTCTCGCGCCTCTGCGTGAAAAAAATCTCTCAATTCAAGTACTAATCCCTGTTTGTGCTGCTGCTAATTCTTGGAATAGTTGTAAAGTTTCTGCCGCTTCTTGTTCGTTAATTCGATTCATGGCAAAGCCAACATGTACTAGCACCCAATCCCCAATACAAGCTTCGGGAGGATGTTGTTCATCTACGATACAAGCAATATTTACTTGACGCTTAACTCCACCAATGTTAACTATGGCTAATTTATAGTTAACGTTGGTAATTTCTATAATTTGTCCGGGGATTCCTAAGCACATTTTTTTATTTTTCAAGATAAACGTAGACGCGAAAGCGGCTTGCCGCAGGCTACCACAGAGGCGCAGAGAACGCAGAGAGAATTATTTTTGAGCAAAAGTTTGTCAAATATCAACACTCATCTATTAATTGTGCGGCTGCAATAACTGCTTGTCCTAAAGATAACCCACCGTCATTAGCTGGAACTAAACTGTGAGTAAGTACTTTTGTTCCCAATGTTTGTATTCGTTTGGTAACTTGCTCTAACAATATACAATTTTGAAATACTCCTCCGGTTAGGACTACCTGATTAATCAGATTTTCTTGACAAAGATGCTTAACCATTTCCACAATCGCATTAGCTAAACCTTTGTGAAATTTAGCAGCCATAACTGGTTGTGGAATCTGCTGCTGTAAGTCATCGAGCAAAGCTTGCCACATTGGACGCGGGTCTATATAATAAATCCTATCTAAAAAGTCAAAGTTAAAAGGATAGATTAGCGTTTCTTCATTATTATTTAAGCTGCTAACATCTACTATAGCTTCCATTGCGATCGCAGCTTGTCCTTCATAGCTACATTCATCAGGGCAAATACCGATAGCCGCCGCCACAGCATCGAACAACCGCCCCACTGAGGAAGCTGGAGGTGAGTTAATTCCTTTCTCCATAAGTTGATTGAGTAGTTTTAATGGTTTTTTATTCAGAAATTTTACGATTTCTAAATCAGCATATTGCTGTTGGCAATTATCCCAAAGTTTAGCCGCTATTAATTGAGCATACGTATTACGCCAAGGCTGATAAATCGCTTGTTCACCACCAATCATTGCGACTGCTTTAAATGTTGCTAGGCGCTGAAATTTACGGTAATCTGCTAAAAGGAATTCTCCACCCCAGAGTGTACCATCATCACCGTAACCTAAACCATCTAAAGCAATGCCTAATACTGGAGGCGAATTTAGAGGAATACCATTTTCTGCCATGCAAGCGGCGATATGCGCGTGATGATGTTGGATTTGATGAATTTTGATTTGATTTGTATCTGCGAGTTCTTTACCAAGTTTGCTTGAGAGATATTCAGGATGTTTATCAATGGCAATTACTTCTGGTTGATGTTGAAATAAATTAAAGTATAAATTTAAAGTGTCTTGGTAAGCATTGAAAGCCGCAGCATTTTCTAAATCTCCTATGTGTTGAGAGAGAATTGCTTCTCCTTCACGCAACAGGCAAAAGGTATTTTTTAACTCACTGCCCATTGCTAAAATTTGCGGCAGATTGTGAAATTCCGGTGGTAAACTAATAGCTGCTGGTGCATATCCTCTGGCACGGCGAATTGTTTGAACTTTATCGCCGACAACCCGTACAACTGAATCATCTACGCGATTAATAATCTCTCGATTGTGAAAGAGAAAATAATCAGCGATTGTCCCTAATTTTTCTCTTGCCTCGTCATTATCAATACATTGTGGTTCCTCGGCAAGATTGCCACTTGTTAAAACAATTGGGCGATTCATCCGCCTAAGAATTAAGTGATGTAAGGGCGTATAAGGTAGCATGAAACCGAGGGTATTTTGCCCTGGTGCAACTGATGATGCTATATGAAGAGAATTAGGAGTTAAGAGTGAGGAGTTAGGAGTGAATAAGTTTTTTCCATCTCCCTCACTTCCTTTTACCTGTAGTAAAACAATTGGTGCAGCCGGACTTGTCAATAATTCTTTTTCTTTAGCGTTGACAGTACAATATTGTTCAATTACTTCAATATCTCGCGCCATTAAAGCAAAGGGTTTATGATAGTGCTTTTTGTGCTGACGCAGTTTTTCTACAGCAGTTTCTTGTGTAGCATCGCAAGCTAGATGAATACCACCTAACCCCTTAATTGCCACAATCTCACCCTTTTGCAACAGGGTACAAACGGCATCAACATCATCTAGCATGGAGAACATGGAAGCAGTAACCGATTTACCATCGGCGCGTTCTAACCAGGCTGTGGGGCCGCAAGCATGACAAGCGACAGGTTGGGCATGAAAACGGCGATTTTCGACATCGTGGTATTCCTTTGCACATTCTGAACACATCGCAAACGCAGACATACTGGTATTGCATCTGTCGTAAGGAATGGCACGAATAATACTTAGGCGAGGGCCGCAATGAGTACAGTTAGTAAAGGGATAGCGATAATAGCGGCTAAAGGGGTTGAATATTTCTTGTTGACATTGCAGACAAGTGGCTGCATCAGGGGTAATTTCTGTTTTAATGGCATTACTAACACTAGTAGAAATCACAAAATTATCAAATTTAAATTCACCTTCATAAATAATTCTTGTTAGTTGATTAATTCTTGCCAAGGGTGGATATTCTGTTTGCAATCTGGCAACAAATTCGGTTATTGCTTCCTGACTACCAGATACCCTAATTAAAACACCTTGGCCATCATTACAAACATCTCCACGCAAATTGCAGGCTTTAGCAAGACGATATACAGTAGGACGAAATCCTACTCCTTGAACAGTTCCACGAACTCTAATTTCTTCAGTCGGCATAGTTAAACTGCCACAGCAAAACTCGGTTATTTCCAGAATCAGCGATTATCGCCGTATTACCACAAATTTTTATGCCATAACACCAATTTAAGCTATCTCGTTTTGGCAGTCCAAAATTACGATTTTCACCTTTACTTTCAAAATTTATTTGTCCTGCAAGCGCATTCGCCGTCGCACCTTGCAGTGATAAAATTAATTCTGGCTTTCTCCATCCTAACAAACGGGAATTAGCAGTATCTGCAACTACTAACCAATCCCCAGCCACTCCTACACCATAAGGCATACTCAAACTACTAGCACTAGGATAATAAACTCCTTGATTCATTTCCACACAATCAAAGTTTTTTTGTCCTAAAACTACTGCACAAGGGGCATTATTTTCTGTTGGCATTCCCTGCCAAATCATTACTCGGTGATTACCTGCATCGGTGACAACCAAATTTTCTTCCCAAAAGGTGATATCGTGACACCAACGCATACTCGCTGCGGTTGGAGAATCACCGCCGTTTTCATTGCGAGATATCATATCTGGTTGTCCCAAAACTAAATCAGCCGGTTGACCATTTTCTGTTGGTAATTGATGCCAAATTAATACCCTTCGATTACCAGTATCAGCAATAAATAGCCATCCTTGATGATAGAAAACGCCATAAGGCCAGTGCATTGTATTAGCAGATGCTATTTGATTGCCTCGATTTGGTTCATTATCTGTAAAATTAACTTGCCCTAACACCAAATCTGCTGGAACATTGTTATGTTCTGGTAAGTTTTTCCAAATTAAAACCCGATGATTCCAAGAATCTGCTACAGCTAACCCTTGGCCGCAAGCGCAAATTCCTGTTGGTACACTTAAGGTTGCCCTTCCTGGTGTACTTTTAGCATTTTGCCCCTCATGATAAAAGTCAGGTTGTCCAATTACCCAATCAGCAGGTTGACTATCTCTGGTGGGTAATTTCTGCCATCCTAATAATCGATGATGTCCTGTATCTGATACCCATAAAGGGCCTGTTTCTGATAATAAACAAGCAGCACGAGGCCCGAACATTGTTGTGGGACTGGGTGCTACAGGTATTACTAATTGTTGTGGTTCAATAATGTTACCTAAAATTACCTCTGCACCTTGAGGTGATAGAGGTAAAGATTGAGAAATTTCTGTTGCTTCTGGCGGTAATTGTAATATAGGATTAGTTGTGATTGGGATATCCATGAACCGCAGATAGACGCTGATAATTATTTAAAAACATTAATGTTGAATAGTATGTAACAACATTAACAATTTTGCATTATGTTTAGATTTCAAATTAAGTTAAAACTTTTAAAAAACTTCCCTATTAATCAATCTTAAAATATTCTGCCTAACCTTCAGTAGCTTTTGCTACAGAGCGATATTTGTCATGAGTGCGCGATGTACTGAAATGAGAAAATAAAATGGCATTTTGAGAAAGCAATATACCTTTTTGCTTGCTGAATCTACTGAAATAAATGCGCGATGTATTGAAATGAAAAAGCAATATGCCTTTTTACTTGCGGAAAACACCAAAATGAGAAAGTCAAATGGTATTTTGAGAAAGTAATATGCCTTTTTGCTTTCTCAAAACCCTAAAATGAATAACTGAATTACACAAATGATAAACAATTCAGGTATTTTGCTTGCACAAAATACTAAAATGAATGCGCGAACTACTGAAAAAAAAGCAAATTAGCTGTGATTGACTAATCGTCAAGTATATTTGCTGAAATGTTACCTTCGCATCCTCATTTTTGCAGTTTCACAAAAACCTTCTCGTCTTTAATTTTTACTGGATACGAATGAAGGTAAACATCAGGTGCAGTTAAGCATTCACCTGTCTTTAACTTGTACTGAAATCCATGGGAAGGACAGGTAATAATACCATTTTCAACCTTACCCTCTTCTAAGGAAGATCCTAAATGACTGCAAGCATTATGGTAACATCTTACTGTAACACCTTGACGATGTAAAATCAGGGAATTACCAGCAATTTGTACTGCCAATACACTAAGTTCAGGAACTTGGTCAATAGTCGCCACTTTTATCCAAGTAGAAGTTATTTTTGAAGAAAAGGGACTGATTAAACTGGAATTCCTGTTGTTAACAGTAGGGTTGTTATTGACTGCAACCACTTTAATAATTTCGGGACAATGGTTTTTGATTGCCTGTTCTACTCCCTGAGATAAAGTCAAAGTAGAAGCCGGACAACTGCTGCAAGTTCCGATTAATCTGACTTCTACTGTATCTGGTGGCTTAATTGCTACTAGTTCTACATCCCCATTATGGCTTTTTAAACCTGGGCGAATTTCTTCAAGGGCTGTCTGAATGCGTTGTGCTAATGGTGGCTTTGGTGGTTTGACTAGTTCGTGATACAGTAGCACTGCATACACGACTTCATCAGCAACAGCATGACGCAAAGCTGACATTGATTCTTGTTTGAGGCTTTTAATCAAACTAGTTAATGCAGCTTTATGCAAAGCTTCAATTGCTCTTTTTAAACCTACTGCTACACACCGTTGGCTTTCATCCCACTCGGATATAATTGCCTCAAAGCGGTTAATTTCCTGAACTAATTCTTCAAGGTTGGACATGGGGGAGAGGAATTTTAGATTTTGGACTTTCCTGCGGAACGCTACGCGTAGCTTGCTTCCCCGGAGGGGTACGGCTACGCTCAGTCGAACGATTTTGGATTTGGGATTGAACAATTTTAAGACTTACGCACTGTCCAAATTAATCATGGTATGTTTTTAATAAAATAGGTAGTTTCCAGCTCTGATTAATCATTACTTTGATGGTAAATAGATCCGTGCTGTAAGGGTTTAGCAATGCTCATTGGTGTCAACTTAAGCTTTAAAACTTCGTTTCTAGCCTCTGGCTGGAAATGCTAATCATTGCGGCTCTTTTCAAGTCATGAGGCGGCAGCCCTCCCATTAGACATTCCCAGTCGGAGACTCTTAACGAGACGTTGGGCTTTTTACTTCATTTTGAAATCTTTGAGGAGAAATGGCATAGTCATGCCCGTCACTAAACTAGATAATGTTATTGGTAAGTAGAAGGGAATTGGGGCTTGTGCGAGTAACACTAGCAGTAAGAAACCTACGGCAATACCAATAGTAGTTTGCTTGACAAAATACATCGGGTCGCGTAGTAGTTTTCCTTTAAAAAATAACTTGACAGAAAACCACCCTATCTCTAACATATTTTCTCCTAATAGTTTGTCAGCCAATTTAAAACAGCCAGCCCTAAGATGATGGCGGGAATTCCACCAGCAGGGGCAAATAATGCACCAAGCATTGCTGAAAACTGATAGCCTATATCTTTTCCAGCTAACAGCATTCCACCAATTGCACCGCCGACCATAGACAAGGCTGTTGCTATGATTACCCACACGAATTCTGTTGCTATGTTCAAGTCGCCATCTGCTAAACTGGTGAGAAAATTTATCACACTTGAGTTTGTTAAAATATCTCTCATGCTGTTTTGTTCTCCTGATTATTAATTAGGGATGAGCGAGAATAATTAATGCCCAATGCCCTATTTTATATTGCCTATTTCTGCTTCTACATCTTCTAGCGCTTGTGCTACTACTTCTACTTGTCCAATTTGTTGGTATTTTGTAAATATTTCTAAAGCGTCTTGATAGTAGATACGCGCTTGCAAAAGATTTTTAGGATTACCAGCTTCTGGTTTTTCCTGCTCGTCTGGTAAGTTGAATAGGGCGTTAGCTTTGTTAGAAATTGTGTTAGCGTACTCTAGAGGTGTATCTTTGGAATTACGCACTTTTAGCGCCTCATCGTAAGCTGCGATCGCACTTAAATTATTCTCCACAGGATGGGAACTCACTAAATATTGCAAAGCGTTACCTAAATTATTTTGCAACATCGCATATTCTCTGGGATGATCAATCAGATTAATGTGCTTTAATGCCACCTCAAATGATTGCACTGCTAACCCTTGACGCAAGTATTCCCGTTCTGATGCTAGGGGCATAGAAAGGTAAGCGATCGCAATATTGTTATATAAAATCGCGTATTCCTGCGGGTAATTTTCCCAAGTAAACACCCGCAAAGCCTCATGATAAGCTTGGATGCTATCAGTTATTCGTGCCAAATTGAATGGTACAAGCGACTGCAACACCAGCCCAAAATTCATCTGCGTCTCTGCCACTTCCTCTGGCGTTGCTAATTGTTGTAAAATCGGTAGGGCTTCTTCATAACCTGTTTTCGCTTGCAGCAGCAGTTGGTAGTCAGCATCCGGTATTGCTTGTAACGTCCCTGCCATCCCTACTTGAGACCTGGCTTTCAGTAGCGGATACTCCTCACCACACATTTCATAAGCCCGGTAATATAAACTAACTGCATTCCGCAAGTCTTGGGCAGCTTTGGGCTTTTTTTGAAAACCCTGCGCGATCTCGATCAGCATTTGGATTTTTTCCTCTGCTGTGGCTGACTCCGATGCAACAGCCGCGATCGCAGCCTTCACCGCCGAATCTGTAATGCTGGGGGTCATAACTCTGCCGTACTCTAGCCAATTGGGAATTGAGTCTGCCAACGCCCACGAATGATCAAGACACGCTGAGAGCATCTGATCACGGGCCATACTGATTTACGCAGGCTTCGAGTCCTTTAGGCGGAATTTCCCCTTTTTGTCTGAGACTAGGGCTAAGGATTAGGGACTAGGGAAAAAGTTGACCCCATGCCCAATGCCCAACCAATTGTTTTACTATAAAACACCCTATTTCTAAAATTCTAGGGGGTAATTGCCAATATTAATGTCAGCTTTAAACACCTTGTAATTCGATGCCAAAGTTGGGTGTGTCATCTGCGTAGGGGTAGCCCGCACTTCTCTAGGAGACGCTGCGCGTAGCTTGCTTCCACGTTCGCGGAGCGTCTGAGAAGTGGTACGACAAAGCTACCTCGACTGCGCTCGGCACAAGTCAGTGACCATCGTAGACATCGCACACCGAAGTGTAAAATATGTTTATCAACTGTAAAACAAGCTCCCTTGAAAACAGACAGTATCTTTTATCGCATCTTTCAAAGTATCCCCAGCACTTTTTTTGAACTGATTAACCAACCGCCGCAACTAGCTAGTGTTTATCAATTTTCTTCAGTCGAAGTCAAACAACTAGCGTTTAGAATCGATGGTGTATTCCTCCCAAATGCAGCAGAACTACCTATCTATTTTGCCGAAGTCCAATTTCAGCCAGACAAAAAATTCTACTCACGTTTATTCACTGAAATCTTTAACTATCTCGACAAAACTGAATTAACCAACAATTGGCGTGGTGTTGTCATCTTCCCAAATCGCAGCGTTGATACTGGAGATACCGAAAGATATACAGAATTACTCAACTCACAACGAGTGACTCGCGTCTATCTTAATGAATTAAGCTCAATTGAGACATCATCAATCGGCATAGAGACAGTAAAACTAATCATTGAACCCGAATCAACTGCGACAACAAAAGCTTTAGAGATAGTCAACAGTATCCGACAGCAAATTACAGATGTCGCTACTACTAGAGAAATTATACAATTGATAGAGACGATATTAATCTACAAGTTGCCACGATTGAACCAAGAGGAGATAGGAAAAATGTTTGGAGAAAATGAGTTAAAGCAAACTAGATTCTACCAAGATGTTTTTGAAGAAGGTAAACAAGAAGGTAAGTTAGAAACGATACCCCAGTTATTAGCGTTGGGTTTAAGTATTGAGCAGATCGCTCAAGTGGTAGGTTTGGACGAACAACTTGTTAGGCAAGCTGCACAACCGAAATCCTAAAACAATAGAGTGCGCCAAGACCAAAACTTCGCTTAATAGAGATGATATTAATCTACAAGTTGCCGTGATTGAGCCGAGAGGAGATAAGAAAAATGTTTGGAGAAAATGAGTTAAGGCAAACTAGATTCTACCAAGATGTTTTTGAAGAAGGGAGGCAAGAAGGTAGACGAGAAGTTTTTGAAGAAGGTAGACAAGAAGCTAAGTTATAAGCGATACCCCAGTTATTAGCGTTGGGTTTAAGTATTGAGCAGATCGCTCAAGCGCTAAGTTTTGACGAACAAGTTGTTAGACAAGCTGCACAACCAAAATCCTAAAACAATTGATATATAGCTGACGTGGCGCAAGACTTTGCGCCACGATATTTTACTGTATTTTTTTATTTGTTAAATGTGTTACACCTGTAACAGACATAACCTTTTAAATTAATCTTGATGTGATTTCAGTTATTGTTAATTATTAATTCTTTTTTAATGAAAGTGAATTAAATAAAAAAATATCTTAGAATTGAAAAATAAATATTGATAACCAGGTGAGACTTTACAAGCATTATCACCTACATCATGCATGGTAAACAATAGAAAAACGCATAGCCAATGACTAACGTACTATGGCTACAGGGTGGTGCTTGTTCAGGCAACACGATGTCATTTCTCAACGCTGAAGAACCCACAGTCTGCGATTTAATTGCCGACTTTGGCATCAACTTACTTTGGCATCCCTCCTTGGGAGTGGAATTAGGCAACAATTTGCAAACACTACTGCGGGATTGTATTTCTGGCACAATTCCCCTAGATATCTTGGTATTTGAGGGCAGCGTTGTCAACGCTCCCAACGGTACAGGCGAATGGAATCGGTTTGCCGATCGCGCCATGAAAGATTGGTTAGCAGACCTTGCCAAAGTTGCTAAATTTATCGTCGCCGTGGGAGACTGTGCCACATGGGGAGGAATTCCGGCGATGTCACCTAACCCCAGCGAGTCGGAAGGTTTGCAATTTCTCAAACGTCAAGAAGGCGGCTTTTTAGGTAAAGATTTTTTATCGCAAGCCGGATTACCTGTAATTAATATACCTGGATGTCCCGCACATCCCGACTGGATTACGCAGATATTAGTTGCGATCGCTACTGGGCGCATAGCAGACATTGCTTTCGACGAACTAAATCGTCCGCAAACCTTCTTCAACAGCTATACCCAAACAGGTTGTACCCGTAACGTTCACTTTGCCTACAAAGCCTCAACCGCCAAATTTGGTCAGCGTAAAGGCTGCCTATTTTATGACTTGGGTTGTCGCGGTCCCATGACCCATTCCTCCTGCAACCGCATCTTATGGAACCGTGTCTCCTCCAAAACTCGCGCCGGAATGCCTTGTTTAGGTTGCACAGAACCAGAATTTCCCTTCTTTGACCTCAAACCTGGAACCGTATTTAAAACCCAAACAGTCATGGGAGTTCCGAAAGAATTACCGCCAGGGGTGAACAAAAAAGATTACGCCTTACTCACAATGATCGCCAAAGATGCAGCACCACCTTGGGCAGAAGAAGACTTTTTTAGGGTTTAGTCATTGGTCATTGGTCATTAGTCATTAGTCATTAGTAAAAGACAAATGACCAATGACAAGGGAGAAACAGAGAAGTTTAAGGGTTAGCTTCTGACTATCAAAACTTTGTGGACAAATAACAAAGGACAAATATGGGAATTCAATCATTAGATATATCACCCGTCGGTAGAGTTGAAGGTGATTTAGATGTCCGAGTTGATATTGAGAATGGGCGGGTAGTCAACGCCTGGACACACGCCGAATTATTTCGCGGATTTGAAGTTATCCTACGCGGAAAAGACCCCCAAGCCGGATTAATTGTCACGCCTCGCATTTGCGGCATTTGCGGCGGTTCTCACCTAACTTGTGCATCTTGGGCATTAGATACAGCTTGGGAAACAGAAGTTCCCCGCAATGCAATTTTAGCCAGAAATATCGGTCAAATTGTCGAAACAATTCAAAGTATACCCCGCTATTTTTACGGACTCTTTGCGATTGATTTAACCAATAAAAAATACCGCCATAGTCGCTTTTATGACGAAGCTGTTAGACGCTTTGCGGCTTTCACAGGTAAATCTTATGAACTAGGCATAACAATTTCCGCTAAACCTGTAGAAATTTATGCCCTATTAGGCGGACAATGGCCCCACAGCAGTTATATGGTGCCTGGTGGTGTGATGTGCGCCCCCACCCTCACAGACATTACCCGCGCTTGGGCGCTTCTGGAATATTTCCGCACCAATTGGTTAGAACCAGTGTGGTTAGGTTGTTCTTTAGAACGCTATGAACAAATCCAAACTTATGATGACTTTAGAAATTGGTTAGATGAAGACCGAAATCATCGAGATTCCGACTTAGGTTTCTATTGGCGCATGGGTTTAGATATTGGTTTAGATAGATATGGTGCTGGGGTTGGTAAATATGTCACTTGGGGATATTTAGCCCATGAAGATAAATATCAAAAGCCGACTATCGAAGGACGAAATGCGGCGATGATCATGAAAGGTGGAGTGTATGACAGCTTCGCAGACACTCACACCTTAATGGATCAGTCATTTACCCGCGAGAATACAACTCACTCCTGGTACGATGAAGGAACGGCAGACATTCATCCTAGCGATCGCATAACTAAACCGACTGCAATCAATACAAAAGACTTCGATAACGCCTACTCTTGGTCGAGTGCAGTCCTTCACAAAGACTTCGGACGTTTGGAAACTGGCCCCTTAGCGCGGCAATTAGTTGCAGGTGGTAAACATGGCGAATCTTGGCAACACTACGACGGCTTGATCCTTGATGTCTTCAAAAAGATGGGTGGTGCTAGTATTCATGTGCGTCAGCTAGCACGAGTTCACGAACTTGTCAAGTTATATCGCCAAGCTGAACACTGTTTACGTGAATTCAAGTTAAACGATCCCTGGTATATCAAACCCAAAGAAAAAGATGGCAAGGGATGGGGTGCAACGGAAGCAGCGCGGGGTTCCTTGTCTCACTGGGTAGAAGTAGAGGGCGGTAAGATTAAGAATTACCAAGTGATTGCGCCTGGTACTTGGAATATTGGCCCTCGTGATGGTGAAGGAATCCGCGGCCCCATTGAAGAAGCGTTAATTGGGACACCCATTTACGATTCTAGCGACCCGGTGGAAGTTGGTCATGTGGCGCGATCGTTTGATTCATGTTTAGTGTGTACAGTTCATGCTCATGATGCTAAAACAGGAGAGGAACTAGCACGTTTTCGGACTGCTTAAAGGATGTTAATTACTAAGTCAAAAATGGCTAATTGTGATTCAATTAGTCATTTTATTTTGTGATTTTTGTGCTTTAAGAGTTGAGCGATCGCCTCACGGTCGTATAAAGAAGCTCAAGACAAACATAACTCCAAGACTAAGTGCAACAATTAGAAACAGCTTGCTACTTAAGTCTAAAAAGTGGTTAAGAACCTCAATGTGTGGTCGCCCTGGAAGGCTGAGTTGTGCACGTATGTAGTTGAGCCAACGAATTAAGTCTTGATTCTGACGAGCACCAAAAGAGAAAATTTGATAGAATCCAAAGCTTAAAATAGCAGGTAAAACAAGGGCATACCTAAGATAAGAATTATTTTTTATATGATCAAAATAGTAGACAAGAATCGCTCCTGTAATTGCATAAAACCATGTAATTACCTGCCATGTAACATTTACATAAAACTTAAATAAATCCGTGTAGACGTTGTACTGTTTCCACAGTAAGTTGTTATCTTCTAAATTTTCTAATTTGGTAGCCCAATGTTCTTCTGTATCCGGTGCATTAGTCATAATTCGTACCTAAATCTATTTCTTAGCCTTCTCAACATTATCCTAGCTATATGGTTCAGATTTACGCTTCATTGATACATATTGTGTGATAGTTCTACTCAAGCATATTTATCGCTTGTGCTGCAACATTTGCTACTATCTATTTATACTGAACTAAAATGCGATCGCCTGCGACACGCGACGCGATCGCGCAAAATACAAATTTACAATAGGCATTATAGTTCCTCGTCCATCTTCGTGTCGAAACTGTTTGTGTGAGCCTTTCTGACGTACCTCCACAAACCCAAGGCTCTCCAATATTCGTACAACTTCTTGGGGTTTCAGAACAGGAATATTACTCATGGTCTACTGAACCACAATCTGTTGTATACCTACAAACTCTGTCTCGAATACCAGATCCTCGTCCTCTAGAAGCATTTCAATAACTTCACGCAAATTTTCCTGCAATTCATCCAAGGTTTCACCTTGAGAATGCGCTCCAGTAAAGCCAGGGACATAGCCAACATAGAACTTAGTGTCAGGATCTCTTTCAACGATCGCAGTAAAAGTTTTCATATCACAATCATAGACAACGCTCACTTACAGCTTACTGGATCGGTCATCTAACTGAGCGTAGACATCACCCTTGCACCACTATGCCCCTTTGCCAAAAGACATTTTGGCAGCATTTGAGGGCGGTGAGGAGTGAAACTTTTGCTAGATACGCAATGCTGGTTTACCCAACCAGAGCTTTTGAATGAAGCAGCTATTGCCCATATTGCCGATGAAACAAATAAATTGTGGTTCTCAGTTGCCAGCATTTGGGAAATGGGGATAAAAGTTGCGATTGGAAAGTTACCTCTGGCAGACCCTTTAGACAGTTATATTTCTAGTCGGATGGAGGTGTTGGCCAATGCGAACGCTAGAAATTACAGCTTCTCATGCTTTACGAGCGGCTGCATTGCCTTTGCATCACCGAGATCCTTTTGACAGAATGTTGATTGCACAGGCTCAGAAAGAAGACATGACGCTTGTAAGTGCCGATTCAATGTTTAATCAGTACGACGTTTCCCTACTTTGGGCAGCCAAATCTTGAGATTTTAACCTATGGATCAAGCTAAAAGAGAACGTCTACAAGCAAAGACCTGGAAAGTTGGCACAGTTTCAGAATTGTTAAAACTTGTACCAGAAGAAACCACCTTGATTGAGATTAAATTAGCTCTCAGCCGCGACCTAAAAGAATGACGACAAAAGTAGATGGGATTAGCGATCGCTCTCTTTTTTGGTTTATCTCACTTGCATCGCTCCCGTAAGAGATCCAGACAATTTCGGTGATGCCTACGGCTGGCTACGCCTAAGCATTTGCTATTTCGGCGATGCCTCCGGCGGGCTTCGCCTACGCATTTGCTATTTCAGCGATCGCTCCACCAACTCTTTTAATTTGAGAGGATGGTTGAAAAGTAGAATTTTTGCAATGCTCAATGCCCTTTATTCAAAACTCGTAGCGTAACATACTAAAACTTATAGAAACAGTGCGTTAGGCTTGCATTAATGCACTTCAACAAAACAGAAATTTACACGGTAAGCTTGTGTCTGATTTAGCGCTACACGAATATCTGCCTCGCGTTCCCGACGCAGGATTGCAAGAATACATAGAATGGTGTGTTTTAGAGCAGGCAAAAGCCGCAGAATGTAACTTTACTCCAGATAGAAGTAAGTTAGATAATTTGCCGCCAGCAGAATACATTCCGAAACTTGTTGATCAGTTCATGAAAGTTAAACCAGACCCAATTAGAGCAGGTTTAGTATCAGCGATCGCTGGTAAGGAAGCTGACAAACATGCTCTATCCGGTTTAGCGATCGCAGCCGATTTTGTATCTCTTTATGTCAAGTACTTAATTCCTAAAGAGGGAAGTACTAGAGAAGAGGCTGAAGAACTCTTAACTAAAGCATCACAACATCAGTCTGAGAAACTTATTGAAATTGCCAAGAAACATGGTGTAGAGTTCTAGTTTACTGCTGATAACTTACTTATTCAGAGGCTTTGTCTGTATTATTAGTCAAAGCCTCTGGTGTAACCCTATATTTTGCAGACCCGAACCACGTACAGGATCAATCTCGTTTTTTAAGATATCTTCATCCCGTTCTGAAATATTAGTTTCAGCAGATGCTCATAATCCCATAATAGACACCAGAAAATAATATTATACTTTTACTATCACCTTAAGCCTTAAAGTATGCTTCACTGCATTTATAGATGCAGCACGAATTATTATTTTATAATTTAGGAAACATATTATTAGTTTATAGTTATATGGACAGAATCGTAGTTAACTCTCACATTCATTTTGGTAAACCTTGTTTCGCAGGTACACGCATCACTGTACAAAGCATTCTTGAACTGCTCAATGACGGACTTTCATTTGAAGAAATTATCAGAGACTACTATCTAGACCTACAAATTGAGGATATTCGTGCCTGCTTATGATACGCGATCGCGCTGGTGGCAGCTGAAGATATTCGCCTAGTATCTATTTGAGCATGAGATTCTTACTGGATCAAGATGTGTATACTGTGACAATTCAGGCAGATATTTAACAAATTAGCTTAAACAATTAAATTTCATTCCATGCTAACTATTATCGGTTGCGGTAATCTCAATCGCAATGACGACGCAGTAGGCGTAATCATCGCCCAACGCTTACAAAAATATCTAGCTGAAAATCCTCATCCTCATGTGCGAGTTTATGACTGTGGCACCGCCGGGATGGAAGTAATGTTTCAAGCTAGAGGTAGTAAACAATTAGTAATTATTGATGCAAGTTCAACAGGTTCTGAACCAGGTGCTGTGTTTAAAGTTCCAGGAAAAGAACTAGAAGCAATGCCAGAAGCTAGTTATAACTTGCACAATTTTCGCTGGGATAATGCTTTAGCCGCCGGACGGAAAATTTTTCAAAATGACTTTCCCGAAGAGGTGACAGTTTATTTAATTGAGGCGGCAAATCTTGATTTTGGACTGGAATTAAGTCTTGTTGTCAAACATTCTGCCGATTTGGTTTTTGAAGAAATAACCGCACTTATCAGCCAGAATAATGAGTAGTAATTTTGAATTATTAACTACTAAATCCTGTACAGACGCGATTAATCGCGTCTCTCCAAACTCTTAACTCCTAACTATTTTCTTAAGCCCAATCCCGATAAACCGAAAGTTCATCTACCCTCATTTCAAAAGGTACGCCTTGAATTTCTGGCGGACAAACACGGATTTTAGCACTGCTGATAATTCCATATAGTAATGTCCCCATTGGCACAATTTTTTGCAAAATACGCCAATTAGTAACTTGATCGGGACATTCAATTACCAATGTTAGAGCATTGGCATGGGTTGTGACATACCACCGACAATTAGATAGAAGATTTTGAATCGTGCGATCGCAAGCGTCATAAAAGTATCTACTAATAGAATATTCTAGTTGCTGCCGCAGTATAATATCCGCCGATGTCGGTTGTATAGGATGTGAGTCATCACCATTAAAGTAATACGTCTTTCTAAGCATCTCTCTTTAGCTTCCTATTTATCTTCCAATTACCATTCCATAAAGTACATCTTTATTTGTTTCTAATAATTCCTGGGTTTCTTCATCATAATAAGCACCAATTCCACTACACTGAATTCCCAAATAATTACTAGTTAAATAAAGTCTTTGTCCAAGAAAACCAGCTATTTGCATAGCAGTTTGATAATTTAAATAATCTGACACAAAAAATAAAGTTACAGCGCTATCTTTAGCAATAGCCTGATTAATACATAAGTAACCCGTCTTTTCACTAAAATTACCCGTCTTAACCAGATACGTACCTTTATATAACCCAGGTGTCATTCCCTCTACTCGATGCACCACTGAGTAAATTTCTATTTGCTCATAGTTTTCTGTCGGTATTGGCTGCTGAAGTTGCTGCACTATATATAAATAATCTTCTTGAGAAATAGACTCTTTCCGGAAACGTCTAATAGAACGTCTATCCCAAACTGTGTGATAAAATTTATCCTTATCAAAGTCAAATTGAGGATACTCTAATTTCTGCTGGCGACTCTTTTGGAGAGTAGTTGCTTGATAGGCATCTTCAATAAATTGATTAGATTCAAAATAATCAGTACCGCAGACAAAAGGAACTTTCAGCCTTAAGTGTCTGATTTTCTTGTCTTGTAGTTCTCCTGACACCGCACAAGCAGTAACAAACTCTTTATTCTCAAATCCCAAATCGGAATTGAGAGCGAATTTATCAAAGTCGAAAATTAGTTGTATATCTCGGTTGTGCAGAAAAGCTGAAGCTGCAACTGCACCTAAATGGTGTCCGCTATCTAATAAGCAATATCTCATGCTTCTATTTTGATATTTCCAGCTAGACCTATAATAAACACAACTAATTAAAAAGATGAATCCCTTGATACTTTTACCCGGTATAATATAATTCTCTAACCCATCATCAATTAATTCATAGATGAGAGTTAGACAATTATTCTCAACTTCTAGATGATATATACCATCTACTATTCCCTCAATCCCGCGAACCTGTACATAAACTTCTGTAGGATACAGAGCGCCTGCTGATGGATTGACTCGCAGTGTATAAAGGCTATCTTTATACACTTTTTCCAGTGTGATCGTACTGGTTAAGGAGATAAAAGAATGAACAGGATTATTGAGATTTAATTTCACTCTCCGATAAAATTTTGGATAAACTTTAAATGGAGATGGCTGTGTTGATGCATCTACATAATTTGGATTAAGCTGTACCGATAAATAAGAATGCTTCGTAGCCTCATGATAGGCTTTGCCCGATATCTTACTTGGTGGCATTTTTAAGTATCCTTAAAACTTCTACGTTACTCGCAAAATCGATGGCTTTATAGTCATCTAAGTTTTTCAAAGTTAAGTTAGGATGATGCTGTAAAAGTAACTTAACGACTTCTGTCTTTCCGGCTGAAGCTGCATACATTAAAACAGTTGCACCGTTATCATTTTGGTTGTCAATATTAATGTTAACAGCCAGCAGTAAATTAATTAAATCGTAGTGATTACCAAAACAAGCAAACCACAAAGCATTGTTGCAATCGCTATTTCGAGCATTGATATCCACACCTAGATCAATCAGTTCTTTAACGACTGCATAAATTCCCTCTCTTGCCGCTTTCATCAAAGCTGTATCCCCATTTTCACCTTGCTGATTTAAATCCCCAAGACTATAGCCTTTTGCTATTAGCCATTGGGTTGTTGCTTCACTCAAATCTTGACTGTTTAATTGACTCATACTTCTTCTTTAAATGTCACAAAAGTAAGTAAATTTCAAGCATAAATTTTCTTGGAAAACTTAATGGTGGGCATTGCCCACCATTATTTAAAAATGCTATACG
Organism: Nostoc sp.; assembly: GCF_036919815.1. Taxonomy (GTDB): domain Bacteria; phylum Cyanobacteriota; class Cyanobacteriia; order Cyanobacteriales; family Nostocaceae; genus Nostoc. The sequence continues at coordinate 81,991 of NZ_JBALCE010000126.1, forward strand.
AATAGCTGAACTCTAGTAGTTAACCAAAGCAAATTTCCTAGATATTCAAAAATTTGGTAATCCGAAAAGTCTTTCCTTACTCCCTACTTACCGCCCTGACCCAGCAATTTTTTGTTACTCAAGTACTAATAGTCCATCAAGCTAACTTTGCTTAGTACGTACTAAGTACTTCAGTGCTTAACACAACGACTAAAGTCCTTACTACAAACTTATTTACCCAGCATAGTTGACTTAATAGACTACTAAGTTGACTTCCAACAATTTAGCTTAGTTATATATTATCACTCTGATAATTTATAATTATGAATCATTTATAAAGATCCCCAGATATATCTCCAAAAAAATCTTGAAATACAGTGAAAATGCAGCATTTTTTACCTCGTTTTACCTCGTTCCCAGTCGGAGACTGGGAATGCCCCTCATTGAGGCTCCGCCTCCCTTACTAACGCCAGAGCCGCAATAAGCAGTATTTCCAGCATCTGGCTGCAAACGACGTTTTAAATATTCTCTACAACAAACATGGTTAAAATAAATAAAAACTGCTGTAAGTTACTTTAAATAAAACAAATTCGGTTATTAGTCAGTTGTTAATGTTACTAAATATTAGCAATATCTAAAACGTGAAACGCCTACCCTATTCACCATCAATATCTAAAAATTCTCAAATTGGATGTAACGTTTCCATTGAAAACTCATAATTATGTAATAGAAAGGCGATTTCAACCGTTCGACTGACTTGTACTGAGCGTTGTCGTTGGCGCAGCCTCTCGTAGAGAAGTAGCGCTCACGCCGAAGCCCCAACTAAAACAGGACTGCTTGGTAGTTGCACCGGGTACAAACTCTTTTTAATTATGAATTATGAATTATGAATTACTTTGAATCTTGTGTTTAATAAAACAGAGAGATGACACTAAGATTTCCTTTATATATCTGACAGTCCTTAAGAAATATTAAAGGATTCCCTTTTTCAACCAAAATGTGCTTGGAAATATGCTACTTTATTTAAGTATAAGTAAGACAGAGACAAAAAATGGAAATTAGCGCTCGGAATTCTCTCAAAGGTACTGTAACAAAAGTTGTACATGGTTCAGTTAATACTGAGATAACTTTAGAAATAGCACCAGGAGTAGAGTTAGTGTCAATCATCACAAAATCATCAGCGCAAACGCTCGGACTTGTAGAAGGTAAGCAGGCTCTTGCTGTGATTAAATCATCAGATGTGATAGTTGCTGTTGAATGAAAAATAGGTAAGTTGCCTTTTCTTGCAAGCGGCTCTATCTCTAATACCAAATTGCATTCATATCTATAAATTGATTGACCTCACTCCTGGAATTAATTAGGAAAGGAGTGACGTCAAGAGGGTATTATATAGATGTTAATTAATTCAACTATCAACAATATGGACATAAATAGCGCGGATACTTTCTACATCTAGTGCTAAAGATTTATTTTCTACTTTAATAATTAATGAGGGAAAGTGTTGTTCTAAAGTGATAGTAGTTCCTGGTATTACCCCCATTGATATCAGTTTTGTCAAGATTGTTTCATCCTGACTTTTACAGAAGATGACGATTCCTCGCTCTCCCATTCTCAATAATTCTAATGAACAGCTAGTTACACTAAAGCGGGTAAACATTTGAATTATAAATTAGGAATTGTGAAGGGAAGAAGGAAGTATATTTCATCCTTCTTCCTTTATGTTTTATTTAGTCGCCAAAGACAGCAACCAAAGTAATATTTTAGACGAGATAGGGTTCTTGATGTGTTTTGATTGTGCAATTAGAACGAGCATAAGTAACACAAAGTAGAGCGAATCCTTTAGAAATCTGCTCGTCATCCAGGAAGTTTTGATCTTCTTGATTAATTTCGCCTTCGACGACTTTGCCAACACAACTAGAGCAAGAACCTGCTTGACAAGAAGCCGGCAACTCAATACCATTTTCTTCTGCTGCATCTAAAATGGTAGTCTCTTCATCAACTTCAATTGTGGTGTCGAGGTCTTCTTTTTTGTTGATTAATCTAACTTGGTACGTAGCCATTTTCCGATTCTCCTCAAACGTTATACAGTTGGTCTAATTTGCGAAGTTTTTGAGCAACGTATCCTACTCTTTGCTTCCCTTCTTCTTACGCAGAAGCTACGCTTTAGCAAGTTTCTCTATAGGGATAAGGGATGCAACGCGAACGAGAAGCCACCTCAAAGGGATTGAAACTCTGCGGAGTACGTCTATGAGAAGCTTCTACAATCAGACTTGGGGCTAAGGGAATGATGTTAGCTGCAAGGTACACCAGTCGGCTTACTGTCGCCTGCTTTGAGAGACTTTCCACAACCACCGCATTTATCAGTTGCATTGGGGTTGGTGAACTTAAAACCGCTTTCCGTCACTCCCTCAACGAAGTCAACCACAATTTCTTCTAATAACGGCGCACTTTTGGCATCAACGTAAACCAGCACTTTGCCTTGCTGGGTTACTAAATCATCTGGTTGGGGCTTGCTGGTGATATCCATTGCATATTCATGGCCACTGCAACCACCATCTTTTACAGAGATGCGGATACCTTTAGTTGCGCCATTAGCGTCGGGTGCGGAACCTCCCAGCAATGCCCGCAGATGAAATTCTGCTTTTTCTGATAAAGTAACGGTCATCAGTTCTCCTGATTTGTAGCGATTAGTTATTCTGATTTCAGGTGTGGGTTGTCATTTGTCCTTTGTTATTCACTAATCACCAATACTTCTCTACGAGAGGCTGCGCGAACGGCTTCTCTACGAGACGCTATGCGAACGCTCAGTACAAGTGACTAATGACTATTTTGTACAATACCTGTGGGTTCCATCGAATTCGATTGCGCGTGTCTCCAAGGGGCACTATTACCGCATACTGGACAAGAGCGATCGCGGTGAGAACGGCGTTTAGCAAATTCCATCCGATTCAGGTCGATTGTCAGCAATTGCGACAATAAAGGCTGACTAAACCCGGTGATCAGCTTGATAGCTTCCAAAGCCGTTAGACAAGCTAGTGTCCCAGAGACAGCGCCTAGAACTGAAAAGCCGCGCTGATCCCAATCAGGCTTTTCGGGAAACAGACAAGACAAACAAGGAGTCACACCAGGAATAATCGTCGTCAGGTAAGCTTCCATCCCGTTCATTGCGGCTTCTACCATTGGCTTACGCCAGCGTACACAGGCTTCATTTAACAAATTGCGCTCCGTAAAGTTGTGGGCGCAATCAAGAGCCATATCAGCAGACTGCACTAACGAATCTACATTTTCCGGGGTGATGTAATCATGAACAGTTTCCACTTGGACGTCAGGATTAATCGCGTCCAGAGTTTCTTTAGCTTTGAATACCCTTGGCTTACCTACCCAATCATCAGTCATTAGAACCTGACGATTCATATCATCTAGCCGCAAGTCACCACCCCGGACTAGGATTAGCCGCCCAACGCCCGCTACTGCTAGGTAAAGCGCCGCCGTACCGCCTAATCCCCCCACACCTGTAACCAGAACTGTCGCTGACTTCAGGCGCTTCTGTGCTGTTTCGCCAAAATTCGGAAGCATCATTTGGCGACGATAGCGTTCTAATTCGGTAGGCATCAGGTTAACCAATTTATACCTCCTAATCAGAAGTGATTTCTGTCAGTGTGACTACATTTTTCGGCTTATCGTTAAACACTTTGAACAGCTTTTGTTCGTGAGGTGTTGATTCGATGAATACCTGATAGGCTTTTTGCAAAGCCAAAGAATATTGATTTAATTTCTCTTCTTGACTCAAGTCAGGAGAATTATCATCAATTTCTTTCATGTATTGAGAAAACTTTTTGAGAATATGTAGACGATTTACATTTACAACTTTTGGATCGTAGGACAGGTTAAAGAATTTAAAAAATTCTTCTGCATCTACGAGCTGCTTGAATTCATCAATAGTTCCAGTCATTTAGCATTCTCCAATTTTTTCAGATGTTGTTTCAGTTCATCTAACTGGCGATAGATTTCATAAGTTGCCGCCGCAACATCCATAAGTTGTTTGTAATCTGTTGGTAGCCCTTCAGCTAAATCATGCAGATCCATTTTCATTTGACCAGCTTTGCTATTGAGGCGTCTGATTTGTCCTTGTAGTTCCTCAATAGTTATTTTTTCTGCTTGCACAATTAGCCACTCCTTATTCAGTGCTGAGTGCTGAGTTATGAGTTATGAATTCTGAGTTAGAAGTTATGAGTTATATAATTTTTAATTTCTAACTCTTCACTATTCACTCAGCACTCTTAAAGGTTGCCAACTTCAGGAAAGCGCTTCGCCAAATCAATGCCTTTTTTGACGTGGTTTTCTCCCTCTTCTGCTAATTTATCCAGCGAGTCAAAGCCAAAGCGATGAGCATCTCGTAAGGTTTTCACAGCTAGCAAAAGACGGCCAGAAAAAACTAGCGCCCAGCCAAATCCTTCATGGCTTAAATCAACCACAACCTGGGATATCAAACCTGTTTCCTGTTCAATCCCAGCAGCTACAGCTCGAAAAAATGCCATAATTCGAGCTTGAGTTACCGGATCAACTTCGGCCTCAACGGAGATTTCCCGCTTCTTTTGTTTAGTGACAATAAAGGGTTTGAGAATCAACTCATCAGACCAATTACGATAAAATCCATAACTGTCTTGACCACGGATTTGTTGAATTAATACCTTAAGGAAAGGTGAGTTCAAGACTTCAGTTGTTGCAGTTCCGTTAACACTATTATTTGTGGTCATACCGTTGCTTCATTTTCAACTTCATCTGCAAAACTTGTGGATTTTGGCTGTAAAGCTTTACGCAACCAAGGTGGAGGATTACCTTTGAGGGTTTTTACTAGCTTATTTAGCACTTCACTAATTTCTTCTTCTTCCGATCGCGCCTTCACTGGGGTAACACCTTTCTTAATTAACCGAGCGGCAGCGCTACCACCAATTGCTATTACATAAATAATTGTGCAATCCTCTAGAGCCGCAAGTTTTGGTGCGAGTCTACTCTCATTATTCTCTTCTTGGAGCTGATCCTCAAAGTTAAGAGTCTCTAGGAATTTATATCCTTCATCCGAGATTTCATAAACATCAATTTCATCTGCTGCTCCAAAATGAGTATTAATATGAACTCGGTCACTCGTCGTGAAGGCAATTTTCATCCTAATTTGTCCTTTGTCAGTTGTCATTTATCCTTTGTCTCTGAAGTTCTGATCTAAGGCTTTTTTAGATCAGACTTCTCTCTTTGTCATTTGCTACTCATCAATGACGAATGACGAATGACTCTTCTTGTTCTAAAAACAGGTTGCCGATGCCATACACAAGTTCCATCGTGCCTCGATAGCCAACTTTAGTAAATTGACCATTACCTAAGCGGTCATAAATGGGCAGTCCGAGACGATAAAGAGGAATCGAGAGCCGTTTGGCGATCGCACCGACATTCGAGTTACCAATCAGCAAATCAGAACCGTCTGCTAGACTCTCAAAGTCTTCCAAATCGCCGATTGTGATGTTTTTAAGCGGGAGTTTTTCTAGTAAAGGCGATCGCGTGGTAGTCACCGCCGCATGAATTTGCGCTCCCATCGATTGCAGGAAATGCACTATTGACCACAACAAATCTGGTTCCAGCGCTAAAGAAACTCGTTTTGCACCGAAGTAAAAGTGAGTGTCCAACATCGCATCTTGCAACTGACGACGTTGGCGGCGGTATTTTTCGGGTACGCTGTTACCACTCAGAATTGCCAATGCTTGAATAAACTCATCTACCGCTTCTAATCCAGTCAGTTCGCCAAACACCTCATAAGGTGTGCCAAAGCGTTCTTCCAGAATCTTGGCAGCACTCCGCATACTTTCACCCAATGCTAGGGTAAAAGCAGAACTACCTACTTCTTGTAGCTGTTTTAAGGTAGTCCCACTGACTGTAACAGCACTGTAATTATCTTCTAAATGACCATCTAGAGAAGCGCCAAGGTCAGGTATAAAGATAGGTATCAAGCCAAAAGCCGTGACTATCTCTTTGATTTCTTGTACATCCCCTGGTGTGAAGGCAGAACCCGCCAAAATCGTCACTTGTTCAGTTCTGATTACACCTGGTTGAGGAATTTCCTTAACTATGCTTTCCACAGCAACAGCAAAACCATCTTGCAACGCACCTTTAAAATCTGGGGTAGGTGCAAAAACGATCGCCAAATCATTCAATTCTGGGTGGCGATCGCGGATTGCCTTAAGAAAACCCTCGATGTCATCTCCTCTAGTTTCAGTCAATCCAGTGGTACATAAACCAATAATTTCCGGGTTAGCCTTTTCTACCAAAGTGAGAATTGCTTGTTCCACATTCTCTTCACCACCTAAGATAGTAGTGACTTCCGTCATCGCTGTCGTAGCTAGGGGAATCGCTTCCCGGAAATGCCGCACCAGGACAACTTTAGCAAAAGCAGTACAACCTTGAGAACCGTGGAATAAGGGCATCGTCCCTTTCAATCCCAAAAAGGCTAAGGTTGCACCCAAAGCTTGACTTTGCTTGAGAGGATTAACTGTCAATGCTTTGTTAGAAACGGTAACGATAGCCATCTAAACCTCCAGGGTACTCCCGCCACATCGGTATTCCGATTGGCGGTGACGGGGGTAGTGGTAGTCATTGCTAGATTTTAGGGGTTCGATACCCCAAAATCTAGCAATGACAATGGTTTCATGGTATACTTGTAGTAGCAGAGTAGCGGTAATTCGCACTGCTAAACTACTGAACATTGAAAACATGGTATGGGGTTCTAGGCATGAATCGTTGTCTAGGTGAAAGTGTGTGCGTAATAGGTTGAACATACTTTTGTACTTGTTCAAAACAACGGTGAGGATGCATCGTTGCTGGCTGTGGATGATACTGGAATACCAGTCCCGTGAATCAGCAAATTCTAATCGTGAGGTTAGATGCTCCCGCTACATTCCTGGCAATTAGCGGCGAGAGTCGTCACTAAACTACCTCCTCTTCTTCCCAAGGAGCGGGCTTACGTATCTGTTCCCAAATTGGGCTATACAGAGCTTCGTACAGTTCCCGCGCCATCTCAATCATCCCCACATAACCTGCATAGGGATGGTGACGTTCTTGGTTGATATCAAGGAAAGGAATTCGAGCTTTCAAAGCGGTGTATTGGTTACGACCACCAGCAATCAGCATATCTGCGCGAGTGTCTTTAACCACCTGTAGCAATTCCTGAGCGTTGCCCTTCTCCAACATAATGCCATCGTTGCCGAGCAACTTCTTGATTTTGGTTTTATCTTCCTCAGTACTTTTCCTCGTACTGGTAGCAACAACTTCAATCCCTAAGTCCTTAGCCGCCGAGATAATCGACCAACTCTTGACACCACCTGTATACAAGACAACCCGCTTCCCTTTGAGTCGAGCGCGATAGGGAGCCAATGCCAAATCTAAAGCAGCAGTTTCTTCTGCAATCAGCTTTTCTGTGCGCTCCTGTAAATCAGCGTCGCCTAATTTAGCAGCGATATTTCGCAGGCAGTGATTCATATCATCAATGCCGTAGAAAGACTCTTCAATGTAGGGGATGTTGTAACGCTCCTCCATCTTTCTGGCCATATTGACCAGCGCTCGTGAGCAGATCATCACGTTCAGCTTGGCGCGGTGGGCGTAGCGAATTTCATTGTAGCGAGCATCGCCCGTAATTTTAGACAAAATACGAATGCCTAATTTTTCTAACAGTGGTGTTACTCCCCACATTTCTCCGGCGATGTTGTATTCACCGATTAAGTTAATATCATAGGGGGTTGTATGTTCCGGTTCTGCTGTGCCGACAACATATTCCAACAAAGCTTCACCACCAAAACGATTACCCAGATTTTTACTACCAATGAATCCTGGTGCAATGACAGGAATAACAGGAGTACCAATTTTCTCAGCAGCCGCTTTGCAGACAGCATCAACATCATCACCAATTAAGGCTGTCACGCAGGTAGCGTAGACAAATACAGCTGCTGGTTGGTAGCGCTCTTTGAGTTCCAGAATCGCTTTGTAAAGCTTCTTTTCGCCACCGAAGATGACATCATTTTCACCCAAGTCAGTCGTAAAGCCCATTTTGTAGAGTTGAGGGCCAGATGATAGACTACCACGACTGCCCCAGGAATTACCAGCACAGGCGATCGGGCCGTGGACTAGATGCGCTGCATCTGCGATCGGTACTAAGGCAATCATTGCACCATCAAAGGCACAGCCCCCTTGAGCCGCGCCAGGTTGTGCCTGTTGGGCGCAAGACTTGTTTTTCTTTTCAGATTGTTTGTGCTGATTATGCTCGCATCCTGGCTCAGTGAGCAGCTCGTTGATTTTGCCTTGGGTGATTTTCATCTCTCTTCTCGTACTGAATTGTTAATTGTCCTTTGTCATTTGAATAACTAATGACCATTGTACAGACGCGATTAATCGCGTCTCTACTGACTAATGACCAATGACCGATGACTAATGACTAACAAATGTATTTTGTGACATCCTCTCCACAGACATCAGCGAGGTAAGATAAAGCCCGAAAACGCAATCCTACAAATTCGTCATATAAAGGATTGAGTTTACACAATGCTGGGATATCAATAGACCGCCCAAATAATTTAATTTGTTGCTCAAAGGGACAACAACAAGGAATTGTTTGGCAAATTAGATGAGCGATGCGATTATTTTTAACCTGAATTCCATCCACTAGACGGCGCAACGGATTGAGAAGATTATTGAACTTCCCTGGTTTTTTATAGTTAGGTGGATGGTAATTAGGGTGAGCGTGAGTGTGTTCGTGAGTATGATTGATGGTTTCCATCTATTTAATACCTCAGGTAAATGCTAGAAAGAAAAAGGGAAGTTGGGGATTGGGCATTGGGGATTGGGCATGGGGCATTGGATTTGGATATTTCCCTATTCCCGTACAGACGCGATTAATCACGTCTGTACCCACTCCCTACTCCCCTTCTTTACCCTTTAATTAACACGTTGTGTTTCTACGCAATTTCTAACGAATCAAGTCGTAAGAAATATCTGTCTTAGAAGGAATGTTGGTGTTGCGATCGATTTCTTCAAACAGGGTATTTACAACCCAGTTGAGCAAGTTGATCGCACCTTGATAACCAATGGTGGAGTAGCGGTGTAAGTGGTGACGATCTATGATGGGATAGCCAATTCTCACTAAGGGAGTCTTAGTATCGCGCCACAGGTACTTACCGTAGCTGTTACCAATAAGGAAGTCTACGGGTTCGGTGAACATCAAAGAACGCAGGTGCCACAGGTCTTTACCAGGCCAAAGAGTTGCATTGCTACCAAAGGGGCTAGAAGCAAGCAGTTCTTTCATTTCTGCTTCAAATACTTCGTTGCTGTTGTGAACCAAGATATGCACAGGTTCAGCACCCATTTCTAGCATAAAGCCAACTACGCTGTATACTAAATCTGGTTCGCCGTAGATAGCGAAGCGCTTGCCGTGAATCCATGAGTGGGAGTCAGTCATGGCATCAACTGCCTGACCGCGTTCAATTTCCAATTGTTCGGGAATGGGGATACCACTCAGTTGGCTGAGTTTCATCAAGAACTCATCAGTACCCTTAATACCCCAAGGACGGGAAACTGAGGTTGGTTGCTTCCACTCTTTTTCAATGTACTCGCGGGTTTTGAGGGTGGAGTGTGCTTGCAGAGCGATCGTAGCTTTAGCATTAATTGAATCTTCTGCATCTTCTAGCTTTGTACCACCTGGGTACATATTGAACTCACCTGTGTTGGGTGAATCCAGATAGTCGCTGTTGTCGGCTAGAATTGTGTAGTCAAAGCCGAACAACGAAGCAATCCGCTTGATTTCTCGGTTGTTGCCAACGTAGGTGTCAAAACCTGGGATAAAGTTGATCTTACCATTGCTGGTTTCTTTCTTATGACCTGCTGTCAGGTTAGAAAGAATTCCCTTCATCATGTTGTCGTAACCAGTGATGTGGGAGCCAACAAAGCTAGGGGTGTGAGCGTAGGGTACTGGGAAATCTTGAGGAACTGAACCAGCTTCCTTGGCGTTGTTGATGAAAGACTGCAAGTCATCACCAATTACTTCTGCCATACAGGTGGTGCAGACAGCGATCATCTTGGGCTTGTAGAGTTGGTAAGAGTTCGCCAAGCCGTCAATCATGTTTTGCAGACCACCAAACACGGCTGCATCTTCAGTCATTGAAGAAGATACACCAGAGAATGGTTCTTTGTAGTGGCGGGTTAAGTGTGTGCGGAAGTAAGCAACGCAACCTTGAGAACCTTGAACAAAAGGTAGAGTGCCTTCAAAACCAACAGCAGCAAAGATTGCTCCCAATGGTTGACAACCTTTAGCAGGGTTAACGGTTAAAGCTTCACGAGCGAAGTTCTTTTCACGATAATCCCAACTCTTTGTCCACTCTGCAACTCGTGTTACTTCTTCAGCTTCGTGACCGTTTTCAAACTGCTTTTTGTTTTCAAATAGCTGTTGGTACTCAGGTTGGTGGAATAACTCTACGTGGTCTTGAATTTTTTCGGGATTCTGAGGCATTTTCGGATCTCCAAGCTTACTGAATTCTTTACTAATCGAGGAATAAAGATTTAAGGCGGGAGTGGGAATATGATTCAAAATTCAAAATGCAAAAACCAAAATTAATTTTCATTTTTAATTTTGAATTTTGTATTCCCAACTCCCCCCTGGGGCTAAAACCCCAGGTTATCCTTACTTATCTCACTCTCCCATTTCCCTAAACGGCAGCCTTAGCCTTAGCTTCAGCCTTCTTAGCCTGAGCTTTTTCATTCCAAGGAGCGCCAATTAATCCCCAGGTTGGGCTGTTGAGTGCCAAGTCCATGTCGCGTGCGAAGATGGCGAAGCCGTCATAACCGTGATAAGGGCCGGAGTAATCC
>NZ_JBALCE010000127.1:0-65268 GCF_036919815.1 Nostoc sp.
TCACCTACATGGTCATTCAGTTGTCAAGGTTCAATACCCTGCGGCTAATCCCCCTAATCCTTAAAGGATTGGTTTCTAGCCAACGATTCGCACCGTTTCTCCCAAAGCGTTGCTTGCGAAAGCCGCAAAGGTTCCTGTATGCCCTACAGTACCCAATCCGGAGTTAAGAACATTTATGCTGGCGTTATGATCTCTATCTAGCTTGCAGCCGCACTGACAAACGTCTGTACGAGTAGATAGTGACTTTTTCACAATGGAGCCACAGTTAGAACATTCCTGACTTGTATACGAGGGATTTACCGCAATAGTAATCCTCTTAAATACTTTCCCAAAATACTCTAACCAAACTCTAAATTGATACCATCCAGCATCATTGATTGATTTTGCCAAACAATGATTTTTCACCATATTCTTAATCCTCAAATCTGTGCGCTAAAAGCGCCCCGCTTCGCTAACGTAAACCACTACATCGTTTGATGTGATTACGCACCTTGCCAATTTCACAGCATGGTCTTTACGTTGCCTACTTATTTTGAGGTGAACTCTACCTAATATATTTCGTGCTTTGCGCCTATTGTTAGAACCCTTAACTTTGCGAGAAACAAATTTTTGTGACCGTTTCATTTTCCGTACAAGAGTTCGATAAAACCGAGGATTTTCAATCTTCAAACCAAATGAATCAGTATAAAAGCTGTCCAGCCCGACATCTAACCCAACTGTCTGATGAGTTGGCTGTATGAATTCTTGGCGATGTACATCAACGCAGAATTGGGCATACACACCATCCGCACGTTTTACCAATCTCACCCGTTTTATCTGGTTGATTTGATAAAAATGCAGGTTACGAGTACCTTTTAGCTTTAATCTACCAATACCGTTTTTGTCAGTAAACGTTATAGATTTACGATCATCGGCAAGCTTCCAACCTGACGATTTATATTCAACAGAACGACAATCTTTCTGGAATTGTGGGAAGCCTTTTTTACCCGATATCTTTTTCTTGCAGTTGTCATAAAATCGAGAGATAGCAGTCCATGCTCGTTCGGCTGCGGCTTGACGAGCCATTGAATTTAACTTATTCGCAAAAGGAAACTCTTTCGCTAATAATGCACAATGCCGTGATAGTTCAATCCAAGACGAAGCTTGCCCATCCATCCACAATCTGATCGCTTTATTCCGAATGAACTGAGTCGTTCCGATCGCTTGATCAATTGCTTGGAACTGCAATGCTTTGCCGTAGGTTTTGAACTCGAAAACTAGCATCAATATCTCTTATTTGACTTATCTTATAATAACATGGACATCATAAGATTATGAAAATATTTTGAGGAAATATAATATAAAGCCGTCCTCGAAGGACGGGGCTTTTACCCATTTTTTTGGTAAAATGATCAAATGCTTGTTGAGCAACTTTTAAAGTATTTTCTGAATCTTGTGTCATTCTCACCCCCGACTGGATATCAACTAATATCGTATTACTTAAAACCTCACCACCACTTTCCCACAATTCTGACCACTGAGGAGATATTCTACAGCATCAGGTATTGATTCTATGCCTTGAAACTGTGTTGAGTCAACAGCAACTTTAAGTTTGTCTGTGTAGAACAGGTTTAAAAGGCGATCGCGTGCCCGTGGTATATGTTCTTTATAATGAGGCATGAGAAAGCCTCTCACAGAAGCAAATTTCCAAAATAGCTGCTGATAGATACGTCGTTCTGTAATTTGGTCGACATTATTTGCGTATTCGGAGATAAAACTAACCACTACTAAGCGTCCCCGCACTGCCAAGTTTTCAACGCAGGTATCAAATACGGCTTTACCTACACACTCGAAAATGAGATTAATTCCATTAGGGTATTCTTGCTTGAGGATTTGATTGAGATTTTCTGTGCGATAGTTGATAATGCGATCGCACCCTAATTGTCTCAGTAACTTTGCCTTCGCCTCAGAACTACAAGTACCAATGACATGATTACCAGCTAACTTTGCCAATTGCACCGCAATATGACCAGTTCCCCCTGCTGCTGCTGTCACTAAAACCACTTCGTTACTTTTCCGATCTCTCCCACTTGTTCCAATGCCACCAAAGCTGATATAGCTGTAGGTATTAGTGTTAGCAACTCTGGCGTTGCTTCTGGCACCTTCAGCGCTAAGTTTGCATCGATAACCTGATATTCTCGATAACCGCCACCACGCGCTGTAGTTATGACAGCATCACCTATTTGAAAATCCTTGACATTTTCACCGATAGCGACAACTTTTCCTACAGCTTCCACACCTAAATCAAAAGGAGGAATTGAGTTAACATAGGGAACATCTCCACGACAAAGTAAAGTATCAAAGCCACCGTTAACGCTAGCAAATTTGTTTTGAATTAAAAGTTGACTGCCAGCAGGTTGTGAAATACGAATCTCCACAACTTCAACAGCAAATTTAAAATCTGGATTTAGTTGCTTTGCTATTAACTTTCTGTACGTTGTTGCGCTCATTTCCAAATCTTAGGTTTCCCTGACTACTCAAATAAATTATTTTTTTAAGTATAGCTTTGAGCGTTTTTGATATTACCAGGTGCGGAAGCAGGCTTATAAATTAATTCTAAAGTTTTGATGAAGTAAAACAAGAGGTTTTCCCTCGCCACCAATACGGTAAAGAATCTGCCCATCTTCAGTATCTAAAAATGCTCGTTTGATTGGTTTATTCATAGCACCATGATCAATTTATAATTTATGTCAGTCTTTATTTAACTTATTCAGCCAATTACCTTTTTTGTGCTATATTCTGTAGCCATTCAATCAGGGGTCTTAAGGTGACTGGCAATGCTGCCTCGCTGACAGTCACCGTATGCTGCCTACCGTTATCTTCTACTGTTAACTTATACTGAAAGCGATCGCTCTGTTGATTCGCCGAAGTAATTTGTTCAGGTAGCCTAAATAAATCAGCAGTTTCCACTAGTCGGAGAAGGGTGTTGGCTTCATTTGGCGGCAGAGAGGCTGTATCAACGGTTGTTTTCTTGCTAATCCCAGCAAAGCCGCCCGTGCGTTCAAATGATACCCGCATTTTTTTGCTCTCCGTTGTGTTATTTAGTTGGGATAAATACAAAGACTGGGAGATGATAATTCTCACCTCCCAGTTTAGCAATAACAAACAATACATCTAAAAAGTTATAAGTTAAGAAAAAACTCCTAACTCCTGTACACGATTAATCGCGTCTCTAAATAACTCCAACCTTTTGCCAAGCGTTCTGCACAGCTTTCTGTTCATTACTGTCATTACCGTAGAGTTCGCCAGCAATTTGAATGGTGACACTGGCAGCTTTTTTAAAATCTGCTTTCGCACGTAAGCGATCGCGTAAAGCTATATACCAGATTTTCCCAGCTTTCTCCCAAGCATAACCACCAATCTCAACAGCCGCTAGATAAAAGGCATAGTTAGGGATTCCTGAGTTGATATGCACCCCACCGTTATCATCAACACCAGTATATTTATCTTTTATATGCGCGGGTTGGGGATCTTTACCCAATACTGGATCATCGTATGCTGTTCCCGGTGCTTTCATCGAGCGGAGGGCAACACCTTTAACAGTGGGTACTAAAAGACCTTCACCAATCAGCCAGTCTGCCTCTTGTGCAGTCTGATTTTTGGACTTTTGTTTCACCAAAGAACCGAAGACATCAGAAAACGATTCATTTAGTGCCCCAGGTTCGCCATAATACTGTAAACCCGCTTCATGCTGGGTTACACCATGAGTTAGCTCATGCCCAATCACATCAATTGATTTTGTGAAACATTGAAATAGTTCTCCGTCACCATCACCATAAACCATTTGGTCGCCGTTCCAAAAGGCATTATCATATTTGACGCCATAATGCACGGTGGAATCTAAACGCAGTCCTTTGTCATCAATCGAATTGCGATCGAATATTTCATGAAACAAGTCATAAGTAGCACCAGCTGCATCGTAGGCTTCATTCACTGCAGCATCACTGCTGGCGGGATCTCCTTCAGCACGCATCAATGTGCCAGGGAGTTGCTGGCCATTTTTGGCATCGTAAATAGTGCGGCGCTTTTCACCCGGAGAAGGTGCAAAGGAAATATTACCTACAACATCTCTCCGTCCACGAAACTGTGCCGAAACATTTAATGTATGAAAAGCCCAAGTACGCTGCTGGGGGTTGCCATTTACAACGACATTTTCCAGCATGTGGGGCGGGACAATACAACAAATTGGGCATCTAGAGTAAAGTGGATGCTCATACTTAAACCCGGCTGATTTCTTTTTATTTCGAGCCATCCAAGATATTCTCCTTTTGAAACTAAGTGATGGCAAACAAAGGAACCGAAAAACTAATCCAAATCGCGTGTCCTGGTTTGTTTTCTGAAAAAAATTTTCTACTCTGTATTTTCGGATAGGTCTAATGCTTTTTGGATGCAGGACAAGTTTTTTAATCCTTTGAATATGGCTTAAATTTTAACACAAATTCACTTTCAATATGGAGCGCCTAACTTATGTCTAGAAGTTAGGAGTGTGCGGCTTGAATAAATCAGGACTTACGCACTAAAAACTTGAAACCTCGATCCCCCCTAACCCACGCCACTTGCTCCACTTGGGGAGACCCCTGTTCCCGCACTGGCTCCCCTTAAAAAGGGGGGAAACTCAAAGAGCCAACTTTTTAAGGGGGTTGGGGGATCTCTTGTGCATAAGTCCTATAAATCAACCTCTTAATGCTATAAATACCCATTAGAAACAGATAAATCCTAAATCCAGGCATCCAAAATCTAAAATTTTCATAGCCAGCCACCAAACACCGCTACACCGTAATATTTCCAAGGTACTGCAACTGTCTTAAATCCAGCTTTGCTCAACATTTGTAAATGAGCATCTAAGCTAGCTAGCTGGTCTTGACTGGAGTAACCTTGGGTGCTGCACCACGTTTAGCGCCAATCTCTGTTAAACTAATCCCCTGTTCAACTGCCCATTCCTCTCGTGCCGCCTTGTAAACTTACGCACATTGATTAGGCTGTTCCCGAAAAATAGCGAATCGATTACACTTGAATCTGTTGAATAATCTGCATCGTCTCTATACTAACTGTGCAGACTCTTTGTAGTAAATCTATTACCTGTTCTTTGTAATCTGCAAAACGATATGTATTGAATTTTTCAGCAATTGTCGGGTCTTTAGGTTTCTTTTCTTTGTATTTAACTCTGAACCTACTCAGTTCTCCGTTTATGCTCATACACATCTACAAAAAACTTCATCCGGTTCTCTAATTCCCTCTTAGAGAAGTCATACACCCACTCGTCACGTTGAGTTTTAATACCTGAAGAAAATAATTTAAATATTGCTTGCTCTCCTTGTCCAGCTTTTACATCTTTACTGATCAGAGGAATAAGGCAATCAAAGTCATTATCTGATAAATTAATCCAGTTACTTGCTTATATAGCGGTTCTCAGTTGACTGAGGTACAAGAACCCCACCCCCAACCCCCTCCCCGCAAGCGATGAGGGGGCTATGATGTACCTCAGTAGACTAGGAAACGCTATAGGTGTATTCAATATTCAAGTTAGCTATGTAATAATGCAAAATTGCCACTTCATTACAATGAATCTCGTGCTTATACTTATATTCCAGACTATTTTTAGGTAAATAATCAATTATAGCAACGGACAGGAAGCTTAGGACAGCAATAAAATCACAAAGTACGCTCTTGAAGGCGCGTTTCCCGCGAACTGTCCTAACGGCTTTGGCGACTGCTATAATTCAGTAATAAACGTCCCAGTTCCTGTAGCCGGATCTAAAATTTCGACATCTTTATCGATAATTCTTTCTACTTCTGTGTGATATTGACTAACCAGAAGTTTGGACATACTTTATCAAACTTTCATAAATTTAAAGTATGTCCAAACTAGCCTTAATTATTACTAACTAACACCCGTAATACTCACAGCTAAAACATGAAGATTGAATAAATTAAAACTAAATATTCCGTAAAAAGACGTGACTTTCCAAATAACATCACGTCTTAACAAAGATTATGACAGACCAAGCCTATTAAAGATGTAAAATATACTGCCGTAGATTTTAAATTATCAAATATAATCCAATTATTTAATTAATAACACCCTATATTGATTTCCTCCTCTCTTCCTCTGTGCCCTCTGCGGTTCGACTCCTAAATTGGTGCATTACACTGCGTTAACGCACCCTACCAATTGGGAGCGATGTGCAACTTATTCTTAAAACCCCTCTCCAAAGCTCTCCCCGTTGGCGTCAGCCTGCCGTTAGGCAAGCGGAGAGAGGCTTTAATTCTTGCTCCCCTTCCCTTATAGGCTATGCCTTAGCCACATTTTTCTTTACAATCTTGAAACCCTTGTTCTATAACCTTCTTAGACACTGAGGAGTTAGGCATACTTGACAAATTCGCTTTTAATCTTCTCGCTAAAACTGCGTTTTTATTGAGAATGAACAACGAACGAATAAGGGTTATAAAAATGTGAGTCCATACTTTCGCAAATGTTAAGAAAGATCCGGGTAATCGATAGCCGCTCTTCGGGAGGGGAGCGTTTGCTTTACTCAAATGCGGGGTGGGGTTCTTAATTTTTGATTTATGCAAGAAGTCTATTATCTCAATACCTCTACTTCTTGGGCAACCTTCATTTGGTCGAGAATTCCCCAAATTTCTTGTAACATCGGCTCTAAGCCGGTGCGGGTAACGGCTGAAATCACAAAAACCGGGGCGTAGGAGAGATGATTAAGTTGGGTAGCTAACGCCTCCAAATCCACATTTTCCCGATCAACTGCATCAATTTTGTTCAACGCCAAAATTTGCGGACGTTCTGCTAAACCCTGTCCATAAGCTTGTAATTCTTGCTTAATTATGTTGTAATCTCTAACTACATCATCACTAGTGGCATCAATCAAGTGAAGTAAGACTCGCGTGCGCTCGATATGGCGCAAGAAATCATGTCCCAGCCCTGCTCCGTGGGCTGCTCCCTCAATTAATCCGGGAATGTCGGCGAAAACAGTACCATCACCAGTAGGTTTTCGCACTACACCTAAATTTGGGATCAGGGTAGTGAAAGGGTAATCAGCGATTTTGGGACGTGCAGCTGATAAAGATGAAATTAGAGTGGATTTACCAGCATTTGGTAAGCCAATAATCCCTACTTCTGCCAAAAGTTTTAACTCCAGGCGCAGCTGCTTTATTTCTCCTGGTAATCCTGGGAGGGCGTATTCTGGGGCGCGGTTACGGTTACTCAAGAAATGCTGATTTCCCAGTCCCCCTTTACCACCTTGGGCAATCCGCAAAGTCTGCTTTGGCTCAATTAAATCCCCCAACAATTCGCTAGTTCCAGCATCATAAATGGTCGTACCGCAGGGAACTTCGATGATCAAATCCTTTCCTCCGGCTCCAGTGCAGTTACTTGGCCCGCCACGAGTGCCTTTTTCTGCCTGAAAGCGATGGTTGTATCTAAAGTCCAACAAGGTTTGCAGATTTTCATCGGCAACGAAAATTACCGAACCGCCTCGTCCCCCGTTACCACCAGAGGGTCCACCAGTCGGCACGTACTTCTCCCGCCGGAAGGCGACAATACCATCGCCGCCTTTACCAGCTTCAACTTCAATTTCTGCTTGGTCGATAAATTGCATACTTAATAATAGTGAGAAGTGAGGAGTTAGGAATTAGGAGTTAAAAATTATAACTTCTCAGTATATCACTTTAACTAAATATATGCTGAAACATCTTCACCGCAGTTATCTGCCAGATAGCAGAGGGCGCGGAAACGTAAACCTACCAGTTGCTCATATAACGGGTTAATTTTACACATCGGCGGGATGTGGACAATCTTGTGTCCAAATAGCGTGATATCCCGCTCAAAGGGACACTGGGAAGGAATCATTTTACACAAAAAGCGGGCTACTCTGGGGTCTTGGATATTTAGCCCATCCAGCCAGTCACGTAGGGGACATAGTGCAGCAATTTGACGCTTTGTAAGTCTAGGGCTGGGGATTGTTAAGTTAATTTGCTGTGGGTGTTCTAGGGTGTGGCGCAAGGCTTCCAGTAAATTCTCTGGCTGTTCCAAGGCTTGGCAGAACTGTTGCAGAATCTGATCTTCGCTGGCAGAATAAGTACCATCTGCGATCGCTACCATCACTGCTGTCCTCAAAAAATTTTCTGCTGCTGGCGTACCTTTAGCCAACACTGCGGCTAATTCTTCTGGCGTAATTACCTCTAGTGAGTCCCATTTAATCCCAAAAGCTAATTCATCTTTAGTGATGCTGGCAATTAATTTCTGTTCTTCGACATCAAAATTACCATCTGCCCAAGCAATAGTCAGCAGTCCACGCAACCAAGCGGCAATCTGTTCGCTGCTGTAGGGGGATTGAACGGTACTTGTCATAAAACTCACGTCTCAAGCTTTCCTCAGTCAATACTAAGCTACCGTACCTAGTGACTATGAAGATAGTGGGGGCAGCCCAGAAAAATCAAGAAAGTGCGTAGGATCGCCCCATAGAGACATAAACCAGAGAAGTTTTCAAATCGCAACAGTCGGTCTTGAGGTAAGATCCATTTAAGAATCATCTGGAAAATTTTTCTACTTAAATTTATGAATTATACTAAAGTTATCATCGTTGTCATCAAAAAATCGTCACTAATTCCTTTGTGAATAACAACCCTAAAAGTTTAGGAAGCAGACCTGTCTAACTAGATCACTAATTAGCAGACATTTAAAACAGCATTTGATGCTGATTACCCAAAATTAACTACTACTAAAAAATCTTACTTATATATGCTGCTGCTTGCGTATTTATTGGCATCGTTTAGATTAGCTTGACTGCAAATTATTAAAATTAAGGTATAGATAATGTTTTTCTTTGGCATTGAACATGAAGTCGCTTTCCTAAACAAAGAAGGAAAATTTGCTGATTTCTCCTGCACAAAATTTGCTGATTTCAATCAAATTATTGAAAGGCTACCTACATACCCCAGTGACTATCCTCAACTGCGCGTTGGGGACGCTGGTATTAAGATGAAGAGATGGTACATTGAGGGATTTGAAAGATTTGCTGATTCCGATAAAGTGATAGACTGTCATGTTAAATGTATTGAAATTAGAACAACTATACATTCTGATATTCAAGGCGCTATTACTGAATTATCAGAAAGTTTTCACTTGCTAAGTGAAGTTGCTGCTAACTTTGATTTATCACCAGTTTTGGTCAGTTTTAATCCCTACAATCCGGTTTTTGAGCCTCAACCCCCATTAAACGATTATGAAATCAGACAGTTACAGGCTGATCCTGACGAACAAACTGCTCATATTCATATGGTGACATACGGCCCAGATTTAAATATTTCACTGGCAGATATGTCTACTGAAGATATGATTGATATTGGCAGAAAATTAACTTATTACAGTCCCTATATCGTCCCTTTTAGTTATAGTTCCCCTTTTTATAACGGAGGTTTATGGGATGGGCTATCGGTACGAACGTTTATCAGAACCGGAAAAAGACCAGCAGTTTTAGTTTTTGTTCAGAAACAGGAACAACTGATTAATAGCATACCTTCTTTAACAAAAATTGCCCGCATTCCGGCTGAAGTTGGACGCATTGAATTTAAGGCTTGTGATAGTTGTGATGATTTTTCTACCTATGCAGCATTACTGGCGTTGTTGAAAGGTCTGGTGTTAGATGAAACCTTGCTGGGTAGAGCAACTGTACCCGATGCAGGATTACATCAACTTTCTGCAAAAGAAGGGTTTGACAACGAGGAGATTTTTGACAATGCTACAAAAGTCTTACAAGCAGCCGAAGTTACCTTGGGAGATGATCCAGATATTGATTATTTAACGCCGTTAAAAGTGCTGCTGGCAAAGCGAAAAACAAGATCCCATGAACTCATAGAAATGTTTCATCGCGTAAGTTCAATAGAAGAAGTAATAAGGCAGACTTATCAAGTTTAAAGGAAAGATGTATTTCCCCCCTTAAACAGGGCGGATCTTTATATAAGTTGATCCTT
Source organism: Nostoc sp. (assembly GCF_036919815.1). Classification (GTDB taxonomy): domain Bacteria; phylum Cyanobacteriota; class Cyanobacteriia; order Cyanobacteriales; family Nostocaceae; genus Nostoc. The sequence goes on from NZ_JBALCE010000127.1 coordinate 10,024, forward strand.
TACAAATATCCTTTAAGGTGCATAGTCCTGAAAGTCCTTTGATTGAATAAAATCGAGCTAACTGAACATAAAGAATCGAGCCGTTAACCTGCCAAAACTAGATTAAGTCGATATATCTAGAGACTGATTTTATTGTGACTAGAGATGCAGAAAATTTCATTCTAGAGATTGATGCAGGCGTTAGCATTTTCAAAGTAAAAGTAGAAACAGCGAACCTGTAAGCGAAAAATATCAAGAAGGAATGTAATGTTTTTGCTAAGGAATTAAGGTAGTATTTGCTTATTATCCCTTACCAATTCTATGCATAAATCCTCAGAGAATTTCTTCGTAAGGTTCGTTTTTAAAGAACTTTAAGATTGAAGCGGAGCTTGCTAGTTTTATTATTGCTCAAATTTGCTAAATAAGGTATAAGCTCTCGCTCTTTAAGTACAAGTTCTGTGTTGTTAAAGCTGTTATCGAGGATTACAAATGAAGATTATTGCTTCGGTTTTATCTATCTTCCGTCCAGTACGTTTTCTAGTTGTGGCTTTCACTTGTGCCTTAATATTGTTATCTAATACTTTTCCTGCTTTTGCAATCGATAGCTACCAAAGTGACACGACCGAAGGTACTACACAACTGCTTGACATTCAGCGCAAAACTGACGAAGCTGCTAAAGAACCACCAGCTGGATTGAGAAAGGTTCAAAAGGAGTCTAACGAAGGACTCAATGAGGTTCAAGGAGCTGCTGATATTGACAAGCAGAAGCGTCCTGAAAATTCACAGGGTTCAACCTCAGTGGAAGAAAATGTAAAGAATTTTTTGGGCAAAGTTACAGGTAACTAACAGAGTTAATACCTTAGGAACTTTTCGGTAGTAATGGGTGATTGTGTAAAAGCAGTGACCCATTAGTAATTAGTAACGTGAAGCTGAGAACTGCAATTAATCATAAAAGTATGTTCCCTCTGAGCATCTTTGGTTAAACTGGGTTTAGATAGTTTTAATTACAGATGTCCTAATTAAATATTATATTTAATTAACATTTTTATTCTAGTAGCTGAATATAATCAGTAAACTTCGCTAATAACTAAATTATTCGCTTAATACTACCTATTAAGACATAGGCATAATTATTAAGGTGGCAATAATTTCAACTTACAATATTCCCTTTGGTTGATGTGGATTATGCCGTAAATTTGAGAAACTAGTGAATAAGTTTGCTTAGGGATGGAAAACAATGCGTGCGATAAACATTGGTTTGACAGAAGAACAGCGTGAAGGTGTAATTAATCTGTTGAATCAAGATTTGGCAGATGCCTATTTACTATTAGTGAAAACCAAAAAGTACCACTGGGATGTCGTTGGTCCTCAGTTCCGCTCTTTGCACCAGCTTTGGGAAGAACACTACCAAAAGCTGACTCTAAATATTGATGCTTTGGCAGAGCGGGTTCGTGCTTTGGGCGGTTTCCCAATTGGCACAATGGAGGGATTCCTCAAGCTTGCTACCCTGAAAGAACATGCTGGTAATGTACCCACAGCAACAGGGATGGTAGCTAATTTAGTAAATGACCACGAACAGGTTATTCGTAATTTAAGAGACCATGTGGATCAGTCTGGTGAAAAGTTCCACGATCAGGGAACTGCTGACTTTTTAACTGGACTCCTGGAACAGCATGAAGAGATAGCTTGGATGCTGCGTTCATTTATTGAAGGAGAAGCACTAGACCCAGATGGTAGAAAGCCAGCAGCAGAAGCTAAGACTCCTGTAGGTGTGTAGCTAATAACGTCTGAGTTGAGGATGGCTAGACTGTGTAACCAGTTAAGGGAGGATTGATTCCTCCTTGAACTGGTGTGTAAGGATTAATTTGGCTGCATCTACCTATTCGCCATATTAATTGCAAAAACAAGATAATACCAAGACTATATTAAATGCCAGAAGTCTATAAAGCAGAACGTACTATATCTGCTGTATTTAAAGAACAAAAGCAAATTGATGATGTGATTCGAGGTTTACTAGACAGGGGTGTGCCTAAAGATCATATTTCGGTCATGGGCAGAAACTTCCAGTCGGAAACTAGAATTGCTGGCTTTATTAGTAAAAAGGATGTGATTCTGGGAGGTTTGAGAACAGGGGCAGTTTTTGGTTCCTTGTTTGGTTCCTTTCTCAGCTTGCTCACGGGTGTAGGCTTACTGGTTATTCCCTTTGTCGGCTCAATTGTGGCAGCAGGTCCGATTGGTGCAGTGCTGTTGGGGGCTGCTAGTGGAGCGATCGCAGGTAGTGCAGGTGTCGGTCTAGTATCGGTTCTAACTACTTTGGGGATGCCAGAAGATAAAGCGGCTATCTACCAAACCCGTTTACAAGCTGGCGAGTTCTTCTTGATGGCAGAAGTTCCGAGCGATCGCGCTGGCGAATTTGAATTACTGCTCGAAGGTGCTGGTGGCGAGGAAATTCACACAATTGAGAAAACTCTAGCTCGTTCTTGTTCAGGACAGTGCAACAGTCCAGAGGACTTGTCTCCTGAAGTTCGCGCTCATCTTTCTGATGAGGCTCAGAGTACCTTTATTGACAGTTATAACACTGTCTTCAATGAGAGAAGTGACGAATTTTCGGCTGAACAAGCTGCTTGGGAAACTATTCATCAGCAATATGATGAAGATGAAAACGGTTTCTGGTCAAAAGCCAAGGTTAAAGTTTAAACTAGATTGCTTATGTGATTTTCACTTATATCTCTAGTAAATATCAATGCGATCGCTATCATCAGTTGTAATTTTGCTAGTGGTTATTATCGCATCCGGCATCTATCTTAGGTTAATATAACTTACGAAATTATTCTATCGGTTGATAGAAGCAAAAAACAATATATTATTGTTAGTTTTTGTAATACATGAATCAAGTACAAGCTGGAAATAAAAACCATGAGTGCTGAAAAAAGAATAGAAGCTACTGCAAAAAATATTGAAGGAAAAATTCAAGAGGTTGTGGGTGAAATAACCGGTAATCCACAGGATAAAGCCGAAGGACAAGCAAAGCAAGCTGAAGCCCAAGTTAGTCACACTGTAGAAAACATTAAAGATGAAATTAAGAAAGCTGTAGACTAATTTCGTTTTTACAGTGCAAATAGCAATTTTAGTGATGATTCATTACTGATAGTTTAACATTAATTACTCCACTTACTCAAAGTTAGTGGAGTTTTTGTTGTATTGGCGTAAAATAATCAAATTATTTCACATATTCTTTAAAAGAATATCAATTATCTAAAGATGTCTCACCCAAAATATCAAATTCCATGACTTTTACCAATTACCCAATTACGCCGGAAAAACCGGGCTAAAGCTGATTCTTCTAAAGATAGATAAATTGGGCGTCCGTGTGGACAAGTACGCGGGTTGCGAGTGCGTTGCCAATTATCTAAAAGTGTCTGCATTTCTTGTTGATTCATGGGTGTACCGTTACGAATGGCACTGCGACAAGCAACGGCTACTTGGGCTGTTTGTAAGTCGCCCCCCAAACTAAGTTCTAAAATTGCTTCTGCACAATCATCTCGCTGTTGCAAAGGTGCGGGGATGTTACGAACTGCCCAAAGTTGTTCGCCAAAGGGTTCTATTTCTAAACCGATACGTTGTACTTGCGATACTTGCACTGGCGACAATTGATAAAGAATTATTGGCGGTTCGACAGGGACAAGTTGCCAATTATCACACAATTGCTCATATAAAACTCGCTCATGGGCAATGTGCTGTTCCACTAACCACATACCACCTGAATGTTCCGCCACAATATAGGTGTTGCTAACTTGAGCGACAGCCTTCAAGGAGTTAGGAGTACAGACGCGATTAATCGCGTCTGTACAAGGGTTGGGATTTTGAGGATTTAAATTGTAGCCGCCTTTGGCTTCTGCGGCTTTGAGTAATTTACTAATTCGTGTTGTGTGGACAGCTTCTTTAAGATTAGGAGAAGAAATGCTGAGTGCTTGGTTAATTGCTTGGGTAATTTGCTCTTGCCAATAAATGATTTCGTTCAGGTAAATTTCTGTTTTTGCAGGATTGCGATTCCAGTTAATTTGCTCCGGGGAAATGGCGAGATGTAAGAAACAAATTGGATAGCGATCGCGTGGTAATGTTCTATGAAATGCTGATAATATCGTTTGCTCTAGTTCCGGTGTCTTAACCATCCGTCCATTGATGGCTACACGTACCCAATCTGGACGATGACGATGAGTGCGATCGGGTAATCCTACCACTAAATTTAGTGAGGAGTTAGGAGAGACGCGATTAATCGCGTCTGTACAGGAGTTTGCAGGGTTAGGTATTTCGAGTTTTACTTCTTGCAAGTCACCTGGTCGCACTTGCGGTAAAATCTGCGGTAGTAGCTGGCCAGTTGTGGCAGCAGGAGAGATGGTAAACCATTGACGGTCATTTTGCCAAATCTGCCAGGTGATGTGCGGATGACATAGGGCAATTTGGTGAATTGTGGCTTGCACGGCTTTCATTTGCTGTGCTGTTGTGGGTAATCCTTGACGACGAGATGAATAATTACCGAAAAGATGAGAAACTGTAACTACTGTACCAGGTGCGATCGCAGTTACTTCAACTTCCACAACTTCCCCACCATCGCCATAACTAATCCGCCATCCTAATTTCCCACCCAGAGGACGACTCAAAATCTCCAAATCTGCCAGAGTCGTCAAACTGTGCAACGCCTCACCACGAAACCCTAAACTGTTAATTTTCCATAAATCATCACTAGAGCGAATTTTACTGGTGCTGTGGGCTGTGGCTGCTTGTTGCAAGTCATCTAAGTTCATTCCACAACCATTATCTGCCACACGAATTCGCCATTGCTGCGGCCATAGAGAAACCACAATTCGCGTTGCACCTGCGTCTAGGGAATTTTCTATTAATTCCCGCACCACAGAAGCTAAAGAGTCGATTACCTCACCAGCTGTAATGAGATATACGACTTCTGTTGGTAGAGCTTGAATAGTAGATGCCATAAATTATAGTTTATAGCTTCTGGGAACAAGTGATCTGGGGGAGATGAGGAGGCGAATTTATCAGAAATTTTGATTAATTGTCAAGAAAACTCCCTTAAAACACGATTTTTGATAAATTGCTTGTAATATTATCAGCGTGAAAAACTTATGAGTATTAACATTAAACTTCTTGCATAATAGGACTTAGGCAAACAATAGCCGAAACCCTTATTTTCACGTAGGGGCAATTCATGTAGCTTTAGCTGACCGCAGGGTATTGCCCCTACGTGTAGTTTTGCGTAAGTCTTAGAGAGTGTCAATCCCTAATTGCTGGTTTTTTTGTACTGTACATTAGACTTCTAGCAAAAATCCGAATCAACAAAAAATAGACATACGCGTGAAAAAGAATGTAGAGAGGTAGCAGTGTTACATCTCTACAAGGGTTCTGGATAACGCACATTTAATTTCTGGAGATGTTTTAAAGCTTTCTCTACGCCATCACCAAAAATCAGTGATCGCAACATTAATTAACATTAAATCAGCTTACTTTCTGCTTACCTCTAGCTGGTCGCTAATTACTATCGCTTATTGCCAAAAGTTTAGGTGGTTCAGGTTTCAGCAAACCGTTTAACAGGGATGCGGGACGTTGAGTGTAAGGCCAAGCAAAAGCATGACGGAAAGCTGCATCTTGACAAGCTTGTAGTTGTTCAAAGTTAATAATGTCGTAAGTCAAGAGATTTTCATACTCAAACGGTAGACGCACATTGTGCAACCCAGCATTATCAGTACAGATAGCGATATCTACCCCAGCATCAAAACAACGGTCAAAAACTAATTTGAGTTGACGTATATCCTGTAAAGTACCAGTTTTTAGGTAAGTTGTCGGACAAACCTCTAAACATTGTCCGCGTTTAGCCACATCATTAAGTAACTCTGGATATAGTAGGGGAATTTGAATGCCATGACCAATCCGCATCAAATAGGGCAACAATTCTGGGTAACAACCGGCGGTGGTTTCATATAGATGTCCGGTGGTCTTAACGCCCAGCGATCGCGCATAATCATATAAGCTAATCCATTCTTCTAAGCGATCAGCGTAATAGCTATCACCCCCTGCTACATCTACTGCACAGATATACTGTTTATTTTGGGCCGCCAAATCAACAATCGCCTTGTTCACCTGATATGGTAGGCGCGTGTGCATACAGAGAATTTGGCTAGTAACAATCGGATATTCTGGCTGGTGGCTAGCAAGTCCAACTACTTGCACAATTTCTGCCATCTTGTCAATTCTCTGTGATTGATTCAGATGCTCAGGTGTCCGTAAATAGGGAGTATAGCGCAGTTCCAGATAAGCCAAATTTTCAAAGATGTAAGCACCCCGCACCAAGCGATAGATAAAGTAAGGCAAAGTCTCCACAGTTTGTACACTTTCTACCAGAGTGTGTAATTCTAGATACTCATCTAGGGTGTTGCGTGGGCGGGTATAAAAATCTTCAAATTCTGAATAGTCAGCAAAGCGGCAAATCAACTCCGAAGAATGTCGCTCAAAATATCGCCATAAAACTCGCGGTACGACTGAGCCGCCCAGGTGTCTATGTAATTCAGCATATAAAGCCATAGTGGTATTTTTAGGTAAAAATATGAATAATTGTAACAAAAACATCGGAATAAAAAATCTCTACTCAAAAACATTCAGGGGAACTGAAGTTGGAGCAGAGGTTTCCCACCATCTGGATTTTACAACAGAGGCTCCAACCTAGATGTGGTGCGAAGGTCGGGATTTTAGCCTGATTTTCGGAAAATCCAGCATTTAAACCTCATTTAAGTTTATAAGCGTAGTTTTTGCCCTTACCCTAAATCCCTCTCCCAGATATGCCAGATATGGGAGAGGGACTTTGAAATTCTGGCTCCCCGAATCCCAAATCTGGGATTCGGGGTTGGGGGATGAGGGCAAATCCTTTTGATCACCGAAGAACTACAGGTTTCAAGATAGACGCGGTTTAGATACTGTTTTGAGCATAAATCAACTTGACATCATTAAGATTAAATTGATAATATTAAGAGCCTTAATTTTCGTGCTACACTGAATAAAACATTCATATTGTTGAGCAAGTAAAATATAGCAATATATTTTTCTTTTAACTAAGCAAACTCCTGGCAAGGTTGGTATTAATTGAAAATTCAAGCGTTGGATGTCAAGGCTGGCGATCGGATTATTGCTTACTGCAACAACAAAATGCAAACCTGCAAGGTAAAACGCATTTTAGAACCCGGTCAAGCTAATATCACACTATCAGTATTCACATCGGAGAATTATCGCGGTTGCTCAGTTTCGTCTGTAGTCCGCTTCCGAAGCAACGCCTTGGTTGATTTGGTAAGTTAAAAATCAACTAAATATTCATCTCAAAAATCTATCTAGCTTTTGTCCAGCCTCAAACTGGATGTAATTTTATAGAAGGTGTGATGCCTGCGGTGGTTACAGACTTGTGCCGAGCGCAGCCGTACTCCTGGCGGAGGACAAGCTACGCGGAGCGTCTCGTAGAGAGGTAGCTTGTCGTACCACTTGGTGGAAGCAAGCTACGCGCAGCGTCTCGTACAGAAGTGCGGGCTACGCCGGAGCAGATTTAAATCCGTTAATTGTGGCTGGATGATTTTTCATAAAAGCGCCCTGACACTATACCAGTGCAGGCGATATCACTTTTGGAACAAACTGATTATATGCTCATGCTCCACCAAAAAATGCAAGAGCTAGACTTAAAGCAAATAAAATTTTTATTAGTATAGCATTTCTATAGTTCATAGCGAATTCTCTTTGGAAAAACTCTGCGACGGTAGTCGCTCATAGGGTTTCCCCAAGACCTTTAGAGGTGAAGCTCTCTACGAGACGCTGCGCGTAGCTGGCTTACCTCACCCTCAATCCCTCTCCTTATAAAGGAGAGGGAAGCTAGAGGCAGGATGAAGGAAGTTTTGCTATTTTATTTAATCCACGTTCTTAAGGACAAGCAGTTTTGCGTCTATGCATTAGTAAGATAATCCTGCAATTGATGGGTTTTGTTACTTCTTTTTCACATCACGAGCCATATTCAGGTAGTAGTCGTCAAGTTTGGCATTAGGACGACGATTGTCAGTGGTGGGAATTTTAGCAATGTTATCCTGAACCTTTTCAATTGGCTGTTTAGCAGAAGCTTGCTTTATACCTTGCACCTCATCAGATTCCAAGAAATAACCAGAGCTAGTAAATCCGAACAGCTGGGCAAAAAAACCAAATATATTTCCGAAAAAATTAGAAACACTTTGGAATAAAACACCAAACAAGCCTTCAAAACGAAGGAACAAGTTCCGAATAATTTGAGGTAGACGAGGCATGACAGCACCTTCAATGATTGCCTATTATCATTGTGACTCAATTGCGATCGCATCAATCTGGCGATCGCAAAAATCTACCAGTGGGTAGGAGTAGCCCCGATAATATAGTTTGTGCAGTTTAGATAATGGCGGCAGAGGGCGATAGCTACGATGATACTGTTCAATACTAGTTTTCCTGAACCAGCAAAACCGACTTCACGGGACGCTTGATAGAATTTCCCTCCAAATCAACCTTCCCGTAAAAGGTTTTGCCATTATAATAAAGCGAAGACGAACTTCCCCCATCCAGGTTCATCGCTTTATCAGCGCCAAGAGTTTTCATCAAATCAGCTAATGCTGGCAAGGATACCCTAGAGTTAGCCGAAGCCGAGGGTTTTTGAGCCACCATAACTAAAATAACGCTGCCATCACGGGTAATACCTACGGCAGTTCTGGCATTGGGTTGGTTGCTGCCAAGTGCATCTCGTTTATTGGCAATATCCACAAAGCCCTCTTTTACTAACGTGAGTTCTGGTAACAGGCGTGGGCCTGCACCTATAGCATCGACTAACTGACAACCTGCTGGTGGTGACTCACTATGTAAAGCAATCGAATAGCTGATAGTTTGCCCACATAAGTAGCGGCGGAATTCTGTGCGATTGAATATTTGACTCAGATAAGGTTTTAAGTTGGGATTGTTTACCAGCCGTTCGTTTTCCTTGGGGTTAGCTACCAACTTCCCTTGTACAAGAATATATGATGTAGATTTTTGGTTAACTGGGTCAAAAAAGCCTGCGTTCAAAATAGCTACGGCTTTATGTTTCTGGGCAAATTCCTCTACAGTGGCTACCTTCTGCGATAGTGCAGGAGTTACCAAAAATCTGCTATTAGCTGGAATCAATAGGATATGAGCTATGCTTTGGGGCAAAGTGCGCTGGAAGTAGCGGATAGTTTTTGGTGGTGAAGATGCAACACTCAGTATTGACGGTCTTGAGGAATGCAAATTAAACCACAACACCATTGCCAAACTAATTAATATCAAAGCCAGTAGTTTGATTTTCCTCACTTTTAAACTTACGCGATCGCGGCAAACAGTTGCACATTGTACCGCAAAACTTGATCGAATTTTGGAACGTCTACACACGCCCAACCGAGCGAAATGGGATCATACCATGTATACGTGCTAAAATTTTGTAAAATACCTTATCCCTAATAGGGATTGAAACGCTTAAAACTTATTAAATCCCTATTGCGGATTGAAATTAAGACGATGTTAGAAACCACAAACCTGAAAAATATCTCCAAAAAATTCGCTATAGCCAGAAATTCTACTTCTTTCAAAGAAAATGAGGCAATGAGAGCTATTGCATATAGCATGGATTTACTACTCCCTGGTTTGTATATATGGCTACTTGGTTTTAGTTTTCGCATTGGTGGGAGCGTACCAGATGATATTCCCTATAAATATCCCGGTAAAATTCATAGTTACACTGGAATTGCTTTAATATTACCAGGATATAGAATTTTTACGACTTACCAGGGTAGCTATGACCCTAAACAGACATCAAATACAGGGGATAACAGCTTTTAATTGTACGGTTCTCGACTCAAATACTTTTGAAACCTTAATGACTCAGGCAGGGTATTCAATCTCAGGTAGCGCACCTGCACAGTCTAATAGAATAAAAGTATGGTGGATTCATAACGAATACCCAAGAGTCGAGTCTGTATATAGTCCAGACAAGACAATAGTGATAACGGCGTATCATCTTAACTGATATTTTTTATTCCTATTAACCAATTTCCAACATGGGTAGAAAGTTTTGGTTGATAGGATTTTTGGAGTTTGTGATACTTTCACCACCAAAATCAATTAGCCATCTCCTGTAACTGATTCCAGTTCTGGAGATAGCGAATGTGTGTCTCTGGATGTTGAGGCAGGCAAGTACACTGTAAATTGAGTACCTCTGCCTAACTGACTGTAAACATTGACAAAACCACTGTGATTTTTAATGATACCCAGCGTCGTGGAAAGTCCTAAACCTGTACCTTTGCCTACCTCTTTGGTGGTGAAAAATGGTTTAAAAATCTGTTCTTGGACTTCTGAGGACATCCCTATACCAGTATCCGTCACCACGATCGCAATATAAGAACCTACTTTCGCATCAATATTTATCTGGGCAGAATGTTCACCAATCACCACATTTTCTGCTACTATCCTTAAAATGCCGCCATTAGGCATGGAGTCGCGGGCGTTAACTAGTAAATTTATCAGCACCTGATACAGTTGAGTTATGTCTCCACGGACGTACCAGAGATTTTTAGGGATATCTGTCTGGCAGGTGATGGATTTGGGGAATGTTTGAGCGATAATTTGCTCAATTTCCTCTATTAAAGGCTGAATTTGAATAATTGTCCGTTTGCCTTCAATACCCCGTGCAAAGGACAAAACTTGCTTAAGCAAATTAGCGCCGCGTTTAACATTATTTTCTAAAGTTTGCAGTATTTGCTGACTCTGCTGATCGGGCAATTTCTTTTGCAACAGTTGAACTGACATTAAAATTGGGGATAATATATTGTTGAGGTCATGGGCAATACCAGAAGCGAGAGTGCCGATACTTTCCAAACGTTGCGATCGCAGAAGTTGAGCTTCCACTTGTTTTTGCTGGGTTATATCTCGCATCAATGCCAAATGCATGAACGTCCCATCAGATTCGTTACGCAGTGGTACGGCATGAGTTTCCATGTAACGGTGGGTGCCCTTAAATCCAACGATTTCAAACTTCAAAGTCCCCTTGTTACCTTGGCAGATACTTTTATGCAAGTCTGCAAAGGCTGCTCTATACTCTGGTACAATTACGGCATCAATTGGTTTACCAATTAAGACATCAGCACTTTCCACTTCCATCATTGCCAGCCCATAGGCATTAATTTCTAAAAGGGTGCCATCCTTGGCAATTAACTTGATGCATTTTGGTTCTGCATCTATCATCGCTCGTAAACGATTTTCGCTTTGGCTTAGAGCCAGTTCCGCCTGCTGAAGTTGCCTGATATAACGCCGCAACAAATCATACAGCAGAACCACTAGCACCAAATCGACAATAGCAGCGATAAAAAATGTAACTATCGCCTTTTGGGAACTTGCTTGTGACTCATGCATTCTGTCCTGTAATAAATTTTGCTCCACCTTTAAAGAGTCGTGAATTAGCTGTTGGCTCTCTTTGCGAATTTGCTTGTCTTTATCAGATAAGATTTGCTGCGGATATCTGCGGTAAATTTCTTGTTGCAGAATGTTGAACCTGTTGGTAATTTTCGGCTGCTGCTTTTGATGGTTATCAGCAGTTAATTTGCTGAGAATCTGAATATTGCTATTAGTTTGTTGATCGGCTGCAAGATAGGTTTGTAAATCATCTGCATCTGCTCTAATTAGGTAATTACGTTGTGCAGTTTCAGTATCTTTGAGTGGAGATTGGATACTTTCAAGCTGGGTAATAACTTCATAGGAGTATCTCACCCATTCCTGGTTATGAATCAGGTTAGCAGTGTTACTATATAAGACTACAGCATTAGTAAATACAAGTGCGAATGCTAGAATGAATATTGCTTTCAGCTTTGGGACTTGATACCATTTTTTGAGCATGCGATCGCCTTTTCTGCCGCACATCAGTTAAGATTAAAGATTAAAAACAAATACTGAGAATATTTTAAGGGTTTTGAGAACATAGGTAATAAAATACAATCTGTTAGAGTTGTAAATATTTAAATTTTTGGTGATAATGATTTATACATAATAGTCACAAATAAATCCGCTAATTTTTAATATAAATTCATTTTTACCAATAGTGTAGCCAATGCAGTTTGGAAATTAACGATACAGCCTGTGAGCCAGAGCGTTGATAATTATCATCATTAATGCTGCTAAAAATGTCTTTAATCAAGCCTGCACTTAAGGACTGACAAATAAAAAAATACTCAACAATTTCTTGTGGAGTGGGCCACGGGTGGGCAAAGATGCCCACCCCACAAGATTGGATGGATTAGTGAATACCAGCTACAAGGAAGGATTACCGCCCCTGGTTCTGAAAGTTGAAAACTTCAATTCATTTTGAATGCTATTAGTGTCACTATACAGGTTTGTCACTCTATAATCATTAGTTGAACAGCTAATATCTGGAGATTTTTTTCCTTGATAGCTGACTTCAGTTGATGTACCGAATGAAACAGATTTCACACATGGCTTATATGGTAATTTTGACAGTGGTTGAGCTGCTGAAATGTCATTAAAAAATTTCATAGCTGTGTTCACTTTAATTTCACCTACACCTTTCCTGTTGCAAACAGTGTAAGTTGCCTTTCCTGATGGCAATACGCGAATTCTATACTGGCAAGTATTCGTAGAACCGCTATTAATAATAACTCCTGGCTCTTGAATAATTGGAGTTTGTGCAGGTGTTTTCAGGGAGAAAACACATAAAGGTGTAGCTAACAACATTGAAGCCAAGCTAATTTTATAGAAGTTCAAAACTTTCATTGTCACCTCACATTGATTTTTTTAGTTATTTAGACAGGTACTAAGTGGTTTGAAATATTTGGTTACAAAAAAATGGGTGTAATATAGCTGCTCTATTTAGCGGTATCTAGCGGTTCCTCTGAGTACTATAGTCTGATATGACTGTAATTGTCCAAACAGAGGAGTACGGATAAATCCTGATGTTTTTTCAGTAGTTAAAATCGCTTCGGTTTGGACAGTAGTATCTCTAGTCCCGATAAATAGGTTGATAATTGGTAAAAGGAAGCTCAGTTTGACTATATTTCCTCCCAACTCAGGGTTTGGTGGTTTGCTAATAATTACCGTCACAAGTGTACCGATATCAGTAGCCAATGTCTTAATTTGACCACCACTGAAATGCTGTGAAATGTTTTGACTTCTGTAATCAAGCTGTGAAACTCCATTGAGAATTGAATACTTGATGTAAGTACCTTCGCCCTTAAGTTCAAACTCATTTGGTCGTTGCACAACAATTGCTTGTGCTGGCTTTGTGGATTTGGTTATCAAAAAAGATAGCAGTGATGTCGTGGTTAAGCCAGTCACAAAGGTGAGAGCAGTTTTGAGAATTTGACGGCGGGACGAATTTAGGGATATATCTTTAAGGTTAGGGTTCATGATTGCGAAATCCCCGAAAGTAAAATTATTTCTATACAATTATCCCAAAAAAATTATCCGATTGTAGTGACAAACTGATAATTTTTTGATGATTAGGATAAGCATCTCTTATTTAAGGCTGATAAGTGCTAATTTCAAGCATTTGTAAATATCTATTTATCTTTCTAGAAAGATAAATAGAAGTCAGAGACTGCGATCGCGTCTGTTAACTTTTGCACACTATACTCATCGTTTTCAACATCAATAAACGTGAGTTTAAGCCCCGCTAGTACTCATAAGTTGATGCTAAAATTTAGATTCAATATCATGACAATTCATCCTCCCATTTATCTACAAATTTATCAGCGCGAAGTAGGGCTTCGATCATCAGTTGTCTAGATTTATCAGCCGCACTCACAATATCAAGGTGACATTTAATATCCGAGGCGCTTCCCTTGTGATTTTTCGCAGATCGTTCAAGGTTATAAGTAAGTGGGCGAGAAAATTTCCAAGTATGTAACGAAATGTAAATTCAGCACATACCTGACAAGTTCGTGATTTCACCAGCTAGCTGTGCTACCCTACCAAATTCAAAATAGCGAGATTATTCGACAATTAGCTTGACATGATTCCAACAATATGTTGATAATTATAGTTTGTGGAAACTTTACTTCTTAATATAAGCTCTTGGCTAACGTCATTGTCATAGGTGCCCAATGGGGCGATGAAGGAAAAGGTAAAATAACTGACTTACTCAGCCGTTCGGCAGACGTTGTGGTACGTTACCAAGGGGGTGTGAATGCTGGACACACGATTGTAGTCAAAGGTCAGACCTTTAAGCTGCACTTGATCCCTTCGGGTATTTTGTATCCAAATACCGATTGCATAATCGGCTGTGGAACAGTCATTGATCCACAGATTTTGATCGCAGAACTCGACCAACTAAAAGAATTAAATATTTCCACTGACCACCTGCTGATATCTGAGACAGCCCACGTAACGATGCCTTATCATCGGTTGATTGACCAGGCATCCGAAGAACGACGGGGAACCCATAAGATCGGCACAACAGGTCGGGGCATTGGGCCGACTTATGCGGACAAATCTGAACGTATAGGGATTCGGGTTTTAGACTTAATGGACCCGGATGGGCTACGTGAGCAGTTGGAGTGGACGATTAATTATAAAAACGTCATTTTAGAAAAGCTTTACAACTTGCCGCCTCTAGATCCAAAAGAGGTAATTGAACAGTATTTGGGGTATGCAGAACGCTTGCGACCTTACGTTGTTGATACATCATTCAAAATATCCGATGCGATTGTGCGACGGCGCAATATTTTGTTTGAAGGCGCACAAGGTACGCTCCTTGACCTAGATCACGGAACTTATCCCTATGTCACCTCCTCTAACCCGGTGGCGGGTGGAGCTTGTGTTGGTACAGGGGTAGGTCCGACAATGATTGACCGGGTAATTGGGGTGTCGAAAGCCTATACAACGCGGGTGGGAGAGGGACCATTTCCCACGGAATTGCATGGAGAGTTGGGAGAACTATTGTGCGATCGCGGTGCCGAATTTGGCACAACCACCGGACGCAAACGGCGTTGCGGCTGGTTTGATGCCGTGATCGGTCGCTATGCCGTGCGAATTAACGGTATGGATTGTATGGCGCTGACCAAACTGGATGTTCTCGATGAATTAGAGTCAATCCAAGTTTGTGTGGCTTATGACATAGATGGCGATCGCAGCGAATACTTCCCCACCAGTTCCCGTAAATTTGCCAGATGTCGCCCCATCTACAAAAGCTTACCAGGGTGGCAAGTGTCAACAACTGAATGCCGCACCCTAGAAGACTTGCCACCGCAAGCACTGGACTATCTAAAATTCTTAGCCGAATTGATGGAAGTCCCGATCGCGATCGTCTCACTTGGAGCAAGCCGCGATCAAACCATAATTGTCGAAGACCCAATTCACGGCCCCAAACGCGCTTTATTGCACCCCGACGGTACACCTGCTACCCTGCTTAGTGCGTAAATTGGTTATTAGTCCTTTGCTAATGACAAATGACTAATGACAAATGACAAATGACTAATGACTAATGACAAAGGACAACTTCTATGGCTATTACAGTCGAATCTCTAAAACGTCCAGAAGGCAGCAAGCCCAGAGCTTTGCGTCGTTCAGGACTCATACCTGCCAATTTGTATGGTCATAAAGGTACAGAGTCAATTTCTTTGACCATTGAGGCCAAAACTGTTGAGCGCTTGCTCAAAAGGGCTTCAGTGAACAACACCTTGATTGATTTAAACGTGACTGATATACCTTGGCGTGGCAAAGCCCTGCTGCGGGAACTTCAAATCCATCCAGCAAAAGGTACCCCTTACCACCTCAGCTTTTTCGCGGTTGCAGGCCACGGTGACACCACTGTAGAAGTTCGGTTCCGTTTTGTGGGAACTGCTATTGGTGTTAAACAAGATGGTGGTGTGTTAGACACCGTAATCACTGAATTGCAAGTGAGTTGTGCGCCAGAAAACATCCCTGATGTAATTGAAATCGATGTCACTAACCTGCAAATGGGAGACAGCTTGAGTATTGGTGATATAGTCTTTCCTGAAGGTGTAACACCTCTAATTGAACCGGAGCGGCTTGTTGTCAGCGTTTTACCACCGCAAATTAGCGCTGAAGATGTTGAGGCAGAAGCTGAAGCAGTTTCTTAACCTAGGTCAACTGTGTAATAATTCTTGATCATGCCAGGGGAAAACTCCTGGTTTTTTTGTATTTAGAGAACAAAGAAAAGAGATGACAGAAGTGACTCTTCCAGCTTTAATTCAGCAAATGTTGCAGTCGGGATTTTATCCCCATCCGGTAACAGAACCTATTCAACTAATTCAAACCCACATTTCTTATGTGCTGTTAACTGGAGATTACGCTTATAAGCTGAAAAAACCTGTGAATTTTGGCTTTTTGGACTTTTCCAGCTTGGAGAAGCGGCAGCATTTTTGTCAGGAGGAGTTGCGGTTAAATCAACGCGGTGCCGGTGAACTGTATTTAGAAGTTTTGCCGATAACTTTGGTAGGGGAGCAATACCAGCTAGGAGGAACGGCTGAGGCTGTAGAATATGTGCTGAAGATGCGGCAGTTTCCTCAAGAGTCGCTATTAAGTTCACTTTTTGAACAGGGTAACTTAAATGACTCACATTTAGAAGAATTGGGACGGGTGGTGGCTAAATATCATGCCGAAGCACAGACGAATGATTATATTCGCAGTTTTGGTGAAGTGCCAAAAGTTCGGGCTGCAATTGACGAGAATTATCAGCAAACTGATAAATATATTGGTGGTCCGCAGAGTCAGGCGCAATTTGTCGAAACAAAGCAATATACAGATAACTTTTTTGCCGAACGTCCAGAATTATTCGCTAGCAGAATTCAGAACGATTATATTCGTGAATGTCACGGGGATTTACACCTGAGAAATATTGCGCTGTGGCACGACAAAATCTTGCTGTTTGATTGCATTGAGTTTAATGAGCCGTTTCGCTTTGTCGATGTGATGTATGATGTGGCGTTCACGGTGATGGATTTAGAAGCGCGGCAACGTCAAGATTTGGGTAATGCGTTTTTGAATGCCTACGTAGAGCAAACTGGAGATTGGGAAGGCTTACAGGTGTTGCCTTTGTATTTAAGTCGTCAGGCTTATGTCCGGGCAAAGGTAACTTCATTTTTGCTAGACGATCCGAATATACCTGCGACAGTCAAGGAAGAAGCGACAAAAACCGCCGGTGACTATTACAAACAGGCTTGGGATTACACTAAACCAAAGCTGGGACAAGTAATTTTGATGTCCGGGTTGTCGGGTTCTGGTAAAAGTACCACAGCAAGAGGTTTAGCCCGTCAACTGGGAGCAATTCACCTTCGTTCGGATGCGGTGCGAAAACATTTAGGGGGAATTCCTCTGTGGGAAAAGGGTGGCGATGATTTGTATACACCAGAGATGACCGAGAAAACTTACACACGGCTGTTATCATTGGGAATTATACTGGCTAATCAAGGTTTTTCGGTGATTTTGGATGCCAAGTATGATCGACAGCAGTTACGGCAAGATGCGATCGCTCAAGCTACGAAACACCAACTTCCCTTTCAGATTATCCAATGCACAGCACCCCTGGAAGTTCTAAAAGAGCGTTTGAATAATCGCACTGGTGATATTGCTGATGCCACCGCCGATTTATTAGCCTCACAAATCAAACAAGCTGAACCTTTCACTGAAGAGGAAGAACCTTACGTAAAGATTTTGGATACAACTCAACCACAACAGGCACAATTAAAATAATTCGTAATTCGTAATTTTCGATTCAATTACGAATTACGAATTAGTTAATGGCTTTTTTTACTCTATGGCAGACAAAAAGAACGACTTTTTCAGTATTTCTCCCAGTTTCTTTTCTCAGTTGTTATTTGGGGCATTTTTAATATTTATATTAATAATGACCGGCTCCGCACCAGCCCTGAGCATCTTCTTAGGTATCACCGGGGGTTTCATCTTAAGCTGGATCACAAGTGTAACCAATAATAGCACTGAGGCTCCAACTGTAGCTTCCTCTGATGGTGTCGATACAGCACTGAAATACTGGTTATTTTTCATGCTGGGCTTTGTATATTTGGGGTATCCAGCACCCATGAGTATCTTGCTAGGTGGAATAGGCGCTTTAGCTGGAGGCTGGATTACTGCTTGGTGGGGAAGTAAGGAACCAACTAGAACTCAGTTGGATGTTGAAGAGTCAGAAGAGGGCGAAGTTGAACCAACGAACGAGAGGATTAACAAACGGCAAACAAGAAGAAGCGCCCGCCGTTACCGTCGTACTCCGGGAAATAGTATCAATTTCAGGTTTTGGGAAAAGTAATAATTGGGGCATTGGGCATTGGGCATTAGTCAATAATCAATAGTTCTTTTTGCCCTGCTTCTTTCCTAGTCCCTACTCCTCAGCCCAGTCCCCATGCCCCATGCCCCATTTCCGCTATGTTTTTATATCTATCCAAGTTACTGCCACTATTTTTTTATCCACTAGGATTAGCCTGTGTGAGTTTAGTTGTAGCATTAGTAACATTGTGGAAACGACCGCGCACTGCGGCGATCGCAATTGCTTTTGCCCTAACTTTATTGCTATTTTGTAGTAATGGTTGGATTGCTAAATCATTAGTGCGATCGCTAGAATGGCAAAATCTCCCACTCGCGCAAATACCAGTCGCAGAAGCAATTGTGGTTTTGGGTGGCGCAACTAAATCAGCTTTTTTCCCAAGACCTACTGTAGATTTGAGTGAATCAGGCGATCGCGTCATTTATGCCGCACAACTATATCGTCAAAAAAAAGCGCCTATAATCATTCTCAGCGGAGGTCGCATTGATTGGCGTGGAGGTGGTTCACCAGAGTCGGCAGATATGGCAACAATACTTACATCTCTTGGTATTCCATCTGAGGCGATTGTCCAAGAACCTGAATCTCTGAATACTTATCAAAATGCAGTGAATGTCCGAAAAATTTTGTCATCTCGTGGCATTCGTCAGGTATTATTAGTTACTTCCGCAATGCACATGCCGCGATCGCTTCGCATTTTCCAGCGTCAAGGAATCAATGTAATTCCTGCACCGACTGACTTTCTTGTGAGTGAAGGTGAATTGCAAGAACTCGGCAGCACTCCCAAAGCCGCTATACTAAATTTATTACCTGATACCGACAACTTACACCAATTTACCAGCGCTTTAAAAGAGTACATTGGTTCTTTTGTCTATCACTTACGCGGTTGGCTTTAATCAAGTTAGGAGTTGTTAGAAAGTTAGGAGTTATGAGTTATGAGTTATTAATTATAAAGTGCGGTAATTCCCTGAATTCAAAACTCCATATTTTGTACAGAGGCGATTAATCGCGTCTCTCCCCACTCAATTAACATTATGTCTAAAAATTTACCTTATATTATGCCATCTCCTCAACCTCAAGTTGAGGAAGCTTTTGCTTCTTACCAAACAACCCACCAGTTTTACCACGAAGTTCGGTCACGGTCAGAGTTTCAGCGTTATTGTGAATGGTATTATACAACAGCAGAGCAGCACCGCCAAGAGCTTAAAAGAATGCGCGGCGAACTGAATATTTTTCAGTGGTTTCGCCGCCGATGAGTGATTTAGATGACTTCTAACTCATTTTCACGTAAATGGCTTTTAAACTTTTTACTAAACTGGACTACAATCGGCAAATTAGCGCTTACTGGTCTGTCTCGCCATTGGGTGGCAATACCTATAACATCGCCCTCTGTGCCTTTGATGTCAAAAGGCTGATTGCGATGTTCAGGATGATGATACACTACTACCGAATCTTTAACGCGGACGCGATCGCCAACTTTCATAACAACATTTACACCTAGCATTAGCTTTTCCATAAGTATCTGCTACAAAATATATGATTAAATCGCTTAGAATTTGATTTAATCAGCTATTTCTTGACGCTTCATCGGGGTGCAACGGCGCATTTAACCCTCTGCGTCCAGGCACGTCTTAGCTATCCGTGCATACTTTTGTAAGTTTTTTGCGCGTCAATAGGTATCGCCCCTACCCTTCGTCTTTACCCTAAAAACGGGGAAACGAAAGAAAATCAGGCGATATCAGATGTGCTTAGTACTTTGACAGATATCTAACCCTTTTATCTTGACTCTAGGATGTTCCCCAGGTCAACTCTTTCAGCCATTTTGGTGCATAGCAGATGCACTGTCATTATCGAATACACTCTCGCCATCCTCTACTAAAGTCTAGAGTGTTTAAAAACATTACTTTTTTAAACGAAAAGGGACGCAGTATTTTGCCAAGTGGTAGAAGATGTGATGTAAAGTTATGTGTGGTGCGTTGGCGAAGCCTACCGAAGGTATCGCTTCACAGTATCAGATCACCAGTTAAACCGTCACTCTGAATGCAGAAACTATCTTGAGCAACGTCACGACTGGAGAGGTTCCCGTCACGACTGGAGTGGTTGCCATTACGACTGAAGCGGTTCCCGTCACGACTAGAGTGGTTGCCATTACGACTGAAGTGGTTCCCGTTACGACTGGAGTGGTTGCCATTACGACTGGAGTGGTTCCCGTTACGACTGGAGTGGTTCCCGTTACGACTGGAGTGGTTCCCGTTACGACTGGAGTGGTTCCCGTTACGACTGAGATGACTAATATTTAAACATTGCTCATCAACATCCTAATTTTTGTGACTAACAATAGGTAAAAAACCTACGATAGTTGTTCCTGTAAGCTACCAGGACTAGCCCTTTCAAGGTGAACGTTTGTACTATTAAATAAATGATATTTTAACCCAATTTTGGTATGTTGGCCTATACAATCGCTTAATTTACAGTCCAAAAATTTGGAATTTAATGCATAAATTCTTTGTTCAATTCCAGCCGATGCCTGAAATGCCGTAAAAAGTTTGATAGTACATATGCTCACCTTGAAAGGGCTAGTACTAGCTACTTCCCAGGCGGACACGCTTGCTGCACTTTTTGGGGAAATTGCCGACACATCTGCTGGAATCCTTGAGGATTAATTTGCCACCAAGCAAATAATCCCAGACTTGCACCCCCCACAAGCAACGCCAACACTACCCCCAGCCTTACCAAAGGTTTACCCCGCTTAGGTTTTCTAATTAAAGTTGGTGGGATTACTGGGCTTGTAAATGGTTCCTCGGAAATATCCAAATCTAGATCCAAATCTAGATCCAAATCTAGCAGCGATCGCGAACTTTCTGTCAAAGAAATTGGTTCCTCTAGTTCCTCTAGTTCCTCTAGTTCTTTTTGTATTTCTGCTTCTATAATCTCTTCTGGCAACGCCGGAGTTACAGGTACTAAGTATTCTGGGGAAACACGGTAATAAGTCAGAACAACCGACGTATTATCATGCCCATTTTTTTCGTTTGCCAAATTAATCCAGTTCGCAACAGCATCTTCAACTGTCAATTCACCTGTTAACACGGGTATTGCATAATTCTGCCAAGATTGTTCCACCCAGTTATTATCACTTAAACCATCAGAACACAGTAGTAATATGCCATCTTCTTCCACAATCAATCGCTGAACCTTGAGACGCAAAGATTCTGCATCTTTTGTCCCCAAGGCTTGAGTTAAGGCACTAGCATCTGCTCTCAAGAGTGCTTTTCGATACAAGCTTTTAGCAAGGCGTACCTCACGCGTTGCCACATCATCATCGACTGTGAGTAGCTGACAATAATTGCGAGTAATCCAATACGCACGGCTATCGCCAACATTAGCCAAGTAAAGTTCATGGGTATTATTTGATTGCCATCCAGTACTCGTCTGCACTCGTTGGGGAACTTGCACCGCCATGACAATAGTTGTAGCCATGCGTTCTTTGCCTTGGCGTTTTTGTTCGTTATTGCGGGCACAAATCACATTATTTATTACCCGCAAGCTTGCTTCTAATTGTTCCTGCAACAACTCTGGTGATACAAGTGCAGTTTGTTCAGTTACCTCCGTTAGGAAAGCGCGAATTTGCAACTTTACAGACTGCACTGCCAACTTACTGGCAACTTCCCCGCCTTCGTGTCCACCAATGCCATCGCAAACAATCGACAAGTGAGGCAATAAAGCTTCATCTAAATCACTTAAAGCATTGGGGTAGCAAGCGTCTTCATTTTGCGCCATAACTGGGCCAATATCTGTCGAGCCTGCCACCTTTAGAACTAATGGCAATTCTGCCGCCGATGCTAGTAGTAAATTATTGAGTTGAATATTAATAGCTTCTAACTCAACCTCAGTTTCACACATCTGCTGGACTATGTTTTGTAACCCTTTGGCTACTGATGCCTTTGCAGACGCTACCCAAAATTGCCAACACTGTCCCAGATTTTGTAAACTCAGTTTCTCATCTGCTGGTGTTTGGTAGAGTTCCAACAGGCGCACACACCAACCTTCGACTCTCAAATTATCTACTACCAGTAAACTGCGGCTAAGTCCCAATTCTGATAAAGGCGTCCAAAGTTGGAGAATTTGCCACAGCCAATAAACTTGTCGTACCGCCGTTGCTTGCTCCCATGCCTCAACAATAGTTGGATAGATATTTCCTGTTTCATCTATCGGCACATTTTCTAATAAGAGGATATCAGTTGTATCTCCCTCAAGGTAACAAGCAAACGCATAAGCCTGGGGCAAATGCAACCGCTCTTGATATAACCGTAGATAAGGAATTACTTCTTTTGGCAATTCTTCAGGTACATCTGGCGGCAGTCCCGGTTGAGTATCCAGCCAAATTTGGTGACTAATTACTTCGTATCTATCTGCAACCTTTGTACCTGCTGGGATTTGAGCAGATAATGAGCCAGTAGCCCAAAGATAGCGGTGAACTAAAGGAGTTTGGCAACTGGCACAAAAACTATCTCCCATAGGATTAATGGGGCTATTACAGCTTGGATTTATACAATAAACTATCAGTTGAGTAGAAATCATAAAAATATAAATTATAAGAAACCAATCAACTCATGAACTTCGATTAACTTTAGCTGGCAATGACTTGAAAGCTAGAATAGACTGGATTTATGTACCGCTAGCTACACCTTGTTACTGAAATTAATCAAAATTATTGGTAAAAAACCAAGTTTTGCT
The DNA here is from genome assembly GCF_036919815.1 of Nostoc sp. GTDB lineage: Bacteria > Cyanobacteriota > Cyanobacteriia > Cyanobacteriales > Nostocaceae > Nostoc. Next base: position 33,110 of record NZ_JBALCE010000127.1, read on the forward strand.
TTCTGTAAATAACTTACGTCTGGCTGTATCTAATCGTAGAAATGCATTTACGTCAATGTAGAGGCTAAGAATGGCACTATGCCAAGTTTTACCTTAATCTGGCTTCTGGCAGGAGCAGTTCTGTGTCTAATGGAACTGTTCTTACCATCGGCGTTTGTCGCCTTCATGATGGGAATTAGCGCTTTTGTTGTGGCACTGCTGTCTGGAGTGGGTTTGGGAAGTGTATGGTTGCAAATTGTGGTTTGGCTATTATTTTCCACAGCACTAATTTTGCTTTCCCGTCGGTTTTTGCAACCGCGACAACGCAAATCTAAAATTCGGGATGCAGTCATAGCTGAAACCTTAACAGAAATCCTGCCTGGGAAAACAGGGCGGGTGCGGTATGAGGGAAATTCTTGGCAAGCAAGATGTGACGATGACAAATTTACCGTACCACCCCATCAAAGAGTTTATGTGGTTAGACGAGAAGGTACTACCTTGATTGTGATCCCAGAAAATTTGTTGAATTCTTAGTTATTGGGCATTGAGCATTGGGAATAAATTAATCTCTACTTCTTCATCTCCCCCACTCCAAACTCCTGTACAGACGCGATTAATCGCGTCTCTCCTAACTCCACTCCCCTTTCTTTTGTTAAAAATCAGGAGATTCATAATGGAACAGTTCTTTTTACTAGTATTTTTAGCCCTTGGTGGTTCTGCAGTAGCAGGATCTGTGAAAGTTGTCAATCAGGGTAATCAAGCTTTGGTGGAAAGATTAGGTAGTTATAACAAAAAACTGGAACCAGGACTAAACTTTGTGATTCCTTTCCTAGATAGAGTTGTCTACCGCGAAACTATCCGAGAAAAAGTCTTAAATATTCCTCCCCAACAGTGCATCACCCGTGACAACGTTGGCATTGAAGTAGATGCAGTGTTTTACTGGCGCATCGTGGATATGGAAAAAGCCTGGTATAAGGTAGAAAATCTGGAGTCGGCAATGGTAAACATGGTGCTGACTCAAATTCGCGCCGAAATGGGACAACTAGAGTTGGATCAAACCTTTACCGCTCGTTCCCATATCAGTGAACTTTTATTACAGGATTTGGACGTTGCTACCGATCCTTGGGGTGTGAAAGTGACACGGGTAGAACTGCGAGATATTATTCCGTCTCAGGCAGTGCGAGAATCGATGGAATTGCAAATGTCGGCAGAACGACGCAAACGGGCAGCAATTTTAACTTCTGAGGGCGAACGCGAAGCTGCTGTTAATAGTGCTAGAGGTAAAGCGGAGGCGCAAATATTGGATGCAGAAGCTCGTCAAAAATCGACAATTCTGCAAGCGGAAGCTGAACAAAAGGCGATCGTTCTGAAAGCTCAAGCTGAACGTCAGCAGCAGGTTTTAAAAGCGCAGGCGATCGCAGAGTCTACTGAAATTATCGCCCAAAAGCTCCACACTATCCCCAATGCCAATAAAGCAGTAGAAGTTCTGTTTGCCTTGGGCTATCTGGATATGGGTGCAACAATTGGTAAAAGCGATAGCAGCAAGGTCTTATTTATAGATCCGCGCACTATCCCTGCTGCTTTTGAGGGTATGCGCTCCATTATCTCAAATGGTCAGGTTGACTCTAACGAGTTGTTTTCTAAGCAAATACCAGGGTTAGAAAATAACCGCCCTGGTTAGGAATAGGGAGTGGCATTGCTGTCAACTTAAGTTTAAAACCCTTTCCAAACCTCGTTTTCAGCCTCTGGCTGGAAATGCTGCTCATTGCGGCTCTGCCGCCAGCAAAGGACGCGGCAGCCCCCATTAGGCATTCCCAGTCTGAGATTGAGAACGAGACAATGACAATTATCTACTGACAATATTTTTTCAGCTATTTCTTCTCATAATTCACCCATAGAGGTTAACTTCGCTAAAATCGGCATTATCGAAGTTGACACCAGTCAGGTTGCAGTCTTTAAAGGTGGATTGCCACAAATCGGCTTGATCCCAGATAGTATTGCTAAAGTTGCAGCGAACAAAGACGCATTCTACACCATTGTTAATCCCAGTAAAGTCGGAACCACACCATTGTTAATCCCAGTAAAGTCGGAACCACTGAAATCGGCTTTATGCCAATGACAGTCGCCCCAGACAGTATATCGAAAATTAGCTTCTCTCAAAATAGCACCAGTAAAGTCAACACTGAGGGCAGAACCCTCCAGATTAATACCACTGAGGTCAACACCTCTAAGCAAATCTTCACGCCAGTCATAAATAGCAACATAAGTAAAATCTCGCTCCCCAGCAGCATATCTACTCAACAATTCTTCAACAGTAATACTTTGTCTTTTGACCTTCATTTTTCAACACCATTACTCGCTTTGGTTCAGACGGTAGCACTATAGCTAGTGGTAATATTAACCAAACCATAAGGTTATGAGAAAACAATACAGATGAATGCTTGAAGATTCTCTACGGACATACTAGCTGCAAACTTCCAGTAGCCTTCAGTCCCAATCGTAACACTCTAGCTAGTAGTTCTCGCTTGCGTCAAATACAGCAGAGAAGATGATCAAACAATAAAGCTTTGCGACATTAAAATAAGTGAGTCTATCAAAAGTCTGAGAGATAAAAAATGACAGTCAGCAAAGAACACATCAAGCAAGAATTAGACAACCTCAACGAACAACAACTAAAGGAAGTTGCCGATCTTATTACATCCATAAAATTTCGTACTCAAGCAATCGAGAAAACTCCAAAAAAACGCCTCAGTGAATTGTATGGTGTTTTACATACAACTATTGCCTATCCAAGTAAAGAGGCAATTCGTCAAATAGTTGGCGAAAGTTTAGCTCAAAAAAATTCCACTGAGAAATCATGACTAATTTGTGGGTGCATGCTAACATTCTGCTCCGTTTTCTCACTGGAGAACCACCTGATTTAGCACAACGAGCTTTCAGACTAATACAAAAGGCTGAATCTGGAGAAGTTACGCTCCCACTTTCGCCAATTGTCGTTGCAGAACTAGTTTGGGTTTTGTCTTCATTTTATAAATATTCCCGCGTGCAAATTGCTGAAGTTTTGTTGCCTTTAGTCTTCGCAGAAAGAATTTTGTTAGATGATTGGTGACGCACTAATTTTCCCATTTTTATAGTGATAAAATAATCAAGCTTTGATAAGTTGTAAATTATGACGTTATCTATTCAGCCAACTACAGTATTAAATGTAGAAGAGTTCTTAAAACTACCAGAAACCAAACCAGCAAGCGAGTATTTTAACGGTCAAATCTCCCAAAAACCTATGCCATAAGGAAAACATAGCACTTTACAAATTGAACTACCTTCTGCCATAAATCAAGTTACAAAACCACAGAAATTAGCTTATGCTTTTCCTGAATTACGCTGTACATTTCAAGGTCGTTCAATAGTACCAGATATTGCTGTGTTTGAATGGCAAAGAATTCCCCTTGATACAAAAGGCAGAATTGCGAATAAATTTGAAATTCCCCCAGATTGGATAATTGAAATTCTCTCACCAGTAAAATCACCCAACCGAGTTATCCGCAAAATTATATTTTCTATCCAAAATGGAGCAAAGCTAGGTTGGTTGCTTGATTCTGATGATGAGTCAATCATGATTTTTGAACCCAACAAATTACCAGAATTAAAAGAAAAGCAAGATATTTTACCCGTTTTGAGTGTTTTAGAAAATTGGCAATTAACAGTTGCAGACGTATTTAGCTGGTTGACTTTTGTTTGAATAAAGCATAATGTTTGTATCTAAATAAATCAACGACATTCCTCTGTACGTGCATTTATGCACATAATTAGCCTACTGACGCAGGCTTTATTTTGCTAGCCCCAGACTTTAGTCTCTGGGAGAATAAAGTGCAAAATCAGATGGAATTGGTATAACTATTGAGCAATCCCAGCAGCTTGATTTATCTGGCATTGACTGCACAACCCAAAAAACTCTAGGGTGTGGTAAAAAACTTTAAACTTATGGCTAGATTCTAACTGGTCTTCTAAGTCATGAACGGGGCATTCATTAATCGGAATTGAGACACCGCATTGCAAGCAAGTAAGGTGGTGTTTGTCTTGCTGCGCTAGGCTATAGAGGGCTTCACCGTTAGCCAAATTCCGCACTTGTACTATGCCTTCGAGTTTTAAGGCATCTAGGGAGCGGTAAACTGTCGCTAAACCCATGCTCTGATTGGTGTTACGTAGTTCTACGTAAATATCCTGGGCGGAAATACCTTTTTTGATGGTTTTCAGGAGGTTGAAAATACGCTCTTGACTGCGGGTGCGTATGGCTCTCATAGACAATTATTTAAATATGCCACTGTAGTTGAAGCTGTTAAATAGGCTAATTGATCAATTAACTTTAACCGCTTTGTAATCTTATTTTCACTCAGTTCGAGCATAAAGTTATAGTATAGCGATCGCAGCATTCACCAAAAGCCCGTGCAAACCAAGTATTTAGTCAAAATTTTCGTGACGCTTCGTCCTTCAGTCTTAGACCCTGCTGGTGTGGCTGTACAATCTGGTCTTCAGCAACTGGGATACGATAACGTTGACCAAGTGCGGATTGGTAAGTACATTGAACTCACCATCACCTCGACTGAGGAGAAAAAAGCGCGTCAAGACCTTGAGCAGATTTGTAACCAAATGCTCGCAAATCCCGTAATTGAAAATTACCGCTTTGAGATGATTGAGGTCGAAACCCAAACTGGGGTCTTTTAGTATTCCTGATAATTTACGATAAAACCCATTTTGTCAATGAGTTAAAATACTCAAGACAAAAATGATAATCGTGTGAAGGAGAGGGAGAGTATGCAAGTGCCACTCGCATACTCTCCCTCTTTTTGATTATCATTATTTTAAAAGTCTTTGACAGCTTAAATATTCTATGAAAAAGTATTGTAACGACAGAATAACTTTGTAATAAATAAACTTTATTCTCAGGTAAATTCAATTAGTAAGGTGAAATATGTGCAAAATAGGAGCGAAGAAAAATGCGGTTCTTTAAAAAAGGTTATTTGGTGAGTATGTTGACTGGAGTTATAAGCTTAGTGGCGAACCAAGCTTTCGCAGTAACGGGGCCAGGAGCTACTATGAAGAATTCCTTTCCCCAAGACAATTCATGTTTAAGCACTTCGAGTTATGGGGGAATTGTCAATAACTGTACTTACAGTGTTCAAGTCGTAGGAACCCTGCAACTGGCAACAGGTTATCACGCAACATCAATCTCTATTTATGGGAATAATAGCTGGTGTCAAACAGATTCGATTAATGGTGTTGGAAACGCTTCCTTCGTTGGTTCTCAAGTTTATACTACTTCTGGCCCAAAAGTCTGGCAAACCTTGAATCTCGGCAACCTTTATGTCTATGACGGCACAGGGACAATCTTTCGATGTTCGCTCGAAGCTGGTGGATATATAGGCAATTTCACAGCGCAGTAAGGTTTATGGAGGTATACATTGAGAGTTTTTGCCTACATAATATACAGATGATTGTAGACTATTGGGTAGTGGCAGTAGTGGCAGAGATGATGTATATTAAAAAGTTGTTGTCCAGTTTAAAGAGCTAGTTGTCATTAACTCAAATCCTTTCTTAAATAGGGTTTGATAAGTGGGCATTACTTCTTTAAACTGGACATTAATTATTTAATGCATACCTTACCTTATCTCCCACTCACCTTGACTAATCATGAAATTCGGCGTTGTTGTTTTTCCCGGTTCTAATTGCGATCGCGATGTTGCTTATGTAACCAGAGATTTGCTCTTACAACCAACTCGTATGGTTTGGCATCAAGAAACGGACATTGCTGATTTGGATGTTGTGATTATACCTGGTGGGTTTAGTTACGGGGATTATCTGCGCTGTGGTGCGATCGCCCGTTTTTCACCCGTGATGCAGCAGGTTGTCGAACACGCCCAAAAAGGTAAGTTTGTCCTCGGTATTTGCAACGGTTTTCAGGTATTAACTGAAGCTGGACTTTTGCCAGGGGTGTTGACTAGAAATCGGGATTTGCATTTTATCTGCGATCGCGTTCCCTTGAAAGTTGAGCGGACTAATCTCTCATGGACGCAAGCTTATACCAATAGTGAAGTGATCACTTTGCCCATTGCCCACGGCGAGGGACGATTCTACGCTGATCAAGCCACTCTCGCAGAAATTGAAGATAACGGGCAAGTTCTGTTTCGGTATCAAGGGGAAAATCCCAACGGTTCACTGAACAACATTGCCGGGATTTGCGATCGCCGGGGCAATGTGTTGGGGATGATGCCACACCCAGAAAGGGCGTCTGACGCGATGCTGGGAAATAGCGATGGGTTGAGGTTGTTTCAGGGATTATTAGAGAAAGTAGCGGCGTTAGCGTAGAGCAAATATCCGGCGACTAGGTTGGACTAGAGAGTGAATCCTATCTCTAGCTTCCCTCTCCAATATATCGGAGAGGGATTGAGGGTGAGGTAAGCCAGGGACATAAATTGTATGTTATTTAATTCTTATTCCTTACCATCCCCAAGTACCGGGAGCGCCTTTGAAAGGCCCAACAATATCACTGGTAATCCAACCGCCGTAGAAGTTACCTGGTTGTGGTTGCACCTCTTCGCCATTCACGTAACAATTATCCATTAGATGAGCGTAAAAAGATACATAGTTTTTGAGAGATTCAAAAGCTGGTGTCGGGTTAGGGTAGAACCAAGCAGCATTATGGACTTCTTTTTCACTTACTCGGATTGTGTAGTAACCAGCACTTCCCTTCCACTCGCAAAAACTAGACTGCGGTATCAATTGCAAATATTCCATTTTGATATCCGCAGGGGGAATGTAGTAAGAAGGAGGATGACTAGTTTCTAAAACACGTTTGGCATTGTGCGTATCTGCAATTATTACTCCGTTAAAGATTATTTGGATATGTTTACTTGTGTCCTCCAAACGAGGGGGACGGGGGTAATCCCAAACTGATTCTTGTCCAGGAGCGGGTTCGATGCGTTGAGAATTAACCATTTAACAATTCAAAATTGTTTGACTACAGGTACTAACGTACCTCTTTAAGAGTATCAGCTTGCTTGGTAAACATCTCAGTGAATAAACTGATCACACTTCGTTCTTCGCGCACCTTTATATTGGCACTAATCGACATACCTGATTGTAAGTTAACTTTTTTACCCTTAATCATTAAGGATTGTTTATCCAATGAAACTCTTGCCGGAAATCTATAAAACTGATGTGTTTGATCTGGCGGTAATGCGTCTGATGCTATGTCAATAACTTTTCCCTTGATATCGCCAAACTCACTGTAAGGAAAGGAGTCAATTCTGACATCTACCTTCATCCCTTTTCGCACAAAACCAATATCTTTGTTAAGGATGAAAACTTCAGCTATATAGTTTTCATTTGGGACAATTTGCAGCAATTTTGTAGTTGGAGTCGCTACAAATCCAGGGTTTTTTGCTTGTAAATCGAAAATTGTTCCAGCTACAGGCGCACGGAGTTCTTCATATTTAACATTTAACTGTGATTGAGAAATTTTACTATAGACATCTGCCAAACGCTGCTCATTATCCAGCACAACTTTCATGAATTGGCTATCGATTGCGGCAATACGCTGTTTGTTATCGGCTATCTTATCCAAAATGGTTTTATCAGAAACAGCCACCGTATTGCTTAACTGTTGTTGTCCTTTTTCTATATCAAACTGGAGGCGTTTTGTTTCCTCACCTAGTTGCGCTACTTCTGCAGTGCGGTTTTGTACTTCTTGTTGTTGGTTGAGATACTGAAGTTGAGAAATGCCACCTTCTTCTGCTAATGTCTTTAGCTTATTTAAAATTCCCTGTTGAATAGCTAAACTTGCTTTACTATCTTCCAGTTTAAATTGATTTTGACTAAATTGTTTTTTGGTTTTTTCTACTTCCAATCGCGCCGCCGAAGACCGAGAATCTAATTCTTTTTTGGCAACTTGTAGAAGTTGTTGCTCATCAATTCCTAGGGCAGTATCTTGACCAGAATTTTTGAATTGAGTCCGCAATAACTCATTTTCTCCTACTAGCGCTGACCGACTTTTGAGCAGGAAAGCAGTTTCTGGTGGCAAATTGCCGCCCAAATATAATAATTCCGAGCCTGTGGTACTACTTGCACCCATCAATCGGCGATAAATCTGGTTTTCTTTAATTAATGCAATCCGAATTTTATTCAAAGAATTTAATTCAGCAACAGAAGCGATGGAATCAAAAGTCAGCAACAAATCTCCTGGCTTTACTACTTGTCCATCTTTAACATTAACCGTTTTCACCACTCCACTAACAGGAGCCTGAATTTCTTTGACTGTTCCTTGCGGTTTTAGTTGCCCTGTTGCTGGCACTACTTGCTCAATTTTTGCAAAATAAGCCCAACCAATTCCAAAACAGGCTAGCAGAATTAGAGTAACCATGATTGTCCGCGACCAAATTGGAGATTGGCGCAAGACAATAGATTGCTCAAATTCCTGATTGTTTGAGTTAACTAAAGACTTTTGAGCAGCTTTCTGTTCTTTTGTAAGTACCTGTGAATCTTGCTTTACTCCGTTTTTCTGATTGCCGTTGAGGTGATTCCCATTAAGTTGAGTCATAATGATTTTGGGTTTTGGATTTGTCGTGAGCGTTCAGTTGAACGATTTGGGATTTTTTGTCAGGTGGGCAATGTTTGCCAAAAACCTAGATTTTGATACTTGTGACATTGCCGACTCTACGCTGATTGCTCTATCTATGGAATGTTGATCAAATAGAGAGTTTTCTGATGCCATGCCCCCAGCAATGACTAATTACAAGTTCACATCTTGTTGCTGATACAGGTAAGAATAATGACCTTTAAGAGCCATTAGTTCTTGATGGCTACCTTGTTCTATAACCCTGCTATTATCCATGACGACGATCTTATCTGCATTACTCACGGTGTTCAGTCGGTGGGTAATAAAAAATACTGTCTCACCCTTGAATGCTTTGGCTAAATTCAGACATATTTGCCGTTCTGTGGGATAATCTAATGCGCTGGTTGCTTCATCTAAAACCAATAATTTTGGTCGTTGTAAAACAGAGCGGGCGATCGCAATTCTCTGTCGTTGTCCACCTGAAAGTGCAGAACCTCGTTCTCCCACCCGCGTATTGTAACCGTTGGGCAAGCTCATTACAAACTCGTGGGCGCAAGCAACCTGAGCCGCTTCAATAATTTCTTCGGTTGTCGAATCGGGATTCGTTAGAGCAATATTTTCCTGAACGCTGCCGTCAAATAATAATGTCTCTTGGGGAACTACACCTATCTGCCGTCGCAGTGAATAAAGTTCCACTTTGGCAATATCATAACCATCAATTAAAATTCTGCCGGACTCGGTTTCGTAAAGTCTGAGTAATAACTTCATCATCGTACTTTTACCAGATCCACTTTGTCCGACAATGCCGATAAATTTACCTGGATCAAATTCCAGGTTGACATTAGAAAGTTGCAAAGGGCCACTTGTACCAAACCGGAAGGAAACATTTTCGTATTTCACTGCTCCCTTAATCGTCGGTAAGGGTATATTGTAGCGGTCTGTTTCTCCTTCTTGTGGTGTATCGACAATATCGCCTAAACGCTCAATAGACAAGGCAGTTTCTTGGAAGCTTTGCCAAAGTTGAGCCAAGCGCAATATGGGACTGGTGACGTAACCGGATATAATCCTAAAGGCAATTAATTCTCCTAAAGTTAATTCTCCTTTAAGTACTAAATAAGCTCCTACCCATAAAACTAGTAAGCTGCTGAGTTTGTTGAGGAAGCTGCTAGTAGAGTTGGCAAGAGTAGAAGTCACAACTGTTTTAAAACCAGCGGCGACAAATCGAGCGTAACGTTCTTGCCAGGAAAAGCGCGTTCGCAATTCAATATTTTGCGCTTTTACTGTTTGAATTCCTGACATTACCTCCACTAAATAAGATTGAGTTTCAGCGTTGCGTTCGGCTTTGCCACGTAATTGTCTGCTAATGGTGGGAGAAGCAATTAAGATCACAATGATAAACACCGGAATTGTGCTTAAGCCTACTAAGGTGAGTTGCCAACTGTAAATTAGCATCACACCGATATAAACCACTGAAAATAGAGCATCTAACCCTACTGTTAAAGCGGTACCCGTGAGGAATTGGCGGATATTTTCTAGTTCGTTGATGCGAGTGGAAAGTTCCCCCACCGGTCGGCGTTCAAAATAGCGCAGAGGTAAACGTAGTAAGTGGTCGATGATTTCCGAACCTAAACTCATATCGATCCGGTTAGTGGTATCAACAAATAAGTAGGTTCGTAAGGTAGTCAACACTGCTTCAAATATCCCGACTACTAATAACAAAACCCCCAAAATATGTAGAGTGCCAATACTATTTTGAGTGATAACTTTGTCAATAATTACCTGGACGACCAGAGGATTTGCCAACGCCGCCAACTGCACGAAAAAGGAAGCGACAAAGACTTCTATCAGGACTCGACGGTAGCGTGATAAATAAGGCAGAAACCACCGTAAACCAAAGCGCTCTTGAGGTGTTTCTTTGGTAGGACTGAGCAGTAATACTCTAACTTGGGGCGGAAAGTTGGTTGGATCAACATCTAATTGTTCAATCAATTGAGCGGGTTTACAACGCACAATCCCTTGGGATGGGACACCCACAACCATAGTATTCGCATCCGCCGCATATAAAACGGCAAAACTATCACCATAGCGAATCAATGCCGGTGTCGGAATGCGCGTTACAGAGGCAACTGGTAGCTCTATCAACTGCGCTTTCAGTCCGATTAACTCTGCCAGGTAAGCAGTAACTTGAAACGATATAGTACCCTGACGTTTGACTTGCTCAGTTAAGATGCGGCGAACTACCTCTCGACGAAACGGCATTTCTAGGTGCTTCGCAATCATTTGGAAGCAGGCGAAGGCTGTATTTAGTTCTCCCTTACCACCAAAAAACGGGTATTTGGTTGCTAGGGGACTCTTTGAGGTCTGGGGGGCTGTCTGTGGAACTATTTCGTCTGATGCGTAGGGAATATCTATTTCCTCTGCACTATCTGATTTGGTGTCACTCACCACAAGTTCTATCTGATCAGGGACTTCCAAGATCAAATCTGATGGATGTATACCAAGCAACCGGGCGGGGTTTTGACCGATGACTTGGATATTGTCTCTGTCATCGTGCGCTTCTAGGCGATCGCTAGGTGATAAATTCGTTACTGTCCCACCGCCACTCACAAACCAGACTCTTTCGCTATCTAATTGCTTGAATGAAGTTTTTCCTGGAGGGAGGTAATGTATTTTTGCCTGTGGTAAGGCTTTGTAGGTAAGTTCTCGGAGATTTAAAGTAGCGATCGCTTGCTTTTGCCAATAGGAACTGAGAATATCGAAAACTTCCACCAAATAACTGCGATTCTTGCGAGCATTGGCAAAAGCTGGATATAAAGCCAGAAAGCTAAAATATGCCGATGCATTCAAGGTTAAACATACTACTTCGGTGGAGGCGATCGCTGTTTCACAGGGGACATCGCGCAACAAACCAATTTCGCCGATAATTTCCCCCGGTTGCAGTAATTTTAAAGTGATTGGCATTTGCGTCTGAGGGTCATATCCCAACAAGCGCACTTGTCCCTCATAAATGATCGTGATCCGGTCTGGGAGACTTTCTTTACCGATGATTTTTTGACCTATGCGATAGCGCCAGGCTTGCAGTTGTTCTGATAGATTGGCGATCGCCCCATCTGGTAACTGATCAAACCCTTCTAGAGTGGTGAGAAATTCGGGAAAAGTGTTCTTAACGTAAGTCATATAAAACAAGTCGAAGGAATAAAGTCGAAAATATTAGGAAGTCTCTCTTTTACTAACAGTGCCAGTGTTTGGTTTTATGCTAGCAACGGCAATACTTCTGTGGCATTCAGTGTGGCTAAATATGTAAAAGTACAGAGAGTAGCTTCGTCTAATTGCATACCTGCATTCTGTTCACAGACTTACAACTACTATGCCTTTTTCAAAACTAAAGATAGTGCAAGTTATCACTTAGTTTATACTATCTTAAAATCAATATTTATCATTGCAAGTATGCAATATGGATACTTATCATCAAACCAAGATACAGAAACGCAGTTGTTAAACTTAGCGTTGCATATTTTAATTATTTATGATAATCAACATGAAACTATCACAAATGCTTTCCTAAGTAAATACCCTAATTAAGAATTCTGTAATAAAAAAAACTTTAAATTTCTGAATGATTTTTGACAAATTCTTGAATATAGGGATTGACAGGATCACTGATCGCCAAAGACAGCGAGCTTGCCTTGGTAAACAGTGCCATGCCCAATTTATGAAAGAATTATCCATCACTTAATAAAAATTAACTGGAAAAGTAAAGGTGAAGATTTTTTGATCACCTTAAAGGAGTTAACTACTAAATTTATGAAGGAAACACAATAACTGGCTTCAGTAAATTTACTAGTTTAGTTAATATCAAGTCAATTTCATCGCTATGTATAAAATAACCTTACCCCACAACCAGGATAAGGTTCTCCAATTTTGCTAAGTAATTACCCGAATTTAATATTACGTAGCATTGACACTCAATTTTGTCTGCACAATCACATCGTTGTAATCTTTGTCACCACCATTTTTTAAATCCTCAAAACCAAAGGTGTTATTCCCCAACAGCCGAATGTGATTTACTTTATCTGAGTTAGCACCCAAGAATGCGAAGTAAACATTCTTATTAGCAGTACTATTGAGAATTGCATCCGGTCTTCCATCCACAATAATAAATGGCGCAAACAAAGAATTAGCCCCGAAAGTACCAGTGGAACTTGCTGTACCTTGGTTGTTCACCGTCAAGTCAATGCCTGTAACACGTCCACGCACAGCCGCTTGAGCGTAACCAGCCTGCCCAACGAGAATATCTGCTTTACCATCGCCGTTGGTGTCAATACCACCATTCTCATCAGCCACCTGATAGAAGCCGACAAAGTTATTGTAAGATGCTTCTCTGTTGACTACAAAGTTAGCTTTTACCGATTCTGTCACACTCCGTAAATCAATCAGTTCGCCTTGATTTTTGCCTTGCAAACCTGTACCTAAAGGTACCTCTTGCTGTGTTGCCTGAACATCCACAACCAAGTTCTGGAAGTTGAGAGAAAACCCATCATTTTCAACGTTGTTATTTGTAGATGAGGAAAAAAGGACATTTGAGAAGTTTTTTCCAGACAGCACAGACTGAGTAGTACTGTTGGATACCAGATAGAATCGGAGCTTAGTATCAGAGTCGAATTCTAAGATGTTTGCTAGGTCGGCAGTCTTAAAACCATTGGGCAAATTGGCAAGGGTAGAGAAAATAACCTTGGAGCGCAAAAGAGCCGCTTGGGTATAGCCTTCTGCACCAGGGGCTATGCCGTTAATCTTACCTTGTTCATCGTCAACGGCAAATACGCCCAGTTCATTCACGTCTTTAGAGGTACTGTTTTTAATCTTGATTGAGAGTTTTCCTTTATCACCTTTAACGTTCAGCTTAGTCTTGAGACTAAAGATATCGCCTGTAATTTTTGTCAAGACTGAGACATTGTTAGGGCTATTAAACACCGACACAGCCGAGTCATCATATCCAGCTGCATAGACGAATTTGCTGTCTGGGCTGACAGTGACGGAGTAAGCACCAGCAAGCCCATCAACACCGTCTGTACCATCTTTTTGAACTTTTAGGAAACTTAGCTTGCCTGTTTTTGCATCCCGTGCAAACACTGCCACCGCCGAGTCATTTATTCCATTTGCATAGAGAAATTTACCGTCGGGACTAACAGTGACGGACTCAGCACCAGCAAGCCCATCAACACCGTTAGTGCCATCTTTTTGAACCTCCACAAAACTCAGCTTGCCCGTTTCCGCATTTCGCGTAAATACCGCCACCGCCGAGTCATCATATCCAGCTGCATAGAGGAATTTGCCGTCGGGACTAACAGTGAGGGAGTTGGCACCACCAAGTCCATCGATACCGTTAGTGCCATCTTTTTGAACTTCCACAAAACTCAGCTTGCCTGTTTCCACATTCCGCGCAAACACTCCTACGGCCGAGTCAGTAGTTCCAGCTGCATAGAGGAATTTACCGTCGGGGCTGACTGTGACAGACTCGGCACCACCAAGCCCATCAATACCGTTAGTGCCATCTTTTTGAAATTCTACAAAACTCAGCTTACCTGTTTCCACATTCCGCGCAAACACTCCTACGGCCGAGTCAGTAGTTCCAGCTGCATAGAGGAATTTACCGTCGGGGCTGACTGTGACAGACTCGACACCACCAAGCCCATCGACACCATTAGTGCCATCTTTTTGAACTTCCATAAAACTCAGCTTGCCTGTATCCGCATTTCGCGCAAACACCGCTACTGCTGAGTCAAAATATCCAGATGCATAGAGGAATTTACCGTCAGGGCTGACTGTAACGGAGCTGGCATTAGCAAGCCCATCAACACCGTTTATGCCATCTTGTTGAAATTCCACGAAACTCAGCTTGCCTGTATCCGCATTCCGTGCAAACACTGCCACTGCCGAGTCAAAATATCCAGATGCATAGAGGAATTTACCGTCGGGACTGACTGTAACGGAGTCGGCACCAGCAAGCCCATTAACACCGTCTATGCCATTTTTTTTGAATTCTACAAAATCCAGAATTTTGTCTGTCATAATCTTACCTAGCTATTAATACTTAGTATTTGTTCGCCTAAGATTATGAGATAACATCAACAATTGTCATCAGTAAATTCACTAGGTTAACCTGATATCAAGGAAATTTATCCAAAAGACTTGCCTGCTCTACTTCCTGGCATTTTTTGAATTCCTCAAACTCACGTTTGTCCTGGGAACATGAAGGCAAATGCTGGATTGTGGATTTCTGGATGACGGGTATTTACTTGATTTGGATCTAAAGCGGTTCTCAATTGCATAAAATACAAACCATTCGTAGGGGCACAGCAATGCTATGCCTCTACCGTATATTGCATCCAAACGAAAACCGCTATAAAGATTGTAGTGCTGCGATCGCATCTGTTATATCTTGACAGACTACGCAGTATCAGTAGTTCAAGGCTTTGTGCCCTCCCTATCGGGTATAAGCCAATACGGTTCGGATAAGATTTGATCCCCCCAACCCCCTTAAAAAGGGGGACTAAAATGCCTCATCCTGTCTCTAGCTTCCCTCTCCAATATATCGGAGAGGGATTGAGGGTGAGGTAAGCCAGGGACATAAATTGTATCTTATTTAATTCTTATTCCTAAGCCACGACGCTAGCAGAAAAAACGAAGTCATTTGCACTCAGGCTAGTTGATGTAATTCCTAGCAATGCAGCTAACTCTCTATTTCCAGTTTTCACGATAGTATCACTACCTTGTTGTAATAGTGTTAGGTTACTAAACTGAGTGACGCCAATCCCGCCCAGCCCGATTTTATCAATCCCAACTGTAAAATCAGTCACAATGTTCTTGCTAGCTGGCAAACTGACGTTAGCAATCCAGAATTGGTCAGCACCAGCACCACCACTCAAGCGATTACCGCCCTGTTCACCAGCAAATAGCACATCATCAGCATCGCCACCAAACAGGGAATCATTGACACTGGAGAAGAGTTTGTCATTACCGGAACCACCATAAAGTCGGTTATTGCTACCTTGACTCTTTAGAATGTCGTTACCTGAGCCACCGAAGGACAGTTGACGAGTACCTTCAACTACTGTCAAAGTATCATTACCTGCTGCCCCAAACAAATTATTACTACCATTGGCTTCCACTAAGGTAATAACATCATTACCATTGCCACCATTAGCATTGGTATTTCCAACCGGGCCGTTTTGACCAATAAATATCTGATCGTTATCGTCTCCCCCGGATACTGAAGAGTTACTGCCTACGAGTACAGTGTCATCAACTTTCCCAGTTAGGATTGTGTTACCTTTACTACCCTCTACAAAATCTGCTTCGTCACCTGTGAATAAGGTTTTATCTGGCTGAACAGTAATATCATCGCTGCTAGTGGAACCAAAATTAAATTTTTCAGCTTGGGGCTGACCTAAGCCAGAAGCAAGGTTGAGGGATTTATCCAGCTTCAACAAAATGATTTCGTTGTTGTCTATGACTGGATGCTGAGGATCATTGCCAGGACGGCCTGTTGAGAAGGGATAGTTGTTGTCATTAGCAACCAAAATGGTGTTTTTGTCAACAATTAACACATTTTCAATTGTTTGAAATGGGAAGTCAAAGGTTTTTTTACCGTCCCCATTCAGGTCGTTGGGGTCTTGGATGTTTAACAAGTCTCCAACTTCTTCTTTAGCTACATAGCCTTTAGAATCTATTTTAGAAAGGTCTACTTTGTAGATTTTCTTGAATTTAGCTGAGGCTCCTTGATTGTTATCCCGTTCAATGACTAGATATTCATGATCATTAATAACTGTTAAGTCACCGATCGAATTTGCGGGATTCTCCAGTTTGTAATAACGTAGTTGATTGCTGTATTTGTGGGTGGCTAGATCAAATTCGTTAATCCGTAAAGCACCAGGAGTATCGCCCTGAACAGTCCCCTCTAGCAGTAGGTAAAGCTTAGTTTTGCTGGCGTTGATTGCTCCACCCTCAAAACCTTTGGAACTACCCAAGTTAGCAAAGGCATTTCCTGAAAGAACATCGGAGTTTTGTGGCGATCGCACCAAGTTATACTGGGGATTATCTCTGAGTTTATCCCGTACTTGATCCCCTATATCTGGAAAGTCTGTAAATAACGCATCTACCCCTAGTTCATAGAACTGCTGAATTTCTAGTGCTAGCTTGCCTTTATAATCTGCTGCTAGATATTGATCTTCCGCACGGAAGGTGTAAGGGTGAACCTGCAAACCTGCCTTGTGAGCATCCTGAATTAAGGTAGAGGGAGGTAATGTTGTCTTATCAGCATCATTGACTGCCCCATCCCCATTCACATCATCTGCTTTGCCATCACCATTCGCATCAGTACCTTTGACACTAACAATCATCCGCTTCCAAGGGCCAATGCCATCAGCATAGGTGGCAATTTCTGCCAAACCTTGTGGAGTTCGCAAGTCGCCATAGGTGCGATTATCACCACTCACCTTTAGGTCATAAGGCTGACTTTCGATGATCTTGCCATTAATATCAATGTCACTTGCATCTAGAAGTTGGATCAATGGAATATCCACCCCTGCCGCAGGCATAATGCTATTACGCAGTTGTTTGAGGTTAGATACTTCAAAGGATTCGATGAAAATGCGGCTCGGATCAGTGAAGTTATTTGCCTTGAGCGTATCGATTAGTAACTGACTGATGTTTCGGTTTATTTTGTCTGTGGTGCCTACATAAGTAGCTTCTTGGGTAAAATAGGTCGGATGCTTAGTTTCCGGGTAGATGCCAATCTTTTTACCTGTTGTGGCTTCTACGTGCTTAACCAGATCGATGATTTCCGTGAGAGTAGGAATCTGAAATTGATCATCGAAGGAGTGGTCTCGGAAAGGTAAACGCTCTTCTGCGCGTAAAGTCTTGATTTCAGCTAAGGTAAAGTCTTCAGCAAACCAACCTGTAATTGTGCTTCCATCTAAACTTACTGTTTTTTTGCGATCGGCAAACTCTGGATGTTTGTAAACATCTGTGGTTGTGTTGTTGAAATTGACTGTACCATCAGCGTTCAAAACTGCTAAAGCCGGCTCATGACGAGCAATTAACACACCATCTTTCGTCACTACTAAGTCAGGCTCAATAAAGTCAGCACCGCGCTCAATTGCCTGTTTATAAGACTCTAAGGTATGCTCTGGACGATAGCCACTTGCACCTCTATGACCAATAACTTTAGGTACTTGTCCATCTAGAGTCTTGAAGTGGTCAGGTGTAGGAATGGGAGCCTCTAACAACTTACCAGTGGCATCAAAATGCAGCAGATAGGGACCGAACTCTTCTCCAACCCAGATTGAACCGTCTTTATCAAAGACAAAAGATTCAACATCAAAGTCTGCACCAGTTAGTAATCTGTCATTAGTTCCTTTATTAACTATTTCAAAAGGAACTTTATTGTTAGGGTCAGATAGTTGAATGTAATCTAAAACTTTTACAGTGCCATCCCCATTTCCTGTTCCCTTGAAACTTGGAGCTAGACGATTTATCCGCAGTAAAAAGTCTTGACTATTATCTTTGCTACCGTAACCATTGTCTGACAGAAAGTAAAAAGAGTTATTGGGAGCAAACTGTACACCACTGAAGCCTTGAATTGGCTGTCCTGGGAAAGGGCCAGTTCTGCCATTGGCTGAAACGTCCTTACCAGAAGCTGAACCATCACTAAAGGTATCAGCAGGTAAAGAGGCAAAGCCTACTAACTTAATTGCCATAATTAGAATGTTTATTGGGTATTTGGATTTAACAAGATCGCCAGCTGTTCAAGTTCTCCCATTGCATTCCTTCTGGGAAAAATTAATCATTTTCTCAGGCTATAAACCGGAATTATGGGTAAATTTCAGAATTACAAAAATATCGTTTGGACAAGTCCGTTAAGTCCGATTCACCGATTAACACCGAGAATACATTTACAAAAAACATATTTTCTGATATTTACCGAAAGCTTGAGAAATGATCATGGGATGGCAACTACTAATCTCTATTAGCGAGTAATAAGTGTGTAGCACTTAGATTACAAATTTAAATCTGTCGATAGTAGTTATGAGAGAACTTAGCTAGCAATAAAGATATTTTCATGAAAAGATTAAGAAAAGAATAAGTTAAACAGAAGAAATAATTAAAATCCAATTACGCACAAAATCATATTTTATAAAAAAACAATAAATTAAATATTTTTACTTTTGTTACCGAACTATTTTTGATAATCCTGAAGAGATAAAACTAGTACTTACGCGCTGTACAAATTCATCATGATGTGCGTTAACAAAAATAGGTTGTTTCAGGCTTTTCTTAATTATCCTTTGGTCGTAAATAGACAATGCTGTAAGGGTTTAGCAATGCTAAACCCCCACGAAAGATGTGGTTTTTCACCTGATACCTATTTGGTATTTATTGTCAATGCGTAAGTCCTGAAAACTTGATTTTTCAGTTTGAATTGACTAGCGATGCTGCTGCCTCTGGTCAAGAAAGAGGAAGCGGAGCCTCCCAAGATGGATTCCCAGCCTGGAGGCTCTTAACCAGTCAACGTGGATTAAATAAAATGAAAAACTTCATCCTGTCTCTAGCTTCCCTCTCCAATATATCGGAGAGGGATTGAGGGTGAGGTAAGCCTGTATCTTATTTAATTCTTATTCCTAAGCCACGACGCTAACAGAGAAAACGAAGTCATTTGCACTCAGGCTAGTTGAGGTAATTCCTAGCAATGAAACCAACTCTGTATTTCCGGTTTTTACGGTAGTGGTACTACCCTCTTGTAACAGTGTTAGCCCACTAAATTGAGTGACGCCAACACCGCCCAGCCCGATTTTATCAATCCCAACTGTAAAATCAGTAATAATGTTCTTGCTAGCTGGCAGACTGCCGTTAGCAATCCAAAATTGGTCAGCACCAGTACCACCACTCAGGCGATCGCGCAGCCCTCCGTAGCGATCGCGACCCTGTTGACCGGCAAATAGCAGATCATTACCATCGCCACCGAATAGCGAATCATTAGCATTAGAGAAGAGTTTGTCATCTCCAGAACCACCGTAGAGACGGTTATTGCTACCGCCACTAGTGAGGATATCATTGCCTGAACCACCGAATAATGATTGACGAGAACCTTCAATTACTGTAAGACTATCATTACCTGCCGCCCCAAACAAATTATTGCTCCCACTAGCTTCCACCACGGTAATAACATCATTACCATTGCCACCATCAGCACTAGTATTTTGAGCCGGGCCGTTTTGACCAATAAATATCTGATCGTTACCGTCATTCCCGGATACTGAAAAGTCACTGCCTGCAAGCACTGTGTCATCACCGTTTCCAGCCAGGATTGTGTTACCTCTTAGTAGCCTCTATAAAGTCTGCTCCGTCACCGCCAGAAAAGAATTTTCCTGGTTGAAGATTCACAGTATTGCTGTTGCTAGAACCAAAAACCGTTAGGTTAATCCGGGGAACAGGATTGCGAGGATCGTAACCACTGGGGTCGATATGTAGAGAATTGGGCAAGGCATTGGCTATATTCTCCCAAGGCACTAGCTTAAAGTTAGAGTTGACATTTCGCCATCTATTGTTTTGGCAGGTTGATTGGAACCATCTTGGGTGACAAATAAACCAAATGGGAAGTTAGGCCCCAGTGGCACGTTAATTACATCTGCACCGTCTGACTCTTGTACACTGTCAATTGACCCATTGTTGCCAATGGCAAAGTTACCCACGTATTTGTTGTTACCTTCACGAGTGTAGGCAACAAAGGTGCTATCGCCTTGGCTGGATGCTAGCAGGTAGCCTGTGCCGTTTTTGCCGTAATAAATAGTCAATCCTTCTGCGTCATCGGTGAGGTGAGAACCACCTTCAAAACGGACGCGATCAATCAATTTGCCTGTTGTACCA
The DNA here is from genome assembly GCF_036919815.1 of Nostoc sp. Classification (GTDB taxonomy): domain Bacteria; phylum Cyanobacteriota; class Cyanobacteriia; order Cyanobacteriales; family Nostocaceae; genus Nostoc. The sequence continues at coordinate 53,625 of NZ_JBALCE010000127.1, forward strand.
CCGTCCGGTTCTGCCTGGAATTTCCAGATGCCTACATCTTCTTGGGCTATGTAGAGAAAGCCGGTTTCTTGGTCAACTACCATACCCTCTGTTTGGGGAGAAGGGCCTTCTTTTGTGGGTGAGGGGATGGTAAATTCCCGTACCAGTTCAGTCCCAATTTTGCCATTACCTTTGTCTACCAGTTTGAACTGAGCTATATCTCCAGTTTCCCGGCGACTGGTAAAGACATAGTAATCATTGGTTACGGGGCTACGGTAGAGGGTAACTCCGTAAGAACTGCGAGTTGATGCAGAATAGGGAGGTTGAAAAGGTGATGCTTGGAAGATAGTACCAATATTGTTATCGGTGATATTTTCCAGGTATTGACCGGGGGTGGAGGGGTTGGGGTTAATTTTGAAGATTGCTAGTTTATCATTGCCGCGATCGCTAGCTACGGCAATATCTATTGATTGATTACCTAATTTAAAACCGTATTGCAGATCAATATTGTTGTAGCGAATCCCACCAGGATTAACTGTCTGCAACAAATTACCAGACAGGTCATAAACCCGCAGTCCAGCATTTTTAACTGAGGTCAATACTAGGCTATCGGCAGCATTTGTGGCATTAACATAAATGGCAGGATCATCAGCATCTGCACGTTGAGATGTGGGAAGTGCCGGATCATCAAATAAATCGGGACGGGTTTCTACTGTGGGTGCAGCAGTAGGAACCAAATCTGCACCCAAAGTCAGGATTTGGGTATATTGGGTACTACCAAAGTTGTTGTCACTCACCAGCACAATGGATTGACGACCATCTGCTAGTTTCGGTCCGAAGGTAATACCCTCAATGTTATCGACTCCAGTGGGGTGATTGGCATCAGTCGGCAGATTTAGGTCATTTAAATTCAACAGCAGACGTTTTTGAGCAGGTTTGATTGCTGCTAGTTGTGCAGCACTCAAACTGCTGAGTGAGTTTATGGTGCTAATGTCTGTTGCACCTTGTAGAGAAACTTCGTAGATTTTGATGGTGTTGCCTACACCCGCAGAAAAAGAGCGTTCCAACGCTAGGAAGGTTCCCCGGTTATCGATCGCCAGTAAATCTGCTAAACCATTGTTACTTGAGCCTGTCTTAGGGTTGGGCGCTTGAGCAATTGCATCAGTAATATAGAGATATTCCTTTTCTGGCTTTCCTGTAACCAGATTGTATTGCAGAATCCGGGAACGGCTACCACTGGTGAGTGAAGCGATTAATCCATCTTGGGATAGCGCGTTTTCAGTAGCGGTGAATAGGGTTTTTTGGTCAGGTGTAATCGTGAGGCTTTCAAATGCTAAGTTGTTATAAACGCCTGATGTCTGCGTATCACCTGCATCGATCGCACCATTGCCGTTGGTATCCTGTACCACTGGTAGAAACTTTGTGGGAAGGAGTAATGATCGCACTTCTTGCCCTGTTTTCAAGGAAAATTCTTTAATAAAGGGATTGGTAACGCGACCTGCACCCGGATTAACTTCGCCCTCTGAAGAGATGAAGACTGTGCCATTCTTAGTTAAAGCAATGCCTTCTGGGTCAAGGCTATTGAGTGTAAAGAAGTTACCCTTGGTATCTTTCAAGGGTGTGACATTGGTAAAAGTCACTCCCGTATCCGCAGTGAAGGTATAAAAGCGGGCAGGGGCAACTTGAGAGCGATCATCTGAGATCGCATAGTAGCGGTTATTGGCAGCATCATATGTGACACCAGAAAGTCCACCCAATGGAGTCTGTACGCGATTCACTGTTCCCGCAGATAAGGGAGCGCAGGCGCACCGGCCGCACCGATAGGACACCCAATGGAGTCTGTACGCGATTCACTGTTCCCGCAGCGCCAGAGGGAATAAAGCCAGTAACGAAGGTAGTTTGTGCCTGTAATCCCACATTAGGAATAGTTTTTCCTGCTTGATCGCTGCGATTTAAAGAAGCATTGAATTGGCAAAAGCGCATTGTATTAGTAGTTACCATAAGTTAGTTATGCGGTAGATTCAGAGTGGGTAAAGATCAGAGGATTTAGCTATAACTCCCAATTTTTTCGGTATCGATCATTAGTCGTAAACGATTTAGTACTGCTGAGAAACGAACAGTATCAGAAGTCTGAGGGCTATTCAAAATCGGAAGTGGGAAAAATTTGGAGTGTAAATGCCATTTTTGTTGCCAGTAAAAGACCCTTAACTGCAAAGCGTATCTTTGCAATTAGAGCGTAGGCATAGCCCGCACTTTGACTTGGCTCAGTGACCACCGCAGGCATCGCTACACCAAGATCTCCGGTAAACACAATATCAAATATGCCTTCTAAACTGATGTTCCTAGAGGTTGTCAGAAGACAGTTACATAACTTTTTAGTATTAGTTCTTAATTGGGCATTCTCAAACTATCCCACCTAGATTAAGAAACAGCTATCAAAAAGGTTAAAACAACAAATCTAATTCCTAATTCTGAAAGTTAGCATAACCCGATGGTGGGTACTGCACAAGCATCAAATCAAGATGTTCAGCATCCGTAAATATTGCCCACCCTGCAAAAATAGCTTTATTGAGATTGGTGTAAAATCTTACTCCAATAAAAATTAGGGTAAGCTGTTTGCCCACCCTATAATTCTTCTTAACTGAACTGTTTTATATCGAGTAATGAAGTATCAATTAGCGGAACTTACCAGGATTTAGACGAGCATTGTTAGGCTGAGACTGACGACCAATTGCTACTCCACTCCGCAAATTGTTTCCAGTACCGCCATCTTTGCGATCGAGGAAAGGTTTCAGATTAATTCCATCTCTAGATGAAGTAACCCGATTATTGCCACTGCCCAGAAGTGTGCGTCCTAAATTATATAATTCGTTGCCTCCACTACTGCGATCGCCATAAGTGTTAACGGCTATAGTCTGTTGTCCACTGTCAGCAGTAGTCAAGTTTTGGAAAACGCTATTGCGGATAACATAAGGATCTTTCCCACGCGGTACTGTCAGCACAATTCTACAGGTTGGGTTAGCTTCAGTTGTGACGCAGACAATATTTTCGTTATTTTCAACAGCTGTCTGGAGTTCTTGTAAGCCATCTGGACGATAAAGTTCTAAACGACTGGCAATTGCTGCACAACGCCTTTGTGCGTCCCAACCACCACCCAAAGCCGCAGGTGCCGCCCAAGGAAAGAATTGTCCTGATTGACTTTGTGGCTGATACATGACAGTATACTGACCATTGTAATTCTGACAGCTAAACCGAGTTGTACCGTCAGCCGAGGTTGAAGGTGGTATGCCTGTTGATGTGTCTATTGGGACTGGTCTTGATGTACCACCTGATGGTAGTGTTGGTACTACTACACCTTCGCCACTAGAATCATATTGCGCCATTGCTGCGGAATTGCCCAGACACAAAGATAAGCCAAGACCGCCCAAAGATATAAATCGCAGCAGTTGTGATGACATAAATCATCCTCCAGTAGAAATAGGTCGGGAATTGATAGTTTAAATGACGAATAATTTTGTTTTTTGATTCATCAAAAACGCTATTTTTTTCCTCTCTTGCTTTTTTCTGCTCGATTAGCTTTTTCACCCATGCTGGAATTTTTGCATGACGCGCCACTCCTGCATAGGCAACCCAGCAATTCTTTGCTTAAACTTAGTCACAGAAATACTTGAAAATTTTGTCTATATATGCTATGGCAAATTATTTGGATCAATACCTTGAGATTGTAAATAGGCAATTAGCCGTTCTTTTTGCTGACGTTCTTGTTCGGCGCGTTGACGTTCCTGTTCAATTTGTTCCACTGCCCAAAGTAACAAATTACCTGCCTCATCCCACCAGCGCAACCAGTAACCAGTACGGGCTTCTTTTATTCCTTGCCAAGTTCCCAGAAATAAACCCATTGAATCAATCCAATGACGGCCATTTTCATCAGGTTGCTTTAACTCGTAGCGGCTGTTTTCGAGTTGGTAAAATTCTAACAAACCGCCATTTGGGTCAAAAATCAGGTAAATTGGGACTTGAAGAATCTGCTCATAAAAAAACCATTTTCCTGGTGGATAGGTTCGCTTAAAAGAATATTCTCCACCTTCAGTCTCAGATATAAATTCCATCACAATTGCCGGAATATCACCCTCTAAATTGGGTGTATAGTTTTTGCGTTCTGCCAAAACCTGATTTACCGATCGCACATAAACCCAGTCGGGTGCTTTAGCCACAAATTGCCCATTTATGGTCGCACAAAGTCCAAAATTCGAGGCGATCAACATCTGCGGTTGGATGAAACCACTGATCTCAAGGCTTTCGCGCAAAGCACCAGCTAATAGTGGCTGACCTGTATTTTCCACTGGTTCATCCTCTAGGTAAAAATCTGCCGGCAATGCTTCCCAAGATATTACCAGTTCTGTTGAAGATTTAGCTTTAGTGAGTTGGGTTGCCATAAACACCCCCTTTGATTGATTTGTCTTTATTTTATAGTTAACCAGTGGCTTATTGTCAGCCGATGCCTGCGGCGGTCACTGAGCCAAGTCGTACCACTTCTCTACGAGACGCTCCGCGTAGCTTGTCCTCCGCAGGAGTACGTGGAAGCAAGCTACGCAATTGCTTTGCATCAAAGCGTAATACATTGGTGCAAGCTAGCCTTGTTTCTGCTGTTGTTTGAGCGATGACAAAATCATCAATAATTGAGGCGGATATTGATGATGCAGAAAGATTTGTATAGTTAATTATGGTTGTGAATTATTTTAGAAATTTGTGCTGAGATATTGGTCATCAATATTGGTTTACCCTGCGGGAAGCAAGCTACGTTCCTCAACCCAACCTACTAGCGATCGCAAACTCGTACAACTAAACTCTTAGCATCTTTAGATGAGTTTGAGCCAAATCTAGCTGCTCTGCAAACTACCATCTGGCATAATGGTGTCTTTGAGAATAGCCTCCGGGAAGTAAGCGTTTCTAGCATTCCTGAAATTAACAGTGGTCAAATCAACTTCACCAAAGTGAGCGTTAGTCAAAGTAGCTTTGATGAAGCTAGCACTAGTGAGATTAGCACTAGTGAACGTAGCTTCAGTGGCAATCACTCTATCCAGTTTGGCTCCACTCAAATTAGCACGAATAAAAGTAGCGCGGAAGATATCTGCTCCACTCAGGTTTGCCCCACTCAGGTTGCTACCTGTGAACCAGAAAACGCTCAAATCCAGCTTCGACAAGTTGGCATGGCAGAGAATCAAGCCTTGGGAGTACATCCGAATGGCTCTCAAGTTGGAACATCGGAAGTCCACCCTGCTCAAATTAGTTCCACGCAAACACCCTTCCCTATTGCCAGACTCATCGACCTTAACCTCTCCGCTCTCATACCGCTCGTACTCATCGAAGATCAAGTGGATCTTTCTAAAATCCCGCTCGCCAACAGCATAACGTTGCAGCAGTTCTTCAACCGTAATTGTCTCCCTTTCCATACCTCTGGTCTACCTTATTTGACCCCACCTTTAACATCAACTTCCAAATCCAAGACCTTCCCACCAGAAAAATAGCCGAAGCCACCGCTCCGACTTCTGTCTGCCTTAAAAAAATAACTTTAAAATTAAATACTTTGACAATACTAAAACAAGTTATAACTATAAAAAACGAGATAATTTTATAACTCTTGCAAGAAGAACCAATAACGCCACCAAAAGAAATAATTTTTAATCCCTATTATACCCAGCAGAACGGATCAGCATATTTAGGTGATAGCCTTAAACTTATTAAATTCATTAATGATAATAGTATTAATTTAATTATCATCTCACCTCCATTTGCTCTGACACGAAAAAAAGAATACGGTAATGAAACTGCTGAAAAATATATTGAGTGGTTTCTACCTTTTGCCGATGAATTTAAAAGCGTACTGGGAGATAATGGCCTATTGGTACTAGATTTAGCTGGCACTTACTTACTTGGTAATCCTGTGCGGAGTATCTACTAATACGAATGAGTTATCAAAAGTGGTGGCTGATGAAAACAGTGCTTTCAGTAGAAATATCCTCAAAAAGAAGATTTGTATACCACGGATAAAGCCGTACTTTAAAGAGATCGTAAAATGTCAAATATAATATCGTAAACACGCTTTACAGAGCTACACAGTATAAATAAGAATAATAACTTAACCGAAGTAAAATTTTCCTGAATACAGGCAAGTAATGCTGTCATAGGGAAAAGCAGTGAGTAGAGGAGAGACAAAGCGATGAAGGACCCTTATCTGTTGGCAGCAGGTTTGTTAACAGGATTGGCAATACCCGCATCGGCTCTTCCACATCTGTCGATTGTCCTGCCAGAAAATTCTAGATTCCTATGGAACTTAAAACAGGGTTCGCAGACAATAGTCAGTACAAAAATTATCAAGAGTGTTGATATCTCCTTCCCAGAACTCAGCGGCCAAGTATTGCAACCCCTAAAAAGTTTGCAGCCAACAGTAGGTGAGAAGAATATCAAGAGCGTTGATATCTCTTTAGCAGAACCCGGCAGTCAGGGATTACCAGCCCCAACAGAGTCACTACTCAACTCTAGCGGCCAACCACCTGGTTTCTCACTGACATCTGGCAATGAACTTTACTACCAAAGATTGGCGGCTCTGAAAACAGGTCAGATTTATACACGCGTAGATAATGGTAATTTGCAATCTTTGTGGGAGTCGATCAAGAAACGTCAACTAACTTATGATGACTGGAAAAGTTTATTAGCTTTAGAAGCGAGAGCGATCGCTCAAGGTCAAGGTGCAAATCATCTAAGTATCTTAGTTGGTGATTCTTTGAGTATGTGGTTTCCTAGAGAAAAACTGCCTACTGGTCAATTGTGGCTAAATCAAGGCATATCTGGAGATACTTCCAGTGGTGTTTTAAAAAGGTTGGGGGCCTTTTCGGCAACCCGGCCGAATGTGATTTACATCATGGCTGGGATTAACGACTTACGCAAAGGCGCTAGTGATGAAACAATTTTGCGTAATTATCGCCGAATTATCCACCGCTTACGGCAAACTCACCCACGCGCTCAAATCATTGTCGAATCAATTTTGCCTACTCGCCTACCAAAAGTTTCCAATAGCCGCATTCGTCACATCAACATCCAACTAACTGTGATTGCTAAACAAGAAGGCGCTAATTATCTAAATATTTATAGCTGGTTTACGGATATGGAAGGCAATTTGCGCCCAGAGTTGACTACAGATGGGTTACATCTGTCTCAAGAGGGATATGATGTGTGGCGCTCGGCACTACAGCAGATAGAATACAAGCTGACTCAGCGTGAGAATTGAGCCGGAGCATCTCAATGAGTGTACAAAGCCTTGCAAAACCTCACCCCAACCCTCTCCTTGGTAAGGAGAGGGAGCAAGAATCTTGTTTCTCATCTGGTATATTTTCAAAACTTAATTACGAATTACGAATTACGTTAGCGTAACGTTAGCGAGTATTCGTTCGCGCAGCGTCTCCTAGAGAGCGTCATTACGAATTACGAATTATTTGAACGCCCAAGGCTTCCTGATTCAAAACCTGATTCAACTTCCCACTGCGATAACCTTCCAAATCTAAGGTTACGTAGATAAATCCCAAATCTTGAAATGCGGAAATTAATATTTGTAAATCGGTAGTCAACACAAACTCTTTAATTTGTTCTGATGGTAATTCAATGCGTGCTGTATCCCCTTGCGATCGCACGCGCAAATTCTCCCAACCTAGTTTTCGCAGATAAATTTCTCCTCTGCCGACTCGTTGCAACTTAGCGACAGTAATCTCTTCCCCATAAGGAAAACGGGAACTGAGGCAAGGTTGAGCAGGTTTATCCCACCAAGCTAAACCGAGTTGTTGCGAAAGTTGGCGGACTTCTAATTTGGTGACACCGATTTCTGCTAAAGGCGATCGCGCCCCTCTTTCTTTCGCCGCCTGAATTCCTGGGCGATAATCATGCAAATCATCGGCATTCACCCCATCCACAACATAGGGATAACCCAACTCTAAAGCTAAAGGTTTGAGAGTGTCGTGCAACTCACTTTTGCAAAAATAACAGCGATTAACAGGGTTAGAGGTGTAGTTGGGATTTTCCATCTCGTGAGTCTGGACGATTTTATGAGGAATCCCAATCGTTGCAGCTTGAATTTTGGCGTCTTCCAACTCTTCTGGTAACAGCGAAGGAGAAACAGCCGTGACAGCCAAAGCGCGATCGCCCAACACATCAAAAGCAATTTTGGCAACCAAAGTGCTATCAACGCCCCCAGAGTAGGCAATCAACGCCTGCTCCATTTCTCTAAATAAGCCTATTAATTGCTCAAATTTTTCTGTCAACATCATTTCCCAATCCTGCCAAAACCCTATAGCACCTAGCAATTTCTATTGTAATCATTTCCCCCTACTCCCTTGTTTCCCCCATTATTGATGGTTTGCTGTACTTCGCCACCAGACTGGCTAAAAGTGTTGAATCAATCGGTTTAGAAATATAGTCATTTACTCCAGTTGCTAGACAAATTTCGCGATCGCCTTTCATCGCCATTGCTGTTTGGATAATTATCGGAATCTTCCCATATTGCTGATTTTCTCGCAGTTGTTGCACCAAGTTAAGACCATTTCCATCTGCCAGGTAGACATCCATTAAAATCAACGCTGGATCTAATTGTGTTAGAGTTTGCCACATCTCAGTAGCATTCTTGGCCCAAGTCACCTGATATCCCAATTCACGTAGATAAATTTGCATCAAATGAGCGTTGGGGAAGTCATTTTCTACCAGCAAAATATCTACACAAGAACTAGGGGTAAAAGGCAGAACAGATGAGGAAAATTTTGCTTTCCCTACTTCCTCATCTCCTCCCACTCCCGCATCTTGCTTAAGGGGAAGTACGAGGGTAAAACGGCAGCCGTGATCTACTTCCGATTCCAAAGTCACAGAACCACCGTGAATTTGGGCGAGTTTCCGAGTCACTGCTAAACCCAAACCAGTACCTTCAACACCAGCTATAGCCTTGGGGATTTGGAAATAGGGTTGAAACAATTGAGCTTGGTCTTCTTCGGAAATGCCAGTGCCAGTATCCCAAACTGTAAAATGCACAAATACACCTTTGGGGGCAACCTCTAAGCCAACACTTCCTTTACTGGTAAACTTTAGGGCGTTGAAGAGTAAATTCAACAGCATTTGCTTGAGTCGTAAGGGATCGGCTACTAGGGTTGTAATATCAGGGTCAATTTTTAGGTACAGTTTCAAACCCTTATTAACAGCTTTCTCTCTCACCAGCATCAAAACATTCTTACACAACAGTTCCACCTCTACTGTTTCCCAGTGTACGTCCAGCTGATTTGCTTCAATTTTAGAGAGATCCAAAATATCATTAATTAAAGCTAGCAAGTGCTTGCCGCTAGATTGAATGATATTTAAATACTCTTGCTGGCGTTCTCTAGTTAGTTCGTACCCTGGCGTTAAAAGCAGGTCGCTAGACAGGATTATAGAACTAAGCGGTGTGCGAATTTCGTGACTGGTATTTGCTAGAAACTGATTTTTCAGTTGATTGGTGTACTCTAATTCTTGATTAGAGCTAGTTAACTGTTCATTTCGTTGCTGCGAAGATAGGATGTGGCTAAGTTGTAGCAAGGCTGTCGTACACTGCTTGGCAGACCTTGCCATCAATTCTGATCTGAGTTGAGCCTGTGATTCTATGAGCGACTCCCGATCAGAGTTCAGGGGCGCTGCGGCGATAATTAACCAGCCCATGATACTGCCAGAATCATCAGCTAACGGCCAAGCGCCTGGTGGTTGTTGATTCTCAAGGTGTTGTAAATCTTCGACTTCTATAACCTCTTGCAATCTCAACAGCAGCTTTTTTTCTGCTGTCAGCACTTTTAGAAATGAGTTTGCGGATGGAGAACGACAAACATAGCAAACTGTGGCCACAGTTTCTTGTGGTTGAAACAGAGCGATGCCTACGGTACAATCTGTCAGTGCCAGATTACTCCTGTGAACAGCACTGTTAATCTCGTTAACCACAGTTTGGAAAACTTCCGCTTGTGCGGCTTCTGCCTGTGGGACAGTGTTACAAACAGAAAGCAGGCAATTAAGGCGACTTTGCAACTGGTTCAAGCTGCTCTCTAGCCACAGCTCTGTGCGAAGTTGCTGAATTGTTGTCAAAACTTTTGGTGTTGCATCTGTCTGTGAGTTCTGGTCTGGTAAGCTTGAATACTGTTGCATGATCAACTAGACCGGTGAACAAGTTTAGCTTCACATAAAAATCCGAACAGGATTCTATGTATATTAGCGGACAATGATTTATTTATTTATAACTCATAATTTTTATTTCTAAAGCATAATTTATGTTGTTATAAACCATAACTTATGATGTCAAGTTTAGCAGCTAGACCAAAAAAATTATTATATGAACCACTAACCTAAAATTTTTTAAAGCAACTTAAGATTTATGGATACCCAATTCGCCCAACTAATCGTTAATGGGATTGCAGTGGGGAGCATTATTGCTCTAGCCGCAGTCGGACTCACTCTTACCTATGGAATTTTACGGCTATCTAACTTTGCTCATGGTGACTTTTTAACTTTAGGAGCCTATCTGACGTGGCTGATAAACTCTATTGGAGTCAATATTTGGCTGTCGATGATCCTGGCGACGGCGGGAACAGTAGCAGCAATGCTGTTATCAGAAAAGTTACTCTGGTCAAAAATGCGCTCTATCCGTGCTACTTCCACGACGCTGATTATTATTTCTATCGGACTTGCCTTATTTCTCCGCAATGGGATTATTTTTATCTGGGGTGGCAAGAACCAAAATTATAATTTACCTGTTAGTCCAGCTTTAGATATTTTGGGTTTAAAGGTGCCGCAAAATCAATTATTAGTATTAGGGCTGGCGGTGCTAGCAATTTTGGCGCTGCATTACCTGCTGCAAAATACCAAAATTGGTAAGGCGATGCGAGCAGTTGCTGACGATCTGGACTTAGCCAGAATTTCCGGTATCAATGTTGATCGAGTAATTTTCTGGACTTGGCTAATCGCTGGCACTCTTACGTCATTGGGCGGCAGTATGTATGGGTTACTTACAGCCGTCCGCCCGAATATGGGATGGTTCTTAATTTTACCATTATTTGCCTCAGTAATACTTGGTGGGATTGGCAACCCCTACGGTGCGATCGCGGCGGCTTTTATTATTGGCATCGTCCAAGAAATTAGCACCCCTTGGCTGGGTTCACAGTATAAACAAGGTGTAGCACTGTTGATCATGATTTTGGTGCTGCTCATTCGTCCCAAAGGTTTATTCAAAGGGACGATTTGAGCAGCACCACTCCACTTCTAATTATTGAATAATGTGGAAGTAGTAGGCTGCTACCAGGAAGTTAATAGCCAACAATAACAGTGCCCAGCCTGTGCGAAAGGCGTAGGGAGGTTTAGCTCCACTGTCGGCAACTGGGGAATTATTCGTTTTACTAGTCATAATGCGATTCTCCTAATGTTCAGACTTTTTAAGAAATACCAAACTGGCGTACCAAATACCCAAATTCTTTAAGAATGTTTGTGTGAACTTGGGAATTGGGCATTGGGCATTGAGCATGGGGCATTGGGCATTGGGCATTGGGCATTGGGCATTGGGCATTGGGCATTGGGCATTGGGCATTGGGCATTGGGCATTGGGCATTGGGCATTGGGC
>NZ_JBALCE010000128.1:0-89957 GCF_036919815.1 Nostoc sp.
TACTTTTTAGTTTTCACCTAAAATCAGTGATATGGAAAAAGTTTTTGCCAAAAAGCTAGGGTTTTGCCGATACCAGAGATCCAAGTTATTAATTTGGGATAAAGTCGAGCTAAGACCAAGCAAAGAGTAATTTTTATGACTTATAGTGATTTCAAACTTATTGAAGTTATTGATTCTTTTGGTTTAGTTATTCACGAATCATCTGGACTATTTGCAAATATACAGGAGCAAGAATGTAGTGATTTATTATCTAGTATTCTTAAGGAAAATGTTGATTTAGCAGTAGCGATAAGTACAGAAAAAGCTCGAAGTGAAATGATAATTAGTCCAATTTTGTTAGAAATCAGACGCAAATTTAATTATGAAATCAGCTTTTTTTCTGGAGTTGATTTTACTGTTGATAGCCAACGAGGATTAAATGGCTTTTGTGATTTTATTTTGAGTCTTTCTTCAGAGCAGTTGCTTGTACGTAGTCCGGTGATTGTCTTAGTAGAAAGCAAAAATGAGAATTTAAGGTCTGGTTTAGCGCAATGTATTGCCGAAATGGTAGCTGCTCAGTTATTTAACGAGAGAGGTGGAAATCAAATCAAAGCTATATATGGTGCTGTTACTATCGGTACTATTTGGCAATTTCTCAAACTTGAAGGCAATGTAGTTTCGATTGATTTGAGTGAGTATTATATTAAGGATATTAAGAAAATTTTAGGTATTTTATATAGTGCGATCGCGCAAAGTAAACCGTAACCTATTGAAGAGAAAATAATCAAATGCTATGTAAACTTAGGGTAATTAATTCCTCTAACAATTGGAAACATAAAAATGTCCGAACTTCCAAAATTCGCTGATTCAACACTTCTAGTTCAAGCGCTTACTCACCGTTCTTATGTTAACGAACATCCCACAAGTAAGCATAATGAACGCCTAGAGTTTCTCGGTGATGCTTTACTTAATTTTTTAAGTGGCGAATATCTCTATAATAAACACCGAGAAAAGGGAGAAGATGAATTAACTCGTCGTCGTTCTGCATTGGTCGATGAGAAACAATTGGCAAAGTTTGCTGAGGATTTAGGACTAAATTCCAAGATGCGACTAGGGAATGGTGCTATTCGAGATGGAGGCCGTCAAAATCCTAATTTACTTAGCAGTACCTTTGAAGCAATCATTGGTGCTTATTATGAGGATAAAAAGTTCGATATTGAACCAGTTCGTCATTTTGTACAACAGTTCTTTAATTCTGTACCTGAGAATATTGTTGTGTCTCGCTCTAATGTAGATTCAAAAAATCGCTTTCAGGAATGGGTGCAAAGCAGAGGTATCACTACTCCACCGATATATAATACAAGACAAATAGGTGGTGAATCTCACGCGCCAAAGTACCAATCTGACGTATTTGTGGATGGACACGAAGAAGCATTTGGAACGGGTGAGGGACGCAATAAAAAAGATGCAGAAAAAGCTGCTGCTGAGGATGCGTTAGATAATTTGAAAAAATAAGGTTTCTTGTAGAGATGATTTTTATCTCACGTCTTACTGCAAAAACGATGCAGATAGCTAGACTCTGTGAAATACAAAATTTCAGTCCCCTTAAGTGGGCTTTAGCTATTAGCCCCGAACTTCAGTTCTGGGCGGGATATCGGTTAGCGCGACACTTTGACTATTAACATACAAGATATGCTGTTTCATCAGTTTTAAAAAAATACTATAAACTTTTCAAATCTTCACTTCTAAGGGCAAAATTACCGTAAAAGTAGAACCAACCCCTACCTCAGAGACGAGGTTAATTTGACCTTGCAATAGTTTTACTAACCGCGAGACGATCGCTAACCCCAATCCAGTACTATCAGGAAGATAGGAACGATCGCTAGAACTTACGCGAAAGTAGGGTTCAAATATCTGGGCTTGGTTTTCTGGTGCAATGCCAATTCCAGTGTCAGAAACTGCGATCGCCCATCTCTGATTCTCCAACACCTTACACCTTATAATAATAGTCCCCGACTCTGTATAGCGAATCGCATTACTAATAAGATTTGTAACAATCTGTTGGAATTTAAAAGAATCTGTGATTAATTCTTTAGGAGCGCGTTCGCCTTTGGCGTTGGCGAAGCCATCGCAATCTACTACGATTTTTAAATTTTTCTCAGCAGCTAAAGGTTCCAACATTTCACATACATTATTAATTAATTCACATACATCGGTAGGCCTTAGTTGGAATTTTATCTGGCCTGGATCATCCCGCGAGAATTCTAGTACATTATTAATTAGGTGCAGTAATTGTCTACCATTCCGTAACACGCGCTCAATGTGTTCTAAATTGGCAGAAGTGTCTTTCACCTGAGTCCTTCGCCGTTGTTGGCGTAAAAACAGATCCGAGTAACCAATAATAGAAGTTAGAGGTTGTTTAAATTCATGGGCTAAGTGAGAAAGATACTCTTGATTTGCGGTAACTAAGCGCGTAAGTTCCTCATTATGGAGCGTAACTACTGACTGCAACTGCTGTAATTCTCGCAACCGCTCTTCAACATAACTTTTAAAACATCGAGCGATCGCTTCATCTATGATAGCGTCAATCAAACGCATAGAACGAATTATCTCTACAGGTGTTCCACTCAATAAATCTACTTGTATAGCATCAAATATTAATGTTCGTAACAAATGATATTCTCTAGCTATTTCGATTGGCTCAAACCCTTGTTCGGCTCGAATAGCTCCATGCTGAAAACTCGCAGTAACTATCGACTGAATATCATTATCCTGAGATTTTGAAAGCACCGTTACCATTGCTTTCAAAACATCAGGGATGTGATCCTTTACGGCTGTATAAGATAAGTCATCAGCACTTTCAATCCGTCTATCCTTGCGAACTGCTGTAATCCATTTATCAAGGATGGTGTCCGCTTTTTCAGCCAGTACTTGACTAAAATCCATTATCTTAAATTCAGCGAGGAGATCGATGAGTAAACTTCACTACTATATGCAATTAGTTTACCGAGTGCAGGGGTTTTTTTTGCAAAATTAGCGATTTAATTAATCTACCAAAAGAAATAGATTTTATATTTTCTTTTACTTAATTAACTATCCGTATATAAAATTTACAAAAAAGTATAATATAGTTTTCATCTGAACGAGGAATTACAATAATCATTTGGTCTGCAAGTTTGGCGGATATTTTTTTATAACTATTCGCTGTTACCTTACTTAACAGTGCAATAAAATATCCGTTTAGCCGTGGATGAAGTGTTAAAAAATGCCAATACGGCTGAAGAAATCAGCATTGTAAATCAACACTTGGCAATGGTAAACTTGACGGCGGCGGCTGACAAATATCCTGATGAAATTTCTGGAGGTATGAAACAAGGAGTAGGTATTGCCAGAGCTTTAGCAATTCGTCCCAAAATGTTACTGATGGATGAATCTTTTGGGGCACTAGATGCGCTAACTTGTGGCAAATTGCAGCACCAAGTATTGGATATTTGGGAAAATAATCGTCAACCAGCGATGATGATTACCCACAATGTAGATGAAGCAATTTATATGCCCATCGCATCGTCTTGATGACCAATAGCCCAGATGCTAATATAGGAGAGGTATTAGAAGTTTCTTTTGAGCATCCACACGTTAGCGAAACTGCTCTGGAAGAGGTTTGCGCCGCCATGCGAAACTTAAAAGAGTATTTTTAACTCCGCAACCACGCACTGAATTCCCTTGATCGATATTTTGCCCAAGACGACTAAATTTAGATTATCATTTTTTCTAGTGGGTAGCCTAATTTAAATTCATGAAAGCTGAATTTGAAGCGGAGGAACCATATTGTGGGGCGTATCTCATAGAAAGTGAGGAGTTAAGAGTTAGGAGTTAGGAATCTATTAATCTTTAACTCAGCACTCACAACTCAGCACTCCTAAGAGAGAGACACCTTCCAGTCTTAGCCCGTCAGCTAACTCCGTAGGCAATGGAAGGAACCCCCAAGCCTTTGGCTGTAATACAGTTATTATTGGGGTTTCCTTGACTTATTTCAGATTTGAGATTTTGGTTATCGTCACTCAATCTAAAATCCAAAATCGTTCCACTGAGCGTAGCCGAAGTCCCAAAATCTCAAATTTCTCCCCCTGCTTCTCATGAGTAATTCATTTCATAAGGAGAAGTAAAGCTGTGCAAATTAAGCCAATGTTAGCACGTCTGCAAAGTGCCACAGGACGAGATGACTTAATTGAACAAATGGTACTGCTGCCAGAACCAAAAAAACCTTTTTCTAAAAAACCTCAAACAGAAAAAGCCGTTAACTTGATTGTTGCCTATGACGCATCTCCTAACAGTCATACGGCACTAGATATTGCCTTTTGGATTGCTCATCAAACGCGTTTAGCCACTAATGCCCAAGTCACAGTTCAACCCGTTTATGTGGTACAAGATAATCAAAGCAGTCAGTATCCAAATATCTTGAGCTTTCCAGAAAAACAGCCTTCATTGGAGTGTCAAATCAGTGAAGTATCAAAGTCTGTTACACTGGTATTAACTCAACCCAAATTGCAGACAGTGGTAACTCCCCTGCAACAAGCAGATATAATTCTCTGGCAAGCCCGAAGTCTAGCTGAAGAATGGCAGGGTTCTTTCAAATCTCATTTGCGGTTTGGCTGCATTGCCACAGAACTTAAGAAAGTTGTTGAATCAGAAGCTGCCGATATTTTGTTTCTAGGATGCACATCTGTCAATCATCCGATGATTGAAGCATTAGGTTCTAATTTCCCCTGTGCTGTTTTGGGCATTCCTAGTTGTATTGATGAATAATCGCTGTTCAGAATTTCAGTAATTTTGATCATAGATGAGTCACCTATAACTAGGTGGCTTTTTTTCGCTACTAAATAAACCTAATAGGTATTAAGCAATTAGAATCCTGGCAGGAAGTCCTTAAAATATCTTTAGATAAAGTTAATAAGGCTGAATAGAGCTAGCTCCATTAGCCATAGGCTCGAATATTTTTATTTTTACACCAGTCTCTTACATCGGCAACAGTAATGGAAAACTCGATTTTGGTTTCGCCTACCAAAACCGAGATTAATCAGGAGTTAAGAATTATCAGTTTTGAATTTTTAATTAATAGTATGTTCAAACTGATCAACACCAGCTGTTACAAGGGAGGAACCCCTGCAACGCAGTGGCTCATCCTAACTCCTTAGCTATTGCTAATATTTAATGATGTGTAGCACGTCACGAACAACGCTATAACCAGCTAAATCCCAAAGTAAATAGGCGAGAAAGCCAATAGCTGCCAAGCGACCATTCCAAATTTCGGTTTGGGGAGTCCAGCCAAACAAAAATGCATTCCGATCTACACCGTTGTATTCCGTTGCAACAGGTGGTAAATCAGTAGAAGGGCGAGTTTCTTGATTTGCCATTTTTTCCCTCCAAAATCTAATAGGTTTTCAGGTGTTAAATTTCTAATAGCCAATCAGATGTAAAACGTCACGCAGAACGCTATAACCAGCTAAATCCCAAAGTAAATAGGCGAGAAAGCCAATAGCTGCCAAGCGACCATTCCAAATTTCGGCTTGGGGAGTCCAGCCAAACAAAAATGCATTGCGATCTACGCCGTTGTATTCGGTTGCAACAGGTGGTAAACCACTAGAAGGGCGAGTTTCTGGAACTGCCATTTTTTTTGTCCTCAACGATTTGTTTGTTAAGTTTAATGTAGCTATCTACAACTCAGATCCTTTCTGTCTGTAGGCATAAACTACAGGCACTTCTTACGGAGGATAATCAACAACGCCTTGCTGCTGACAAATCCACCCTGAGAGGGTGATAAAAATCTAATTATAAATAAATGTAAAGTTATCGTGATTAAACTGCAATTTTTGCAAAATAAATAGTTGTTAGGACTTACGCACAAGTCTACGGAATAACGAACCACTCCAGGCGCAGAGGACACAGAGAAATCAGAGTTTGAGAGATATTTTGGGTAAGTCCTAGTTGTGACTTAAGTAATTAAAAATTAAAACGTAGCAGCCAATAATTAGCCAAGTTTTTCATCTGCTCAGAAATATTTTCCGCGTTAGATAGAAAAGTTATATCTTTGGCTGGATACGGTTTTCAACCTTGGGAGAGATGCTTTAAACAGGTAAATTCTACGATTCTGAGCTAACAGAGTTAGGTATTGCCATAGGTACAGACATAAATACATACTAAGAGTTGCTTCTCAAGAAATTCTTAATTCCCTAAATTTAAACTTAGAACAAGGAAATACAATGTTCCAAAGTACGGAAATCATGGTGGGACTCTACAAATCACTATTGTGGATAGCACAGATTCAAGGAGATGGCTCAAACGTCACGCCAGCACAGGCATCGGTTATCACTTCCGGTCCACGCTTTTTTGTGGCTTTAATCTCCGGTGTGATCTTAGCCTTTGCTTTCCAATTAGTTCTAACTAATCTCTCCCTAGCAGCCGGTATTTCCTACCTGGGGCACTCATCTGACTCGGATTCAGATAATAGTGGGGAAGTGGGAAGTTTAGGCGGTACTATTCGCAAAATTGGTACAGCAGTAGGGATTTGGACAGTAGTAACTGTAGCGATCGCCTTATTAATCGCTTCTTTCCTCGCGGTAAAATTGAGCCTTGTAATCTTAGATCCAGCATTGGGAGCAATTCTCGGCTTGGTGATTTGGGGTGCTTACTTCTTAATCCTCGTTTGGGTAAGTTCTACCACCGTAGGTTCCTTAATTGGCTCAGTCGTCAATACGGCAACTTCCGGGTTTCAGGCGATTATGGGGACAGCCACCGCCGCACTGGGCGCAAAAGCTGTAAATAACCAAGTGGTAGCAACGGCTGAAGCCGCCGCCGCCGCTATCCGTCGGGAGCTAGGAAGCGCCATCGACCCTACGAGTATCCGGGAGAATATAGAGGATTACCTAGATAAGGTACGTCCTCCAGAACTAGATGTGTCGAAAATTCGGAGCGATTTTGAAAATTTACTCAACGATCCGCAATTAAAAGCGATCGCAGGAACTCCAGATATTCGCAACATCGACCGGGAAAAGTTCATTGAGTTAGTCAGCAGTCGCACCGATCTTTCCAAAAAAGACGTTAGCCGAATTGCTGATACGTTGTATAAAGTTTGGCAGCAAGTGGTCAGTCAGCAACCACCCACGGAAGACCGTATGGGTGAGTTAATGGATTATCTGAAATCACTCCCAGCCGGACAAGCTAAAACAGATGAACTCAACGCCAAGCTTGATCGCTTAGTAACAGAAACACGTAATTCCAAAGAAGGTGAGCAAAAGGCGGCTCCAGGGGCAATTCAAAGTACAGTCCAACAAGGACTAGCTGCCTTAACCAGCATGGTGTTGGGACGCGCCGATTTGCCTGATTTGGATGTGGAAAAAATCTTGGGTAGCCTCACCACTGCCAAAGAAAAAGTCACCCAACAAGCAGATAAGCTAGGGTTGCCAACACCAGCACAACCCTATAGCCCAATTCGCGCTGATGTCGAAAACTATCTGCACAACACTTATGCTTGGCAACTAAGCCCAGAAAAAATCGCTCAGGAATTTCGTGATGTCATTTACGATCCAGCAGCTGACCCCGGAATAGTCAAGAGAGAAATAGAGCGACTATCCCGCAACGATTTTGTCAACATCCTGCAACAACGGGGACTGCTTACCCAAACCCAAATTCACCGCATTGCAGATCAGTTAGAAGCTGTCCGCCAAGATGTGCTGGCGACAGTGAAAGTTGTCGAAGAAACAGAGATAGTCCAAGACTTGCAACGTGCAGTCGAAAGTTATCTGCTCGTTACCCCGAAAGCAGATTTGACTCCCGAAGGCATTGAGCAAAATTTCAAACCACTGTTGCAAGACTCAGATGCAGATGATGAAACCCTGACATTGCGGCTGGCGCACCTGGAACGTCAGGAAATTCGGGAGATATTGCTGCAACGTAATGATGTCCAGCTATATGAAGTAGACAGCATTCTTGATGAGTTGGAAAAACAGCGCGATCGCGTCTTGGTAGAATCCAAAGGATTAGCAGAGCAGGCACAATATCAAGCAGAAACCCTGTGGCTAAATGTAGAATCATATCTGCGTAACACCGGAAAAGCCGAACTGAATCCTGATGCCATCCGCGCGGAGTTCAAAAAGTTACTGGAAGATCCCCAAGCTGGAATTAGCTCAATTCGCGCGCGTTTGTCTCGCTTTGACCGCGATACCTTGGTACAATTGTTGAGTCAACGGCAAGATTTGAGTGAAGATCAAGTTAATCAAATCATCAGTTCTGCTGAAGAGTCATGGCATAATATCCGCCACACGCCCCAAGCTGTAGTGGATAAAGCCAAAGATCAATACGACTCAGTTACCACCACGATCGCAGATTATCTGCGGAATACTGGTAAACAAGAACTCAACCCAGAAGGTATTGGGCGAGATTTGACCAGATTGTTTGAAAATCCCAAAGAGGGAGCTGTCGCACTGCGCCGTCGGTTGTCGCAGGTAGACCGAGATACACTCGTAAAGTTGCTCAGTCAACGCCAAGACTTGAGTGAAGAACAAGTCAATCAAATCATTGATTCCACGCAAACTTCGATTCGCAACTTTGTGCGTGCGCCTCGTCGCCTAGCTACCCGTACACAGCAAAGAATGGAAACATTCAAAGGTTATGTGGAAGAGTATCTGCGGCAAACGGGCAAAGAAGAACTTAACCCTGAAGGTATAAAGCGCGACTTACAACTACTGTTGCATGATCCGCGAGCCGGGGTAGAAACTTTTAGCGATCGCCTTTCCCATTTTGACCGTTCTACGATCATCGCCCTGCTGAAAATTCGGGAAGATATTTCTGATGAAGAAGCAGCACGGATTGCCGATAACATGGTATCCGTAAGGGAGCAATTTGTAGAACAAGTGCGGAACATCCAACGAGGGATTCAAGATGCAATTGACGGAGTTTTCGGCCGCATTCGCAACTATCTCAACGCCCTGGATCGCCCGGAACTCAACTATGATAGTATCAAGCGCGATGTTCGCACATTTTTTGACGATCCCCAGGCAGGGTTTGATGCCCTGCGCGATCGCCTGTCCTCTTTTGACCGTGATACCCTAGTGGCAATTATGAGTTCTCGTGAGGATATCTCTGAGGCAGATGCCAACCGGATTATCGACCAAATTGAACGGGCACGCAACACAGTATTGCAACGTGCAGAACGCATACAGCAAGAAGCCCAACGCCGCCTAGAAGACGTGAAGCGTCAAGCACAACGCCAAGCGGAAGAAACCCGCAAAGCCGCAGCTACAGCAGCGTGGTGGTTGTTTGCCACAGCATCCGTCTCGGCGATTTTCTCGGCATTAGGAGGAGCGCTGGGTGTACGTACATTGTAGTTTAACAAGCTGTCTCCGCTAACTTTTGAGCCTCCCGCAATGGGAGGCTTTTTTATATTTGGGATGTCTAAAATGTGACTAAAGTCATACTTAAATTGTGACTTTATTCCACTGTATCTTTTAATTTAGTATTTTAAACTGAGAGCAATACAGCGAATAAATGGAGTTGTGTAACAAATAAAACTTCCTGTAAAGCTAATAGGTAAGAATATGTGTTCACAAATTATTGATAAATGCTGTAGAAAACTCAAGTAAATTAATTGATGGAGATTTGAAGATGAAACGTATTCTATTAGGTACATTACTTGCTCTCCCATTTGCAATTTCCTCCTTGCCGTCACAGGCATCGGCAGCAGAAATCATTATCAGACCCAATGTTCATCAAGCTGGTATTGTGCATAAAACTGTTGTTGCCCGATTTCAACGAAAGTTAATTCCTGCACATTGGGAAAAAGTCCGACGCGGTAACAGGTGGGTTAAGGTTCGAGTTCCTGCTCGTTATGTAAATGTAAGAGTTTAAGATATAAATAGAGGCTAACAACCCTACTTAAGTTGTTAGCTTCTATTAGGTAGGTAAAAATTTGTTGCTAAACCGCGTCTATCTTGAAATCTGTAGTTCTTTCTTCGGTGATGAAAAGGATTTGCCCTCATCCCCCAACCCCTTCTCCCATATCTGGGATTCGGGGAGCCAGAATTTCAAAGACCCTCTCCCAGATATGGGAGAGGGATTTAGGGTGAGGGCAAAACTACGCTTCTCAACTTAGATGAGGTTTAAATAAGAATTGGAAAGGAAATAAAATTATCTGACATAAGTCAATTTAATTGACATGAATATATATCAAAATTCTCGGCTTTTTAAAAAACTTCTGATATTTCTACTGGGAATGACTTTAGTGACAGCCTGCAATTCAATTCAGGCTGAAGAAAAAAGTATAGTTAAAGAAAAAATCCTGAGTGGTGATAATTATGGAGAATTACATGACCAAGGAAAGTTACGTACTTACTATTTTTACACTCCAAAATCTTATAATCCAGACCGCCCGATGCCGTTAGTTTTAGTGTTTCATGGAGATGATGGTAATGGTCGGTCTATCAGTAATGTGACTCGCTTCAATGAATTAGCAGAACAAAAAGGATTTATTGTTGTTTATCCAGATGGAATTGACCAAAAATGGAGTCTTAGAGGTAACGTTCAAGGAAGGGTAGATGATGTTTTGTTTGTCAGTGCTTTGATTGATCATCTTCAGCAGCAAATCAATATTGATAGTCATAAAGTTTATGCCACCGGTTTTTCTAGAGGTGGCATACTTACCCAAGCACTGGCTTGTAAGTTACCTAATAAAATTGCTGGTTTTGCATCAGTAGCTGGTTCGCTTCCAGTTAGACTCAAACCTAATTGCCAGCCGAAAACTTCCGTATCAATATTAATGCTCAACGGTACAAACGATCGCGATGTACTTTATGAAGGTAATGACCACACTCAACGAGGAGCGCTGGTTTCTATCTCAGACATGGTAAATTTTTGGCGATCGCACGATCAATGTACCTCATCAAAAGAATCTCCGAAGTTTTCTAAAGATAAAGTGAAAACCGCTCTCTACACAGGTTGTAATGGCAACTCAGAAGTCTGGCAACTGGCGGTAGTAAACGGTGGACATTTCTGGCCTGGTGGTTCCTCAACTGACGAGAGCCTAAACAAATTCAATGCCAAGCTGGGGCTGAACGCCAGTGAAGCAATTTGGAACTTTTTTGAACGTCACAGTTCATAGACCGAAAACTTTTGCGAGTAGCTAATTTTTTAAACACCATTTTGCTTAAACCAAGCCAAAAGACGTTTCCAACCTTCTTTGGCTTCTTTCTCGCGGTAGGAGGGGCGATAATCGGCAAAAAAAGCGTGGGATGCATCGGGATAGACAATAATTTCAGATTTGCTGCTGCTGGATTTTAAGCGATCGCGCATCTGCTCTACTGTATCGAGGGGAATACTCGTATCCTTACCGCCGTAGAGTCCGAGAATAGGGACTGTCAGTTTTGATGCAATATCAACCGGATACTTGGGCGTTAGTTTGGTAGCATCGCCCACAAGTCGCCCGTACCAAGCCACACCAGCCTTCACCTGGGGATTATGTGCTGCATATAGCCAGGTAATCCGGCCGCCCCAGCAGAAGCCTGTAATCGCCAATTTATTGGCATTACCTTTAGCTGATTTCACCGCCCAGTGTACCGTGGCATCGAGATCGGATAGCACCTGGGCATCTGGCACTTTAGCGACAATTGGGCGAATTTCGTCTATGCTGCTTAATTTTGAGACATCGCCTTGACGCACAAATAATTCGGGTGCGATCGCTAAATACCCCAACTGGGCAAAGCGACGAGTGATATCCTGAATATGTTCGTGTACACCAAAGATTTCTTGGATCACCAGAACAATTGGGAAATTGCTACCAGTGGCAGGTGCTGCTCGATAGGCAGGAATTTCGCCATCTTTGACGGGAATTTTCACCGCACCAGCTACCAACCCCTTAGCATTGGTGGTGATGACTCCGGCAGAAATGGGTTGCACTGCTAGGGCAAAACCCGTTGCCAGGGTGGTTGTTGCGATAAATTTGCGGCGTGTTATTTCTTTCATCATCTCTACCTTAGAATTGGCAAAAACTTTATTGTTGGTTATCCGTACAGTACTTGGACAACAAATACTACAATTGATGAATCAGTTTACTGTAATATTAGCTTCCTTTGCTGTCCAAGCGTTCTTTGTCTGTGGCTGTTGTCAGGGAAAAGTCGGACGTATTGGCAAAGAAAAGCCACAGGACTAAACAATTTTCTGTGCTGAGTTTCCTTATAGTTAGGTTTCTGTATGGTCAAATGCGCGGAAAGGTAGGTGTACAAATTCCACAGCCGAAAAAAAGTGCTTCTATCTCAACCCCAGCAAGGGTTTCACCCAGCGATCGCCCAATTCTCATCCGCGCAATCTCTGAAATGCTTATCAAAATAGGGTTTTAGCTTTTAAATTTTTCTAGCACTCTTGCCAAACGAATTCTCTAATGCTATTATTGCTCTTGAATCGCGCAACCGCACCTTGAAAACTAAATACAGCTTGCCTTTCAGGCTCCCGCCATTGCAATTGATCAAAATCCCTATCAGGGATTGAAACATGTACCCACAGGTGTAAACTGTAGAATCATCATATTGCAATTGATCAAAATCCCTATCAGGGATTGAAACTTGATAGTGAAGACGAACAAAAAGCGATCGCCCAATTGCAATTGATCAAAATCCCTATCAGGGATTGAAACTCTTTGCTGATATCTTCCTCTTCTAAATCCAACTATTGCAATTGATCAAAATCCCTATCAGGGATTGAAACGACTGTATGGGCTGATAATTACCACCATGTAGAATATTGCAATTGATCAAAATCCCTATCAGGGATTGAAACCTGAAAATTCTCAGGGTAGAAGCCAAATTCTTTAAATTGCAATTGATCAAAATCCCTATCAGGGATTGAAACTAACGCTTGGTTTCTCCATAAAGACTTAAAATTTTAGCAGCAATATTGCAATTGATCAAAATCCCTATCAGGGATTGAAACAAAAGGGTTCGCTATTTTACTTTATATGCTGATGTATTGCAATTGATCAAAATCCCTATCAGGGATTGAAACCCATCGGCGCTCAATAAGTTCGTGGCGCAGGATTCATTGCAATTGATCAAAATCCCTATCAGGGATTGAAACGGGCAACTATTCTCCCGCTCCAAAAGCGGAAAGATTGCAATTGATCAAAATCCCTATCAGGGATTGAAACTGGCGGGTATGCCCCTCTGGGGAGAGGATAATTAGCATAAATTGCAATTGATCAAAATCCCTATCAGGGATTGAAACTAATTAAAAATGGTGGCTTGTTTTTTTTTTACAAGCCACAGATTGCAATTGATCAAAATCCCTATCAGGGATTGAAACCTTTACTTAGTGTGATATTGACGGTATATCGCTTACCCATATTGCAATTGATCAAAATCCCTATCAGGGATTGAAACAATGAAAAAGGAATTCCCCTCGCCACAACTAAATCATTGCAATTGATCAAAATCCCTATCAGGGATTGAAACGCATGGATCTAAGCTCTTTCTGCCCATAATCACTAATTGCAATTGATCAAAATCCCTATCAGGGATTGAAACATCGATTAATAAACGAAACGTCTGCCAGCATGAATTGCAATTGATCAAAATCCCTATCAGGGATTGAAACGTACATAACTGTAGTATCAGCAAAGGTGGCTCTTGCTATCATTGCAATTGATCAAAATCCCTATCAGGGATTGAAACGCGATTCCATCGAAGCAATGATTCAAAGATGCACAGCAGCCCAAAAATTGCAATTGATCAAAATCCCTATCAGGGATTGAAACCAAAACTGATGATGCGCTCGTTGCTCAATCTGCAATTGCAATTGATCAAAATCCCTATCAGGGATTGAAACAATTGCAAAATCCCCCCAGCAACAGTATTGCTGAATTGCAATTGATCAAAATCCCTATCAGGGATTGAAACTACTCTGCTTCATCTCCTCCCTCTAGCATCATTGGCATTGCAATTGATCAAAATCCCTATCAGGGATTGAAACCAGAGACAACACTAGCAATACAAGTACTCCAGGCTTATTGCAATTCATCAAAATCCCTATTAGGAATTGAAACTTAAAATTGCCAGATGTAGTCCGTTGAAACGGACTTTTGCTATTAGCCAGGCACTTGAGTCCCTGGCGGTTCAAGTATTTTAGCAAGAGGTTTAATCTTCACAACCAGCTAATTGACTGAGATAATCATCCATAATCGCTGGTAACTCCTTTGGCGAATAAGTATATGTTAAAGCCAGTAAACTAGTAGCTGTAGTGAAAATCTGGCTTTTATCTAGCATCGCTGATAACTGAGAGCGAGTAAATTTGCCATTCATTACTTCATAGCTGGTATCTGCGATCGCATCTTCAATAACTTCCTCCTCCATCAAACTTTCCCATTCATTTAAATTGATATAGTAAGATGTTTTATTGTCTTTGATATTTAGCTTTTTAATTTCTCGAATTGAATTCCGAATAGAAGCCGCCCACGAACCAGTTAATCGTTGTTCTACTTGGTTCTTAATCAAATGAATCAACAGAATGTTTAAATAAGCTTGGATATTTCGCAGAATAGCTTGTTTACTCATTCCCTCTAATTCATCTACAATTACCAAGGCATCTGCGTAACGTCCTTCCAAAATACTCTTTTTGAGGTCTATTAGTTCTTGCGTCATTTGTTTTACCGCCTACCTGCTTTCCAATCTTCTCCACCGGGTAACTGAATTAAATTTTCAGCCACAACTGTGGGTAACTCCTTAGCTGAATAAGAATAAGTTAGTGCCAAAAACTTCAAAGCAGTCTGAATAATCTGGTTTATATCTATCATTTCAGCCAATTGAAATTGATTATATGCTCCATTCATTACTTCATCGCTGGCATCTGCGATCGCATCTTCAATAACTTCCTCCTCCATCAAACTTTCCCATTCATTTAAATTGATATAGTAAGATGTTTTATTGTCTTTGATATTTAGCTTTTTAATTTCTCGAATTGAATTCCGAATAGAAGCCGCCCACGAACCAGTTAATCGTTGTTCTACTTGGTTCTTAATCAAATGAATCAACAGAATGTTTAAATAAGCTTGGATATTTCGCAGAATAGCTTGTTTACTCATTCCCTCTAATTCATCTACAATTACCAAGGCATCTGCGTAACGTCCTTCCAAAATACTCTTTTTGAGGTCTATTAGTTCTTGCGTCATTTGTTTTACCGCCTACCTGCTTTCCAATCTTCTCCACCGGGTAACTGAATTAAATTTTCAGCCACAACTGTGGGTAACTCCTTAGCTGAATAAGAATAAGTTAGTGCCAAAAACTTCAAAGCAGTCTGAATAATCTGGTTTATATCTATCATTTCAGCCAATTGAAATTGATTATATGCTCCATTCATTACTTCATCGCTGGCATCTGCGATCGCATCTTCAATAACTTCCTCCTCCATCAAACTTTCCCATTCATTTAAATTGATATAGTAAGATATTTTATTGTCTTTTAAATTCACTTCTTTAATTTCGCGTATGGCGTTGCGAACAGAAGCCATCCAAAAATTTGTTAATCGTCTTTCTACTTGATTTTTAATCAAATGAATCAGTAGAATCCTTAAAAACGATTTAATCTGACGCAAAATTGCCTTTTTACTCATTCCCTCTAGTTCATCTACAATTGCCAAGGCATCTGCATAACGTCCTTCCAAAATACTTTTTTTGAGGTCTATTAGTTCTTGCGTCATTTGTTTTACCGCCTACCTACTTTCCAATCTTCTCCACCGGGTAGCTGAATTAAATTTTCAGCCACAACTGCGGGTAACTCCTTAACTGAATAAGAATAAGTTAGCGCCAACAACTTCAAAACAGTCTGAATAATCTGGTTTCTATCAACCAGATCAGCCAATTGGAATTCATTATATATTCCATTCAAAACTTCCACACTGGCATCACGCACTGCTGCTTCTATTTCATCTTCAATATAACTATCCCATTCATTTAAATTAATATAATCAGATTTTTTATTGTCTTTGAGATTGAGCTTCTTAACTTCTATAAGTGAATTACGAATAGAAGCAACCCAAGAATTTGTTAATCGCTGCTCTAGTTGGTTCTTAATCAAATGAATCAGCAGAATCCTTAAATAAGCTTGAATATTCCGCAGAATAGCTTGTTTACTCATGCCCTCTAATTCATCTACAATTACCAAGGCATCTGCGTAACGTCCTTCCTGGATACAAGTTCTGAGGTCTATTAATTCCTGTGTCATTTTTATTAACCTCAAAATTTCATCATGCTAATTTCAATATATAGCGTTTATTAATCAGATGAGGTACATCATAGCCCCCTCCTCGCTTGCTCTTAGGGGGTTGGGTTCTTGTACCTCACAAAGGCCGAGAACCGCTATAAAAATCACATATACTTTATTAATAGCAGGGGATATTACCTACTATTAATAAAGCAATATTGTTCACTTCTTCGCCTGTATCACTTGCAAACTACCGCCAGCATATAAAGTTAGCTCACTCGCTTCAAATCCAGTCTCAGATAACAACTTAGCCAAATCAGTTTTCAACAGTTCCCAAGCTGTTTCCGTCTCAAATAACAGCAAAAATACTGACACTCCAGGCCAAAATATCGGATTCGTAGGAGCGTGAAAATCCACCAGGGTAAACACCCCTCCTGGCTTCAGCACCCGATAAACTTCATTAATAATTTTTCGTAATTGCTGAGGTTGCATCTCGTGTAGTGCGACGCTAGTATGCACGACATCAAACAGATTATCTCTAAATGGCATTTCTTCAGCAAAAGCTTCCACATAAGAAGCTAATGGTACATTTAGCCGCGCCCGTTGCAAAGACTTGGGTGAAGCGTCCAATCCTGTTACATTTTGTGAAAATTTTACCAAAAATTGCGTCGTTTGACCACTGCCGCAACATAAATCTAACACCTGAGTATCTGAGTGAATTGTTAAGCCTTGCAAAGCAAGCTGCCGAAAACGGGCTTCACCACCTAAACTTAAGGCTGCTAAACGAGAAATGCCATCATATAGCCACTGATAGCGGTAACTCCAATCTCTTAAAATTGTTGCCATTGCATATTTCCTTGCTATTAAGCTTTATATTTAATAAAGATATATTGTTAACATTAGTAAAAAACCTGAAAAGATTGGGGGAAAGTAACTGCTATGGGTCGTGTAGGCGTCTTATTACTCAATCTCGGTGGCCCTGATAAGCTAGAGGATGTCGGGCCGTTTTTGTACAACCTGTTTTCTGATCCGGAAATTATTCGCCTACCGTTTCGCTGGTTGCAAAAGCCCCTAGCCTGGTTTATTGCCTCAAGGCGAACCAGAACATCTCAAGCAAATTATAAGCAAATCGGTGGTGGTTCCCCACTGCGGCGGATCACAGAAGCGCAAGGGCAAGCTCTCAAAGAACAGTTGGGTTATTTGGGACAAGAAGCTAAAATTTACGTAGGAATGCGTTATTGGCATCCGTATACAGAAGAGGCGATCGCACAGATCACCCAAGATAATATAGAACATCTGGTAATTTTACCACTCTATCCCCAGTTTTCTATCAGTACCAGTGGTTCCAGCTTCCGGCTTTTAGAAAAGCTTTGGCAAGAAGATCCAAAACTTCAGCCCATTGATTACACCGTCATTCCTTCCTGGTACAAAGAACCAGGCTACCTGCAAGCAATAGCGGAACTCATAGCCCAGGAACTCGAACAGTTTCCTAATCCAGATGAGGTTCATATATTCTTCAGCGCTCACGGCGTTCCTAAAAGCTACGTTGAAGAGGCTGGCGACCCCTACCAGCAAGAAATTGAAGAATGTACTGCACTGATTATGCAGACCCTGAATCGACCCAATGTCCACACCTTAGCTTACCAAAGTCGCGTCGGCCCAGTAGAATGGCTCCAACCCTATACTGAGGATGCCCTGAAAAAACTAGGCGCAGAAGGTGTGAAAGATTTAGTTGTCGTGCCTATCAGTTTTGTCTCAGAGCATATTGAAACACTACAAGAAATTGATATTGAGTATCGGGAAATAGCGGAAGAATCAGGAATTCACAACTTCCGTCGTGTTCCGGCTCCCAATACCCATCCGGTATTTATTAATGCACTGGCAGACTTAGTAATTGATGCGCTGAAAAAGCCCAGTTTCAAGCTTTCGCAAGCTGCCCAAATGAAAAAAATGGTAAAAATGTACCCCCAAGAGCGTTGGGAATGGGGTCTGACTACTAGCGCTGAAGTATGGAATGGTCGGATTGCCATGCTGGGCTTCATTGCCTTAATCATCGAGCTGATTACCGGTCACGGCTTCTTGCACATGATTGGGCTTTTGCAGTAAATGAAAGGAGTTAGGAGTAGAGACGCGATTAATCGCGTCTCTACTCCTAAGTTTTCTGCCAATACCAGTCATACCACTGCTTGGCGCTACGAAGTGCAAACCAGAGCAGTATTAAAGCAATTAATCCTCCTTGCCAGGGAGCATCAAAGGCGAAAAGTACTAAAGCAATACATAAGGTATCTTGAAGAAAGACTGCCCACAACGGTAAGCCACGTAAGCGATAGAACCAACCAACTTGAACTAGCTGGAGTACTAAAGCTAACAAACCCCCAATTAAGGCAATCACCCAGTTTGGCGTTGCTGTTGCCGTAGCTACTGCTAACCCCATAATTGCGCCCACGATGGGAGACATGAATAACTGAATCAGTTGGAGCAATCTTTGCCCCCATACCTTTTTTGAGACTAATAATTCAATTAATGACCAACTGGTGAGGCAGCCTAATAAGATTGGTGGAGAAATGTGAGATAAAATTGGAACTTGTGACCACAAGTTACTACCCTGCAATAGTCCAATAATTAGCAAAGGTATACCTATTCTCATTCCTGCTGCCGCAGAGGCTGAAAGTGTGGCTAAGATTTCAATCATTAAGGCACTCGAAGCACTAATAAATAAGTAGATATTTGTTATTTATACTACCCATATATGGCAAAAAATCCAGCACCAAACTCACAATTTTCAGCAATAGAATACTTAAGATTTTTGGTATTTTAACGTGAGTTCGATATAGAGTCTTTACTAATTGCTCTTGGTGCAGAGGTTTCAGTTGGAAAAGGGTCAAGAGTTAGATTTGCTCTTAATGATATAAGAGCTACATTTCACAGACCACACCCGGAAAACAAACTGACAAAGGTGCTGTTAAGTCGATGCGTCGGTTCTTGACAGAAGCGGGAACTGAAAATGATGAAATATAAAGGATATGAGGCAATTGTAGAATTTGATGCTGAGGCAGAAATTTTGCACGGTGAAGTAATTAATATTCGGGACGTGATTACTTTTCAAGGTAGTAGCGTAGCCGAACTAAAGCAAGCTTTTTCTGATTCAGTGGATGATTATTTAGATTTTTGTAGAGAACGTGGGGAGGAGCCTGATAAGCCATTCTCAGGTAAATTCATGGTAAGAATCGACCCTGATTTACACAAAAAAATTGTAGTTAAAGCAAAGAAAGAGGGACAAAGCCTTAATTCGTTGGTTGAAAAAAGCTTGTACTTGTACGCTAGTTAAATTAACGTCAAAGCGTTTGCGTATTTTTTGGATAACAATTTAGTAGTAAGCGCTTAAGCGCTCACTACCAGCAAATTAATCTTAAATACCCAACCTTTGGTAAACTTCTTCTAAATGCCTCAGATGCTGCTGGGGGTCGAAACAGACCTCTAGTTCTGCTGGAGACAACTTTTGGGTAACGCGAGGGTCTTTGCTAATTAAGTCCTGGAAATTACCTTCTGGTTTGTTCCAAGCGGCGTGAGCGCTTTCTTGAACGATCGCATAAGCTTCTTCTCGGTTGCTTCCCTTGTCTATTAAAGCCAGTAGCACTTGTTGGCTGAACACAACACCGCCATAACAGTTGAGATTTCGTTTCATGTTCTCAGGATAGACCAACAGGTTTTTCACCAAGTCGGTTATTTCTATTAACATAAAATGCGTCAAAGTGCAAGCATCTGGCAAAATTACCCGTTCTACAGAACTATGGGAAATATCCCTTTCATGCCAGAGAGCAACGTTTTCCAAGGCTGCACCCGCATGACTTCTGACGAGTCGCGCCATTCCTGTCAGCCGTTCGGAACGGATGGGATTGCGCTTGTGTGGCATTGCTGAGGAACCTTTTTGACCTTTGGCGAAGAATTCTTCTACTTCCAGAACGTCTGTTTTTTGCAGGTTGCGAATTTCTACAGCAAAACGTTCGATGGATGCCGCTACCAAAGCTAATTGTTGCACGTAATCGGCGTGGCGATCGCGGGAAATAACTTGTGTTGAGGCTGTATCAGGTTTGAGTCCGAGTTTTTGGCAAGCGATCGCTTCTATACGCGGTTCAACATTGGCATAGGTTCCCACCGCACCAGAAATCTTACCCACAGCGATCGTTTGCCGGAGTATATTTAGACGTTCTTGGTGTCGCAACACTTCTGCTAACCAACCAGCTAGTTTGAAACCAAAAGTAATCGGTTCAGCGTGAATACCATGCGATCGGCCAGCCATCACTGTATGACGATGTTCCCCTGCTTTTTGGCGAATTACCTGAATCAAATCTTCCAGACGTTGCAATAATATATCCAGGCTGGCAACCAATTGCAATGCTAAAGCTGTATCCAAAACATCCGAACTAGTTAAACCCAGATGAATATAGCGTCCGGCATCACCAACATATTCGTTGACATTTGTCAAGAAAGCAATCACATCGTGGCGGACTACAGCCTCAATTTCTAGCACCCTATCGATGTCAAAATCTGCCTTAGCCTTAATTTCCTCAACCGCCTGAGATGGAATATAACCCAGTTCAGCTTGAGCCTCACAAACAGCAATTTCGACTTCCAGCCAAGTTTTTAGTTTATAGGCTTCACTCCACAGATTAGCCATTTCCGGCAAAGTATAACGCTCAATCACAGTTTGGCACAGAATACAACCGTCATATTTTACAGTCTAATTAATGTAGATCACTTTTTAGTGCAACTTTTTGCTCAGGGACAGAACTAGTTTTTGAGTCAAAGGTGATGATACTAATCCTACCGTCAGCCTCCATATATGCGAACTTCACATCTGCTAAAAATTCCACACCTTGCTGACGTAACTTGCTCATCAACTCATCGTCTGTAATTAACTCTCGTTGTAAATGGCGCTGAATCATCCGACCATTTTTTACCAATAGCAGTGGCGGCTGATTCAGAAAACGTTGAAACTGCGGTATTTTGTAACCTAACCAATTCAGCAAATAGCTCCAAAAAATCACAGTTCCTACCAGGATAGCCCCCTCAGTAATCGATGTATAATTACTTGCCATAGCATTTTGGGCAGCTTCCGCAAATAGCACAACTACGAGTAAGTCTGTAATTCCTAATGTTCCTAGTTGTCGGCTAGGAAGCAGGCGTAGTACTGAAAACAGCGCTAAATAGACCAGCGATCCCCGGATAATCAACTCAAAGATGCTGATGCTAGGAATAAAGATTGCCTGCCAATTAATAAAAAACCATTTTTCCATTAGCACTGATTTTCTTCCTTTTTAAATATATTTCTGGAAAAAATCCAGGATAAGGTTATTTATAAACACAGATTAATTATCTATGATTATATGTGGTTTCTTTGAGCAAACTGACTTTTGTTAGAGTTTAAACACTTTCATCTGGATCAGATTTAAAAATATAAAGCTTCCCCAAATATGGATTAACATTACTGATTTTTTCTTCTCTTTTTTAATCGCTTGGGCTTTTTAAAAGACTGGAATAAGCGATTAATAAAGCTAGAAGATGGCTTTTTATTAGGGGGCGATTGCTCCGTTGGATTCGTGCGATTATCTTTAGTGTTATCAGACAGAGGTATGGCATCCTTTGTTGGGACTATGCCGCTTCCGTACCTTCTGGCATAAACTTGGGTAAACTCTGCACCGAAGAAAAGAATCTGTGCGGCATAGTTAACCCAAGCTAAAACGACTACCAGTGAACCAGCAGCACCGTAGGTTGAACCAAAACTGCCATTACCTAGATATTGTCCTAATAAAAACCTACCGATAGAGAACAAAAATGAGGTAATAATAGATCCAATAAAAACATCATTCCAAGTAATTTTGACATCTGGTAGAACTTTAAAAATTAACCCAAATAGCGCTGTAGTGATCGAAAAAGATAGGACAAAGTTAACTATTCGCCAGAGGAAATCAACACCGGGTAGGATGTTGCTAAAGTATGTTACCAGTGCTGTCAATGCGGTACTAATTACTAGAGAAACTAAAAGTAAAAAGCCAATCCCGATCACCATTGCAAAGGATAAAAAACGTAGGCGAATCACATTGATTATGCCGCGTCCGGGTTTCGCTTTCACTTCCCAAATCGTGTTGAGAGAATCTTGCAACTCGGTAAATAAACCAGTAGCACCTAATACCAAAACTACAATACTAATAATCGAAGCGATCGCTCCTGTTTTTGGTTTGTTAGCATTCTGAATGGCTGTTTGGATAAGTGCTGCGCCATCTGGGCCGACTAAACCTTGAATTTGTCCCACGATTTGACCCCTTGCCGCCTCTTCTCCAAATACTGCTCCGGCGATCGCAATTACAATAATCAGCAAGGGTGCAATGGAAAAAATCGTGTAATAAGCTAACGCCGCCGCTAATCGTGAGGCTTTATCCTCACTCCATTCTTTGAATGTCTCTTGTAACAACTTCCAAATCGCCTGCAAATTCATCCAATCAGTCTCCTTGGGGGATGTCACCTAGTTCATGATATATTTGATACTTATTTCTTAAGTAACGGCATCCACCCAAGGGTGTTAGTGTAGCGTCCTGGAGGAGGAATTAAGAATTTTATCGTCACAACGTTTTAGTGTTATAAGAGCAGTTGTCAGTCCTACTCTCAACTTTTTCTACATAAAACTTAACATTTCCTGATTTTAGCCAAATATCCTCTCAGGTATTCCTCTGGGAGGGTTTGTGCTTGCTTTTAAAAATCTCATCAATGGAGGATGCTTGATTATTATTAACAAAACCTATGAATCGCCTCTACCTTTTGGTAGATTTAACATTGACAATAAATTGTTTTATACAATACGTAAATTATACGGATAATGCCTCAGGTAGTTTTAGTTAACCCCCAAATCCCGCCTAATACGGGTAATATTGCTCGAACTTGTGCAGCTACGGGTACAGAGTTACATTTGGTGGGACCTTTGGGATTTGAAATTAGCGATCGCTACCTCAAAAGAGCTGGTTTAGATTACTGGCCTTATGTCAAACTACATTATCACGAATCGCTAGAAGCCTTTAAGAGCGTACATCAGGAGCGTGGAGGCAGATGGTTAGGTTATACAGTTGGTGGAAATTGTAATTATGTCAGCTTTCAGTTTCAACCTGATGATTGGCTGCTGTTTGGTAGTGAAACCACGGGCTTACCACCAGCAATTCTGTCAGATTGCGATACTACTCTGTATATTCCTATGAGCCAACCGGGGGTTCGCAGCTTGAATCTGTCAGTCAGTGTAGCAATTGGCTTATTTGAAACCCGTCGTCAGTTAGGCTATTTACAATAGTTGTTTACCTCCAAAGGTATAAGTAATTATACTTAAGATAGCTCCAGGAATCTATTGTACGAGTTATTTGTAGCTAGAAACATTTTCTTGCTTACTGGAATAATTTGTAAACAAAGATACTTAAAATAGGATTTTTCCGCAAATTGTAGTGGAAGATACTTACAAGCACCGGAAGGTTATTATAAGAAATTTGTATATAAAACTTCGGACATTGCCAAATTTGAATGATAGATTTTGATGAATTTGAAACATCCTAAATTGGGGGACAAAAAGACTAAAACCCAGTCAGGTTTTACATTTGAGCTATCTTGGCTTAATGAACGCCAGAAAGCAGCCCAAAAGTAGCCGATAGTTAATACGGTTCTTTTTTAGGGAATAATCAAGGTAAAGTCTGGTGTTGAGAAGACGGATTCGGTAGAAATATCTTGAATATATCTACAGTAGGGAGCATAACTTTTCCAGAAGTCGTAGCAATTTAATTCTCAACAGCGACTATGGACTGAGGAAATAGTTTTCCAGTCCCCGCGATTGAGGCAAGACAAGCGCGGACAATGGTAAAGAGCAAAAGATCCTAAGTGGTGTTAGGAGTGGTTCGGACAAGTAAACACAGCAAACTTTAAGTTTTGCTAATATGTGCCAACTTGTCTAAATCAGAGAAGCAGGTTAATCTTGCGTAAGCATCTCTGGTGAGTGTGATCTTGATCTATCGTTAGTTGTGATCTAGATCATTGACTAGTATCCAACTGAAAAATCGAGATCAGTTAAGCGCTAGTGATCATAGGAGGTCGTCTTTGAAACGAGCATTGAAAAAGAGAGTAAAAGCTGTGTTGAAAAATAACTCCAGTAGCGATCATCCCCCGGTAGAACTGCAAAATGTGATGAATCCAAAAGTTAACCGCCGGGTGCGGACAAAAGCCGCCATGATTGGCTTGGCAATCTCTATGGGAGCAACCAGCCTTTTGGTGACTCGACAAAGCGATCAAGCCCAAGCAGCAGTGCCTGTAGGTAGCCAAAAGGCAACTTCAACGATTCCTGCTGTTTCTGACACTGAGGTGAAATTCGCCTCCACAAGGCTGAAGTCCCAAGCAGTCTCATCAGCGAGTGTGCCGGAAAATCCTGTGATCGTTGAACCAACCGCAGTTTCACAAGTGCCTGGGCTTGAAGCTAAATGGCAAGTTGCGGCAAGTGGAATGTCTTTGCAAGTTCCTGCATCAAAAACGTTTTCCCAAGCAACAACGGCTTATAAAAATTCCACCTACCCGAAGCCCCAAGTGGCACAGGGATTGAAGAATACCTTAGCCGAAACTAGTTTCCCAACAGTCAATAATCTATCTAATTCTAGTACTGATGGTGTTGGTAGTATAAATGCATCACTAACTGCCCAGCCACAAACAGTGGCAACATCTGGCGCAGCCGACAGTGAAATAAATGCAGAACTTAAGGCGCAACAAGAGTTCGCACTGAATCGCTTACAAGAAAAATCGAACCGTTTAAGAAAAAGTCTGGCACAGTTGCGGTCTGGGGAGACCAAAACTTTATCACAAGCTGATATGGGCTTGGTGCAGCCGACGACTGTGGTTGAGAAGACTATATTAGCCCAATCGGGCACTTCTGGCGATGCAAGCAAAGCGAACCTGATATCGCGGTTAAAACAGAAGACACAGACGAGTGCGTTTCTACCAGCCAAACCAACAGTTATTGCGTCTTCGACTCATACAGCCTACCAAGTTAAGCCTGGAGATACATTAGCAGCGATCGCCAGCAGATACAAGACTTCAGTATCACAACTAGTTAAGGCAAATAACCTCAATAATCCAAATCAACTGCAAATTAGTCAAAAACTAATTATTCCTGCTGCTCAAGTTGAGGCAACTGTAGCGAGTAACCCCACTTTTGTAGAGTCTAGCAATACTCCAAAAGTAGCCACCTCCCATGATGTGAACATTGGTAGTGCCAACTCATATCTACCTACTTCACAATCACCAACTATTGCCGAGAACACTAATGTTGCCGTCCCTACACCGGTAACTGTTCAAATTCAGGCAAATAGTGCGACCCACGACCAAACAGCCCCCACTGCTGTTACTTCTTATGGTGTCGGTGGTGACATTCCAGTGCCACAAGCTTTTGCCGAAATGCAACAGCCTAAAACACCAACAAATAGGGTAGCAAGGGTAAACAATAACAATAATGACCGTTTGCAGGGCTTACAAGCGGAAATCCAGAGATTACAGCAGAAATATCGCGATCAACAGTCTGGAAACTTAATTGTGCCAGCAGCTAGCGAAACTAATAATGCTGCAATGCTCACTCCTGTTTCTAGCCCCAATAATTTCACTGTACCCAAGTCTGTAGTTCGACCGAATAGTGTAGCGATACAAATTCCAGTTCCTACAGCTATTAGAGCTAACTATAGTTTTCAAGCAATTAAGTCCCAATACCGTGC
This sequence comes from Nostoc sp., assembly GCF_036919815.1. GTDB lineage: Bacteria > Cyanobacteriota > Cyanobacteriia > Cyanobacteriales > Nostocaceae > Nostoc. Next base: position 25,997 of record NZ_JBALCE010000128.1, read on the forward strand.
TACTATGCCGGCTAACGAGCCAGTAAACCCAGATTTCTTACCCAATCTAGGCTCTCCTAGTCAGTGGACTCCATCTGGCAATCCATCTGGTACAAGGGTTAAAACGCCTACTGGAAGACTAAATGCCTCAGACTCCTTAGGAAAGATGCGGGGAACTACAGTTTCTCCACAGATGCGGATACCACCTTTGGCAGCAGTGGATCAATATCTGCCCAGACAAATTGACGAAACTATACCCCCTCCATCTAGCTCATCCATCGCTTACACATGGCCGGCCAAGGGTACTCTCACCTCTGGTTATGGTTGGCGCTGGGGTAGATTGCACAAGGGAATTGACGTTGCTAACTCCACTGGCACGCCAGTTGTCGCCTCGGCTGACGGTACGATCGAAAAAGCTGGCTGGAATAATGGTGGTTACGGCAACCTCATCGATATTCGTCATCCCGATGGCAGCATGACTCGCTATGGTCATAACAGCAAGATTCTGGTGCAACCTGGTCAGATGGTGCATCAAGGAGAAACAATTGCTTTAATGGGTAGCACTGGTCATAGCACTGGGCCACACAGCCACTTTGAAATTCATCCCACAGGTAAGGGTGCTGTTAACCCAATAGCCTTCCTACCAAATCGCCTGTAATTCTTGAGTTGTCTGTAACTAAATCATTGCCTTGTTAGTTGAGGGAGTTACCTCCCTCTTTTGCTTTCTATTACCTCAACAGGGATAGAAGTTCTAACAAAATTGCAAAAGGGGCTAGTCTTGAGCAAATTTGTATGCTATATTAGTTAATGATTTGAAGAATTCTGGCTCAGTAGCTCAGTTGGTTAGAGCACGGGACTCATAAGCCTGGGGTCGTTGGTTCAACTCCGACCTGAGCCATTTTAAAAGTTATAACTAGTGAGCGATAAAGTAACTTTGACTGCTCTGTAAGAGATAATTTTGGCCTCTAATATTCAGGACTCAGCGCTAACTGTTTGATCAGTTTGTAGCCAGTTGAGCAAATCAGCGATGTCTACGACGGGCTACGCCAACGCACTAAAATCTAACAAAGCCTCACCCAGTGCTTCCAATTGTTCTAGAGAAAGACCCTGAATCTGTTCTCGAACCTGTTGTGGTAACTCTCCTACCCGTTTTTGCAGCTGTCGTAGTACAAGTGTTTGTGCTTGTTCCTGTTGTCCTTTCTCGTAGCCAATGCGCTCGCCTGTGGTAATGTAACTCATGGTACGCTCCTGCTCGAATTGTTTAAACTCCTGCCAAAATTCTGCTTCTAATCCTTTTGGTAAAATCATAACCCAATCGATAAAACGATAGAGGTTACGAATATCCCTTTCTTGCAGCCCTTGTTCATACAATCGCCGAATTAAACTAAATTTCCACGTTTTCCTTTCTCCCAGTTGTTTAGTAGTTTGCTGGGTTTTCAAATGCGCCATTACCACCGTTGCAAAGGGATTATCGCTCTTTTCTAACTCTGTCCATCGATTTTGATAATCGAGCAGTTTGACGGTTCCAAATCTAAAATGCAGACCACAATCGGGATAATTATAACTGTATTGATTTGGTCTCCAAGTCGAGTCAGCATCGCACAAAATTGCTAGGCTAATGGCTGGTTTAGCAAATTTGTCAAAAATTCGCAGGTTGTAGGAAAACATCCTTTGAGCAAAATTATCTTCCGATTTTGCCTGAATTTCGACATGAATCAATAGCCAAATTTCCTCTCCTTGAATTTGCCAGACTTTGACCAATTTATCTGCATATCTTCTACCAAGTTCTGCTTCACGCGCTATTTGTTGAAATTCCTTATCAAGAAACTCGTGGGGACGTTCCCAATTAATTAGTGCTGCTGTTTGCGGAAAGAAAAATTGCATTGCTTGGGGGAAGTAAGCTTCTAGGATTTCTTTCCACGGGGAATCATTATCGGCTCTTTCTCGTTCCTCGCTCATGTGATTGGTAGATATCATGTTCTTGATCATTAAGATGTGAGCAGCTATAGCGATCTCTTATACTCAGCACTATTTAATGTGGCGGATTACTTCGGCGACTGACCAAGCTTGAGCGATCGCACCTCTGGGTGTATGAGGTGAATCGCCATCAAAAATCTCAGAAATAGAACCAAGACAAGCGTCAGATAGGAAGTGATCTAGTAGGGGTTGCCAATCAAAAGGCAGCGATCGCTGTGGATAAAAACGTTGCCAAGCCCGAATATATGGGCCAATTAGCCAAGCCCAAACAGTGCCTTGATGATAAGCGCGATCGCGTTGCTCTGAGTTGCCCTGATATTTCCCTTTGTATTCGGGATCTCCTGGATCGAGACTGCGAAGACCATAGGGGGTCAGCAAGCTGGTAGTTGCCAAATCTAGTATTTGACACCCTTGCTGAACAGAAAACCCACAATGTTGCAGTGACAGTGCTAAAACGGCATTGGGACGAATTTGAAAATTCCGGCGATCGTCCGGCTCAATAGTATCGTACAGATAACCCAGCTGGGGATTCCAGAACTTTTGCAGCGAGGTTTTTACGTGTTCTGCTTGTTGAGTATAACGCTGTGCTTGCTTAGTAAGACGCGCTGACGAACCGTAGTCAAGCTGGCTCAATCGTTCTGCCCACTGACTCAGCCAACATAAAGCAGAATACCACAGCGCATTGATTTCCACTGGCTTACCGTAACGAGGAGTAACGGGGTGTGACCCAATTACCACATCCATCCAGGTGAGGGCTACACCAGGAGCATCCCAACTAACTAGCCCATCGGTAGCATCGACCTGGATATTGAAATGTGTACCACCGACAAATGCTTTATAGATTTGCTGTACTACCGAGAATTGCTCTGCTAAAAAATCCCAGTCTTGGGTAGCTTCTAGATAAAGTCCTAAAGTTTCAATCCACCACAACGCCGCATCAACACTGTTATAAATTGGTTCGCCATCGACATCAGGAAATGCATTAGGAATCAGACCCTGGCGACAGTAATACCCAAAAGTTTGCAATACTCCTTTTGCTAGGTCAAAGCGCTGGGGAACTAGTGCCAACCCCGGTAAGGCAATTAAGGTGTCGCGTCCCCAGTCATTAAACCAGTGATAACCAGCAATGACCGTGGGGCCTGCAATTGAGGCTCGATAGACGATAAACTGATCGCTTGCTTTGAGTAGTTGTTGCCAGAGTGGGCTTGCCGTGAGCGTAGCCGAATGGGAGTGGGCTTGCCGTGAGCGTAGCCGAATGGGAGTGGGAGTTTTTGAATTTTGAATTTTGAATTGATTTGTCTGCTCTCCCTCTCTCCATCCAAAAATCTGTGAGAGCCGGTTTTGCTCTGCCTGCACGGCTTCTGCAAAGGTTTTGGCAGTGAGAACACTTAGCATTGAGTCAGGAAAACCTACTCGTGCTTCTAGAGTTACTGCATCTCCTGGTTGGAGTGTGACTATCAAGTAACCAGGACTGTAGAGGTCTTCCTTATCGCCTAATCCCCGTTTCGTCTCCTCAGGCAATCCATAATGCCAATACCAAACTGCATCTGGTTGATAATTTCCTTGTGTCCAGCGCAAGTGCCAAGGTATACCGAAGCGCCCAGAATTGATTGCTTGCAGACAGACTTGTTGTTCCCCTAGCAATTGTGAGAAGTGTAATTTGGCGCTAGCAGTCTGCTGGTGGTGAAAGTCACGTTCTGCGATCAACAGTCGCAGCCGTAAAATCGCTGGATGACTTCCCTCGTAGCGATAGTTGATTAAAATCCGATCGCAAAATTGGGAGTAGGGAGTGGGAGAGACGCGATTAATCGCGTCTGTACGGGAGTAGGGAGTGGGATTCTCTTCGCTACTCTCTCCCCAACCATAGGGCATTAGCAATTGTCTGGTTAACTGCCAGTTATCTTGCCCCCAAATCCATTTTGGAACTGGGTTAATATCAAAACAGCGTAGCAGTTGGTAGCCTGTCGGCTCAATCTGACCGTTACCCCAAAAGTTTGTCCCAAGTGCGACAACGCTGCCTAATACTTCCAAGCTAGCTTCTAGGTGCGAAAACAGCAGAGTCCGTCCAGAAGGCGGGTTTGTCGCGGTAAACAGCCAACCATGATAAGTGCGCGTGCGGACATCAGAAACTGTCCCACTAGCAAAACTTCCCAAGCCATTGGTAAGCAACCATTCTCTTGTATCTAAATCAGGCATTTGCTACTCAAAATCGTTATGAGTATGATATAGTCGTAACAGATCGTAATTAAACTGTGAGAGCGTGGATGGGTGAGTTTTACTTGACCCGAATTCTAACGCTACTAAACAAATAAAGGAGAATTAGGTTAATGTCCCTTACTTACGGAACCGAAGGAAGCCTCCGCGTTGGTCAACAAGCTCCCGATTTCACAGCAACGGCTGTGGTAGATCAGGAATTTAAGACAATCAAACTTTCCGATTATCGCGGTAAGTATGTCGTGCTGTTTTTCTACCCACTAGACTTTACCTTTGTTTGTCCCACTGAGATCACAGCATTTAGCGATCGCTACGAAGAATTCAATAAAATTAATACCGAAATCCTTGGGGCTTCCGTTGATAGTGAATTCTCCCACCTCGCTTGGATTCAAAGCGATCGCAAATCTGGTGGCGTTGGCGACTTGAATTATCCTCTAGTCTCCGACATCAAGAAAGAGATTAGCGCCGCTTACAACGTTCTTGACCCAGCAGCAGGCATTGCCTTGCGTGGTCTGTTCCTCATTGATAAAGATGGTATCATACAGCACGCCACCATCAACAATCTAGCTTTTGGTCGCAGCGTTGATGAAACCCTGCGGACATTACAAGCAATTCAGTATGTTCAGTCTCACCCCGACGAAGTTTGCCCAGCTGGTTGGCAACCCGGTGACAAGACAATGAATCCTGATCCAGTGAAGTCTAAAGTCTACTTCTCTGCTGTCTAAATTTCGCTAGCTAGCAAACTCTAATCCATCCTGTTGGAGTTGAGAGTAAAATTAATGAAAACCACAGATAAACAGAGATACACATTAAACAGTGTTAACCTCCGTATCTATCTGTGGTTTTCTCATAAAATGGTATTTAAATAATCAGGGCTAAAAGTATGCTTACTTCAACTGATTTTAGTGGCTTATTAAATGAGCGATTCTTCCGCAACTTTTTACCAGTTCCAGCTAGCAATCAACTCCGGTTGGGAGTGGGAACACCAGACTTTCAACTGCCAGATATTACTAACGGAACTTTAGTAAAATTGTCTGATTATAAAGGCAAGCAACCAGTGTTACTTGCCTTGACTCGGATCTTTACCGAAAAACAATATTGCCCTTTTTGTTTTCCTCACATCAAGGCTTTAAAGGAGAATTACGAGCAATTCAAAAATCGCGGTATCGAAGTTTTAATGATTACTAGTACTGATGAACGGCAGAGTCAAATAGTTGTGAAGGATTTAGGTTTACAAATGCCGTTGCTTAGTGATCCAAGTTGTCGAGTGTTTCGTACATATCAAGTAGGACAAGCTCTAGGAGCGCCTTTACCAGCACAGTTCGTATTAGATAAACAAGGAAAACTCCGCTACTGGCATTCATTTTCTTTTCTGGATCACAACGCTAGTGTTGAGACATTGTTAGAACAATTTAATTGAGTATAAGGTGTAAGATGAGCAATGTCCGCCCTAGTTATAAAGCTGTGAGGTTTTCTCATGTTGACACTTTATCACACACCGATTTCTCCCAACTCGCGCCGCGTTTGGATTACTCTCCTGGAAAAAGGACTTGAGTTTGAATTGGTAGAGATAAAACTGGATGGAGAGCAGTTTAAACCAGAGTTTTTGGCAATTAGCCCCTTCCATCACATTCCGGTGTTGGTAGATGACGGCTTGAATGTAGTGGAATCCTTAGCAATTCTGGAGTATTTAGAGGCAAAATATCCGACACCTGTGATGTTGCCTAAAGATGCCAAGGATTTAGCGATCGCACGGATGGTACAACTAGTAACTGTGAATGAACTTTTGCCAGCAGCCACTACCTTTCTACCTCAGCTTCTCGGTTTGCCTGGAGGAGATCCAGAAAAAATCGAGAAGGCAAAGCAGAAAATTGCTACAGTGCTGAAGTTTTTTGAAAATTTATTAGACGATCGCCCTTATTTTGGTAGTGAAAACCTAACTCTAGCTGAAGTTGTGGCTGGAACTGTAGTAGATGTGTTGCCAAGTGTAGGGATTTCCTTAACTGACTATCCCAAATTAAATGCTTGGTGCGATCGCTTGATTGTACGTCCAGCATGGCAAGCTACCGAGTCTACACCGGAGATAATAGAAGGCTTTAAGTCGATGATGGTGTCGAGAATGGCACAGTAAATTCATACCTAATTAATTTAGAGACGCGAAACTTCACGTCTCTAGAATCAAAAATATTTACAGCCTGACTTGCTGCAAATGACTGCGGGGATTATAAGTACGTATAGCCCGGATTTTTTCATAATATTCCCGCTCTTGTTGGCTGAGGTCTTTTGGTGGCACGATCGCTACCTTTACCAACTGATCGCCGCGTCCACCCTTGCCGAGAGGCCAACCTTTGCCACGTAAACGCAGCGATTGACCAGAACGTACCCCCGCAGGCAGCTTAACATTAACTGAACCATCGGGAGTTGGTACATCAATAGACGCTCCCAAAGCAGCTTCATCTGGTGTGATTGCCACTTCGCAAACCAGATTATCGCCTTCCATTTGGAAGAACGAATGCGGCTGAAGTTCGACTTTTAAGTATAAATCTCCCCGTTGTTGAGTCATCGGGTTGATTTGACCTTTGCCGCGCACACGTAGGCGAGTACCAGTTTTAGAGCCAGATGGGATGCGAACATCTATTGTTTCGTTACCTAAACTGAAGCGCTTTTGCACACCATTAAATGCTTCACCAAAAGTTAGAGCGATCGCAGCTTCACTATCTTGGGTAGCACCCGCACCTGCATCTTGAAACCCAAAATCGTTAAAGCCACCAAAACCACTTGGCGCACCTGTAGAAGTGCGATAAGAGTAATTTTGTCGCCCACTACGAGGGGTAGCACCACCAAAGCGTCCTAGCAACTCATTGATGAATTCATCAAAATTGCCGTATTGACTGAAGTCAAAGTTACCCATATCGGCACCAACACCGCCGGATGGGAAACCTTCACCAGCTTGTTTCCAATATTGACCGAATTGGTCGTACTTTTTGCGTTTATCTGCATCTGACACAACTTCGTAAGCTTCGCTAACTTCTTTGAAGCGTGCCTCTGCCTGTTTGTTGTTTGGATTAACATCAGGGTGATATTTGCGGGCTAGTTTCCGAAAGGCTTGTTTAATTTCCTCTGGAGTGGCAGTCTTACTAACTCCCAAAATAGCGTAATAGTCTTTGAAGTCGGTTGCAGCCATCTACCAGCCTCCTATATAAATTCCGGTTATGTTTTTTTTTAAGATGAGAGATGTTTAGTTTGCCTGGTATAGTGCCAAGCAAAAGGAATCTGATTTTAAATTAACAAACAATATAGAAAATCAAGTGTGGTTCTTGCTCACCGAGCGATCGCAATTTCCGTACTCCGATTTTTCTGATCTGCGGATCAGGTTGTCTAGTCCGTCTTCCAGGCTTGGGGGGGCATCCCGGAGTTGACGGTGCATCCGCAAAATAATTTCTTCTGGGACTTGGCGCGATCGCCTTTTATTGTGTGCTAAACACAACCAGACTGGCGTATCCACCCAAATTCCCCTAATGTCGGTAAAGCCCAGATTACGGGCTAAAGCAATGACTTCACGACGATGACGGCGCTGGGCATTAGTGGCGTCGAAAATGGCTGTATTACCTGTGGAAATAGCTTGCTGAAATTGCCGCTCAATTTCGCCCCAAATCAGCAGCCACGACCCCTGAATGGCTTGGGAACCGAACAATTGCCCCCGGATGGCATCTGTAGAAATCAGCGACATCTGGGGGCATTCTGCAAGTAATTGTTTTGCCAAAGTTGACTTCCCGCTACCCGGAAGACCAATCAGTAAAATGAGTGCTGAGTGCTGAGTGCTGAGTGCTGAGTAAGAAGTTAAGAGTGAGGAGTGATTAGATGTTGTACTCATAACTCCTAACTCCTAACTCACAACTCAGCACTATTAAATGATCGTTCCATCGGGAATTACAGCATTTTTCAGCACGACGACAATACCACTGCGGATGTAGAAACCTTGAGCTTCGCGGTCAGCTTCTTGCACGTTATCTTTATTGATAATTTTCACATCGTGACCGATGCTGGCATTTTTATCAATGATCGCACCACGAATCAGCGTGTCAGCACCGATGCCTACGGTAATGTCATCTTTTACTAAGATACCTTGGCGTTCCACAGAAGCTTGGTAAAAATCTGCACCCATGAGCAGAGATTCTTCGATGACGCAACCAGATTCAATCCGCGATCGCACTCCTACTACTGAATGTTTAATGTGACAATTTTTCAGAATACAACCTTCGCCGATAATTGATTCGGTGATGTGGCAATCTAAAAGTTTAGTCGGAGGTAAGTAACGAGCGCGGGTATAAATTGGCGCTTCTTCATCGTAGAAACTAAAAGGTGGCTGGGGTTGCTGAGTCAGAGCTAAGTTAGCATGATAAAATGCTTCAATTGTTCCAATATCTTCCCAGTAGTCATCAAATAAATAAGCTTGAACGTTGTAATCCTTAGAAGCATCAGGAATAATTTCTTTGCCAAAATCCGTCCGTTCTACAGATTCTTTTAACAACTTGATCAAAACATCTCTTTTAAAGACATAAATCCCCATTGAGGCGATGTAAGGCTGTAATTCGGCTTGTTCTTTTGTCAATCCCAGAATACTGGTATCAACGCGCATTTTAGTTAAGGCTTCGCCTTTGGGTTTTTCGCTAAAGTCAACAACCCTACCAGAATCGTCAATTTTCATTAAACCAAAATCTGAGGCGCGACGCTCATCAATGGGAATGACCGAGAGAGTAATATCAGCCCCCGTTTCTCTATGGCGCTGGATAAACAGACGGTAATCCATGCGGTAGAGGTGATCTCCTGAGAGGATCAGATATTCTTCAGCATTCCATTCTTCCAACAGCCATAGATACTGACGCACAGCATCGGCTGTACCTTGGAACCAGTTGGGGTTTTCTAACGTTTGCTGTGCGGCTAGCACTTCCACAAAGCCTTCGCTGAAGCCACTAAAATTGTAAGTGCGGGCGATGTGGCGATTCAGGGAAGCTGAGTTGAATTGTGTCAGGACGTAGATTTTGAATATTTCGGAATTTATGCAGTTACTAACAGGGATATCGATTAGGCGATACTTCCCCGCCACTGGTACTGCTGGTTTAGCACGTAGTTTGGTTAGTGGGTAAAGCCGAGTACCCGCGCCACCACCAAGGATGATTGATAATACTTTCTTCACAAAATTTCTCCCGACTGCCTTTCAACTCTCATCTTCAGTTTAGGACTGTATGGGGCAGCTGGTAAGGGGGATCTGATGATTCTTAGGAATGAATTTTAGAGAATGCTGGTAGTGATGAATGACACTACTAGCGAATAAATAATAATTAGAACATTTGTATTAATTGAAGTGAAAAGTTGGAGAGCGATCGCTACACCAACACCTTCGGCGATCGCTACAGCCCACAAATGAACAGAGAATTATTTTGGGAGCATCAGATCAAACACTGAAGCTACCTAAACTTTTTGTCTGATTTACCAAACGCAATTGCTGCGATCGCTTCAGACTGATCACCCAAGGTTGCTCTGACAACTGGGAAATGGCATTTGCTGACAGTATCGCCGTGAAAATATCTTTGCCACTAATAACACCACTCACGCCGAAACTTTCTAAAACAGCAATTGCAGCAGAGTCTAAAACTGGTTCAGTATGGATGAAAATTGCCAAACTCGCCTCTTCTGAATCTTGAACGTCATTCAGGGCTGTAGCAAGAGCGGCATCTAGTTTCTGATAATTCATCAGCAATTCCTTGGTAAAAAGGCTAGGCAATTTTTACCTAGCCTAACTTATCAAATTTATCGGTTGTTATCGCCTACCCTTGTACAGAAATAATTAGGACTTACACCGTTTCTTTGTGAAGCTGCATATATTTACCCCCCGGCTATGCCGTCCCCCCAAGGCATCGGGGGGACTACAGGGGGGTGTGTTATGTGCATCTTCATACAGAATTGGTATTACGCAAAACTATACGCACTCTGGGGTAATTCATGTAGCTTTAGCTGACCGCAGGGTATTGCCGCTACCTAAAAATCATTCTTTTCAGCTATTGTTTGCGTAAGTCCTGATAATAAGCTAATCGTCATTTATTTTTCCAGAATGATTCGCTTGTAGTAAGGGCTTTAGCCCTACTTTTATGCAACTTAAATGCTGATTAGCTTATCCATCTTTCTGAATCTAAACCTCATCTAAGTTGAGAACCGTAGTTTTTGCCCTCACCCTAAATCCCTCTCCCATATCTGGGAGAGGTACTTTGCCATTCTGGCTCCCCTTCTCCCAGATTTGGGATTCGGGGTTGGGGGATGAGGGCAAATCCTTTTGATCACCTTGATCACCGAAGAACTACAGGTTTTAAGATAGATAGACGCGGTTTAATTAGAGATTTAAGGCGTTAATCACTCCATAACCCCATTTGTCATCAAATGTGCCTGCCGGTTTTCCGGGAATAGCACTATTTTTACGTAGCAAGTCTTTCACAGCAGCCGGATCAAGCTGAGGATCACGTTGCAACAACAGTGCTACTAACCCACTAACCAACGGTGTCGCCATACTCGTACCAGCCTTGACCACAAACTTGGAATTAATCATTGATGCGCGGTCAAAATTTGCATCGGCGGAAAGCGTCGAAACAATCATTGCTCCCGGTGCTGTTACATCAGGCTTCTGTCCATCATTCCGTAGAGGTCCTTCACTACTGAATTCGGAAATAGTATTTAATTCTAAGCCCATTTCTCGCACTTGCTGATCAATATCTGTGTACGTGGCTTTAGTAGTATAGGCGGCAACTGTAACGGCACTGCTGGCGGCTCCCGGCGAACCAATTTTTACAGCATCTTTTACACTTTTACCTGTAAAAAACACTGAAGAACTATCATCTAGTGTCCACACATCTAAACGTGTGTCAGTTGAAGAAGTGTTGCGGACTCGTAGCTGCCAAATACCTCCCATTACTGGCGAGGGGTCAATACCACGTATTTGCACAAAGAAATTATGGTCGCTATTGGCTTTATCTGGCCCTGGTGTCGCTAATTGCACCCGTGCATCTGGTAACTGGTAATCTTGTGCAGCATTACCGTCAGCAATGATTTTTTGGAACGGGGTGACAAAACCGTTAGGACTCCGCAGCGACACTTCCAATTCGTTGTCTTTGGAATACCAACCGTTTAACCAAACTATGCCGACTTGATTCAAAGGAACATTAAAGCGCATCCCACGAGTCCGTCCACTGGATATCGTCGCTTGTCCATGAATGTTATCGTTTCCTTCGTTACCCGCAGCACAGCAAACAATTCTTCCAGCGCCAGTTTCGGCATCAATGACCTTTGATAACGAGTCGCTACCATCATGAGCATCAGCGTGTCCACCTAAGCTGAGATTTACCACTGCTGGGCGTCCCAACTCTTTAGCAACTCGGAAAATGTAACGAATGCCATCAGCAATGTGGGCATCTTGTAAATCTGATCTGACGACAATTAATTCTGCTTCTGGTGCTACACCGCCATAAATAGCATCGACACCGGCGGCAATACCAGCAACGTGAGTACCATGACCGCCAGTATCCTGAGAAATTGTCAGTTGCGCTCCCGTAAATTCCGCCCCATAGCCGCCCTCTGTGACTCCTGGGCCTGGCAGCGTTTGATCCCAAATGTGTAAAATTCGTTCAGCAAAAGCGGGGTGTTTCGGATCAATGCCACTGTCTATAATGCCGATGATTACTCCTTTACCAGTTAGTCCGGTTTGGTTCTTGAACTCCGGCACTTTCACTGTTCCTAGTGCTGTGTCCATCCTCAAATGAAGTTTGCGTGATGGTTTAATCCGGTGAATCACATCTTCTTCAGATAAGACATCTAAACTATCTATCGGTAAAAAAGCCGTCCGCACACTCCCAGAGTTTTGATTGACTTCAATATTATATTGTGATAAGTAACTCAAGTCTGCATCAGGGTCGCAGTAGATAAAAACGACGCTCTTAGTAGGCTTGACTGGGCTTTTGTGGGCAATAATCCCAAGGGATTTTTTGTGTTGAACTAAAGCTTGATCTCCTTCATTTTGATAGTCTTGAAATGCCAAAAGTAGTCCAGGAGAAAGTTTTTCGTGTCTCATTTCTACCTCCAATTAAATTTATTGGTGTCGTAGGGGCACAGCAATGCTCATTGGTGTCAACTTAACGTAGAAGTTAGGCTTGGCAAGCTTTCGAGGTTTAACCCTCACCCCCAGCCCCTCGACCAATTTTGGGAGAGGGGAGCAAATTATCTAGTTCCCCTTCTCCTAATTGGGATTCGGGGTTAGGGGATGAGGGTAAAACGTCTTCTCAAAGCAGATTTTTTCTGAAGTTGACACGTATGAGCTTTTTCTGTGCCCCTACCGCGTGGTCTATTTACCTGAAAACAGCTGTAAGTAAGTCTACATTCAAGTTGGAACCGTCTACGTTCAAGTTGGAACCGTCTACGTTCAAGTTGGAACCGTTTACGTTCAAGTTGGAACCGTTTACGTTCAAGTTGGAACCGTCTACGTTTAAGTTGGAACCGTCTACGTTTAAGTTGGAACCGTCTACGTTTAAGTTGGAACCGTTTACGTTCAAGATTTTATCAAGCTTAAACATATTATTTCTCTAAATACCAACATTTAGTAATTAAAATCCGAGAAATTACTGCTATGGCTTGAAAATTTTATTAAAAAAATTGCGAGTTCTGCTGAAGCCGAATGCAGTTAACTTGAGCCAAGCTAGCACTAGAAGCATCTTAAAGGACTAAATTTATGTCTCGGAGAAAACGTACCTCCCGCATTTTAGAAAAAGCTGAGTTAAGATCCACTGGACTTAAATCGATTGTTCCCAGCATCAAATTTGATGATAATTATAATATCGAAAAACTCCTTGAATCAATTGAGCAGTTACGTACAAAAATTAATGTTTATAATAGCGCTCTGTCTGTGATTGACTCTTCTAAAACTGAGATTGATGAAATGGAGAAAAACTTAAGCAGTCTTTCAGAGAAGATGCTAATGGTGGTTGCTATTAAGTACGGCAAAAACAGCCGTGAATATGAGATGGGCGGTGGTGTTCGCAATAGCGAACGTATTCGCAAAATCCGGTCGAGCCGTTTGAAAGCTAGTGCAGCACAAGCATTAGATGAAAATACTAAAACCGCTTAGGGTAATTCGTAATTCGTAATTCGTAATTCGTAATTCGTAATTACCTGTTTGCAACGGTTTCAGGCATTTAAAATAAGTAGTTTATTTACGCCGTGTTCTACTAGTACCGCAAGGCGTAATTTGTAATGACGCTCCTACGTTCGCGCAGCGTGTCGCAGACAGACGCTGGGCGTAGTTTGCTTTTTTGCAGAAGTACGCGGACTTGCTTTGCATGGCATTAACATAATAATTCGTAATTTGCAACATGGCAATTTTGATTGCAATCGTGCAAGTTATAATCGACCTAAGCAAATCTGCAAAGTGCCCTTGATACAGCACAGGAGAGTTTGAAGTGAGTCAATTACTGGAGAACAAAGTTGCCCTGGTGACGGGTGCGAGTCGTGGCATTGGTAGAGCGATCGCCCTGCGGCTTGCTCAAGATGGGGCATTGGTTGCCGTTCACTATGGGCGGAATGCCGATGCTGCTAACACCGTTGTCCAAGAGATTAAAGCGAATGGCGGAGCCGCTTTCTCAGTCCAGGCAGAGTTAAGCACCCTGGCAAATGTCTATGCGCTCTACGAAGCACTGGACGCTACACTGAACCAGCAAACCGGCACGAATCAGTTTGACATCCTGGTTAACAATGCTGGGATTGCTCCCAGGGTAACTATTGAGAAAACGACCGAGGCAATATTCGACGAACTGATTGCGGTTAATGTGAAAGCGCCATTCTTCCTAGTCCAGCAGGCAATCCCCCGACTGCGAGACGGTGGACGGATTATCAACCTCTCCTCTGGAGTGACGCGCATTGCCTTTCCTGATGTGGCTGCCTATAGTCTTACCAAAGGAGCCATCAACACCCTCACTCTTGTACTCGCTAAACAGCTTGGGGTACGCAACATCACGGTCAATTCACTCGCTCCCGGCATCATTGACACAGAGATGAATGCAGACATACTTGCGGACGAAGCCTCACAGAAATTTGCAGCCAGTCTATCAGCACTGGGTCGAGTCGGTCAACCCAGCGATGTTGCAGATGCGGCTGCCTTCCTCGCTTCATCTGACAGCCGTTGGGTGACGGGTCAATACCTTGATGTTACTGGCGGGTCGAATCTTTAACAGGTAGCAACCTGCAAAAGTATTGATCTCGATCAATCAATACTTTTCAAACATCCTATAATAACTACTAATAAATGACAGATTTTCTATCATAAGTAAGAGCCATAAAGAAGCTAATATTTGCAACGATCGCTTCTGAAGGTACAAAAATTTATTCATGCAAATTCAAACACCAGACTGGGTAAAACACGCGGTTTTCTACCAAATCTTCCCAGATCGCTTTGCCAGAAGCAAACAGCCGCGCAAACGGTTGTTGCACGAAGGCCGTTGGGAAGATTGGGAAGCTATGCCAACACTCCAAGGTTATAAAGGCGGCGACTTATGGGGCATCATGGAGCAATTAGACTACATCCATGATCTGGGGATTAATGCGATTTATTTCACACCGATTTTTCAATCCGCCAGTAATCATCGCTATCATACCCACGATTATTACCAAGTTGACCCAATGCTGGGGGGTAACGAGGCTTTTAAGGATTTACTCGACGCCGCCCATGAACGGAATATCAAAGTAGTTCTGGATGGAGTGTTTAACCATTCCAGCCGGGGCTTTTTCTTTTTCCATGACGTTCTAGAGAATGGCCCCCATTCCCCTTGGCTAAATTGGTTCAAAATAGATGGTTGGCCGCTTTCACCATACAATGGGGAATTCCCTGCTAACTACGGGGGTTGGGTAGGAAATCGGGCTTTGCCAGAATTTAATCACGATAATCCCGAAGTCCGAGAATATATTATGGAGATTGCCGAATATTGGATAAAATTCGGCATCGACGGTTGGCGATTAGATGTACCATTTGAAATAAAAACTCCTGGCTTTTGGCAGGAATTCCGCGATCGCGTTAAGGCAGTCAATCCTGAAGCATACATTGTCGGCGAAGTCTGGGGAGATTCCCGCCAGTGGTTGGATGGGACGCAATTTGACGGGGTGATGAATTATTTATTTGCTGGGCCGACAATTGCCTTTGCAGCTGGCGATCGCGTAGTCTTAGACCAAGTTCAAAGCCGCGACTATCAACCTTACCCACCCTTATTTGCTGCCGAGTACGCCACCAAAATCCAAGAAGTACTGCAACTTTACCCTTGGGAAATTCAGCTAACTCAACTCAATTTGTTAGCAAGTCACGATACAGCCCGATTAATGACCATTGCAGGCGGCGATAAAGCTAGTGTGGAATTGTCAACTCTACTGCTACTCACCTATCCTGGTGCCCCCAGCATCTACTATGGCGATGAAGTTGGTTTACCTGGTGGCATAGATCCAGACTCCCGCCGTAGCTTTCCTTTAGAAGCCAAGTGGGAGCGAGAAATTTTTAATACTCACCGTCAATTAATTGTCCTACGCCAAACTTACCCAGCATTGCGTACAGGTGATTACCAAGTCCTCCATGCTCAAGGACAACTTTATATCTTTGCGCGAACTTTGGGGACAGAGGAATTGATAATTGCCGTCAACGCTGGCACAAGTTCGGCAACAGCGAATGTAGATATCCCCAGTTTGGGTACTCAACCCAATAAGCAGTTATATGGTACTGCTGAGGTTGAGTGGAATGGTGAAGGAGAAACTCAGCAGTTAACGTTGAGTGTTCCCGCACGCAGTGGCTGCATTTTGGGAGTAGGGAGTCGGGAGTAGGCTTGCCGTGAGCGTAGCCGAATGGGAGTGGGGAGTGGGGAGTGGGAGGGGGACAAGGGGGACAAAAAGAATAACCAATGCCCAATGCCCCATGCCCCATGCCCCATGCCCAATACTTCTCTACGTTCGCGCAGCGTGTCGAAGACAGAGGCTGCGCCAACGACTTCGCTCAGTACAAGTGCCCCATGCCCAATGCCCCATCCATTAACTTCCGGCCACCATCGCAGGCATCAACACTGCATCAATAATATGGATCACGCCATTGTCTGCCAGAATATCTGTTTTGACGACATTGGCGTTATTCACCTTAAATTTACCATCGGCAGATTCAATGGCTACAATTGACCCCTCAATCGTTTCTGCCTCATTAATCTGTACCAAGTCATCAGACCTAACATCTCCACTAGCGATATGATATGCTACAATTTTCTTCAGCTTGGGGATATCTTGTAGTAGCGACTCTAAAGTTCCCTCTGGCAGCTTGGCAAAAGCTTCGTCAGTCGGTGCAAATAGTGTGAAAGAACCAGGACTTTTCAGAATTTCTATGAGATCGGCAGCTTTAGCAGCCTTCACTAGGGTAGTGAAGTTTCCGGCGTTGATAGCAGTTTCCAGAAGATCAGCCATAAGGGTGTGTAATTTTAGTCAGGTAATATTATAAGTAACTTATATTGATTAAAACACTCTCAACCTCTATCAAGAGAGAGGTTGCTAGCGATTAAATGCACAGCAGCAGATTTATTAGTACTGCTACACTGGGGAATGACCCCAAGAACCATTAATTATGCTAAAGCGTTCTAAGTTCGAGACAACTCAGTCTCAGATTATGCACCGTTCAGAGGAGCTGATTGGTGCAGCCTCAAATCGTTACCGCATTACGGTTCAGGTGGCAAATCGTGCTAAACGTCGGCGTTATGAAGACTTTGAAAGTAACGAAGATGTGATGATGAAGCCAGTGCTAAGGGCAATTATCGAAATGTCCGATGAATTGACTCAGCCAGAAATTATTGGCGAACTATAAAAAAAGGTTTTAGAGAAGGTAGGATGAGCAAACATTTATCGTTCATTCAACCCCTACTCAAGCCCTGGCAGACACTCACTGCCTTAATGGTAGTGGGTGTAATTGTTTTGGGTTCAGGGACGGGGAAATCAATACATACAAGTTTATTTTATATGCAAGGTGCGATCGCAGCGCCAAGGTCAAGTGCGATCGCTCAGAGAATCACTCCTAGCGATGTTTGGCAGCAAGTATATCAGCAATTGCCAGATTTCCCATGCGAAAATAAGTATATCAGCAAAGAAAATGGGAAAGTTGCCGAAAACAACACCTTAGTAAATCGCCTGATTAGATACCACATTTATACCAAAGGGCGAGCTCCAATTTATCGTTTGGATTGGAAGCTGACTTTAGCTGATTACCTGGGTGTGAATGAAATTATGTATGATAATAGCTATCCAGGGAATGATACACTACGGGAAAATCCGCTAGAAGGCGATCGTAAAGCCATTACCCGTCTCACCCGCAGCCAGCGAGATGCCCTAGTGCAAGTCTTAGTCAACATATTTAATCCTACTTCTCAAAATCCCCTACCCCCTAGCCCCAACAACCCACCCAGTCCGACTACATCCACTCCCCCACAGCCACCACAACGGGGAGGTGCGGAATTACTCAAGTAAATCAATAACTCCAAACTCCTGTACAGACGCGATTAATCGCGTCTCTCCAAACTCCTAACTTTTTATGGAACGTGTTGTCAAAAGCGGATTTGGTTGGCGTATTGGCTGGAACCCCGATGCATTCGAGTTTAAAGGTTTAGTCGGTACAGATGATTGGGCAATTGAGTTAACCGAAGCCGAGTTGAATGATTTTTGCCGTCTATTAGCACAGCTAGTAGACACCATGAAGCAACTCGCAACTGAATTAATGGAAGAGGAAAAAATTGCTTGTGAAGCCGAAAGCGATTTATTATGGATGGAGGTAGAAGGCTATCCTGATGATTACACTCTGCGCTTTATCTTGAATATAGGGCGATGTGTAGAAGGTAAATGGGATGCTTCTGCTGTTCCAGATTTACTGCAAGCTAGTGGGATGCTCAAGGTTTTTTAAGCTTGCCTCTTGATTATCCTCAAGTTTTGCTGTATGATAATAATTCTGACCGGGGCGTAGCGCAGCTTGGTAGCGCGCCACTTTGGGGTAGTGGAGGTCGTGGGTTCAAATCCCGCCGCTCCGATTGATGATAAGCCATACCTGCTACTCTTTTTAAAAGATTGGCAGGTTTTTCAATCAAATCTGTGAGAGGATACCAAATCCTTAGCAAAAAATCATTAGACATAGCCCTCTTCTGTCACTTTCCGGGTATTCTGAATAAAAGAATAAAAAAAGAAAACCCTCAAAGGTAAGTAGGGCAATGGATGTAGAATTACAAATCTTGAAACATTTGGCTGTCTTATGCTCACCCAACAGTTGCCACCATAGATGAATATCCCTCTTCTGTCACTTTCCGGGTATTCTGAATAAAAGAATAAAAAAAGAAAACCCTCAAAGGTAAGTAGGGCAATGGATGTAGAATTACAAATCTTGAAACATTTGGCTGTCTTATGCTCACCCAACAGTTGCCACCATAGATGAATATTGTGCAGAGTATAAAGACCTGTTTAAAGAAGTCAGAAATTATGAGTGCTTCAAATATTTACATCTGGGAATAATGTCCCAAATTCAAAGAAAATCATTACCAGAGATAGCGAAAGTCGTAAGCATAAACTCCGCACAGTCGTTACATCATTTTCTAGCCAATTCAGATTGGTCAGTAAATGAGTTAAAGCAACGAAGATTAAATAAATTGAAGAAAGAATTAGATGGTCAGGCAATTACAGTAGTAATAGATGAAACCGGAGATAGAAAAAAAGGTAAAAAGACTGATTATGTGGCTAGAGAATATTTAGGAAGCGTGGGGAAGGTAGATAATGGAAACGTTTGCAGTCAATGCTTATGGGGTTTACTCTAAAATAACTTTTCCATTAATTGTAAAAATATTTAAACCAAAAGGAACACTAAAGGAGTCAGATAAATACAAAACGAAAATAGAGTTAGCATCAGAAATTATTACAGAGTTAATTGAATCAGGGTTTAATATTGAATTAGTACTGGCTGATAGCTTATATGGTGAAAGTAGTCAATTTATTAGAAAAATAGCTGAATATAATTTAGCTTACGTTGTATCAATTAGAAATAATCATGGAGTCTGGTTGCCAGCAGGTCAAAGGGTTAGGGCGAATAAATGGTGTAAATTTGAAAGAACATTTAGCAATTCCCTAATCAGAAACTAGATACATTAGGGAAATAATTTATGGTAAAAAAAGAGCCGTAACTTACTGGGAAATAACTACTGACCCAGAAACTATGCCAGAGAATTATACAACATTTGTGATGACAAATCTTCAAGGTAATCTCAAGAAAACTTTAGGTGACTTATATGGATTAAGAACCTGGGTAGAATATGGTTTTCGACAGTGTAAACCGGAACTAGGCTGGACAGATTACCGTTTCACCAATTTCCAACATATTGAGAGGTGGTGAGCCAGCGCGTTGCGGGGGTTCCCCCCGTTGTAGCGACTGGCGAACCCGAAGGGTGGGAGATTATTTTTTGTGCTTACACGATGATTAGTTTAAATTCTCCAGTCTTCTTAGGCTTAAATCAATCTCGTCAAATTGAGACTGAGGCACAAAAAAATAGTTCTGTTGATTTTTCTAATCATCCACAATGGAACCATGAATACGGATGGAAGAATACTTTAAATAATCTGCGTCTCATCATCCAACCACTCTTACTATTTTGGTTGATTTATCCCTGGTTAAGTATTTTCCATAATTCACATTTATTGCTAGGATTAAATCATTTAATTGCTGCAATGAATCAATTTAAACCTGGTTATGCTTCTGGATAATTTAACTTATTTACTACCTGCTTATTTCGGAAAGTGACAGAAGAGGGATACCCTAGAAAATTTGGTATGTTACTCATGCTCAGACGCAAAAGCCGCCGTCAAATCTCCTTAGTGGCTATGCTTGTGCTTGTTATATGCTTTACTCTGGTAAGTGTGCGTTCATTTGGGCAAACAATTATGACATCAGCGCCGCAACTACTCACTGACCCATTTTTGCAACTCCCAACTGAAACCTCAGTGCGAGTAGTTTGGTTTACTGAGTTTCTTGGTGTTAATCACACAGTAACCTACGGGGAAAATCTCAAACAAACTGCTAAGGCAAATATTATCAAACTCAGTAGCACGCGTGAAGACCAAGAGTCAAGAGTTGCAAACCAAACCAAAGACGGCCAAGTTTATCAAAAACCTGTCCAGCGTGATATTTGGCGACATGAAGCTGAGGTGACTGGGTTAACTCCTGGTTTGCGGGTAAACTATCGGGTTACGAGTGTGCGAGAAGACGGCGAAAGTGTTAGCAGTGATGTTTTTAGCCTCGCAGCTACTCCAAAACCGGATACACCATTAAAAATTTTACTCACCTCTGACCATCAATTAAAGCCGATGACATCTGCAAATCTGCAAAAGGTGGTAGAAACGGTTGGACGAGTCGATGGAGTGTGGTTTGCCGGTGATTTGGTCAATGTTAGCGATCGCGCCTCAGAATGGTTTGATGATAATAGTGGTGGTGCGTTGTTTCCCGGTTTACAAGGTCGTGCTAAATATAACATCACGCACGACGGTATTAAGACAACCTATACTGGTGGCCAAATAATTCAATATGCACCCATGTTTACTTGCATTGGCAATCATGAGGTGATGGGGCGCTTTGGCAGGACGGAAAGTTTAAATGGTGAATTTGATGATACAATTGGGCGTGTTGTTGCTCAAAAAATCTACTCGGACAAGTCTTTAATAGATAATTCTTTTAATACTAATACCTACGAAGAGATTTTCTCTTTACCAAAAAGTAAAGAGGGGGGAAAAAGGTATTATGCAGTTAGTTTTGGTGATGTGCGTTTGGTGGTACTGTACGCTACGAATACGTGGCGCACTAAGAGCTTAGATGGAAAGCGTAAAGGTAGATATCAAGAAGCAGAAAAGGATTTAAATAATCCTGAAGATTGGGGTTATGGACAGTTGATTTATGAGCCAATTGCTAAAGGCAGCAAGCAGTATAATTGGTTAGAGGCAGAACTCAACAGCCCTGAGTTTAAACAAGCAAAATACAAAGTTGTGATGTTCCATCATCCGCCCCATACTCTGGGTGATAATATAGTTCCGGCTTATACAGAACCAGTACAAATAATTGAACGAGATAACGATAATATCAAAGCAGTGCGTTACGAGTACCCCAAAGACGCAGATTATATTATCCGCGATGTTGTCCCTTTACTAGAAGCGGCTAATGTGCAATTGGTATTCTATGGACATTCCCATTTGTGGAACCGGTTTGTTAGTGCCAGTGGAATGCACTTTCTGGAAACATCTAATGTGGGCAATACTTACGGCGCGGCTTGGGGTGACAAAAAGCGAGAAGTGCCAATTGGATATCAAGAAAATTATGTTAAGCTTGGTGATCCCAATGGTTTAGAACCGATAGTACCAACAATTGCTCCCTTGCTGGGTGAAGATGGCAAGCCGATGCCTTATATTGCAAGTAATGATATTACGGTTTTCAGTATTTTTGATACGGGGACAGGTACAATAAGTAGTTATCGCTTTGATACCCGCAAGCCGGATTCGGAAGTATTGAAGTTTGATGAATTTAAGTTGAAATAGGGAATACCTCCCGGCGTCTTGTTCATGGGGATTAGGGACTGACAAATAAAAAAATACTTAACTACTTCTTGTGGGGCGGGCGATACGAGGGACTTAAGCCAGAGGTGGGCAAGATGCCCACCCCACAAGATTGGGTAATTTATTTGTTGGAAGTCCCTTAGTTGAAAAATAGTGAGAAGTTTGGAAACAATTGGGCGAATAAAATGAGACTGTTGGTAAATTCACGATGGGTTAAATCATCCATCCCTAAAAGCTGGGTTTGGCGTTGCTTTCCCGCCCTGCAATTTATTGCAGGCTAATAGCTAAAGTACGTTGAAACGCACTGAAATTAAATAAATTAAGATGGATTGCAATACTGCGTAGGTTTTGCCTCAAAAATAAAAATGTGTAGGTTGGGGAGCTACTCACGCGAGTATTTTCACTCGTTCCCATGCTCTGATGGGAACGGCTGATTAGGGGCTGCTGCCTCCAGTTAAATATTTAGGACTTACGCATTGACAATAAATAGTAAATATGTATAACGTGAAAAACCACATCTTTCGTAGGGGTAAAGCGCATTGCTAAACCCCTACAATATGGTCTATTTACGATCAAAGGATAATTAATAAAAGCCTAAAACAACCTCAATATCCTTAATACACATCATGAGGAATTTGTACAGTGCATAAGTCCTAATATTGAGTCAGAATTGAATTGAGTCAGAGACTCAATGAATGCATTCCCATACGGAGTATAGGAACGAGGAATTAAGATTACTATAGTGAAGAAAGACTTTATAAATCTTATTAATGACTGTAACTACACAAGAGCTTGCAACCCAAGACGCCTTTGAAAAATTCTTTTGGAATTGGCAGGGCTACAAAATTCAGTATACTGTCATGGGTACAGGATGCCCTCTGATACTGGTTCACGGCTTTGGTGCTTCCATTGGACACTGGCGCAAAAATATCCCAGTTTTAGCTAATGCTGGCTACCAAGTATTTGCCATAGACCTTTTAGGTTTTGGTGGTTCTGATAAAGCGCCAATTGATTACACTGTGGAAGTTTGGGTGGAACTGCTGAAAGATTTCTGCACAGCACACATACACGAACCTGCTGTATTTATTGGCAACTCCATTGGCGCACTTTTGAGCTTGATAGTACTGGTAGAACATCCCAAAATTGCTGCTGGTGGTATTTTAATTAACTCTGCGGGTGGTTTGAGTCATCGTTCAGACGAATTGAACCCGCCGTTACGGATTGTGATGGCAGCTTTTAATCGGTTTGTGCGATCGCCAATTACAGGTAAATTTGTCTATAATCGCATCCGCCAAAAAGCCCAAATTCGCCGTACCCTCTACCAAGTTTACCGCGATCGGGAAGCCGTCACCGATGAATTAGTCGATTTACTTTATACTCCCTCTTGCGATCCGGGAGCGCAACAAGTTTTTGCCTCCATTCTCACCGCACCTCCTGGCCCAAGTCCAGAGGAACTATTGCCTAAAGTAAAATGTCCTCTTTTAATAATTTGGGGTGCTGACGATCCTTGGACACCAATTACCGGGGCAAAGATTTACGAAGAGGCGCGTGAGAATGGCAAAGAAATCAAAATTGTTCCCATTCCTAATGCCGGTCATTGTCCCCATGATGAAGTTCCAGATATTGTCAATGCCCAGATTGTCGATTGGCTAGCGCAACATCAAGAGTGCTAAGTCAGAAGTTTGGAGTTTGGAAAGACGCGATTAATCGCGTCTGTACAGGAGTGAGGAGTTATTGTAGCAATTCTGAATCATTCCTAAGAAAGTTGAAAATGCGATCGCCTGCTGTAATGCTGAGTTTAAATATAGAGTAAAAGGCGATCGCTTGATAAAAAAGAAATGCGATCGCAGTTCCAACCACGGAGTTTCGAGTTCCAATCTCGGAGTTCCGAGTTCCAAGCACGGAGTTTCGAGTTCCAATCTCGGAGTTCCGAGTTCCAAGCACGGAGTTTCGAGTTCCAAGCTCGGAGTTCCGAGTTCTAAGCACAGAGTTTCGAGTTCTAATCTCGGAGTTCCGAGTTCCAAGCACGGAGTTTCGAGTACCAATCTCGGAGTTCCGAGTTCCAAGCATGGAGTTTCGAGTACCGAACACGGAGTTTCGAGTTAAATCTCCGGTTCTACTCCCAGCGCTTTTAACTGAGCTGCTAATCTCTCTGCACGCTGGCGTTCTTGTTCTGCACGCTGACTTTCTTGCTCTGCACGCTGACTTTCTTGTTCTGCACGCTGACTTTCTTGTTCTGCACGCTGTTGAGCAGCGTTTTTCTCTTGCCGTTCTTTTGCTGCTAACTCCAAACCCCACAGTAATAGTTCGCCGTTGTCATCCCACCAACGTAACCAATAACCTGTGCGGTTATCTCGGCTTCCTTCCCATACGCCTAAAAACAAATTAATTTCGGCAATCCAGTGACGATCGCTTGAATCCGGCGTTTGCAGTTCATAATTTCCTAAATCATCTCGCCGATAAACTTCTAAAACTCCTTCGTCTGGTTCAAAAATTACATAGTTTGGCACTTGTAAAATTTGCTCATAATAAAACCACTTACCAGGGGGATAGGTCGGTTTACTAGAATACTCTCCACCTTCGGTATCTGAGATAAATTCCATCACAATTACGGGGATATCACCTTGCAGTCGTGGGGTATAACTGCGCTTGACTTCTTCTCGTGAGACTCGAATAGATGATACATATCCCCAATCTGGCGCTTTGATCACAAATCGATTATTTAAGGTGGCGCAGATGCCGTAGTTAGTGATGGTTAAAGCATCGGCGGGTAATCTGCTGGCAAGTTCTAAGCTTTCTGTTAAAGCAGCAGCCAATAGTGGCTGATTAATGTTATCCACTGGCTCGTTCTCTAAAACAAAATCATCAGGTAACTTTTGCCAAGTAACTTCATGGGTGGCGGCATTGGCTAGCATAATTCAGAATATGTCAAGTACAACTTCAATTTAAAACAGTACTATTGTTCTACTATAAACCAATTAAAGATAGTATTATTAAGGACTGTTTCATCAGAAACTCCCTCTTCGCCGCCCAATATGTCAGACCAACAGCTAGCAGCATCCTTGAATGGACATCTTCCGCACCCCAGCCACAACAGCCAGAATACGATTCGGATTCGGGGTGCTAGGCAGCATAATCTGAAAAATATTGACTTGGAACTGCCGCGCGATCGCTTGATTGTATTCACTGGCGTTTCTGGTTCTGGTAAGTCTTCCCTGGCCTTTGACACCATTTTCGCTGAAGGGCAACGTCGCTATGTGGAATCCCTCAGCGCCTACGCACGGCAATTTTTAGGACAGTTGGATAAGCCGGATGTGGAGGCAATTGAAGGCTTAAGTCCAGCAATTTCCATTGACCAAAAGTCAACGTCTCATAACCCCCGTTCCACTGTGGGTACGGTGACGGAGATTTACGACTATTTGCGGCTGTTATTTGGTCGTGCAGGTGAACCCCATTGTCCGATATGCGATCGCTGTATTGCACCCCAGACAATCGATGAGATGTGCGATCGGATTATGGAATTAAGCGATCGCACCCGCTTCCAAATTCTTGCACCCGTTGTCCGGGGGAAAAAAGGCACACATCGTAAGCTTTTGTCAAGTCTGGCATCTCAAGGTTTTGTCCGCGTGCGGATTAATGGCGAGGTACGCGAACTGTCAGATTCGATTGAATTGGATAAAAATTTTACTCACACCATCGAAGTCGTAATTGACCGTTTGGTGAAAAAGGCTGATATCCAAGAGCGTTTGGTTGATTCCTTGTCTACGTGTCTCAAACAATCGGGTGGTATTGCGACCATTCTTGTGAGTCTACTTGGTGACGACGGACAAGAAAAAGAAGAAGAATTAGTATTTTCGGAAAACTTTGCTTGTCCAGAACATGGGGCGGTGATGGAGGAACTATCGCCGCGATTGTTCTCGTTTAACTCACCTTATGGTGCTTGTCCGCACTGTCATGGAATCGGGACTTTAAGAAGATTTGCGCCTGATTTGATTATACCCGACTCGGAAGCGCCACTTTATGCGGCGATCGCGCCTTGGTCAGAAAAAGATAATTCTTATTATTTGGAATTACTTTATAGCGTAGGGCAAAGCTATGGGTTTGAGTTACAGACAAATTGGAGCAAGCTGACAGAAGAACAGCAGCAAATTGTTTTGTATGGAGAGAAAGATGAACGAATCGCAGAGGCACAGAGAAAGCAGAGTTTTAAAGGCGCTATTCCCATTTTGCAACGACAGTATGAGGGTGGTTCTGAATTAGTTAAGCAAAAATTAGAGCAGTATTTAATTGATCAACCGTGTGAAGTTTGTAAAGGAAAACGGTTAAAACCGGAAGCCTTAGCGGTGAAGTTAGGACAATATAGAATTTTAGAATTAACTAGCGTATCAATTCGGGATTGTCGGGAGAGAATTGATCAATTCCAGTTGAGCGATCGCCAGTTACAAATTGCTGATTTAGTACTCCGAGAAATCAAAGCAAGATTGCAATTTTTGTTAGATGTAGGTTTAGATTATCTCACCCTTGATCGTCCCGCAATGACGCTTTCTGGTGGCGAAGCCCAACGAATTCGTTTAGCAACGCAAATTGGTTCTGGTTTAACAGGAGTTCTCTACGTTTTAGATGAACCGAGTATTGGATTGCATCAACGAGATAATGGCAGGTTGCTGAAAACTTTAACTAAATTGCGCGATTTGGGTAATACATTAATTGTTGTTGAGCATGATGAAGAAACAATTCGTGCAGCCAACTACATAGTTGATATTGGCCCTGGTGCAGGAATTCACGGGGGAAATATTGTCGCCCAAGGTGATTTTCAGGCGTTGCTAGCAGCCGAAGATTCCTTGACGGGTGCGTATTTATCAGGAAGACGAGTAATTACCACACCACCAGAACGCCGAGAAGGAAATGGGCGCAGTTTAGGAATTAAAAATGCCCATCGCAACAATTTGAGAAATATAGATGTAGAAATTCCATTAGGTAAACTTGTCGCCATTACAGGTGTGTCGGGTTCTGGCAAATCTACCCTGATTAACGAGTTGCTGTTCCCATCTCTGCAACACCATTTAACTAAGAAAGTTCCCTTACCCAAACATTTGGATAAAATTCAGGGATTAAACGCGATTGATAAAGCGATCGTTATCGATCAATCTCCCATTGGACGTACACCACGTTCTAACCCTGCAACTTACACAGGAATTTTCGATGCTATTCGAGATGTATTTTCGCAAACAGTAGAAGCCAAAGCTAGGGGTTACAAACCTGGACAATTTTCTTTTAACGTTAAAGGTGGACGTTGCGAAGCTTGTAGCGGACAAGGTGTGAATGTTATTGAAATGAACTTTCTCCCCGATGTTTACGTGCAATGCGAAATTTGTAAAGGTGCGAGATACAACCGCGAAACATTGCAAGTGAAATACAAAGATAAGTCTATTTCTGATGTTTTGAGAATGACAGTTGAGGAAAGTTTAGACTTTTTCCAAAATATTCCCAAAGCGATCGCGCGTTTGCAAACTTTATTTGATGTTGGGTTGGGTTATGTCCAACTAGGACAACCTGCGACTACCTTATCTGGCGGTGAAGCGCAACGAGTGAAATTAGCCACAGAATTATCTCGACGCGCCACAGGTAAGACACTTTATTTAATCGATGAACCGACAACAGGGTTATCTTTTTACGATGTCCACAAATTGTTAGATGTGTTGCAAAGGTTGGTAGATAAAGGTAATTCAATATTAGTAATTGAACACAACTTAGATGTAATCCGTTGTTCTGATTGGGTGATAGATTTGGGGCCAGAAGGTGGCGATAAAGGGGGAGAATTGATTGCTGTGGGGACACCAGAGGAAGTTGCAAAAAATCCCCGGTCTTATACTGGGCAATATTTGCAGCAAGTGTTGAAACAATATCCGGTGATGAAATCTTAGTCTTTTCAAAGTGTTTGGATAGTGCGTAATAATGAAGGCTTCCCCCGCCTAGTTACCTGTTATATAATCTAAGCAATGAGGTAATACCAATGAAATTATTAGATGTGGTTGCCCTAACCGAAGACTTCCCAGAATTGGGATTGCATCGCGGTCAAGTAGGAACGATTGTAGAAGAATATGAACGTGGAGTTTTTGAAGTAGAATTCAGCGACTTAACAGGAAAACCTTATGCCGTAGAAACTTTAAATGCTAGCCAGCTAATGACTTGATATCATGGTATTTTTCACATAACAAAAACCCTCAGAATGCTTAGTCTTTGAGGGTTTTGTCGAGATTTGGCGGTATTGGGAAAAGTTAAAGAAGGCTATCGCACACTAAATTTCTTCTATAGTTTTATTACCTAGTAAATCATTTTATAATTCCTCTCTAGCTTTTTCTATACTTTTACCATCTAGAAAATCAACAAATAAACAAACTTGCATCAACGTGAAAAAGTTTTCCCAAAGCCTCAGCTTGTTCTTTAGTGATTCCTAACTCACCATTAATTACTTTAGTAACAATCTCGCTCGAACCAAAAATTTCTACCAAATCAGATTTTTCCAAACTCCTAGCTTCCATCAAATGCAAGAGTCTTGAGCGAGGTGTTGAAACATTAAGCTGATAGTGCTTCTCTTCAAAATCCTCAATCAGTTTTACCAATAATTCCAACAAAGTATCTTCTTCAAAAGTCAGATGAGAACGAGAAAGCAGTTCTTCAACAGTTTCCAAAAACTTCTCATTTTCCTCTTCTGTCTTAATAATCCGAGGTTGATATTGAGACAGCAATTGACTGTAAACGTCTGAGTTAAAAGTAAGGGTCATTTTCCAGTAGTCTTTGTCATACCCAATTACAAAGATTCTCATCCTACCAGATTATAGCTACCCCAGATAAAGGCATTCTAGTGTCTCTACTAATCAGGGGTAAACCTAAATACTTAGCTGTGGCTGCAATAATTCTGTCAGGCATATCAGGAACACTGTCTCGTGGTATTGTTGCCAATGCTGTAACTACCTCATCTGTAAGATTTGCTAGAATCATTCCACTAGTCCCAGCTATTAATGCAGCATCTAGCTGAGACTTCATATCCGCTGATATACGTCCTTTTTCCTGTAAATAAACAATTTCTACAAGGCAAATCGTTGGGATGTAAATAACAATTTCACCGCGATCGCACTCCTCAAAAGCCTGGTTAGCAGCAGGACTAAGACGCAAACTATCTTCTAAATACCAAATCAGAGCATGGGTATCCGTTACCAAATTAGACATCAAACGTCCTTTCCAGGGAAGTTTACCCACATTTGCTCTCTAATTTCTGAAATGTCTGATTCACTGATATTGCTACCTCGCCACAACCCTCTCAAAGACTTTCGCAGTTTAGGCTGAATCATTGTCAACTCTCTTTCGATTTGCGGTGCGACTTGCTCAATCAAGCGTACCTTATCT
This sequence comes from Nostoc sp., assembly GCF_036919815.1. Lineage (GTDB taxonomy): Bacteria > Cyanobacteriota > Cyanobacteriia > Cyanobacteriales > Nostocaceae > Nostoc. Next base: position 55,247 of record NZ_JBALCE010000128.1, read on the forward strand.
ACTAGTGAAAGCCGCTTTACTAATTCAAGAGCTTCTTCTAACTTTACTGCTTTCTCCATTTTTATGACCTTAACTTTTATTAACAGCTTATCATTATCTTAGTCAAGAGAAAGAGTTGATTTAAACTAAATTTTACAACCTATTTCAATCTCAATTATTCTTCGTCTAAAAAACGAATATCTAGAAACTAATTAGCTCTCTCCTCCCCTTTGCCAAAACTGTCGTAAAATCTCCCCTGGTTTTCTATCCCAGGTGTCGATATGTTCATATATTAAATTATCTTCGTTGAGTTTATAGGTTGAATAGCCATTAAAAAGCAACCCAGCTTTCCAAGGAACACGCAACACTCCCCGCACTGTCCATTTTGCTAAAATCGTATCTTCGGCTGACTGATAAACCTCATGTACATCAAAGTAAATTTGGGTAAAAAATAGCCGAGCATGAAATCGCAAAGTCCAAAATATAATGCGATAGTTAAATTTATATTTGAATGTATTCACCGGGTCTTTAAAATAGATATCCTGTGTATAGATATCATAGGAAATATCTTTTTCAAAAAGTGTCGGTAAATCCTGTTTGAGAGTTTTAATTACCCGTTCCACCGATAATTGAGATTTCACGCGCATTTTCCCTTAAAAAATATTTTTTAACAACCTTTCTACTCCTCGCCAAATAGAAGATGTCCTCTTGTTACTCACACCACCCGCACTCAAATCTGACAGAGTGGGAAATGATGCAGACTTAGCATAAGGCCCATTTTGCAAAACTTTAGCTAGGGTATTGTTATTCTCGCGCAAACCTTCGTAAAAAAAGAATACCTCTCCTTGAATGCGAAGTTGACGATTGTATTCAATTGCCTGCACCAGATATTCTGGACTAATACAATAATTGCCAAGCTTCATTAATATTCCCGGTGCTAACTTGGGCAACGTCGTATCTGTGAACTGCTGAGTTACTAGTTTATCAGCGATCGCACGGTAACTCCTAAAGTCACGGCGATAAATCTGCGGCTGAATCATATCAACTATTCCCCGCTTCAACCATGCGGGTGAATCTTGCAGATATTCCTGGAATGCCCAATCATAGATATTAGGTGCGATCGCTACCAATAAGTTAGGATTCACCGCTTTCACCTCCCGATAGAGACGCGCTAAGAAGTCAGTGAGAATATCTGCACGCCACTGTAACCATTGTCTATCCTGGGGATTCTGTGGCGGATTGCGATTAAATTCCTGCCGATAGCGGCTGACAGTTCCCTCGTCATAGCCACCTTCACAGGGTAATGCAGGCAAGCGATCGTCACCTTGCACACCATCCACATCATAATTTTTCACAACTTCCAGCACCAATTTCAACAAAAATTCCTGCACTTGTCCGTCGAGGGCATTCAACCACTCAAAGCCGTTTTTCTTCAGTAAGTTGCCCTTACAATCACGCGCAGCCCATTCCGGTTTTTTCTGTAAAAGTACACCGCCATTCAAATTATAGGAACTGGCAAAACCGTATTCAAACCAAGGAATGACTTTCAACCCAACTCGCCGCGCCTCAACCACCACTTCTTCTAAAGGGTCGCGTCCTACACACATAGGGTCAATTTCGACTCCAAAAGTCTGCTGCATTGTTTGACTAGGATACTGAGTTACAGCCTTGTTCCAAACCACGGGAAACACCACATTAAATCCCGTCTCAGCAAGAAAATCCATCGCCTCAGCAATGCGTTGCTTTGACTTTAGAACTTTACTATCAGTAGTGGTTAACCAAATACCACGCGTTTCTATTGCACCCATTTTATTTGTGTCTCAAATAATCATCTTATTGCCCTTTTAAAACTATCTCTTAGCAGATGTTTTGACGAAACATATTACACATAATAACTATCACCTACAAAAAATCCTAGATATGTCTGTAATAGAAGTGACTTGGAAACACGAATATATAACTACTAATGGGGTGAAACTACACTACGTTACCGAAGGTGAAGGCCCCTTAATGTTGATGTTGCATGGGTTTCCTGAGTTTTGGTATTCTTGGCGGCATCAAATACCAGAATTTGCCCAAGATTTTAAAGTCGTCGCCCTTGACTTGCGTGGCTACAACGATAGTGATAAACCAACAGAGCAATCAGCTTATGTAATGAATGAATTTATCAAAGATGTTGAGGGAGTAATTAAAGGATTAGGATATCAAAAGTGTGTTTTAGTTGGACATGATTGGGGTGGTGCGATCGCTTGGAATTTTGCCTATGCTCATCCCGAAATGCTGGAGCAATTAATTATCCTTAACCTGCCTCATCCTGCCAAATTTGCCCAAGGGTTACGCACTCCCCAACAGTTGCTGCGTAGTTACTACGTGTTTGTCTTTCAACTACCGTGGATACCAGAATTACTTTTACAATCTTCAGACTACCAAGCTATTGAAACAGCTTTTAAAGGTACAGCAGTTAACAAGAGTGCTTTCACTAAAGCGGATATTGGCGCTTATAAAAATGCTGCTGCAAAACCCGGTGCCCTCACAGCAATGTTGAACTATTACCGCAATATTTTTCAACAGAGAATGCTAAATCCAAATTGGGGCGTTCTAGAAGTGCCAACGCTGATGATTTGGGGAGAAAATGACACTGCACTCGGCAAAGAACTAACCTACGACACTGTAGCCTATGTCAGGGACTTTCAAATCAAATATATTCCTAATTGTGGTCATTGGGTGCAGCAAGAACAGCCTGAGTTGGTGAATCAGTATATGCGAGAATTTCTGAAGACTTAACTTAACACTATATGTTATGGAATCAATTCATCAAGTATTAATACTTATGAAAATAGCCAAATTATGGCGAGTAGTCCAAGCTTTTAAAAAGATTTAACAGTGATTTAACATTGGCAGGTTTTCCGGTTTATTGACTAAAAATCGTCAAAAAACAAAAGAAGTGACATTTTTTCCTTCGCTAGGATAGCTATTTCAGATCGCAACCAACTTCTGAGGGCATAGATAGATTGACCTTACGAAGTTTAGTGAGATAATAGAGTCGTGAGGGACAGAACGGACGCAACTTGATTATTAAGGGGGAAAATTATGAAACTCCAGCTATTAGCGGCCATGGCCTTAGCAACTCCCCTATTTTTCACTAGCTCGGTTAGAGCCGGGAATCCGCAGGACTTACAAAAGCTGCTTTCAACTGGGGAATGTGTCAAGTGTGAACTATCGGGAGCTAACCTCAGTGGCGCTCATTTAATTGGTGCTGATTTGAGAGGCTCGAAGCTCCAAGGAGCCAACCTTGTAGGGGCTAACCTCGAAGGTGCTGACTTAACTGGTGCAAACTTGGCAGGTGCTAATCTAACATCGGCTTATGTAACCAATGTGAATTTGAAGCAAACTAATCTCAACGGCGTAAATTTTACTCGCGCTACGATTAACGATTCTAATGTGTATCAAGCATCAATGAATGATCTCAATCTGACTGATGCGAAAATATATAACACTGGAATCGGTATTGGTGGAGAAGATGCCGAGATTCCTGATTGGAAATAGGTTTAACTGAGTAGGCAGGTTAAAATAAACACAACATAGGTTTTTGCCGGCTTTAAATCAGAGAAACTGGTTTTTTGCCAGCATTATCCTTAAAATTTGCCTATACAAAAATAAAAAATGAACCCTCTCTGCCTTGTAATCACTTTACTATGACCAAAGCAGAGGGGGTTTTTTATGGGAATTGATCCTGCTGCCACAATAGAATTAAGCTGCTATCCCCAGAATTCCTTATGAGTGAATCTATCACCTTGACAGACGCTGGCTTATTACCAGAAGATTTGTTACCAGATATTAATCATTTGGTAACAGAGGACGATGAACCCTTGGATAATCTACCATCTGAAAAACAACAACGGCTACTGACAGAAACCCTTTACAGTTCTTGGAACGGCGCAAGTAATGCCCAAGGGTTTCTCGTGGCGGCCAATGTGGGGTTATTTCCCAGTAGTAAGCAACCGCCGATTGTGCCTGATGTATTCTTGAGCCTGGATGTACAAGTAGCTGAAAACTGGTGGGAAAAACGGCATCGTTCTTATTTCTTCTGGGACTTTGGTAAACCGCCAGAGGTGGTAATTGAAATTGTTTCAAATCGAGAAGGCAATGAAACAGGACGGAAAATCTTAGAGTATGCCAGGATGCGGGTAATGTACTACATTATCTTTGACCCAACTCGGCAACTTCGTGGTGAAGTTCTACAGATGTACGAGTTGCGAGGGCGGCAATACATACCCATGAGTGAGCAATGGCTGACTGAAGTTGAGCTAGCTTTATGTTTGTGGGAAGGTGCGTATGAAGGTAAGCGGGATGTTTGGCTTAGGTGGTGTGATGCTACAGGGAATATGATTCCGACTGGTGCAGAACGAGCTGAGCAAGAACACTTACGAGCCGAGCAAGAACGTTTACGAGCCGAGCAAGAACACTTACGAGCCGAGCAAGAACGCTTACGAGCCGAGCAAGAGCGAGAAGCCAAAGAAACTGCCCTGCAACGGGCTGAACGCTTGGCAGCACAGTTACGAGCATTGGGTGTTGAGCCGGAAGTCTGAGAATGGGGAGTGAGGAGTCGGCTTGCCGTGAGCGTAGTCGAATGGGAGTGGGGTAAGGGACTTCAAAATAAAAAAATACTCAACTACTTATTGTAGGGTGGGCGACACGAGAGCCTTTGGCTATAGGTGGGCAAGACTTTCCTGCGAAACGCTACGCGAACGGCGTGAGCGCTCGGTCGAACGCTGCTCACCTCACAAGATTGAATAATTTATTTTAGGACTTACACAAACAATAGCTGAAATCCTGATTTTTAGGTAGGGGCAATTCATGTAGCTTTAGCTGACCGCAGGGTATTGCCCCTACCGCGTGTAGTTTTGCGTAAGTCCTATATTTGTTGGAAGTCCCTAATTCAATTAATTGAAAAACGCTTTTAGAGCGAAATTGCTAGGAAACCCCATAAAAACAAAAAACCCGCCGTAGCGGGTTACACAACAAAACTATGAACAATGAAAACTTGATTTAGCTGAAATGCGTCATCTCAGCTTCTAGTTGACGAATCAGTTGTTCGTCGCCCTTTGCTCTGGCTACTTGCAAGCGATGCTCTAGGCTTTTTTGAATATTCGCTCTGTGAACTTCTTGTCCTTTGCTCACACTTTGTAGTCTATTCTGACTCATAGTGATTACCTTTTTAACTTTTCGCTTTATGTCTTGTTTTCTTAACATAGCACATATTTTGTAACTGTTGCTACAGAAAAATTTTTTTATATAATTAGTTTCACCAAAATATGTCTAAGAACCAGATAAATCAACAACCACTCGTGACTTTACTGAGCGATTTCGGCGATCGCGATGTTTATGTGGGCATAATGAAGGGAATCATAGCCCAAATCAACAGAAGACTGACGGTGGTAGACTTAACGCACCAAATTAAGCCGCAAGATATCGCCGCAGCCAGGTTTTGCCTGATGAATGCTTATCCCTATTTCCCGGTTGGGACAGTATATGTGGCAGTAGTAGATCCGGGTGTGGGAAGCAAGCGACGAGCGATCGCAGTAGAATTTGCTCAAGGGTTTCTCGTCGGCCCAGATAATGGCATCTTCAGTGGGATACTAAGTCAAAGCCCAGCGATCGCAGCTGTCGAACTCACAAATCTTAACTATTGGCGAACTCCTCAACCAAGCAAGACTTTTCACGGTAGAGATATCTTTGCACCAGTGGGAGCTAATCTTGCTAGTGGCATCCTTCTCAAACAGCTAGGACAAGAAATTGATCCAGCAAGTTTGGTAAAACTGGATATAGGCGAGTGCAAGCAGATAACCACAGGTGTAGTGGGTTGCATTCAATATATTGACAATTTTGGCAACTTAGTCAGCAACATTCCAGGAAGTTACGTACAAGGCAAAACTTGGTGTGTGCAAGCCGCCGGGTTAAGTATACTAAGCGGTGAAACTTACAGTGATGTCAACGTCGGAGAGATAATCGCTTTAGTTGGCAGTCACGGCTGGGTAGAAATTGCCATTAATAGCGGCAATGCTCACTTACAGTTGCAGTTAGATTGGCAAGAAACGCTGCAAGTTGTCCTAACTTAAATACCGCACTTCGTGAGTGCCGCATCAAGAGAAACGGTAAGAGCAGTGTTACAAGGCATATAGCGCGTAAAGTACCATCTGAAAATTGATGGGGTCAAAATACCCTATCTGACTTTTTTTCTTGCCAATTGAGAATGACACGATTAGATGCATCTGGCTCAAGAACAAAACCCACAGACTTCTAGTAGAGTATTATTTTGATTTTGCAAATAGAAAATCTGAAAAACCTTAACTATATTCATCCCAAACCACGGGAAAGGAATAATCTGAAAACGCCGAGAAATCATGATTATTGCTACGGGTTTCTTCATCCAAAACTTTGACAACTTTGTTATAAATGTCTTGTGCTTGTTGCGGGGAATCACCGATGCTGGTTAATCCCAATTTGCCAAACTGCGAAAGGCAACCCATGAGATGAAAGACTGTACCCGTTTCAGTACCACTGTCAAAGTGTAGTCTCTGGTGAGCGATGATATCCATCAAATCATTAGGTAATAATCCTTGATAGCGCTCTTTTTGGAGATTGTCAGTGGCAATGTAGTATTTTGGACGACCTTGTTGACTATAAAATAAGCCCGTGGAAAGGTCATAACGACCGTTCGTTAATAATTTTAGGGTCATGAATGGATGAGTTGTGCCGCCTTTACGCAGGTTAATTTCGATCGCCTGAATATCCCACTCTCCATTACCCTTGTCAACGGCGATAAAATCTACACCAAATCGCTCTAAAGTGCCTTTCTCTGCTAGCTTTCGGCCAACTTGTAATCCCAATTGCTGTAATTGCAACCGATACCTTTCATCAGCCGGAAAGCGACAACCAAGATAAATTTGACCGTCTGGGCCTCCGAGAATTTGATCGTGGGTTGAAAGAATTTCGACTTCGCCATTGGGTGTGATCCGTCCTTGGACACTGGGCGATCGCTTAATTTCCCCTTCCACAAATGCTTCAGCGATCGCCCCTAATTCCCCGATTCTTCCCGAAAAATTGTCCCAACTCTCTTGCTTTGCTTGAAAGCGCATTGTTGAGAAGCGATCGCTAATTGCTGCTACCCTTTGGGCATGAGTACCTTTACTTGGTGCTAAATTCTCAATCGGTCTAAAGTCAAGCAATGCATTCCCTTCTCCAGAAATGCCTTCGTTGAGTTTTACCACTACCCGTTGTAATGTTGGTTGTCGTTCCCACAAATCACCGGTAGCTTCTGCCAAATCTGGATGATTCCAAACTTTTTCGGTGCCATCTGGATGTGGTACTCCGCTTTCCTTGAAGATTTCCCGACTGCCACTTTTTGTCCCCCAAATCTGTAAATCTGGTGCGGCAGCATACAGTGGTACACCTAATTTTACAGACAATTCGCCTTCCCAGTCCGAAGAGTTGTAGCAAATCATAAATGATTTATCTAGCCTCAAAGATTGATGAATCCGCTCTAGCAGGCGGGGGCGTTCTAAAATCTTTTGGCTGAGGGGCTTAAGAGAGGAATCGTAAGTAGAAAGTAGCAGTAAGCGATTCCGAGCATGAGAAAAGGGAATTCCTGGCAACAGTTGCAGATAATAATCAATAATACTAGGATGCAACGGTACTGATGTTACATAAACTAGCCGAGTCCGGGGATTTTGTAACCGAATTAAGGAAAATAGTAATCTTTCTTCATAATGTTCGCAGCCTTCGATCTTTTGGAGTTCGCGCTGGTCGATACTCAGAGAAGGAATAATTAAAATATCCGCTTCACTATTGTCAAATAGCTCGATCGTTTTCCAGCGATCGCGCAGAGTTGATTGTAAGTGGCGAAACTTTTCAACCTGCTCTAACTCGGAAATATTTAGTGTTGCCATAACCCTTGCTCTCTAATAATCTCAATGTAGCGCACCACGCAGACTTTTGGACGTTTAGTTTGGAGGTATAGCCCAGGTGTCAGGATTCAGGTAGTTTTGCAATAATTTTAATGAAGTCGGCAAGAATAAATCAAACTATAGCAATCCTACTTGATTTGTGATAATTGCAACCCATAGATCCGCGATTTCTTTAAGAAGTCGGGAATCTTGTTTCTCACTATTTCCTTAATTTCTTTTCCGTCTTAAGGTTGAGCAAATTCCAGCTTACTTTACCTCTAGGGAGCGATAAAGTACAGCGACATAATAGTTAACTTGAAAGCAGATGAAAAGTAGAAATCTTTCATCAGATGAGACTTGTGTACTTGTTTTTCGTGGTTAGGTGAATTATCAAGATAAAACCTATGGCTAAATCAAAAGAGCAAAAAGAAAAAAAATTACAACCGCCACAGCAACAAGAAGCACCAGGGGTTGAATCAGAAATGACGCCAAAACCCAAGGCAGATGATGCCAATTATCGGGGTAGTGGCAAGTTACAAGATAAAGTAGCATTGATTACGGGTGCAGATAGTGGTATTGGTCGTGCTGTAGCGATCGCATTTGCTAAAGAAGGTGCAGATGTGGCGATTCTTTACCTCAATGAACACGACGATGCCAAAGAAACAAAAGATTTGGTAAAAAAACAAGGGCGTCGTGCAATAACCATCGCAGGCGATATTGGCGATGAAACTTTTTGTCAGCAAGCTATACAACAAACAGTTGATGAGTTTGGCAAACTCGATATTCTCATCAACAATGCTGCCGAACAACATCCGCAAGAAAGTATTGAGGAAATTACCAAAGAACAACTAGAGCGCACTTTCCGCACTAATATATTCTCGATGTTTTTCATGACTAAAGCTGCACTCAAGCATTTAAAAGCAGGCAGTTCTATCATTAATACCACATCAGTGACAGCTTATAAAGGGAACCCACAACTACTAGATTATTCCTCTACAAAAGGTGCGATCGTTGCCTTTACTCGCTCCTTATCACAAAATTTGGTGTCAAAAAAAATTCGCGTTAACGCTGTCGCACCAGGGCCAATTTGGACACCTTTAATCCCCTCAACTTTTCCCAAAGAGAAAGTTGAAACTTTTGGTAAACAAGTACCAATGGAACGAGCCGGACAACCAGAAGAAGTTGCTCCCAGCTACGTTTTTTTAGCCTCTGATGATTCTTCTTATATGTCTGGACAAGTATTACACGTCAATGGTGGAGAAGTTATCAATGGCTAAGTAAATATAGTTTGGAGTTAGGAGAGACGCGATTAATCGCGTCTCTCCTAACTCTTAACTCCACCCTCATTGTCTTCCATTGGAGGGATGAGTCAATGGTAAAATCTTGATAATCTATCTAGCAGCAAACATTTAAGAAATAATAACTACGTCTATGGCATCTCCTACACCACTGCATGGCACGGAACTAGTAGATTGTGCTAGAGCAAATGCCAAGCAAGGGATTGAAACTGCTGCTCATCAATGTGGCTATGGTCAAGACCTCAACAAATTTGCACAAGAACTGAGACAAGCTTGTGAAGACATGAATTTACAAGTCAAGGAACTCAGCGGATTAATTACTGACCAAGACATGATACTGGAATTGGGTACTGGCGAAATTGTTGCTCCAGACACGGCATCAGAATTGTAAAAGTTAGTCATTTGTACCTAACGTTCCTCGCAATAATGCCCCTCAAGAGACAACTATCACTATTCTCGATTAGGACTTACGTAAAACTACATTCTGGGGCAATTCATATAGCTTTAGCTGACCGCAGGGTATTGCCTCTACCTAAAAATCATTCTTTTCAGCTATTGTTTGCCTAAGTCCTATCGATTGTCATTAGTCGGTTTTAACCCAATACAGTTCAGTTAAGCAATTTTTTCCTTCTCTTTCTTCTCTCTCTGTGTCGCGCCAGTTGCTACAAGTCTCTTAACCCGCCCAACGCACTGGCTTCTCTGCGCCTCTGTGGTAGCCTGCGGCAAGCCGCTCCGCGTCTACGTTAAAAAAAACGACTTTGACAAAGAGTGCTAGCCTTAACCCAAGCGTATTGGGTTTTAACCGATTTCAGCTATAAGAAAAGGAAATTTATTTCCCTGCGGGTGCTGATTTTGGTTAAGATAACTTGGTGAGAAATCCCAACAATTTTTTGGTATTTGATGTTAGGAGTGTACGACGATAAGTATCAGCTGCTTTTTTAATAGCTTCGGCTTGAGTCGGATAAGGATGAATTACACTGCTTAACTTACTCAAACCAATTTTATTCACCATTGCCGTAGTCACTTCTGATATCATCTCACCCGCATGACTGGCGACAATAGTTGCACCAATAATTTCATCAGACCCCTTTTTATGGTGGATTTTGAGAAATCCTGACTCTTCACCATCTGCGATCGCTCGGTCTACACTATTAAAAGGTATCTTGATTGTCGTCACCTCAATACCCAATTTCTGTGCCTCGTGTTCGTACAACCCTACATGGGCAATTTCTGGGTCAGTATAAGTTACCCAAGGCATCACCAGATTACTGAGTTTCGAGCGTCCTAAGCCAAAGGGAGAAAACAGCGTATTTTTAATCACAATCCGCGCTGCTGCATCAGCTGCATGGGTAAACTTCCAGTTCATACAGATATCGCCAGCTGCATAAATTTTGGGATTGGTCGTTTGGAGATAATCATTTACCTTCACACCTTGGCGCTTGTCGTATTCTACACCCACTGCTTCTAAATTTAAACTTTCCACATTCGGTGATCGCCCCGCACCGACTAAAATTTCATCTACTGTCACCGAATCTCGATGACCATTGGCGGAAAAGTAAAGCCGTTTCCCCTCGGTGACAGTTACCACTTCTTCTAATTCGGAATTCAGTACCACGCGAATTCCTTCGCTAATCAAAACCTTTTGGAGAATTTCAGCCGCCTCAGCATCTTCTTTATTTAAAACATGAGAACCGCTATGGAAAAGTACCACCTCACAACCCAAGCGCCCAAAAGCCTGCGCCAATTCACAACCAATGGGACCGCCACCAATTACCGCCAAACGTTCCGGTCGTTGAATCAGCGAAAAAACTGTCTCATTAGTTAAATAACCCGCCTTTTCAATTCCCGGAATCGGGGGTTGTGCAGCTCTTGCGCCAGTCGCAATTACAGCTTTTTTAAAGCTGAGGGTTTTATCGCCAACTTCCACGGTATTTTTACTTGCAAATCGACCGCTACCCAAAAAGACATCGACACCCAACGATGAGAACCGTTCCGCCGAGTCATTATGGCTGATACCAGCCCTTACCCGCCGCATCCTCGCCATGACTTTGGGAAAATCAACATCAATATTATGTTGGGGAATATTAACTCCCAAATCTTTGGCGTTCCAAATTTCGCCAACAACGCGAGCAGAACGAATCACAGTTTTAGATGGTACGCAACCAACATTTAAGCAATCTCCACCCATGAGATGCTTTTCAATTAACGCCACTTTTAAACCCAAATCCAGACCCGCCGCGCCAGCCGCCACCACTAATCCCGCCGTACCAGCACCAATTACTACCAAATCGTAAACATCGGCGGGTTGAGGATTAACCCAATTTGGCGGATGCACGTAAGACACCAACTTTTGGTTATACTCATCCATTGGGCGAACTGTGACTCTCTCGAATTCTGAATTGGTCATTGGTGATACCTCATTTGAGAATTAAAAATGCTCAAGTCAACGCCTTTGCGGTATTCAAAATTAAGAATCCCGATAAATTTAGGCGGCTCAATCTTTTATTTTTAATGCTTATTTAACAATGAATATAGCCTTTGAACTGTTTTGTCCGTCTGGAATTGACAGATACTATTAAAGCTTTCCTGTATAAAGGTTTCAGCAAGGGTTAATTTATCTTTAGCAGAACGCGTTTGAATTTTTAATTGCTACTTACCTTTTCTTCCAAAGCTTTCCGTGCAATCTGGGTTACATAAACTGTCACAGCGACTGTAGCAATCAAACCCAAAATCCGAATTACCCATTGTAAAGTAGGGTTAGTAAATTGAGCCTCAGTGCTAATCATGGCCAGATTACCCGCAAGGGAACCAATATAAACATACATAATGGTTCCGGGAATCATGCCTACAGAGCCGATAAAGTAATCTTTAAGTGAAACTCCCGTAATCCCAAAAGCATAGTTCAGCAAATTGAAAGGAAATATGGGGGACAGTCGCGTTAACAGGACAATTTTTAATCCTTGTTTACCAACAGCTTGGTCAATGGCGGCAAATTTTTTGTTATCTGCGATTTTACCAGCAACCCAGCCCCTTGCTAAATAACGTCCGACAAGGAAAGCAGCAGTAGCGCCAAGGGTTGCACTAATGAACACGTAGAGAGAACCCCAAGCTGCACCAAAAATCACACCAGCCCCCAAGGTGAGAATAGAACCTGGGAAAAAAGCGACGGTAGCGATAATGTAAAGGGCAATAAAAGCTATAATTCCCAACGTACCGAGGCTATCAATCGACTGCAAGGCTTCGCGTAAAATAGCTTGGGGATTGAAAGAATTTGGATTTGCAGATTCTTGTGCTAAAGCTGGGTCTGTGTTTAATGAAAAAGCAAAGCTAAGTACTAGTAATATTAATACAATCAATCTAAAAAACTTCCACAAGTCTCCAGGATTAAATCGATTTGCTATAAATTCCTTGTTCATAACTTGCACGGGTAAGAGAAATTTTTAAATCAGTTAAAAGAACAGCTTAAACCCTCTTAAATTTTTCTCGGCGATACCAGCGACAAATTCGTTCAGGTGAAACACCGAGTAAATAAGCAATAATTACTAATTGATTAAGTAGCGTAGTTTTGAATACTCCCTTTTGCAACCATCTACGGGCTGAAGTAACAACTGGTGTAGGAATAATTACAATGCATCCGGTGCGTTTTAAACGACGCATGAGTTCAAAGTCTTCCATGATGGGCAATTCAGGAAAACCACCCATTTGCTGAAACATTGCTTTTGTTAAAAAAATTGCTTGGTCGCCATAGGGCATTTGGTAAAAATGCGATCGCATTTTTACTCCCCACTCCACCCATCGTAAACTTAAAAGTAATGCATCAATCCGCAAGTTAAACGCACCAGCCACAGTCCCAGGCTGTTGTAGTGCTGTGCGAATCATCTCATCAAACCCAGCAGGTAAACGGGTATCTGCATGGAGAAATAACAGAATATCACCACTAGCAGCTAAAGCACCCGCGTTCATTTGCACAGCCCGACCGGAAGACGATGAGATAACTTTGATACCTAATAACTGAGCCATTTCTACTGTGCCATCCTTTGAGCCAGCATCTACGACAATTATTTCTATATTTGTACTGGGTTGAGTAGTTGCAATTGCTTCTTTGATATTCCCCGCTTCATTGAGAGTTGGAATAATAATAGAAATTCTCACACTTCCAATATTCTGATTCATACCTTGACTGACTGCATAAGCTAATCGCCTGTTTTAAATTATGTGCAATAATCCACAATAAATCTATTTTCCATAGGTGTGTGGTAGTTCACTCTATTGGTTCTCAATAGACATCTCCAGAAATTAAATATGCGTTACCCACAACCCTTGTAGAGACGAAGCACTGCTACGTCAAAACAATTCTTTTTCACTCCTATGTCTAATGAGGTGATCTATCATTGAAAAGCGACCGCTACCTACAAGTTCGCTTACAATCTAGCTAAAGTTGATGTTATCCCCAACATAATTACTATGACAGCGATCGCCATTAACTTAAACCCGATCATCCAACTCACCGACAACCAATTTTATCAACTCTGTCGGGAAAATCCGGAAATCAAATTTGAACGCAATGCAGAGGGAAAACTACTAATCATGCCACCCACAGGCGGAGAAACTGGAAATCGTAATATTGAAATTGCAGCAGATTTTGTGATTTGGAATCGCCAAACTCAATTAGGAGTTTGCTTTGATTCTTCCACCTGCTTTAAACTTGCCAATGGTGCAAACCGTTCTCCTGATGTCGCTTGGATAAAAAAAGATCGATGGAATGCACTCACACCCGAACAACAAGAAAAGTTTCCGCCGATCGCACCAGATTTTGTTTTAGAGTTAATGTCACCAAGCGATACTTTGCGGGAAACACAAGCGAAAATGCAGGAATATATAGACAATGGAGTGAAATTAGGTTGGTTAATTAATCCCAAAATGTGTCAAGTACAAATCTATCGGCTTGGTCAACCGGTGGAAATATTAACATCTCCACAACAATTATCAGGAGAAGATGTTTTACCAGGATTTATTTTAAATTTACAAATAATCTGGAGATAAATACTTATTTATGACAGCGATCGCCATTAACTTAAACCCGATCATCCAACTCAACGACAACCAATTTTATCAACTCTGTCGGGAAAATCCGGAAATAAAATTTGAACGCAATGCAGCCGGAGAACTTCTGATCATGCCACCCACAGGCGGAGAAACTGGAAATCGTAATTTTGAAATTTCTGTTGAGTTCGGAATTTGGAATCGCCAAACTCAATTAGGAGTTTGCTTTGATTCTTCCACCTGCTTTAAACTTGCCAATGGTGCAAACCGTTCTCCTGATGTCGCTTGGATAAAAAAAGATCGATGGGATGCACTCACACCCGAACAAAAAGAAAAGTTCCCGCCGATCGCCCCAGATTTTGTTTTAGAGTTAATGTCACCCAGCGATACTTTGCGAGAAACGCAAGAGAAAATGCAGGAATATATTGATAACGGAGTCAAATTAGGTTGGTTAATTAATCCCAAAACGCGTCAATTAGAAATCTATCGTGTTGGTCAACCAATGGAAATATTAACATCTCCACCACAATTATCAGGAGAAGATATTTTACCAGGGTTTATTTTAAATTTACAAATAATCTGGAGATAAATATTATTGATTTCGGATCACGTGCTCAAATTCAATAATAGCATCGTACTGGTCAGGCATTGCGATATAACGCAGCAGTAAGGCGGGGTCTAAATTGGGAAAAAACCCACTCCGGTTTACTTCTTCATACTCGTCACTCTCGCTAAGACGGAATATTTTTATTTCATTAGATTTCCAAAACCAAACTTCCGGCACTTTTTTGGGCTTGTATAAATCCTTCCTGTTAATGGTTCCACTGGTGACAATAATTTCAATAACAATATCAGGAACTTCTTTTTCTGTGCCAATGCTGTAAGATTCATCTGGAGTACCAGAAGCATAGCCAGGTTCTTCCAAAGTGAAACCACCACGTCTGTAAAACCGGATGCCCAACTCTTTCATGTAAGCTTCTAACAGCAAGCCAAGAGTACTTTTCACTTTTTCATGTTTATCTCCAATAGGCGACAGAATTTCTAAGATTCCTGACAAATAAGATAATCTGACATTGCGGTTTTCCTGAAGTTGTGTTTCGATACCTTTAAATTGCTCCCAAGAAACATTCTTGAGAGTTACCAGTTTTTCTTCTGTAGGCTGGTCTACAAGTGGGATGCTCATAAAAACACTTTCCTTATAGCGGTTCCCGACCTAGTAAGGTACATCATAGCCCCCTCTCGAAGAGCGGGGAGGGGGTTGGGGGTGGGGTTCTTGTACCTCACTCAACTGAGAACCGCTATATACGCTCGCTAATTCTACTATTTAGATATAGAGTTATTCTCAAGTTTTGCGATCGCTTACTGTATTAGTTCTCAATCAGATTAAGCGATCGTGATTACCAAAACTTCCCTTGTTTATGGAAACCAGCTTCCCCAATTGCTGTAAAACTGAAACCGTCCAAAACCAAGAAATTGACCGTGGGATTTCTCACCCACCGGGAACGCTGTGACACCTAATAAGTAGACACCAGAAAAGCTGGGATTACTCACAGGGCGGAGGGCGATTGTAATTGTCTGTCCCGGAGTTACAGGCGGGTCAAAGTTCACAGAAACCGTGCGTGTCTTGCGCTCGTTTGTGACTGGGCCTAGTTTTAGTCGCGTTTCTTTGCGTAGGCGTAGCCCGCCGTAGGCATCGCTTGTTCCGACAAAGGCGCGGGTATCATTAAGATTGTAGTCGATGTTTTCTACTCCCTCTTTCTGTGCGATCGTTACCTTCTGGAGGGATTCTCCAGCATTCTCCGGCAAATTAATAGTAAAATAATAAGTCCCGCCCCAAACATTCACATCTTTGTAAGTAGTTGTCGCTTTAACAAGTTTCGGCGGTTGGACAAAGTAGACAGTACCATCTCTGAGCTGCACTGCTTGAGTCACCGTCACGGCAACTCCTCCAATACTTATTGCTAACGAGAGTGTTATCCCAAACAAAGTTGTAACGCGCATGATTCAAATATAAAAAAACGCACTTATTTCAATTTTAGCCCTTTGGGAATCAGTGATTTAGGAATGATAGAAGCTTGTTTTTCCCAATCAGAAGATTTCGTGTACCACCAAGCCCAAGCAATTAAAACTGCTTGAAAGGGAAGTCTGACTACGTGTAACCAAGGTGAATTTGGTATATGTTCTAGCTTAATATGATTAACCGCCATGTTGATATTGGCAGGGAAAACCGCAATAAAAAGAGCAATAAGTCCCCAAGCAGCAGCTTGACTTACAGGCGGGACTAATAGGCCGATACCACCCAAAATTTCATAAAAGCCACTGAGATAAACTAATCCTAAAGGGTAAGGAAGTTGCGGCGGCATAATTTTGACAAATGGTTCTGGAATAACAAAGTGTGTCACTCCAACCACAATGATGGATATAGCAAGGACTACACGTAAAATTTCCTTATACTTCTTCATGGTTTTTGCCTGATTATATACTTACCCCTATTACTTCAGTTTGACTGACAGATATTAATCTGCCTTGAGTCAATAGGAGGAGAAATCGACAGGTACTGTTAACCTCACCCTGATAAAGCTATACTTCATCTCCCCTCTCCTTAATAAGGAGAGGGGTTGATATGTACTTCATGTATCTGGCAACCGCCATAATATGATATTATTTCAACTTTATCGGTGTAATAAATAATCAGTAATAATTTAGTAGTCAATTCATTACCTGTTACTAATTATTCATAAAAAATATGAGCGATGCCTTTAGCCGACTTGCACCCTTTATCCAAGAATATATTTATCATCACCAGTGGACTGAATTACGACCAGTTCAAATTGCCGCTTGTGAAGTTATATTTGACACCGATGCTCACTTGCTAGTTACTGCTGCAACTGCTGCGGGTAAAACAGAAGCAGCCTTTCTGCCAGTTTTAACTCTATTACATACTAACCCGGCTGCAACTATCGGGGCATTATATATTAGTCCAATCAAAGCTTTAATTAATGATCAATTTGAGCGCCTCAACGACTTACTCAAAGAAGCAGATATTCCAGTTTGGCACTGGCACGGTGATGTTTCTCAAACTCGAAAAAACAAGCTTTTAAAGAATCCTCAAGGCATTTTACAAATTACACCAGAATCTCTAGAAAGTTTGTTAATCAACAAAAATAACGACCTACTTCGCTTATTTGGTGATTTAAGATTTGTAATTATTGATGAAATTCATGCCTTTATGGGTTCAGAACGCGGTTGTCAAATTATTTGCCAATTACAACGTTTAGCAAAGTTGACGCAAAAACAACCGCGCCGTATTGGTTTATCAGCAACTCTTGGTGATTACTCAATAGCTGAAGAGTGGTTGCGTTCTGGAACAGATAAGCCAGTGATTACACCGCAAATTGACGGGATAAAACGCCAAATAAAACTAGCTGTAGAACATTTTTATATTACTGATGAAGTAGATGAATTAGAGGCGACAGCTGATGAACAATATATTTTTAACCTCAGCAAATCTCGCAAATGCCTGATATTTGCAAATAATCGGACGCGTACCGAATCTGTAATCGCATCTTTGCGACAAATTGCCACAAAACAAGGACTACCAGATATATATCATGTGCATCATGGCAGTATATCTGCTAGCTTGCGGCAAGCAGCTGAAAATGCGATGCGTGAACCCAACAATCCAGCTGTTACCGCCGCTACTCTGACTTTAGAATTAGGCATAGATATCGGTCATTTAGAGCGAGTTATTCAGTTAGAATCACCCTTGTCTGTAGCTAGCTTTTTACAGCGCTTAGGACGTAGTGGTAGAAGAGGTGAAGCTGCCGATATGCGCTTTATCTGTGCCGAAGATAAACCATTACCAGAACCTTCTGTACCAGAGCAAATCCCCTGGCAACTTTTGCAGTGTATCGCTATCATTCAACTTTATTTAGAGGAGCAATGGATTGAACCAATCAGACTAATTAAATATCCTTTAAGTTTGCTTTATCACCAAACAATGAGTATCATAACAGCAATGGGGGAAATTTCACTTAATGCCCTAGCTAAACAAATTTTTAGTCTGCCGCCCTTTGCTGCTATTTCTAAAGAGGATTTCCAACTATTGCTACGCTATTTAATTGATATTGGTCATATTCAACATACCGAACAAGGTAAATTAATCCTGGGTTTGGTAGGAGAAAAGATTGTAAGAAAATTTCAGTTTTATGCTGTCTTTGCTGAACAGCAAGAATATATTGTTAAACAAGGTGCAACGGAAATTGGCAGTATCGTCACGCCACCTGCTGTTGGTAATCAATTTGCTTTAGCTGGAAGAACTTGGGAAGTCGTAGAAGTTGACTTTAAAAAGAAGGCTATTTTTGTTAAACAAGCTGAGGGTAAAGCTAGTATTTATTGGCGTGGTAGTAGTGGTACTATTCATACCAAACTTTTGCAACGAATGCGGCAAGTTTTATTTGAGAATGTCGAGTACAGCTATTTGCAAAAAAATGCTTTGCAACGTTTACGTAAAGTTCGCCAATTGGTGCAGCAAGTTGGATTAGATAAACATAATATCTTGCAATTGGAAAAAGGTAAATGCTGTATTTTTCCCTGGATGGGTACGGTTGCTTATCGGACTTTAGAAAGATTACTTAACTCCTATTGTCGAGAATCCTTGGAAATTACAAGTATTAGCGGAGTAAATCCCTATTATTTAACAATTAAATTAGGTAAGGATAAATTTAAATATCTTTATCATGAAATTGCTTCCTTGTGTGAGCAAAGAATTACCCCAGAAGATTTAGTCAGTACTTCAGAAGCACCGGAAATCCAAAAGTATGATAGATTTATTCCTCATCCACTTTTAGGAAAAGCTTTTGCTAGCGATTATTTAGATATCAGAGAACTCAAACAGCAAGTAGCACTGTGGAGAGAATATAACGCTTCTCAGTGAAATACAGACCTAACAAGAACAGCCCCTTCCCTACTAGCGTTAGGGAGTAAGATTCAAAGCCTCTCTCTTTTTAGGAGAGAGGAATGGAAGTGAGGTCAAACTGTATTGCATTCAAATGAAAACCGCTATAGGTGGCAATACTGCTCGGTTAAGAATATTCGTAGTAGGACTTACGCACAAGTTATGGAATAACGTAGACGCTTCGGCTTGCCGCAGGCTACCACAGAGGCACAGTATTTCGACTTCTCTGCGAGACGCTCCGCGAACGCTCAATAACCGGACACAGAGAAATCAGAGTTTGAGAGATATTTTGCGTAAGTCCTACGTAGGTTGGGTTGAAGAACGAAACCCAACCTACATATTTTTCTTTTTTAGGCATAAACCTACGCAGTATTGGAATAGGTGGCTATCAGCAAGCAGCAGATGAGATGAGATTTTACGGTTTAGAGAATTAATTACCAAAGAAACGAGGTACAACGTTGCTTAAACAAGATGTCGGTTCCCCTTCACAAATCCAATCACTCAAACGGGCTTTGGGGTATCTGAACGGGTATCGCTGGATGGGTATAGGTGCTTTGCTGAGTTTGTTACTCCTGATTGCTGCCAATGCTTTGACTCCACAGCTTTTCCGGTGGGGAATTGACCAAGGTATTGCTAAAAAAGACTTAGATGTTGTTTTTCAAGCAGGCAGTTTGTTAATTTGTGTGGCGATCGCTAGAGGAGTGTCAAATTTTGGACAGGGTTTTTGGGCAGAAGCAGTTGCTCAAGGAGTCGCCTACAGATTGCGAAATCAGGTTTTCCACAAAATTCAAAACCTCAGTTTTAGCTATCACGATCGCGCCCCAACTTCACAACTATTGACGCGGATTACCAGAGATATTGAACAAATACGCACCTTCATTGGTACTACTTTACTTCAGGTCATCAGTTCCATCTTGACTTTAGTTACAATTACTGTGATTTTGCTAGTAATGAACTGGCAATTAGCATTAATTACACTAACTGCTGTACCGATCGCCGCGTTTTTATTGATCCGGTTTTTCTCGAAAGCGGGAATGCTATTTGGCCGAGTACAACAACTATTGGGAGAACTTAATGCAGTTTTGAAAGAGAACCTGATCGGTGTTCGTTTAATCAAAGCTTTTGTTCGAGAAGACGCTGAAATTGAACGTTATAACCACAGAGATCAGGAAGTAATCACTGCTAACCTGAAAGCAATTTGGGCAATTTCTAATCTTTTCCCCTTTATATTTTTGTTAAACAATTTAGTAACCTTAGGGGTGCTTGGTTATGGTGGTAGCATTGTCATTGGGAAACAATTCTCGGTTGGGGAATTAGTAGCTTTTAATTCCTATTTAGCTGTGGTTCTCCAACCAATTTTCCAGTTGGGCTTCGCTGCGGCAGGAATTGCACAGGCGGCGGCTTCGGCTAAACGAGTATATGAGGTAATTGATACTGAAGAGGAAATTAGCGATCGCCCTCATGCGATTCCTTTTCACACCAGCAGTATCAGAATTACCTTTGAGGATGTGTCTTTTCGCTATCCTGGGGCGACTAATTATGCCCTTAAAGGCGTTTCCTTTGAAACCAAACCTAACGAACTAATTGCAATTTTAGGGAGGACAGGTTCAGGAAAAAGCACCCTTGTCAACCTGATTCCTCGCTTTTATGATGTGACAGAGGGAGCAATTCGCATCGACGGTAATGATGTACGTGATTTTACACTTCATAGTTTACGCACGCATATTGGGATGATTTTCCAAGAAACGAGGCTATTTTCAGGTAGCATCCGCGATAATATTACCTATGCCATACCCAATGCTCCCTTAGAACTAGTGATGGAAGCCGCTAGAATTGCCCATATTCACGAATTTATTATCAGTTTACCAGATGGCTATGAAACAATTGTGGGGGAACGCGGGGTAGGTTTATCAGGAGGGCAAAAACAACGGATAGCGATCGCTCGCACGTTTCTGACTGATTATCGAATTTTAATTTTAGATGATAGCACATCTGCGGTCGATGCCAAAACCGCAAGGCAAATTTACGCATCTCTTGATAAATTAATGAAGAGTCGAACTTGTACAGTATTTGCGATCGCTCAACGTATCAGTACAGTCAAGAATGCTGACCGGATTCTTTTGATTGATGGAGGAGAACTAGTTGCTCAGGGAACCCATGAAGAGTTGATGCTGGGGAGTCCCTTGTACGGTTCTATTTTAGAATCACAAGTTAAACAAATAAACTCGGTTTCTTAAATAAATCAGGTTTATGGAGTTCTCGTTTTAGTATAAATATTGAATTTAAAGTGATTAAAAAAAATATTTTTAGAGTAAAAGATACTTTGCCTTCTTACCAAACACTGCGACGATTTCTGCAATACTTTCTCCCTTATCGCCAAGATATTTTGATGACTATGGGATTGGTAATTACTGGTGCTGTGTGTCAAGCCACAGGTCCATTTCTTGTCGGTTGGTCAATTGACAATTTGATTATACGTGGGAACTGGCGGGGTTTAATGCAGATGTTAATTCTGCTAGCAGTTGTCTATGTTACTGGTAGTTTGATTATCAGAAGTCAAATTAGGCAGATTGGCTGGATTATGCAGCGTCTTTTGGGTCAATTACGTCGTGATATTTTCACAAAAATTCAAAGCTTACCCTTGGGATTTTTTGATCGTAGCCAATCGGGTGACTTGATGAGTCGTTTGTTGAATGATGTCAGTACTGTAGAGCAGACATTTGGAATGGCAATCGCCCAAATTATTGGTAATGTGTTCGGCTTAATTGGGATTATCATTGCCATGCTTTTGCTCAACTTGCAATTGGGATTGATGAGCAACTTAGTTGTACCCTTAATGATTTTTGCCACAGGATTGTTTGCTTCATGGGCAAAAACAAGATTTCGGGTAACGCGACAGACTATCGGTCAACTTTCAGCGAGGTTCGAGGAAGATATTAACAGTGTTCGGGAAGCACAAGCATTTAATCGCATAGAATATAATATGCAGCAATTTGATGCTCTCAATGCTGCAAATCGGGATGCGAATGTACAAGCTGTAGCAATTACCTCTGCCTTTTTACCCTCAATAGATTTTCTTAACACTGTAGGAACAGCAGGGGTGCTAGTTTATGGGGGGTATCTGACAGTAAAAGGTGAGGCAACAGTAGGAACTGTAACTTCATTCCTAATTTACGTTCAGCAATTTTTTCAGCCGATTCAAATTCTTAGTCAATTTTACACCCAAGCCCAATCAGCGATCGCAGGATTAGAACGAATTTTTCTCCTATTCGATGAACCTGCATTGCTGCAAAATGCGCCTGATGCAATAGAAATGCCAGCAATTCAGGGTGAAGTCAAGTTTGAGGATGTGACATTTGGCTATGCTCATAACCAGTTAGCTCTTAAGGGCGCTAATTTTCATGCCAAACCAGGACAAATGATTGCCTTGGTGGGTGCAACTGGAGCAGGGAAAAGCACAATCATCAACTTAATTTTGCGCTTCTATGATGTCTTGGGTGGTATGATTACTGTTGACAATATTGATATCCGACGTGTCACACAAGCAAGTTTAAGGCGTCAGATTGGGATAGTTTTACAAGATACGATATTGTTAAGTGGCACAGTTGCCGAAAATATCGCCTTTGGTCGAAAAGATGCCACCCAAGCAGAGATTGAACAAGCAGCACAAATTGCCAATGTTCACGAGTTTATCACTAGTTTACCCCAAGGGTATGCAACTCGTTTAGGAGAGCAGGGAACTAGCCTGAGTCAAGGACAACAACAACTAATTAGTATTGCGCGAGCGGTCTTAATTAACCCTCGAATTTTGATTTTGGATGAAGCCACCAGCAGCATTGATACTCGTACCGAAGCCCTAGTTCAGGAAGCACTTGCTCGGCTGTTTAAGGATCGCACCAGCTTTGTCATTGCTCACCGCCTTAGCACAGTTATTAACGCTGACCAAGTACTGGTAGTTGAGCAAGGTAAAATTGTTGAGCGTGGAACCCATGCAGAGTTGATTGCTAAACAGGGTGTATACGCCAATTTGTATGGTCTACAATTTGGGACATTTGTTTAGTTTTCCGAAAACTCAGTAAATTGAAACCTTTTGGAATTCAAGGAAATAATAAGCTTTTCAGGCTACGTTTTAAGTCTTGCTTAGGAATGTAGATTAAATAAAATGGAAAACTTCATCCTTTCTCTAGCTTCCCTCTCCTTTATAAGGAGAGGGATTGAGGGTGAGGTAAGCCAGGGACATAAATTGTATGTTATGGCAACGGACAGGGAGCTTAGGACAGCAATAAAATCACAAAGTACGCTCTTGAAGGCGCGTTTCCCGCGAACTGTCCTAACGGCTTTGGCGACTGCCATATTTAATTCTTATTCTTTAGGGACTCACAAATAAAAAAATACTCAACTACTGATTGTGGGGTGGGCATAGCGAAAGGCGGGCAAGATGCCCACCCCACAAGATTGGATAATTTATTTGTTGAAAATCCCTAATTCAGAAGCCAGCTATGGTTTAGAAAAGTCGGAATCTTGTTGTTAAACAGCTTGTAAAATCTCCTCATCTACAGAGAAATCTACTTCGGCTTTGTCTTTTGCATTCGCCAAATAATCATTTTCCAAAGAGTCATTCAACCCGGAAATCAAATCATATTCAGGATGCCAATTTAATTCTGTTTGCGCTTTGTTCACCGAAGCAAAGAAATGTTGCACCCGCATCGGAAAAGCTTTGCGCTTGCCAAAATCAAACTTTTTCGGGTCGTAATGGACGATTTTTACAGCATCGGGTGATTTACCAGCCGCGATCGCACTAGCACGGGCTAAACCATCAAAAGTGACAAAGCGATCGCCAGATATATTATAAATCTGTCCTATGGCTTGTTTATTACCCAAAACCTGAGTCAAAGCCTTTGCTAAGTCTTTTACATGACCTAGCTGGGTGATATGCAAGCCATTTCCAGGGATGGGAATCGGGCGATCGCGCACAATTCTGTCAAAAAACCAGCCTTCCAACTCATTATAATTACGTGGTCCGTAAATATAAGTCGGACGAATAGAGGTAAAGGGCAATCCCAATTGAGTCAGATAAGCCTCTGTTTCATGCTTACCCTTGTGGCGACTTTTGGGATCTACTAGATCACCTTCTATGTGGGGCAATTGGTCAGATTTGAGATATACCCCCGCAGAACTCATATACACAAAATGTTGCACTCGGTCTTGAAAAATCTCTGCCAGTGGTTGAGTATCAGTAAGTTCCCGTCCATTATTGTCAAAAATGACATCAAAGCTTTCTGGCGATAATTTTGCTTTTATTTGGGTAGCATCCGTGCGATCGCCTATAATTTGTCCTACTCCCTGTAAAGCAGGTGCTGGCCGATTCCCACGATTGAACAGCACCACCTCGTGTCCTTGTTCCACTAGTAGTTGAGTCAAATAGACACCAATGAACCGAGTACCACCCATAATCAGAATTCGCATAAATTCACCCTTTCTATATCAGTTGTTGTCAAGGGAGTAGGGGAGATGACGGAGCAGGGGAAGAATAATAATGCCCAATGCCCAATGCCCCATGCCCCATGCCCCAATCTGAGGTTATCATCCATCTGGAACCTCTGAAAGAAAGATTGCGTCTTCTGTGCTAATCTGGGGCGCTTCCCGTTAATTAATCACAAGGGGAAACTTTTCTAATTAACGTCATCAAGTTGGCCTTTGTATTTTCCATTTATTCAAGTTAGCTGTGCCCTTGAAATATGCTCTAGTCCATGAGTGGCTGACGCCCAAAGCCACCGGTGGTTCAGAACTCGTTGTCCGAGAAATTTTGAATCATATTGATGCTGATTTATATGCTCTAATTGATTTTGAATCCAGCAATAGAGAAAGTTATTTATACAAGCGTCAGATTGGCAAGACGTTTCTCCAGCACTTTCCCTATGCCCGCAACGGCGTACAAAAATATTTGCCTTTGTGGCCGTTGGCAATTGAACAACTGGATTTGCGGCATTATGACGTAATTCTGTCATCATCCCACGCTGTTGCCAAAGGAATCCTTACCACTTCCGAACAGATGCATATTTGCTACTGTCACAGCCCGATGCGCTATGCGTGGGACTTAACCTTTGATTATCTGCGCCACAGCAAACTGGGTAGTGGTTTACCTGGGTGGGGAACGCGATATTTATTACATCGTTTACGTCAGTGGGACGTATTGAGTGCCAATCGCGTTGATTACTTTATTGCCAACTCCCAGCATACAGCTCGGCGGATTTGGCGTTGCTATCGGCGAGAAGCAACAGTCATTTACCCACCAGTGAATATTGCGGAATTTCCGTTTCTGTCTGAGAAAGAGGACTTTTATCTGATAGTTTCCCGGTTAGTGAGTTACAAGCAAGTATCGTTGATTGTCAACGCTTTTAATCAACTAAAACGACCATTAGTAGTCATTGGTACAGGAGATGAAATGGAAAAAATCCGCGAGATGGCAAACTCCAATATCGAAATACTGGGATGGCAACCCGATAATGTGGTAAAAAAATATATGTCTAGGGCTAAGGCATTTGTGTATGCAGCTTGTGAAGATTTTGGTATTGCCCTAGTCGAGGCACAGGCTTGTGGCACGCCAGTGATTGCCTATGGTGCAGGAGGTGCTTTAGAAACAGTGCGAGATATCCGTTCTTGTGTGGATACAGGGACAGGTATATTTTTCAGGACACAAACAGAGGCGGCTTTGGTGGAGGCAGTAGAAAAATTTGAAATGTATGAGGGTTCTTTCAGTTCTGAGTATATGCGATCGCACGCCGCCCAGTTTTCACCGCAAATCTTTGCAGATCGTTATCTCGGTTTTGTAAACAAGTGCAACGAAAAAAGACCGTTTTTGGAATGATGGTCTTGGTTAATCTCTTATTTTTTTAGGCTTTTGGCAATTTCCCCCCAGAAGCACCTCATTTTGGCTTTAATATTGGGACTATGTGTGGTGTGGATTATTAAGGAGTATGATGACTGCCCAGAGCTCACTCCTCTCCGGCAAGCGAGGCGTACGGCAAGACACTAGAGGGTCTACGCGTACTGTCTTAAAACGCGGTCAAAAAACAAAGACGCCAAAAGTTAAACCCAAAGGTTTATCTTTTCAGGGTTTAAACGGAGAGTTTGCCAAACGACTGTTCGATATAGTGTTTTCGCTGTCGGTGTTAATTTTGTTCTTCCCCGTCTACTTAATCTTGGCCTTGCTGATTGCTTTGAGCTCAGATGGTCCAATTTTTTATATCCACGAACGGGTAGGGAAAAATTACAAAGCGTTTTATTGTATTAAATTCCGAACAATGGTGAGCAATGCAGACGAAATCCTCGTGCAAATGATGGAAACATCGCCCCAGTTGCGACAAGAATTTGAGAGCAGTTTTAAGCTGAAACAAGACCCCCGGATTACCAAAATTGGTCGATTTTTGCGAATTACTAGCTTAGACGAATTTCCCCAGTTCTGGAACGTTTTAAAAGGGGACATGAGTGTAGTCGGCCCCCGACCCTTAGTAGCAGAAGAACTGCCAAAATACGGTTGTCACATTGATGAGATTTTAACAATCCGTCCAGGAATTACTGGATTGTGGCAGGTGTCTGGGCGTAATGATATTCCCTACCCTCGGCGAGTCCAAATAGACCTGCATTATGTGAAATTTAGGAACTTCTGGCTTGATTTATGGATCATCTTGAAAACTGTTGATGTGGTCATTCTGCCCAAAAATAACGGGGCATACTGAGTAACTACTTAGGGTGGATTCTGGGGGGCAGTTAATGCCCCTAAGTACCAATTCTTGCCCTAGACTAAACGACTGTTCATCTTTGCTTTATATAGTTATCTCTATTTAACTTTCTTTGCCGGAAGTCCCGCACTATAACTGTACTCAGTTTGTGTCGGGATGGATAGGCAGGTAATGACCCATAGGGAATTACCAAATCCAGATTTATTCTACCATGAATAAAATTTGTGGTATATTTAGGGAATGAGAAACGTTGCCAAAGTCCGAATTTATCCGACACAGGTGCAAAAAAAGCGATTTTCGCAATC
Source organism: Nostoc sp. (assembly GCF_036919815.1). Classification (GTDB taxonomy): domain Bacteria; phylum Cyanobacteriota; class Cyanobacteriia; order Cyanobacteriales; family Nostocaceae; genus Nostoc. The sequence continues at coordinate 82,517 of NZ_JBALCE010000128.1, forward strand.
TTTTGGGTGCGCTAGGTGGTGGTGGAATTGGGCTTTGAATCTAAACAACCAGACTTATAAAGCAACAGGGAAGGGATTATCTCGACAAGGATACAACGATCTGTTGCCAGCACTCAAAATAGAGTTTCCTTGGCTAAAGGATTGTTACTCGCAAGTGTTGCAATCAGTTAGTCTCAACCTATCTAGAGCATTCATCAATTTTTTTGAAGAGAGAGCAAAATACCCCAACTTCAAAAGCAAGCAGGGTAAACAGTCTATTCAATACCCGCAATCAGTTAAATTATTAGCAGGAGCTATCAAGCTTCCTAAGATAGGTGTTGTAGAAGCAAAACTTCATCGCACATTTGACGGGGATTTAAAAACAGTAACAATTAGTATGAGTTGCACAGGCAAGTATTATGCGGCTCTACTGTTTGATGATGGATTACCGACTGCCACGCCAAAGGTTGAGGGGAAAGCAATAGGTGTTGATCTAGGATTGACTCACTTTGCGATTACGAGTGATGGCTCAAAGTTTGAAAATCCGAGACATCTAAAAAAGCGAGAAAAGAACCTCAAACGCAAACAACAAAAACTATCTCGCAAGGCAAAAGGTTCTAATCGTCGCAAGAAAGCTCGTAAAATAGTTGCACGGGTACATGAACGGATAACGAATACTCGCAAGGATTTTCAACACAAACTATCTCGCAAGCTGGTGAACGAAAACCAAGTCATCGTTGTCGAGAATTTGGCAGTCAAAAACCTGATAAAGAACCATAATTTAGCATCATCTATTAGTGATTCTGGTTGGTCAGAATTTACCAGACAACTAAAATACAAGTCAGAAAAAGAGGGAAAGACATACCTAGAGGTTAGCAGGTTCTTCCCTTCAAGTAAGACTTGTCACGTATGCCTAAATCAAATTAGTAGTCTGCCTCTAGATGTGCGTAGCTGGACTTGCTCCAACTGCCACACTAAGCACGATAGAGACATAAATGCAGCTACTAATATTCGAGATGAAGGCAAGCGTTTACTTCGACAAAGCTCAGTACAAGTACTAGCGTTAGGGACTAGCGCTACTGCCAGTGGAGAGAGTGTAAGACCAAAACGGGGTCGTAAGACATCTGTAGAGGCGACTGTCTATGAAGCTGGAAGCCCACACTATATTGCTCTTAGCAATTAGTGTCGGGTAGTTCACACTCCATCTATTTTGAGAACCATAGTTTTAAAAGTAGCGGCAGCATCTTGCTAAAATGCGGGTAGTAGCGGGCAAGACTTTCCTGCGGAACGCTACGCGTAGCTTGCTTCTCCGGAGGGGTACGGCGTGAGCGCTACTTCTCTTCTTAGGCTGCGCCAACGACGTCGCTCAGTACAAGTCAGTACAAGTCAGTCGAACGCTACCTGCACTACTTCAGTTTTCAAAATGGACAAGGTTTATGTCTTTCTACCTAGCTGAAACTTCTCTCTGTGGTTCGTTTTGCTCATATTCAGATTTTTGCCAGAAGTCTAATTTAAAATCCTATTTTATTGAATCTTCACAAAACCAGAGATATATGAAGTTTTGACAAAAAACAACGTACACAAAAAGAATCTTCATCTAAAAAAATATACATAATTAAACAATCTTCATCTATCTCAGGTTGGCTTACGTGTTAAATTCCTTTTTGTTAAGTATATTTATTTAGGCGAAAAGTCTCCTAACAACAAGAACGCGTAGGTTTCCCATTAGGCAATTGAGCAATTAGCTGCTAGGTTGTATCAGATTGCCTGTAACTTTTTAATCAAAGAACAATAAGGGATAATTGAGCATGACGCAACACAAACGAGCGTTGATTACTGGTATTACTGGTCAAGATGGTTCATATCTAAGTGAGTTTTTGCTAGAAAAAGGTTATGAGGTTCATGGCATCATTCGCCGGACGTCTACCTTCAACACAGACCGCATCGATCATATTTACGAAGACCCCCACAAAGAGGGAGTACGGTTGTTTCTTCACTACGGTGACTTGACCGATGGTACGACGTTGCGGCGGATTTTAGAAGATGTCAAGCCAGTAGAGATTTACAACCTCGGCGCTCAATCTCATGTCAGAGTCAGTTTTGATTCACCAGAATACACGGTGGATGCTGTAGGAATGGGCACGCTGCGTCTGTTGGAAGCAATTCGGGACTACCAACAGCGTACCGGAATTCAGGTGCGATTTTACCAGGCGGGTTCTTCAGAAATGTACGGTTTAGTACAAGCAATACCTCAAAGTGAGACAACGCCCTTTTATCCCCGCAGTCCCTATGCCTGTGCTAAAGTTTACGCCCACTGGCAAACTATAAATTACCGTGAGTCTTATGGTTTGTTTGCTTGTAACGGCATACTTTTTAACCACGAGTCACCACGGCGCGGTGAAACCTTTGTAACCCGCAAAATTACTAGAGCAGTGGCTGGTATCGTTGCTGGGAAGCAGAAAAAAATTTACATGGGTAATCTAGATGCCAAGCGAGATTGGGGCTATGCGAAGGATTACGTTAAAGCAATGTGGTTGATGTTGCAGAAAGACCAAGCAGAGGATTACGTAATTTCGACTGGTGAAACCCACTCGGTGCGAGAGTTTTTGGAACTGGCATTTAATTATGTAAATCTCAATTGGGAAGATTATGTAGAGTTTGATGAGCGTTACCTCCGTCCATCTGAGGTAGAGTTGTTGATTGGCGATTCTACCAAAGCACGGCAGAAGTTGGGCTGGACAACATCAGTAACCTTTGAAGAACTAGTTTCCCTAATGGTAGAAGCAGATTTACAAGCATTGGGTCACACTTCACCCAATGGAAATGGCTCGCAATTTCCACATGATATTGCTACTACTCGTCAAGAACTAGGCGCTCTCCATTTCTGATTCGCACCACAGAGGATAAAAATATGACCGCCTTAGAACTAAAAAATCAACGTATTCTGGTCACTGGTGGGTCGGGGTTTCTAGGTCGTCAGGTGATCGATCAACTGTGTAAAGCAGGGGCTGATCGTGAGAAGATTACAATACCGCGATCGCGCGATTGCGATCTACGTGTCTGGGAAAATAGCCAACGTGCAGTTGACCAGCAAGACATAATCATCCACCTAGCAGCTCATGTCGGTGGCATTGGTCTAAACCGCGAAAAACCCGCAGAGTTGTTTTACGATAACTTGATTATGGGAACCCAGCTAATTCACGCTGCCTATCAAGCTGGAGTACAAAAATTCGTATGTGTTGGGACAATCTGCGCCTATCCTAAATTTACGCCAGTGCCATTCAAAGAAGATGATCTTTGGAATGGCTACCCAGAGGAAACTAACGCCCCCTACGGAATTGCTAAAAAAGCACTTTTAGTCCAATTGCAATCTTACCGCCAGCAGTACGGTTTTAATGGGATTTACCTACTGCCAGTAAATTTATATGGCCCAGAAGATAACTTTGACCCTGGAAGTTCTCACGTCATTCCCGCATTAGTTCGCAAAGTTCACGAAGCCCAAATTAAGAGAGAAAAGCAACTTCCAGTTTGGGGTGATGGCAGTCCTACCCGCGAGTTTCTCTATTCTGAAGATGCAGCGCGGGGGATTATTATGGGGACTCAATTCTATAACGAATCGGAACCAGTTAACTTGGGAACGGGTGAAGAAATCTCTATCCTTAATTTAGTAACTATAATCTGCCAATTGATGGAGTTTAAGGGTGAAATTGTTTGGCAAACTGACAAGCCTAATGGTCAACCCCGCCGTTGTTTAGATACTGAAAGGGCAAGACAAGCCTTTAATTTCACGGCTCAGGTGAGCTTTGAGGAAGGGTTAAAGAATACCATTGAGTGGTATCGTCAACACGCTGCATAACGATGTACTAATGAGTGTAGAGTACTTAAGCTGGGTAATGCCCAGCTTATTTATTTGACGCTATAAATTTTTATGGGCAAAGTTAATTATCAACTAAATAAAGCAGAACTACGCCGCACTTTACTCAAAACACGTCAATCAATGTCCGTCGGAGAGTGGAGAGAAAAAAGCGATCGCTTATGCTCCCATTTACAAAACTCTACTTTGTTTACCCAAGCAAAAACAATCCTCGCTTATTTCAGCTTTCGTCAAGAACCTGACCTCAGCCCACTATTTGCAGACACCAAATACCGTTGGGGATTTCCTCGCTGCGTTGATAAATCCCTAGATTGGCATATTTGGACACCGAATGATTCTGTGCAAAATGGCGCTTATGGCATTACTGAACCACAACCAGACGCTCCAATCTTAGATGCTGCTGAAGTAGATTTGATTCTCGTCCCCAGTGTAGCTTGCGACTATCAAGGATATCGTTTGGGTTATGGTGGCGGATATTACGATCGCTTGCTCAGTTTACCGCAGTGGCAGACAAAGCCGACTATCGGAATTGTCTTTGATTTTGCCTATTTGTCCCAAATACCGATTGAAGTTTGGGATAAACCATTACAAGCTGTTTCTACAGAAACCGGATTGACTCAAAAAGATTGAAGAATTCAGGATGATGAAGACAGATCATCAAATGTTTTATAACTAATTCCAACGTCATCTACCACTGAACAGGAAGCAATGGCTCAAAAAATCTGATAATATTTCAATTTATGCAACACAATGCCTTTTCTCAATTGGAGATAAACTATGGATAAAGATAATGAACTAACTGAAAAGCTGAATAATATGTTGAATGAATCCGCAGATAAAGAATCTGTTATTAAGTTCTTGAGATTGAGTAATTATTCAAAAGCCAAATCAATTGAAATTTTAAAAAAGGCTTTTGGTATTTCTTATTATGAAGCATAAGATATCATTCACAATAGTTAAATATGGACTGATGTAAAATAATTTGACGCAAAACTCATGAATGACTTCTTTGATATTCTGGAAGAATTAGGGAGTTCGGAAAGTGAAGAAACTTAATTATACGACTAGTATTTGATTTCTGAAACACACGTAGGGCGCTTTACGCTATCGTTAACACACCCTACCAGGCCTTTGGTGCCGTATCTTCCTCTAACACACCCTACAAGACTACTTAGATTTTTTCAAAAACAAATTACGATCCCTATATATTAATAGATGAATAAATTCAATAACAGAATTAGGTGAATTACTTTAACCAAATTTTTGATGATAGGTTAGCATAAAATCAATAAAATTCTCAACTAAAGCCATGTCTGACTCAGTTCAGTATGTCACTAACCCACAGGGAGAAAAAGTAGGAGTACTGTTAGATTTAGAAACTTACCAACAGTTAACCAACTTGTGTGTAGATTCTGAATTATTAATTAGTTTAAATATAGATGAGTTGCAAGCTTTAGCAGAAAGTTCTTTATCTCCCAAAGCTCAGATACAATTACAGGAGTTATTAATTAAAAATTCTGAAAATTATTTGTCAAATGAAGAAACTGAAACTTTAGACAGATTATTGACACAAGTTGACCAATTAAATATTCTTAAAACTAGAGCTAGATATACCTTAAATATTTTTCAAAATAAACAGCAAGTAGCTTGAGTGTTTACATTTCTGTTGAATTACAAAATAAAATTTGCAAAATCAAATGCTGAACTGGAAAAAACCACGATCGCAAATTCTGCTAATGTATATGCTATTGGGAGCGATCGCACTGTTGATGCTCTTTCCCTTACTATGGCTAATTAGTACATCCTTAAAATCGCCTACGGAAAATATTTTTCAGTCGCCGCCACAGTTGTTACCCAGTCAACCAACACTAAATAACTTCTTTAGTGTGTGGAATTCTTTACCTTTTGCACAATACCTGTATAACAGTACTTTAGTGTCAGTCCTGACTGTGGGCTTAAATGTGCTATTTTGCGCTTTAGCTGCGTACCCGTTGGCAAGATTGTCATTTGTGGGGCGAGACTGGATTTTTGTAGCGATCGTCTCTACGATTATGATTCCTTTCCAAATCGTGATGATTCCCCTTTATATTTTGACAGTCCAGTTGGGTTTGACAAATAGTTATTTAGGGATGATTTTTCCGAGTTTAGCTTCTGCCTTTGGCATTTTTCTGTTGCGCCAAGCTTTCATGAGTGTCCCCAAAGAGATAGAAGAAGCCGCCCGGATGGATGGCAGCTCGGAGTTAGGTTTGTGGTGGCATATAATGTTACCAGCAGTTCGCCCAGCACTGGTAACTTTAGCTATTTTTGTATTCATTGGTGCTTGGAGTGACTTTTTGTGGCCTTTAATTGTCATCCAAGACGAAAATTTATACACTCTTCCCTTGGGAGTCGCAAAGCTAGCAGGGACATTTTCCCTTGACTGGCGGCTAGTAGCTGCTGGTTCAGTGATTGCGATCGCCCCAGTATTATTATTATTTTTGTTTTTACAACGTTACATTGTGCCAACAGAAACTGGTAGCGGCGTAAAGGGTTAAAAATCTTTCTCCCAATGCCCAATGCCCAATGCCCAATGCCCCAATTCAATAAGCACCAGTCTTTTTCAATACCACCCAGATAGTTTTAATAATCAGACTTAGGTCATAAGTTAAAGACCACTTCTGCTGATAATCTATATCCATCTTGACAATGGTTTCAAAGTCTGTAATGGTAGATCGTCCATTAGCCTGCCATTCTCCGGTAATGCCTGGTTTGACTCGCAATCTATCCCAGTGGTGTAGATCGTAATGGCTGACTTCATCAAGAGTAGGTGGACGAGTACCAACTAAACTCATGTCGCCTAACAAAACATTCCAAAATTGGGGTAATTCGTCTAAGCTAGTACGCCGCAAAAACTTACCCACAGGAGTAATGCGAGGATCGTCAACAGATTTAAAGATGTGACCTTTGGCTTGGTTTTCAACCAAATGCTTGAATTTATCAGCATCGACGATCATGGAGCGGAATTTCCACATGCGGAAAGTTTTTCCGTTCAAACCACAGCGAATTTGGGAATAAAATATTGGACTAGGCTCATCTATAAAGGTAACAATTACTACGGGAATTGCTACTATAAATGTAATAATCAGCCCCACAATCGCTCCAACAATGTCAATTAATCGTTTTCTGGCGCTTAAAGTTGATGGGTGTAAAGGCTGTTCTGAGGAATTAACTGAATAAAGATAAAGATTATTCACAAAGATTAACTTATCTACAACAGGACTTTTTGCATTAGTAGTGTAGACATGGACATAATTTTTAGGCGGTTTTTACTGCTTTTGTCGCTCCTACCGAGTGTTAACATACACAAAATTTAAACAATATAAAAACCGAAAACCCAAAATTTACAGAATCTTTCAATTAAGATGGTAGATTATAAATTTACAGTATTTTTTCCATCAAATAAAAAAGATAGTACTCTACTATGGTAAGAATCCCAAAAATTATTGTGCTGAAGTACTAGGGCGTGTCATCAATTAAGCCAGATAACAGTAGCAGCAAGATAAATTGCACCAAGAAAGTTTATTGCTCGCTTATCATAACGTGTAGCGA
>NZ_JBALCE010000129.1:0-14187 GCF_036919815.1 Nostoc sp.
TCAATCGAATATGCTGCCATCTCTAAATAATCTGTTTTTTTACATCTTTAAAGTTTACAATCTTTGTGGCTGGTTTGATATCAAATTGCTGTAAGATGCAAGTTCTAGCGATCGCGCTATTAATGTTGATTTGTGTCGAATTGCTCACTATAGCCCTACTTAATTATTCGTAAACAACGAGATCCCCGACTTCTCTAAGAAATCGGGGATCTGATTTAAACTTATATCTCTACAATTGCAGATGCGTAAACCTAGCTGGTAGTAAGCTAAAAATCTTTTAATTTGCATCCTCAAAAAAATGAATCTCTTGTGGGGTGGGCATCTTGCCCGCCCTAGTTATGCAAATTAAATGCGCGACAGCTTAGACATCGCCACTGTAATCATCATACAAGAAGGAGTTAGGAGTCAGAATATAGAATGTTCCTGACTCACTGAACTTCTGATGTACAATATTTATACTTATTGTTATTGTCTTTGAGTAGCGATTGCTAACTTTGTCCCCTTGACCTGACGAACCCGATCCATTACAGCCACCACCCGGCCATAATCAACTTTTTCATCCGCATTAATAATCACTAACACTTCTGGGTTAGAACCAACTAGAGTCCGCACTTGCGCTGTCAAATCATCAACAGCAATTGGTTTACGGTTCAGGCTTATTTGGTCTTTTTCATCTACCGTAATCGTAATTTTAGTGGAAACTTGCTGTTGTTTCGCTGTGGTGGCCTTCGGTAAATTTACTGGCAAACCTTCTGAACGGGTTAAAAACAGAGTTGACATGATGAAAAATGTCAAAATTGCAAAAATCACGTCAATTAGCGGCACAACGTTGATTTGTAGTGGAAGTTCTGGTTCATCTGGTAGACGCATACGTTTTTTCTCCTCGTTGATAACGACGGCGATAGAGTAATTCTAGTTGTCCCCCATACTCCTGAATTAGTGCGATTTGCCGTTGATACAATCCCCGAAAGGTATTGGCAAACACGAGTATGAATATAGCAACGACCAATCCTGATGCTGTTGCTACCAAAGCTTCACTAATCCCAGATGTAACATTTGTAGTTTTACTACCTCCCACATCACCAAGGTTTAGGGAGGCAAAGGAGGCGATCAATCCTAACACAGTGCCGAGAAGACCCAACAGTGGTGCCAGACTTATGATTGTCTCGAAAATGTTTTGGAAACGTTTTAATACAGGTATCTCAGCCTGCGATTCGCTTTCTAATGCCAAACGAAATTCCTCTGGATTTGGCTCCTCTAATTCTAAAGCCGCCAGAAAAATCCGGGCGAGTGGTAAATCTGCGTTTTTCTGAAGTTTATCCATTGCACCAACAAGATTATCGAGACGGTAGAGATTCAAAACATCTCGCACCACCCGGCTTTGACGTTTATTTATCCGTACCCAAAACGTGATCCGCTCGATGATCAGTGCCCCACCCAATACCGAAAACACCAACAGGGGCCACATGACCACACCACCTGATGCAAACAAATTCTGAATTCCCATGTAGTGCCTCTATAACCTCATCCACAATACAAAATCAGACTACCAGAATCTAGAGGAAAGCTGAAACTTTTTCTCAATAAAATATCTGGATAATTTTTTCAAATATAATCATCATGATGTTTAATTTTTTTGTTTGTTTTATATAAGTTAATTTAATTGAAACAAAAATTAATTTTGTCCAAAAACCCTGATATTAGTGGTTTTGAAAGATGTTTTCGCTGTGGCGGGTTCGCTAACGCTATTCCAAGTAATTTTAATTGTTTACTTGATATTTGTAACCTTGCATCCTAAGATAACTAAATTAGTGAGAATAGGTAGCAATAGCTATGAGCTTTTCTGGCATTACTGTCGAGCAACGTTCCAAAGAAGTTGAGGCTCTCAAGTCTTTTCTGACTTACAGTCTGATCGGTTCACTGGCGCTGCATATCGGCGTACTGTCCTCAGGCATAGGTAATTATTTTACGAGAATGCCCACAGCAGAAGATCAACCAATAGAAGTGGCGATCGTGGATTCTCCGACTGCTGAACCAGAAAAACCACTTGAAAAAATTCCCGAAGAACCCAAAAAAGAACCAGAAATTGTTCAAAAACAGTCTAGAGAAACTCCACTAGTACAAAAATCAGTACAAGAATTTATTGAAAGACCAAAAATTCAGCCAGTTCAAGAACCAAAACAAACTACTCAAAACCCACAGCCAACAAATAGGGAAATTGCTCCCAAGCCATTCGTCCCTGTGACAACTGTTGCTCCTCAGGGTGGTGGGGGTGGTGGCGGTAGTCGAGTTCTGACAGGTAACTCTGGTAGTTCTGGCTCTGGCGTTGCTTTAAGTACAGGTTCAGGTACAGGTACAGGAATTGGCTCTGGCTCTGGCAGTGGTACAGGTACAGGAATTGGCTCTGGCTCTGGCAGTGGTACAGGTACAGGAATTGGTTCTGGCTCTGGCAGTGGTATTGGCAATGGAGTCGGAAACCGTCCGACAGTAGCAACAGCGCCAACAGTGCCAACACCTCCAAAAATTAATAGTTCAGGTAATGGTAATGGTCGTGCAGCCTGCCGCGAATGTAATGCCAAGTATCCTGATGCAGCAAGACGGCGAGGAGTTGAAGGCAGAGTAGAAGTAGCTGTAGATACTGATGCACAAGGTAATGTTACGAATGTGCGGATTGCTCGCTCCAGTGGAAACCGTGAATTAGATGAAGAAACCGCTAGACAAGCGCGTGAGTGGAAATTAAAACCCGTAGAAGGTGGTAGACAAGGGGTATCGATCGCCACTGAATTTGCCATAAAAGGTTCACGGCGATCGCGCCAAGTTCAAGAACGGAAAACACAAAGAGAAGCAGAAGAGAGAACCCAGCAGACAACGGCTGCCAACTCCACAGAGTCAGATCCAAAACGTCGGCGACGAGAGTTGACACCCTCATCTAATGAAGCTACAACCAGAAGACCAGCAATATCTGGATTTAGTCGGCGCTTGGAACCTCAAAGAGGGGAAAGTACTGCTACAAGCTCATCATCTCGAGCTAGGACAACTCCCACTCAAGAAAGTACAACAGAGTCCTTACGCCGCATCCAGCCTGAAGGAACGGCTACTGATTCATCACAAAAACCACAAGCAACCACAAATCGGCGGCGGCGAAAAGATAACACTAGCCAAAACAAGTTGCGGGAGTCTTTGCGCCGTTTACGCCCACAACCTGAATCGCAACCTGCTATTCCCAGTCAGCCGTAGTAGTTTGTCAAGTTGAAATTGATCGGTTCGTAGTCAGCGCTTGAGCGCTTAAGGCACTTTGATTAGCGATGATCACCGCCTCCTGTTTTTAGGAGGCAGTTATTTTTTAGATAGGAATGACTTGGTTAAGCATCACCCCTCTACCATGAGGGGTTGGGAGTGCGGTAATTTGATCATGGGCAATTAAACACAGTGGCGATCGCTCGATTTGCCAATCAATAGAAGTAGAAATGAATAATCCCCTACTTCGCCATCCCCAATTTTCCTGATCAGGGGGATGAAAATCGCCTGCGCCTAAGGAATGGTAGTAGTGTTTGCTCATCATGAATTATATGTATGCTGAAAGAATAGTCAATGGCTAACTATCAAGTTGCTCATCTGGACTTTATGCTAGGCGTCAAATTCACTGATTTGAATAAAACTTCTACATAAACACACACTGATGCAGTTTGATTTGCTTGAATAGCTATATTGATAAGACGTTCATCCGACGGCAATTCACAATTCCTGATTATGGCAAGTAAATTCATTGATGTTAGGGAATATACTGTCAGGGCGCACCAAAGACAGATTCATACTCGTGTTTTCAACTTTGTTTGTAAAGAGTGTAACGAAGCGACTAAACGCGAGACTTTCGGACCTCGACCTTTATATTGTGAGAGATGTCGCCCTCCCCAACCGCCGAAGAAATCTCAGCCAACACCTCACAAAGCCAAACCCAGAGCAATGTCTTATAAAAGTGACATCGATTTAAATTAATTGAAGCCTTATGACTCAAAATGGACAATTAGAACCACCTGCGGGCAGCTTTCTCTCACCACTGTTGGAATTACGAGACTATTATGTTCGCCTTACAGAAGAGTATGAACGTCTCTTTGTGCAGGCGCGAATTCAGCTCGATCATGTAGAAGCGTTATTGTCTAACTGGTCTTTTGCTGATGCCAACAAGCAGATATCAAAACTGACGGCGGCTGATGAAACCTCAAATCTTTCCCAAGTAGGCTCTCTGCGGTTTTTATCACCCCTTGATGACATCAAGGAAATCAACTTGGTGGAGTCTGTAAAGTCAGAACGAAAAGACAAAGACTTGGTTGGCATAGATAATTCCTTTTCTGCTGTTGATACAAAAGAGAGTCAATCTCTAACTAGATCGCCAGATATAGAGACACCCACACAGAACAACGATAGTTCAACGAGGGTGGCGGAAATTCCCATGCTACCTCAATATCAGCACGCTCTCTCACGAATGGAAGCCATAAAACAGCTATTGCTTGAGCAAATAGGCACTGTCTGTCATATCGATTTTATCGTGCGATCGCTTTATGGAGAGTTAGATTCCAATCTATTCAAAGTAGTTAAAGCTAGGGTTCAATCTTCCCTCACCCAAGGCAGAGAAAGGAATTACTGGGTAACTATTCCCGATGAGCCAGGTTGTTATACTCTGGATTTAAGTTTAGTAGCCCCAAGTAATGGCAATAATGCTTCTAAAAGCATCAAAAACAAAAACAAGAAAGCTTTCATACCTGCAACAAAAACAGTACCAATGCTCAAAGCCTTTGAGGGTCTATTCTTAATTGATGCCCTCACCTCTCTGTTAGAAGAAAATTCAGGTAAAGTTTTCAGCGTTGCTGAAGTCATCGCCGGAATTTATGGAGAAATAAATTCTCAGCAAATTAGAGAGATCAAAAATAAGGTGCTGAATGAATTATCTAGAGGCTATCGAACAGGCAGATTCTCTAGGGTTCCTAACCAAATTGGCTTCTATACTTGGGACTCCAATCTGATATTGAAGGGCTAAATTGGCATTGGGCATTGGGCATTGGGCTATTCTCCCCCTGCCTCTTGCTCAATCCTCGCCTATCCCAAAAACAGCTTATATGCCGGATTCTTGTTTTCATCCCAATAGCGATAGCCCAAGTGATCGAGAAAAGCTTGCCACTCTTCCATCTCGTGGGGAGGAACCTGGATACCGACAACGATTCGCCCATAGTCTGCGCCGTTGTTGCGGTAATGAAAAAGACTAATATTCCAGGCGGGATTCATGGAAGTAACAAACTTCATCAATGCGCCGGGACGTTCGGGAAACTCAAAACGGTAAAGCAATTCATTGTGAGCAAGGGGAGAGTGTCCACCTACCATGTGCCGCAGATGTAATTTAGTTAGTTCGTCGTCCGTTAAATCAAGAGTTTCAAATCCTTGAGCTTCAAAGGTTTCTACCATCTTTGCAGCATCGGCACGGTTTTGAATTTGTACACCGACAAAAATATGGGCTGTTTTTTCATCCGCAATGCGATAATTAAACTCGGTAAGATTACGGTTGCCAATACATTCACAAAATTGGCGAATACTTCCCCGTTCTTCAGGAATTGTGACTGCAAAGATCGCTTCGCGGCGTTCGCCGAATTCTGCCCGTTCTGCCACAAAGCGGAGGCGATCAAAATTCATGTTTGCACCGCAGGCGATCGCAATTAAGGTTTGTCCCTCGATTTGTTCTCGTTCTACGTAGGTTTTGGCCGCTGCGATCGCTAATGCACCGGCTGGTTCTAAAATAGATCGTGTATCCTCAAACACGTCTTTAATCGCCGCACAAGTAGCGTCTGTATCCACCAGAATAATTTCATCTACATACTGCTGACATAAACGGAAGGTTTCTTCACCTACTTCCCGCACCGCTACACCATCAGCAAATAACCCTACTTGGGACAAGCGCACCCGATGTCCGGCTTTCAGCGATTGAGACATCGCATCAGCATCTACTGGTTCAACGCCAATAATCTTGATTTCGGGACGCAACCGTTTCACATAAGCCCCAATCCCAGAAATTAATCCGCCTCCTCCAATTGCCACAAAAATTGCATGGATGGGTTGCTGATATTGTCGTAAAATTTCCATCCCGATTGTTCCCTGTCCAGCAATCACATGGGGATCATCAAAGGGATGAATAAAGGTCAATCCTTTTTCCACTTCTAATTCACGGGCATAGCTATAAGCATCGTCGTAGGTGTTTCCATGTAAAACGACTGCTCCGCCCCTCATTCTCACCGCGTCTACCTTGACTTGGGGTGTGGTTATTGGCATGACGATAATCGCTTTAGTTCCCAAACGTTGGGCTGCAAGGGCGACTCCCTGAGCATGGTTCCCCGCAGACGCGGCGATGACACCCTTTGCCAATATCTCTGGTGGCAATTGCACCATTTTGTTATAAGCACCCCGCAGTTTAAAGGAAAATACTGACTGCATATCCTCACGTTTCAGCAGGAGTTGATTATTCAGCCGTGCAGACAAATTTTGGGCATAATCCAGTGGTGTTTCCTGGGCAACATCATATACACGGGCAGTCAGGATTTGGATCAGGTAGTCGCAATACATGGGCGTCAAGGTGTTAGCAAATGCCGTATGGAAATTAATTTTACGTTACAAGCGATCGCACTGGTTTCATTTAATTGCCCTCTCTCAAAATTTTGAGTGAATAAAATTTAAAAATTACTAATACTATCTGAGGAGAAAATATTCAGTGATTGAATTTTTTGGTGACTTCAAATTTCAGGCGATCGCTCGTAGGTTGATTTTAAACCAGTTTTGCCAACTGTCTGAGTATTTAGGTCAACATATAAGTATACTGTTGCTTATGAATATAACCTCTCAATTTATGTTAAAGTAGGTATGAAAGATTGAATTCGGCTGTGTAGTTTGTTTTTATATATACTTGTATTACAGACCTCTCCGGATGTAAATCTCTACACCCTCTGATTCTGGAGACCTTTTATGTCAATTTACGTCGGTAATCTATCTTATGAGGTTAAAGAAGATGACCTGCGGCAGGTCTTTGCAGAATACGGAACTGTAAAAAACGTTCAATTGCCTATCGACCGAGAAACAGGTCGGGTGAGAGGTTTTGGTTTTGTAGAAATGGAATCAGACGCACAAGAAGAAGCGGCGATTGAAGCCCTTAATAATGCTGAGTGGATGGGGCGGAGCTTAAAAGTTAATAAAGCGAAGCCGAAAATAGACGGGGGTTCCTCTGGTGGTAGACGAGGAAACTATAGTGGTGGTGGCTCCTCTGACCGCTATTAAGGTCTAAAACCAAGAATTTAACTCTAAGTCTTGAGGGCAGACAAGGCGTCTGCCTTTTTTTGTGCTTTGGATAAAAATATCATATGACCCAAATAATCATAGGCGAAAGTCAAGGGATTGAATCAGCCTTACCTCGATTTAAGCCAGAAGTATCCAAAGCGGGGATTTTTTACATATCACAAAGCAGCGTCACTTTGAAACGCCCCGGCAAAAGTGCAAACGCAAAGCAATGTCAGATAAGTTTCCGCAATTAGATTATAACTGTCTCTGATGAAGCCATGCGTTAGCGTAGCTTACCGTAGGTATCGTTTTTGTAATAGGTGTAACAACCATGAACCCAGAAGTTAAACATATTGTTAGCGAACTAAGACATCAGTTTTACTCTAACTTTGCTGCCGCTATGAATATGCCAGTGATTATAACTGGTACATCTTATAGTAGTAATTCACCGATCGCATCTTGGATGGATCGTAGGCAAAGACTAAACTATGTAAATGTATACGCTTATACGGCGCCTGATGAATTTGTGCCATTGCGCCCGTTGATTCTTCGACTGGCTATTAACAAAAGTGCTGGTAGAGTCACAATATTAAGAAAAGGACAAGTATGCCGAGGTCTTAATTTGCTGTGGGATTTTGAGTTAACTGTACTACCAAAAGAAATCTTAGACTTTCTTCCCTGGATAGTTAACTTAGTTGAGGCTCATGATAAAGGTTCGCCCTTATTGCTACAATCACCACCTCATTCATTTGAATTAAAAGCGCCAGAGGTTGGGTTATTTAATAACGCATGGACTGAGAAAGCTTGGCTTCTTGCAAATCCGACAATATTCTAATGCTTGCTGCTAATCGCTGTTTTTAACAACTGATAAAAAATATATATGCTTGGGTAAGTTTGCCCAATAAGAAAGTAGCGAGCCTACTTTGGAGAATGTTCGCAAATCTTTGTAAATTTTTAATGTTCGCAAAGTGTCACAAAGTGAGGATTCCAGATGTATGACGAATCCCCATCGCCCTTGGCGTCCCCCGTTAGGAGAGGATTTTCTGGTAAGATATTTAGTGTCTTGACCATCAATGCCACAAGCGAAAACCACGAGCTTTTAGGTATATGTCGCAAGAAAACCCTTCTCTTCTCCCAAAGGCAGAGGCTACGCGAACGAGAGGCTTCTCTTTCAGAGACGCTAACGCGAACGCCAACGATTTCGCTCAGGGTAAAAGATTTGGGTCTTGGGAACCAGGACTCCTGCCCTTGGAGGGAATATAAGACCAAAAAAACTACGGAGTTCTGGAGGCTATTCCCGATGAATTGGGAAGCTTAGACTTCAGCCTTAGGCAAGTCTGAGTAGTTCACTAATGCAATCTACAAACAGCAAAGATGCAGACTCTCCAAAAACTCTCCGTCCCAAGCATGGGTTGCGGGACTTGGGCTTGGGGCAACAAATTGCTTTGGGGATATGACCAAAGCATGGATGAGCAGTTGCAAGCCGTCTTTAACCTTTGTGTAAGCAACGGCGTGACTTTATTTGATACAGGTGATTCTTACGGAACTGGGAGATTGAATGGTCGGAGTGAGTTACTTTTGGGACGATTCAATCGAGAATATCTCGGTTCAGGCAAAGAAAATATTTGTATTGCTACTAAGCTTGCTGCTTACCCTTGGAGATGGACACGTCAATCAATGGTAAAGGCTTGCAAGTCATCTGCTCAACGCTTGGGAAAAAACGTAGATTTGGTGCAAATGCACTGGTCTACAGCGAATTATGCCCCTTGGCAAGAGGGAGGGCTGTTAGATGGTCTTGGCGATGTGTATGAGCAAGGACTGGTGAAGGGAGTAGGACTATCCAATTATGGCCCGAAACGGCTTAAGCAAGTGCAGAAAAAGTTTGCTGCACGAGGCGTTCCGATTACAACTCTGCAAGTTCAATACTCTTTGTTGTCTACATATCCTGTCACCCAACTAAAGCTCAAAGACCTTTGTGATGATTTGGGAATTAAATTGATTGCCTACAGTCCTCTGGCTTTGGGATTACTGACAGGAAAATACTCTGAACAAGGTCTTTTGCCTAAAGGAATCCGAGGTCTACTGTTTAGGCAGATATTACCAGGAATGCGATCGCTTTTGGGATGTTTGCAAGAGGTGGCACAGTCTAGAAACAAAACCATGTCACAGGTAGCAATTAATTGGTGCATCTGTAAAGGAACCATTCCTATCCCTGGAGCAAAGAGCGTCGAACAGGCGAGGGAGAATATTGGTGCGTTGGGTTGGCAATTAGACGCCAGTGAGATTGCAGAGTTGGATGGGGCGGCGGCGAATGCAGATAAAAAAATGGTACAAAATATCTTTCAAACTAAGTAAAATAAGACTTACGTATTGACAAGAAATACCAAATATGGGGAAGTTTAAAAACCACATCTTTCGTAGGTAAATAGCATTGCTGTGCCCCTACAGCATGGTCTATTTACTATCAAAGGATAATTAATCTTGCTGATTTGCCTTTACAAGGTTAGTAAACTCTTGCAAAGTTTTCTGATACTTTTTTTCAGCTACCCAGAATAAATCATTATGATTTGCCTTTTCAACCCACAAATAAAGTTTTGGGGATATTGCAGCATTAAACAACTTTTGTCCATGAGCAAAAGGAATGATATCATCTGCTTTTCCATGAATCACCAATATCGGACATTTTACTTTTTTGATATTATCCAGATTGGGAAATTTATCAAAAGGTAAAATCCGAAAAGGTACTATGACTTGAAAAGCGGAAATAAACGAACTTTCAATAATTAAACCAGCCACTAGTTTAATTATTGCTAAATTTACCGCAGAACCACCGCCAACCGAACGCCCCAAAAGTATAATTCTTTCAGCTGGTATTTTTAAATTTTGGGTCAAATAATTGTAAGCGCTATTGATATCTTCATACGCTCCCTTTTCTGTCGGGTTTCCTTGACTCGTACCATAACCGCGATAATCATAAGCAAAGACACTAAAACCCCAGGCGTGTAATTTTTCTAGTATCTGTTTGATCTCGCCTAAATCTTCGGAATTACCATGAGAATAAAGAATAGTATATTTAGCTTGATTGTTCAATAAGTATGTAGCTGAGATATTCGTATTTTCTCCACTTTTTAACTTAATAATTCTGGGATTATCTTCATAGCTAGAAGGTTGAGGCATAAAAATCATGCTATCTGCTCGAAAATAGACATATCCACTAAAAAATATATAGATAAATATTAAATATTTAACCAGTCGTTGCCAAGTAAAATCACCAATTAGCACTTTTATAAGTTGCTGTTTTTCCATTAATTTTTATTTCTATGGTAAAGTTTGATCAAGAATAAAACCGTCAATCGTCATAATTTAGTTGGGTATTCTATAGCAATCCTAAATCATTCGTGAGAAATGTGGGCGCAATTGGGTGAGTAGAATTTGCTACTACATAAACAAAATCTACCGGGAGCATCTCAATGAGTGTAAAAAGCCTTGTAAAACCTCACCCCAACCCTCTCCTTGGTAAGGAGAGGGAGCAAGAATCTTGTTTATTATCTGGTATATTTGCTTTCACTGAGATATCCCAAGTCCACCTACATAAACTTAATAAAATAACCGAGTTTAATAATTTTATCTGCATAGATACTGGTGCGATCGCAGCGAGTCGAGCCGACACACAGCAATACCCAAATGGACTTACGCAAAATATCTCTCAAACTCTGATTTCTCGGCGTCGCGCCAGTTGCTATAAACTCCTCCACCCCCGCAACGCACTGGCTTCTCTGCGCCTCTGCGGTAGCCTGCGGCAAGCCGTTCGCGTAGCGTCTCGTAGAGAAGCGTCTACGTTATTCCGGAACTCGTGCGTAAGTCCTATAATTTAGAGAATTCACTGCTTGCAAGATACTGTTTATGCAGCTGCTTCAAACTACCGACAAAGATTTTTCTAGTAGATTCAAAACCCTTGTTAACGATCGCCGGGAAGTTACAGTTGATGTTAGTGGGATAGTACGCGAAATTCTAGCTGATGTGAAAGTGCGTGGTGATGCCGCAGTCAAGGACTATACTAGCCGCTTTGATCGCCACAATCCCCAGTCTTTGCATCTGAGCGAAACCTTTATTGCCGAACATGCTTCACAATGTCCTGCTAATGTCAAGGCGGCGCTGGAATTTGCTGCTGAGAGGATTGTGGCTTTCCATCAAAAACAAGTACCGCAAGATATTGGCTACACCGATGCAGCCGGGGTAAAACTGGGATTAAATTGGATATCGCTTTCTCAAGTGGGAATTTATGTACCTGGAGGACGTGCCAGCTATCCTAGTTCTTTACTGATGAACGCCCTACCCGCCAAAATTGTCGGCGTGGAACGAATCGTTATGACAGTACCGATGCCTGGCGGTGAGATTAATTCCGCCGTATTCGCAGCTGCCCAAATTGCTGGTGTCACGGAAATTTACGGCATTGGTGGGGCGCAAGCGATCGCAGCATTAGCTTATGGTACAGAAAGTATTGCCCCTGTAGATAAAATTGTTGGTCCTGGTAATGCTTATGTTGCTGAAGCTAAACGTCAAGTATTTGGCACTGTTGGCATTGACAGCATCGCCGGTCCTTCAGAAATTCTGGTCGTAGCTGACGAACATAATAACCCCGACTGGATTGCCTGGGATTTGTTATCGCAAGCAGAACACGATCCTAGCGCCCAGTCAATTTTGATTACTGATTCGGAAATTTTTGCTCATCAAGTGATAGCGGCGGTTGAGCAAATTCTCGCTAACCTGCCTACCAAAGAAGTCGCCAATGCCAGTTGGCAAAATTATGCAGCCGTGATTATTGTCAGCGATTTGACAGAAAGTATACCACTGCTAAATCAACTAGCTCCAGAACATGTGGAATTGTGCGTAGACAACCCCCAATTGTTTGCCAATCAAATTAAGTGTGCTGGTAGCGTGTTTCTCGGACGTTATACCCCAGAAGCAGTTGGCGATTACGTAGGAGGCCCCAACCATGTACTGCCTACTGCACGTTCTGCCCGATTTGCCTCTGGCTTGAGTGTCTACGACTTTCTCAAACGGATTACTTATTTGGAATCTAATCAACAAGCATTACAGACAATAGGCAAAGCAGCTATAACGTTAGCAGAAGCAGAAGGTTTACCTGCCCATGCAGGTAGTATATCTGTGCGTCTGCAATAATCAGCTGAGATAATTTTGCAGTTCCTCGTTCCCAGTCAGCAATTATAAATTTAAGAGTAAGTAGGTAAGTGGGAATATTTATAACTATGTTAAAAAATTTAAATTGTAGGGTGTGTTAGCTGAAAGCATAACGCACCATCCATAGTTCAAAGTGCTGTACTCTCGTGTAATACACCCGATATTAATTTATATTTGTTTACATACATTGAAATTTTCTTGCCACTTACTTAATTGCTGACTTGCCTTTATAAGGTTAGTAAAGTCTGGCAAAGTTTTCTGATACTTTTCTTTAGCTACCCAGAATAAATCATTATGATTTGCCTTTTCAACCCACAAATAAAGTTTTGGGAATATTGCAGCATTGAACAACTTTTAGTCTTTCTTAGCTTGTCAAGTTTTTAATACCTGATTAACTCGATTTCAATAAGCAAAAAGGGATTATGCTTGATTGCTTTCTCATTTCAGTAGATTTAGCAAGCAAAAAGGCATATTGCTTTCTCATTTCGGTAGATCGCGCATTCATGACAACGATCGCTATGTAACAAAAACCATTGGAGAATTGCCGGAATTGTTTCAAGCTGATCAATACGGAACTTTTTTAAAGTAAAAAATATTAATCGGTCATGAGTGTTACAGCCTGGTACTTATTTGGGAATACTTTTATAAGAGTGATCAGAAAGGCGATCGCGCTAAAACTTTCAAATTCAATCTACTATATCACCCTGTAATCACTCCTATTTTATAAGAAGTGTGTTATCAAAAATCACTAATCTACCAGGAGTAAGCAAGATGGGATTTACTGAAGATATTATCAAGCTGTCTGAACAAGTCCGTAAGCGATTTGACCAAGTTGTTGGGGAAGAAGCTACTAAGATGGCACTGATTGTTCCTTTTTTAAGCGTTCTTGGCTACGATGTCTATGATCCTAGTGAAGTAATGCCGGAATATGTAGCAGACTTTGCTACTAAAAAAGCAGGGCAGTTTGAAAAGGTAGATTACGCTTTAGCTATTAACGGTACTAAAGTTATGCTCGTAGAGGCAAAAGCCCGTGGTCAAAAAGCTGAAGCACATGATGGGCAACTGAGCCGCTATTTTAATGGACTTTTGACAACAAAAGTAGCTATTGTCACTAATGGGGTTGAGTACCGTTTCTTTACAGACTTGCGTGATAAAAATGTCATGGACAAGGAGCCATTTTTTACTTTTAATATCCTGGAATATGATACTAAAGATATTGATAACCTCAAATTTTTTCACCGTGATAATTTTGAGGTTACAGCTATTACCAACCATGCGGAGGAAATGGTTTATGTAAAAGGCATGACTCAGCTTCTAGGAAATCTTTTACGTTCTCCTTCTGAAGAATTTGTTCGCTTCTTAGTGGCTGAACTCGGTACAGTTGCCCCTAGTTATGAAATTAAAGGTCGAATTACTGGTAAAATTATTGATAAATTTAAACCAATTGTTAAAAAGTCGATTCAGGGAAGTTTAGTAGAGTTAATGACTCGCTCACTTAGCCAAGAAATAACTCAGCCTGTTGAACTGGAAGTAGAACAAGAGATTGAAGAAGAGGAAAAACAACAAGAATCTCAAGAATCAAAAGTAGTAACAACTGCTGAAGAAATCGAAGCTTTTGAAAAAATTAAAGCAATTACCGAAACTTCAATGAGTTACAATTTTGAACTACAATAT
>NZ_JBALCE010000130.1:0-37434 GCF_036919815.1 Nostoc sp.
CGATGGCAAGCGGCAGAAAGCTTAAGGCAAATTGACCCTCGCAACCAAAAAGTGATTGATGCTTTGATGCAGTTAATCAGCAAACTACAACTTGATGATGATATCCGATGGTTAACGGCAGAAAGCTTAGGGCAAATTGACCCTAGCAACCAAAAAGCAATTGATGCTTTGGTGGAGTTACTCGGCAAACCACAACTGAATAATTCTACCCGATGGCAAGCGGCAAAAAGCTTAGGGCAAATTGGCTCTGGCAATCAAAAAGCGATTGATGCTTTGGTGGAGTTAATCGGCAAACCAGAACTGGATGATGATATCCGAAAACTAGCAGCATATAGCTTAGGAAAAATTGACCCAGGCAACCAAAAAGCGATTGATGCTTTGGTGGAGTTAATCGGTAATCCACAACTGGATGATTTAATCCGAAGGCAAGCGGTATATAGCTTAGGGGAAATTATGTTAGAGGAACAGATGCCGAGTGTTGTCACCGTGTTGAAGGATTACTTATCACCTGAAACTTACAAAAAAGACTTTGAGCTATTTGATAATTGCTACGAAGTTATCTGGAAGTGCGCCCAAAGTATGGCCTACCCAGATTTTTATCAAGTTTGCATCAACAAGAGAAAGTGAAAAATCGAAAATAGAAAACAAAAATATCGGTGCAACCCTTGTAGAGACGCGATGAATCGCGTCTTCTTCCTTCCCATCATTTACATAGCGCAAATAATTCCGAGTTTTTTGGGTTGGCAATTACATCAATGCAAAGCAATAATTGCATAAATTTTTGTATCAATCAAAGATGTAATCATGAATAATGATGAGCCTCAACCAAAAAACAACAAACCTAAATACAAAGGTAAATATCGAATTGATTCAACACGTTTGCCAGCATGGAGTTATGCTAGCAATGCCGGATATTTCGTTACTATTTGCACCGACGGTAAAAAATGCTTTTTTGGTGAGGTTGTGCAGGGTGAAATGCAGCGATCGCCAATTGGAGAAATTGCTCATAAATTGTGGGATGAGATTCCTAATCATTTTTCTAATTGCCAGATAGATTCGTTTCGCGTCATGCCTAATCATATTCATGGAATTTTGGTTATTAATCAAACACAAGAAGGAGACGCGGTGAATGCCCGAACACAGGAAGAAGACGCGATGAATCGCGTCTCTACAAGGGGGGATGGTCAACGGGGTGGGGTTACTGGGTTGTTTAACCCGATGTTGTGTTGTCTAAAAATTCCCTTTCTAAAATTATTAGGTGGTACAAAGGACGATGTACATTTGAA
This sequence comes from Nostoc sp., assembly GCF_036919815.1. GTDB lineage: Bacteria > Cyanobacteriota > Cyanobacteriia > Cyanobacteriales > Nostocaceae > Nostoc. The sequence continues at coordinate 1,287 of NZ_JBALCE010000130.1, forward strand.
ATTAATCAAATATATGAAGGTTTTGGATGGCAAGGAAGGTTTCATGACAATATAATTCGTAATGAATTCGCCCTCGACAAAATTAGACAATATATTATCAATAACCCAATAAATTGGCAGCGCGATGCCTACGGCGGGGCATAGCCCATCGCGAACACCACCCCATCACCCCTATTGACGCGTATAACGATGTTTCACCCCAATGGGGAAATATTCAAAATCCCCCATTGGAGCTAATGTAACTTGTGGTGTTTGATATTCTACGGGAACATAATTAGCAAACTCGCTATTTAGGCGTAGCAGTTGTGAAAGAATAGAAGATGCGATCGCAAGTCTTCGATCTTCACTACCCTCTACCCCTGCTCCTAACTCCACAACCACAGATAAAAATCGATTCTTATCTGCATCTTCCTGTACCTGCAACACAAATTTACCCGTCACCCATTCTTGAATTCCTAGTTGTTCTAATCCCACCGTCACATTTTCGGGATAGATATTCGCGCCAAAGTAGGAAACTGTAAAATTAGAACGCCCGAAAACATAAACAAAAGGTAGCTGATGAATACCTCTAGGTGATTGTTGAGTGTCAGAACGGAGATTTTCGAGCGGATTAAATCCCCATTCTGCTAAAAATTGCAACATCGCATCATAACTAATTATCCCGCCAGTATCCAAGATGTCATAACGCACTAAGGGAATACCGTTATCTCCCGAAAACAGCAATCCGCCATCTTCAACTTCAAAAAAGCGACTGCAAGGATCATATTGTACTAGCGTGGGTAAACGCGATTCCCCAAATAAAGCTCTAGCTGCATCGGGATTTTCTGCCAGAAAACGGCGAATGCAGATACTTAACGGTGTTTCATTACCCAAAACTCCCGCATCCGCAGTGCCGTAAAGGGATGCAAAATCATAACAGGGATTTTGTGAACCAACTCTTTCGCCAACTAAACTCCGCCATTCTTCACTAAATACTTCTCCCGCCATCACTAATTTAATCTGATATTGCTGCCACTCCACACCATGAGCGATACCAGTATCAATCACATCTTTTAAAAATGGCGGGTATCCCAATAACACCACTTGCTCAAATTCTGAACCAAGTTCCTCGACAATTCGCAAAATTTCTTCTTTGTTATTACCAGGAGTAATTACAGTGATGGGATAACCTTTGCTAGCAAGATAACGACAGCAATTAGTAGTAAATATTCCACCTACCCAAGTGCCTAAAGTGAAACAAATCACTGCTAGGGTACGTCTGGTATCTGTATGAAAACTATCATGAAAAATCTGTTCAAAGCGTATGGCGATTTGGAGTTCATCTGTGAAAAAACGAGGCCAAAATGTCGGTTTTCCACTGGAACCTGATGAAGCAGCTATCATATCGCACGCTTCTAATTGGCCATTGCGGCACAAGTCAGCTAAAGGATAACGCAGTATATAATTTTGTTTAGCGATCGCTGGTAACTTCTGAAACTCTTCTAAGCTTTGAATAGTCGCGGGATTAATTTCCCTTTCTGCTAAAAAAGCCTTATAGGCAGGTACATTAGCCGCAACATCGTGAAATAAAGTTAAAGCTGCCGAAGTTTGAGTGTTAAGATGCCGTTGCAATATCGTTTCTAGAGGGGTTGATAAAAAGTCTTCAAATGCTTTAATTGCTCGCTGCTGTTGTGATTCGCAGTTCATGATGCTTGTTGTTTATCCTAAAATAGAACCAACACCGTTAAAGTAATTCGTAATTCGTAGGATATCCGAAAATGAGGGTATGCGCGTTGTAGTCACTCAATAAAACCTTAATTTATCCTTGGGCACCATGCAGCTCTATTGCAGTAAACAACATACAAATAATGGTAGTAGCCGCTTTTGTACCCATTGCGGTGAGCCATTACCTCTTGCTGTGGGGGAAATTGTGGATAATCGCTATCAAATTACCCGTCATCTAGGGCAGGGCGGCTTTGGACGCACCTATTTGGCGGAGGATATAAATAAATCACATCAAACGTGTGTGCTGAAGGAATTTGCACCCCAAGTACAAGAACAGCAAGATTTACAAAAAGCTAAAGAGTTATTTGAACGAGAAGCAAATGTTCTCAAAAAACTCCAACATCCGCAAATTCCGCGTTTTCACGCATCGCTACAAGTGAAGATAGGCACTAAAGATTTTTTCTTTCTAGTGCAAGATTATGTGGATGGTGACAATTATTACCAATTATTAGAACAGCGCGAGAGTCAAGGAAAAACCTTTAGTGAAGAGGAAGTAATCACTCTCCTGCAACAAATTTTACCCGTGCTATCCTACATCCACTCACTAGATGTAGTTCACCGTGATATCACTCCTGATAATTTGATTTGGCGGCGTTCTGATCATCTGCCAGTGCTGATTGATTTTGGTGGTGTCAAGCAATTGCCAGCTTCTCAAGGTTTTTGGCGGACTAAGTTGGTTGGAAATAACACTTTGCTGGGTAAAAAAGGCTACGCTCCAGAGGAACAGCTACGGCAGGGTAAAGTATTTTTAAATAGTGATTTCTATTCTTTGGCGGTGACATCACTGGTGTTGCTCACGGGTAAAGAACCGCAAAAATTATACGACAGCTATCAGGGAATTTGGGGATGGGGAAAGGAAATTCAAGTTAGTCCCCAACTGGAAGCAGTGTTAAAAAAGATGCTGGCTTATAAACCGAGCGATCGCTACCAACGAGCCGAGCAAATCCTCAAAGATTTACCATCGCCAACTGCGAGTAAATCCACAGGTAATTATATTACCACCAAGATCAAGACGATGGTAGTTGCTCCAGGAAGACAACGCGCTAGTGCTATTCTGAGTAGATTCCAGAGCCAAACGCAAGCGATCGCTAAACCGATATCTTGGCCTGTTTGGATTCGCCCTTTTGTGATGAGTTTAGGGGGAACAGCTTTAGTTGGATTAACTTTGGCTATGGGAAATGCAGTTATTCGGAGTGTAACTTCAATCACCATCCCATCAATTTCATTACCGCAAATTCCCCAGTTTCCAAATCCGCTTGGTAAACCAGTCAGCGACAAAGGAAAAAATGGCGAACTCCAGGAAATTATCAGTCGTCGTCAACAGCTAGAAATTACTGAAGGATTTTTTATTCCCTTTGTAGATAATTTATTTTATACAAAAAAACCAGAATTAAAGGGACGTAGCCTGACATCTGAACCTGAAGACACTGGTTTACGAGATGAATGGTCTGGTATCGCTAACGATTTATTGAATAAACTAGAACAGGCTAACCTCAGTCCAGCCGCTCGTCGGAAATTGGGTAAATATACTGCACAAAATTACGAAACATGGAGACGACAAGCGCGATCGGGGCAGTTTGGAAACTATACAATTGATCAACTGAACAAAGATACAAATGAAAAATTTGATCGATTGTTTCCTGATCAGCAGCGTGGGAAACTTAATCAACAGACTTTTGGTCAAATTTGGTATGCGATCGCAGCTGATCAAGTCAGTAAAGTAGAATCTGGCAAGTAAGGGGACTGGGGAAGAGTCACTAATAACTAATGACTTATGACTAATACTTCGGCTTCTCTACGAGACGTTACGCGAACGCTCAGTACAAGTGACTAATGACTAAAATCTATTGTTCTCAAGGACATGAAAATTCACCAGGTAGCCGCTTTTGTCTCCAGTGTGGTGAAAAGTTGTTGGATACGCCCATGAGTTATAGTATCCAACCGGGACTAACTTTAGGTGATCGCTATGTGATTTTGCGTCAAATTGGTCAAGGTGGCTTTGGACGCACTTATTTAGCTGAAGATATCAACCGTTTCCGCGAACTTTGTGTTTTAAAAGAATTTTCCCCCCAAGTTCAAACTGCTTACGTGATCCAAAAAGCTGAAGAACTGTTTGAGAGAGAAGCGAGTGTTCTTTATAAACTGCAACATCCCCAAATTCCTCGCTTTCGGGAACTGCTTCGGATGAACTTAGGGGGCAAAGAATATCTGTTTTTGGTGCAAGATTATGTCGAGGGGGAAACTTACAATTTTTTATTAAATGCCCGGATAAAACAGGGTTTGCGCTTTACAGAAGTAGAAATACGCCAATTGTTACAACAAATTTTGCCAGTATTGGAATACATCCACTCACTAGGAGTAATTCATCGAGATATTTCTCCAGATAACTTAATGCTTCGCACTGTTGATCAACTGCCGATGTTAATTGATTTTGGCGGTGTCAAACAAGTAGTAGCAACCGTAGCTTCCCAATATTATCAACCCGGTATAGTTGCATCTTCTCCATCACCAACCCTATTGGGTAAAGTTGGATTTGCTCCCCCAGAACAGATGCAAACTGGGTTAGTCTCTCCCCACAGCGACTTGTATGCAATGGCCGCAACAATGCTGGTTTTACTGACAGGAAAACAACCCCAAGAATTAATTGATACCTACACTCTCAGCTGGCAGTGGCGAAGGGAAGTTAGCCTGAGTCAAACTTTGGCACAGGTATTAGATAAAATGTTATTTGCTAGACCAAGCGATCGCTATCAATCAGCCCGTCAAGTACTCCAAGCCATCAACTCGCCCTCAGTTAACTATCCCCCAACTCAATACCCCACTCCACCAGATCCCACATCTGCCACCTTCGCCATCTCTCCACCTCCGCCATCCCACTCATCTTCCCCCTCTCCCTCCTGGTGGACACCAATAAAAACCTTCCTAGTGGCGGCGGCGGTAGCTGGTAGTGTTGGATTAATTTGGTGGGGAATGAATAGTAGGCGCGATGTCGGGGAAGTCAAACCTACTCCTACAGCTAGCCCAAGTCCAACCACTGAACAACCAAGCGATCCCTTAGCGCAATATTCACCAGCCGAACGGCAGCGTAAAGAAATATTAAGCGATCGCCGTCAACAATTGGGTATTAATGAGAGGTTTTACATAAACTTGGTGAATCAAGTTTTTTGGGACAGAAATCCCAGTTTACGGGCACGCACTCTCAGCAATGGTATCGAAGATGAGAGTTTGCGGGCAGAATGGGATAAAACAGCCTCAGAATTGTTAGAAAAGTTAGCGCCACTGAGTAATAAAGCACGTCAAAATCTGGGAACTTATACAACTGCTGAACGCGATCGCTGGAAACTAGAAGTCAACAAAATCAACGTTGGTAGTCGTTCTTTGTCTGATTTGGGAGACGCTGCTTTCTTAAGTGTATTTCCTGAGCAGCGTGATAAAGATTTTCGGTCTGGAACCATCGGACAAGTTTGGTATGGTTTTGTTAGCGATCGACTCAGTGCTATCCTCGACGGTAGAGCTTTCGAGAAACTTGTCTTTGATTCGGGTGCGATCGCTAAAATAGTCAGTGGTACTCTCCAATCGGGTGGTGGCAAAGTGTTCATTGCTCAACTAGCCAAAGAGCAATCTTTGGAATTGAAGCTACAAGCAAATTCCCAAGTTTTGTTATCAGTCTATTCACCCTCTGGCAAAATCAAACTTTTGCAAGATTCTACCCAGCGTACTTTGTCAACTAAATTACCAGAAAAAGGATTTTACGAGTTTGTCGTAGTTTCCAGAGCATCGAAACCACTAGATTATCAACTCACCATGACAGTGGAAAATCCCACTCCTCCCCCATCGCCAACACCAACGCCCACTCCTACGCAAACTCCCACACCAACTCCGATACCAACTCCGATACCAACTTCCACAGAAACCGCCACTCCGACACCCACACCGACGCCGGAGACAACGCCCCAGTAGAGAGTTATCCTTTAGACATAATTAAATATGCGTTACCCAGAACCCTTGTAGAGACGTAGCACTGCTACGTCTTTACGTGGATCTAATCTCGGTGACATGACCAATTAAAATTATCTACTTTACGATGCATTCCTTTAAAAAAAGATATTTTTTACCAAAAAATCTGATGTTGAAACTTAACAACTATACCGTCTTCATCTGAAAAATCTTGCAATGTTCACCAAACAATCAGTAGTTTCCCAAAATACTTAATTAAACTTTACACAGATAATAATTGAATGTATTATCAATGGCATTGATTGACATATTAAAGATTTGATTAAAAGCATATTAAAGATTTGATGAAGTAGTTGATGTAACTTCGTACTTCATGATACTTATAGATACGTTCAAAAACAATCGGAAAAACAACTCAAATATTTTACATAATTACTTACCATTTCGGTAATTAATTAAGGGATTTTGATGAAATAAATTATCTAATTTTGTAGAGTAGGCGTCTTGCTCACCCGCAACCAAAAGCGGGCTTTTCGGGTCAGCCTACAATAAGTAGTTGGATATTTTTTTCTTTAGAAGTTCCTAACCAAATAATTAATGTTTTCTTGCCTTTGATTATGCAAATGGCAAGTAATCTACATTGAACTGATGAATAGTTCTTTGACCGAGGCTCAACTTACGTATTAGTGAGAAATTCACCAGAGATAATATGGCATTTATTTTCGGCACTACAGGTTTTGATACCAGAAATGGGACTTTGGGAAATGACACGATAGTTGGTTGGGCTAGTGGTGGTAATGCCAATACTATTTCCGGTAACGATACCTTGAATGGTTTGGCTGGTAACGATTCCCTCGCAGGTGGAACTGCGAACGACAGTCTAAGCGGTGGAGATGGCAATGACATACTTGATGGGGGCACAGGAAACGACATTCTAAAAGGTGGTGCAGGCAGTGACACTTTCAAAGGCAGTCAGGGTAACGATGGCATTGATGGTGGAGATGGCATTGATACCGCAGACTACAGTCAACTAGGTCAAGCCATTACCTTGTCAGGTGTAGGAACCATTCAAAAAGCTGGGAAATTGGGGCAAGACCAACTTTTTAAAATAGAAAAGATTATTGCTAATGCTAATGTTGCCAACAACACCATAGATGCATCCCAATCTTCGCCTGGGGTATTTATCACTGTTAATCTGCAAACCCAAAGTTTGGCTGCCAATAACATTCCTGGTTTGGGAACATTGTCATTTACTGCGGTCAACTTTGATAATATTATCGGTACAAATGCAAATGACATCATTGTTGGCGACAACCAAAATAACCAATTATCTGGTAATAAAGGCAATGACACACTTGATGGGGGCTTGGGTCGTGACAGTTTAAATGGGGGAGCAGGCGACGACACTTACATTGTTGACGGTGCTGCTGACACGATTACGGAGGCGGCTAATTCAGGTACAGATATTGTCCGGTCTTCTATCCCCTACGTGCTGGGTGTCAATCTAGAGAATCTGAGGCTGACGGGAACTAGCAACATCTACGGCATAGGTAACAGTCTTGACAACTTCCTGTTTGCTAATACTGCTAACAACACTCTGAATGCCAGAGCCGGCAATGACACGCTCGACGGTAATTTCGGCGATGATATGCTCAATGGTGAGGACGGGAATGATAGCCTGCAAGGTGGACCGGGCAATGACATACTCAATGGCGGATCTGGAAACGACATCCTCATCGGTGTTTTTCCTGGTAGTCCGTTTCCACCTGGATTAGGGGAGACTGATAACTTGACTGGCGGGGCTGGGGCAGATACATTTGTGCTGGGGGACGCTGAAAATGTTTTCTACGACGATAACAACATTACCAATCCTGGTTTTGGGGACTTGGCTATTATTAATGACTTCGACTCTAGCCAAGATGTAATTCAACTCAAAGGATCTTCGCAGGATTATCTCCTGCAAGTTGTTGGAAGCAACACACGAATATTCTCAGATAAACTGGGAGCAGAGCAAGATGAGATCATCGGTGTTGTGCTGAGGGTAGTGGATCTCACACTTGATAGTAACAACTTCACTTTTCTGTGAAATAGCTATTATAAAAGCCTTTCGCAACTTGCCAGACCCTCGACGTAGTGCCAGATAACGCCATAGACAAGCCCTCTGCCTTGCTCTTTTGGCTCTGGCCGCTTGCTGGTAAGCGTGGGTTTCTAGCCATCCGTGACTGATTCTAGAACCATACGACATTGATTCTAAAACCAATGAAATCACCGCCTTACCAGAATTCATCAAACGGTTGGCATTGCAAGGTTTACAGGTTGCGAACTGCGTATCCTGGATAAAAACAACAAAATACTGGCTCACATTAGCCTGAGGCATAAAAACAAGTCCAGTACCAGATGCCCATCTTCGTAATGCCGAGGCATTTAATCAAAGTCTGTTGGTAAATCTGGCTGGCGATAATATTGAAAAAGCCGGGTAATTTCCGCTGCCGTCACACGTCCGAGAGAAAGTTCTGGTAACGCATCTTCAGGGAAAAAACCTACTTCTTCGGTTTCAATACTTGATGATGGAGAACCACCGATAATTTCGCAGTGAAAAAACAGCTTATAGACTTGACACTCCCCGCGCTAAAAGCGACGGGGATTCCTGATTCAGTGAGACAACTTACCAAGCAGACTTACATCAACTTGGCAGAGGTCGAACTCTCCACAGGCGTTAATTTGGGTATGCCCTACCCTATTTAGACCACTAGCTAAAATATTCAGAGCTGCATTATGATCACGGTCTAATACAGTGCCACAATGCAAACAGCAATGGGTTCTCTGGCTCAATGTTTTAATGACTTGCTTACCACAATGCGAGCAGTTTTGACTTGTATAATGAGGCGGCACAGCAACCGTGACTTTACCAAACACCTTACCAAAATACTCAACCCAATCTCGAAACATTGACCAACTTGCATCACTGATTGACTTAGCTAATTTGTGATTTTTAACCATGTTCCGCACTTGCAAATCTTCATAGGCAATCAGGTCGTTAGACCGAACTACGCACCTTGCTGTCCTAACTGCAAAGTCTTTACGCTGCCTTGATACTTGCAAATGTTTTCTCGCTAACTGCTTTATAGTTTTTTTCCGATTAGCAGATCCTTTCTTACGCTTAGAAACTTTGCGTTGCAACTTTTTTAGTTGCCGCTCTGATTTTATAAGATAGCGAGGATTGTCTACAACTTGACCATTACTATCGGTATAGAAATGATTCAAACCAACATCTAAGCCAATCGTGGTTTTAGATGGTTCGATCTCTTCTCTACGATCAACATCTACACAGAACTGAGCATAGTAACCATCAGCCCGTCTAACCAGTCTGACTCGTTTAATCTGCTCAATCTGGTACAAATTTAAGTCACAGCTACCAATTAACTTTAATCTGCCAATCTTGAACCCATCAGTTAAGGTTAGATATTTCCTGTCTTCAGAAAGTTTCCATCCAGTTTGCTTATATTCAACTGAATGACCGCGTTTCTTAAATTGTGGATATCCTTTCTTTCCTGCTATTTCCTTTTTGCAGTTATCATTCGCGGAGCGTGTTGTAGACAAGAATCTGGCAATACCTGACCACGCTCTTTCTGCACTTGACTGTCTTGCTTGTGAGTTCAATCTGTTGGCAAATTCAAACTCTTTTGCAAGCATAGCCATGAACTTATTAAGATCGTATCTGTCAGCGCCGCGGTTATCCATCCAATACCTCAAAGCCTTATTACGACAAAAAAAGCAGTACGAATCGCCTCGTCAATTAGGCTGCACTGTTCTGTTTTACCTTTTAGTTTTGCTTCAAAAACTAGCATGGATTTAATCAATTTTATCTACTGTATTCTAACATAAAGCTGTGCTAGAATCACGGGGTTTTAAACCCATTTTTCTGATAAAACGGAAACGGTGGATGTCCCTGTTTGTCTCTGTCATAGACTGCTAGTAGTTTGATAGCGCGTGCTTGATATCCAGATTCTTCATATACTTCTTTCACAACTACCTCACTGCGTGACTCGCCAACATCAGCCCATCCACCAGGTAAAGTCCAACAGCCGTCAGATATTTCCTTGACTAATAATATAGTATCGTCCCGAAAAATTGCTCCTCTCACATCAACTTTGGGTGTTGCATATCCTACTTCACGGCTAAACAAATCAAGGACATAGCTGTGTTCTACATTTGAGTAAGTCGCCATGATTTCTGTGGCGATCGCCTGCAATTGTTTATAGCGTTCAATATCAAAAACACCCTCAGAATAAGTCAACCCATTTTGAGCGATTGCTTGTAACTTTTGCGCCCATTCCAGCCATTTATTTTCCACAGTTCTTCCGCTATTTAATGTAGAGACGTTATACGTAACGTCTCTACATAATTCTAAAGATGGCTATTAAGCATCATCTAAAGCCGCAATTCCAGGCAATACTTTGCCTTCAAGTAACTCCAAACTAGCGCCGCCGCCGGTGGAGATGTGGCTCATTTGGTCAGCTAAACCAACCTTTTCCACAGCCGCCACTGAGTCACCGCCGCCGATAATGGTGGTTGTGCCAGTTTTGCTAATTTCGGCGAGGGTATGAGCGATCGCTTCCGTACCTGCGGCAAACTTATCAAACTCAAACACACCCATCGGTCCGTTCCAAATTACCGTTTTGGTATCTGCAAGGGCATCTTGGAAAACTTTTACTGAGTCTGGGCCAATATCCAAACCCATCCAACCATCTGGGATATTTTCAATGCTAACGGTTTGAGAATTCGCATCTGGGGCAAAGTTATCTGCTACTACCACATCTGTAGGAAGTAATAAAGCAACACCCCGTTCTTTAGCCTTAGCTTCCAAAGACTTCGCCAATTCTAGCTTGTCATCTTCCACCAACGACTTACCGACATTTAAACCACGAGCTTTGTAGAAGGTGAAAATCATTCCACCGCCGATAATCAGCTTGTCGCACTTCTCCAGCAACGTTTCAATCACGCCAATTTTACTGGAAACTTTGGAACCGCCGATAATTGCTGCCAAAGGACGTTGGGGATTTTCAATGGCGTTTTGCAGATATTGCAATTCTTTCTCAACCAAATATCCAGCCACAGAAGGACTGAGGAATTTAGTCACACCTTCAGTAGAAGCATGGGCGCGGTGTGCAGTCCCAAAAGCATCATTTACATAAAAATCAGCATTAGCTGCCAATTTTTTCGCAAATTCTGGATCGTTTTTCTCTTCTTCTTTGTAAAAGCGGACATTTTCGAGTAACAGGACTTGGCCATTTTGCAACGCGCCAACTTTAGCTGCAACTTCATCACCGATAGAGTCATCAGTTTTAATGACTTCTTGCCCCAGTAACTCCGAGAGACGCTTGGCAACCGGAGTTAGGCGTAATTTGTCATCCACACCCTTGGGACGTCCAAAATGGCTGGCGAGAATGACCTTAGCACCCTTCTGCGTCAAATCTTTAATGGTTGGTAGAGCGGCGCGAATGCGAGTATCGTCGGTAATGTTGCCTTGATCATCCACAGGCACATTAAAGTCAACCCGCACTAAGGCACGTTTCCCAGATATATCAGCCGAAGATAAACTTGCTAAACTTTTTTTGGACACACCAAACTCTCCTGATTACCTTTTTGTTATTGTTTTGAAAGTAGAACCATCCAGATTTTACCGGAGTCAGGGGTGCCCAGGTGACAGAAATGTTTAAGACAGTACTATTTCCAATTGATCAAAGCCGGGAAACGCGGGAAGCTGCTGACGTAGTTACCAACGTAGTCAAAAAGTATGCCAGTCGCTTGGTGCTGCTATCTGTGGTAGAAGAACCGCCAAAAGACGCGCCTAGTGCAGATCCGATGGTGTCACCACAGGTAGTTGCCAAACTGCTGGAAAATGCTCAATCTTTATTTTCTGGGCAAGGAATTCAATCCGAAATCCTGGAAAGGCAAGGCAAACCAGCTTTTACTATCTGCGATGTCGCTGATGAAATCGGGGCTGATTTAATTATTATGGGCTGTCGGGGGCTAGGCTTGACTGAAGAGGGAGCGGATGATAGTGTGACTACTCGCGTGATTAACCTTTCCCCTTGCCCAGTGCTGATTGTGCCTTAGTATTTAAATAGGCGCTTAGAAACCGCATCTACACAATATATAGGACTTACGCAAAACTACACGCCCTCCGGGGCAATTCATGTAGCTTTAGCTGACCGTAGGGTATTGCCCCTACCTAAGAATCATTCTTTTCAGCTATTGTTTGCGTAAGTCCTGAAATAAAACCCGCTCCGAAGTTCGGAGCGGGTTAAAAAAGTTTTATTTTCCATTAGCCCAAAGCTGTAGCTTTCGTTTGTCTAGCCAAGAATTCGATTAGACATTTCTTGAAATTAACTATGCGTTGCCCGAAATCCTTGGTAGGCAGAATTCTTCAATTGTGCTTACGTCATTTTCACTCCTATGTCTAAGAGCTTAAAACCGATAGTTGCGATCGCGCACCCACATACTAACTGGCACTGCCTTACCCTGTGGATCTACTTTCGCCTTCACTACAATCGGTGGTAGCTGTCCTCTGCGGGCGCGTTGGGCTTGCAAGTCGTTGGTAATCTGCCGCCGTTGGTTTTCTTTGATGTAATATGTTTCTAAGCCGTAGTTAACAGAACCATCCTGATAAACACCTTTTAAGCCTACTTGGTTAGCTCTAAGACTTGTGGGGCGATCGCTACTTACTCGTAATGGTCTCCAAGCTCTAGGAACACCGCGACCAAAGGATAGTTGCTCTTGCAAAGTCACGTAGATGTTCGTTCCTTCAGGCAATCTTCTGCCACTTCCACGACCTTTGCTGACTAAGGTTTGCCAACCAGGCAGTCTGCTTAAATTTGCGGTACGGGATATGTTGTAATCTAACGCTAAGGTGTTACCATTTAGTACATCGTTAGGGTTTACAGGTACGGTTTGCAAAATCACCGTTTTGCCTGCGACATCTGTATAAAGTGCTTGGGCTGGTACTGCCATTATTAGCCCTGTTTGCACCGCCAGAGGAACTATTAACCGCCAAAAAGGTAAGGGCTTATTCGATTTTTGTTCAGTCGCAATTAAGTAATCCCGAAAAGTCACCTTATTGGAGAATTCGGCTTCGGGAGACAAGGGTTTATTTTTAGGTTCAGAAGAACTATTAGTCATGAGCGTAGTCCTAAAAAGCAGAGGTCTTGAAGAGGTCAAAAGTAATGAGATTAGGACTGACGCAGAGAAACTTTAAAAATTTTGACGCACAGAGATTTAAGAATTTTAGATTTTAGATTTTAGATTTTTTATTCAATCCAAAATTCAAAATATAAAATTGGCATGGCTTCTTTCATCTTCTGCACTACTTCTTACTTGTAGAGCTACCACCAGGTAGGCGGCGTTCAAACCACAGTCCAGCGCTAATTAAAGCAGAACCACACAAGATAAACACCAGCGACTTGAAAAGTAAGCCTGTATCGTACTCTTGCACGCGACTGATAATTTGCACTGTTAATAACAGCATTCCGCCCCAAAAGGAACTTCTGTTGCTTAATTTCAATCCTTCTTGAATTAGTCCCCAGGCTAATGTTGCTAGAAGTACATTGAAAATAAAAACACCAAGTTCATCAATTCGGCTGATAGCTTGATGCCAAAAAGGTACTAGGATAATAAAGACAAGAAAGGTACTAATGATAGCAGTCGTGAAAATCACTTCCCGACGCGGAGGGTTATTTCTTTGGCGCAGTAGAAACAACCATTGCAATACCGCCAAGCCGCTGAGAATTCCCAAATCGATGATTGGCAGAGACCCGAAGAAGTTTGTCAAATTTGTTGGCTGATTATAACCATAATTTGGAGATTGCCAAACCCAACGAAAAGACAGAACGTAAAAGACTATGCCGAAGCTTACCAACGCTAAATTACGAGCCAGGGATTGAAACAACCTGTAATTTATGGTTGGAAACAGCAGATCATCATAACTCCAGAATAATGCAGGTGGGAGTGCAAAAGCAAAAGATGCCACCCAAGGGGCTATATCAACATAATTCAGCAGTGGTAGGGGATTAAGGTTAGCTTGTAAGGAACTAGCAAAAACAAAGGCTGCTAGACCAAAAATCCAACGCGATCGACACAAATAGGCTAAAGGTACAAACACCAGCCATGCCAACAAAGGTAGATGCTGCACCACAAACCGCGACCAAGTTAACTCACCTGAAGCGTACCACAAGTCTTCTAATCCAGTCCAGTACCCGATTTCCACGAGAACAATTGACAGAATTCCTAAAGAATTTAAGCACAAACTGAAGGCCATCACCACAACACCGAACCACCAGACGAGAAACAATTGGGAAGTTGAACCGGCAATATTGAACATCTGGGCTATCAGCAGTAAATTTGCACCGAAAATGAAGGCGCTTAAAATTAGTAATCCTTCTCCCAGCAAGCGTTTACTTTTTTGTGGCTTCTTCCCTTCAGGTGATCTCCAGGTGTAAAAACCAGTGATCGCGATCGCAAAAAATAAACTTATCAGCAGAATAAATTTGATTTCTCGTGACCCTCCCTGCCAGTTTCCTGCTACAAAGGTAATTATGCCTAAACATAAAAGTATGCCGCCTATACCAATCGCGATCGCTTTCTGGCGATCGCGTGCAGCAGCTTCCAGGTTTTTAAATTGATAACGTTCTGCTATTTGCTCATACTGCGAAGAACTAATTAATCCTTCATCCCTCCATAAATGTGCTTCTTTGCGTAATTTTTGCGGAAAATTATCTAAGTTCATGACCTTCTCCGGTGCAGTGGGGTAGCTTGGCCATTGCGATCCCAATGGCGGTCATTATATTTTGAGTATGAAGCCAAAAGCCTTAATTACATTGTTCTTCTGTAACAGTTTTATTTTGATTCTGATACAACGTACTAATTCATAATTCATAATGACGCTCGATGACTCGCTACCGCTTCGCTAACATAATTGATAATTAACATGGAAAAACCTTCTAATTTATTACTTAAAGTCTCGCGGCGGTTGTTCACTAATCTAGATGAGCAAGAAAAATTTATTGAGGCTTTAATAAATCCTCAGCCTTTTTCACCCAGTATTCTTTGGTGTCAAGAAAAGCCAGATATTTCGCCTTTGGCAGTGGAAAGACCAACATATTGGCAACCACAATTTATAGACCGCTTATATCTAGGAGAAAAACCAGGACAGCATCCCTTGCATCAAAAAGGATATTTCTATTGTTTAGATTTTTCTTCGGTGTTTGCGGCTACTACTTTGTTAGCTATTCCTCAGTCAGTGCCTTTAGTTTTTGATATGTGTGCCGCACCAGGAGGTAAAAGTATCTTTGCTTGGAAAGCTTTACAACCTGACTTACTCATTAGTAATGAAGTGATTGGCAAACGTCTGGGAATGCTAATTTCTAATTTGAAGCGTTGCCAGATCAGCCCTAGTGCAGTGGTTAATCGAGATTCGAGTATCTTTGCCCAAATGTTTCCCAGTTCTAGCAATCTAGTAATAGTAGATGCTCCTTGTACTGGACAATCTTTACTTGCTAAAGGTGAAAAAGCACCCGGATGTTTTCACCCAACAGCTATTAATAAGAGTGCAAATCGGCAAAAGCGCATTATAGCTAACTCTGCTAAAATTGTTTCACCACAAGGCTATCTTGCTTATATGAGTTGTACATATTCACCCGAAGAAAATGAGCAAGTTTGTGAATGGTTTTTAGAACGCTTTCCCCAGTTTCAGGCAATAGAAATTACTAATTTAGCCAAATATCAGTCGCATTTAACTACAATGCCTTGTTATCGGATGTTTCCTCAAGATAGGTTAGGTGCTGGTGCGTTTACAATCCTGTTTAAAAATACTAATGAGGATGAGCTTAAAGAAGTAGATTTAAATATAATATCTTCGCTGTATATCTACCAAAATATGAAATAGTCAAGTTAGTTACATTGCTGACATATATAGCAATCATAAATTATTCGTGAAGAACGAGATCCCCGACTTCTTAGAGGTTTTTGAAAAGTGATATGTTGTGATTTTAATCGAATTGTTACCCCCTTAATCCCCCCGATATATTGGGGAGAAACAAGAAAAATTCGGTTCCCTCACGCCACTTGCTTCAAGTCGGCAAAGCCGCCCAACGCAGTGGCTCCCCTTTATAAGGGGAGGGTTAGGGTGGGGTAAAAAAATATTTGATACATCACATCAATCATGACTTTTCAAACATCCTCTTAGCTCGACTTTATCCATTTTTTGGCAACGCTTTAGCTGACGCTGAAAGCTTTGTATGACCGTAGTTTTACTTTTTAGTTTTCACCTAAAATCAGTGATATGGAAAAAGTTTTTGCCAAAAAGCTAGGGTTTTGCCGATACAAGAGATCCAAGTTATTAATTTTGGATAAAGTCGAGCTTAGAGAAGTCGGTGATTTAAATATTGTGATTTTCAAAAATTAAATGGGATTGCGATATATTCTAGCATTAAGCCAAAATATGTGATGTTTTAAAGAGTGCCGCATTTGTCAATTAGCCATCAGGAGTACACACTTTACAACAGTTAATTTTATATTTGTAAGATATAAACCTAGCGATTCTCATACCCTGCGGGTTGAATCAAAAACCTGAATAATTAACTCTTATAGTTAAAAAAGCATTTTTAACCTTTTCATAACCTAAAATTAACCAAAATTTATCTGGTATCAGCTCTAGACTTTCGGAAGTAAACATTATACAGAAAAGCTAGACTGTACAGGATGCAAATTATATGAGTCGAAAAGTCAGCAAAGTGTTTAAACAGTCTGGGGTGATTCCTTATAGAGTGAACAATGGCAAAATTGAAATCTTGCTAATCACCACTCGTAACTTTCAACATTGGGTAATTCCCAAAGGAGATATTCCTAATGGCATGAGTCCGCCTGATTCAGCAGCCAAAGAGGCGTGGGAAGAAGCAGGGGTAATTGGGCAAGTAGACGCGAATGAACTCGGCACTTACAAGTACCGCAAACGAGGCAAAAGTTACTGCGTCAAGATGTATTTGTTACCAGTAGAGATGCTGAGTGAAGATTATCCAGAAGCAAGTAAAAGAAAACGGCAGTGGGTAGAAGTGCCTAAAGCTATCAGGCGGGTTAAGTTTAATTCACTCAAACGAATTCTTAAAGGTTTTTTCGAGGTCAAATCTCATTTTTGTGCATTTCGATGTTAAGTAAGTGGGCAAGAATAAATCAAACTATGTTACGCAATGTAAAATTAACTAAAGGTTTGTAGTAAGCGCTGGAGCCGCTTACTACAAACCTTTAATTATTCACACCCACTTAGGAATAAGAATTAAAGAACATACAATTTATGTCCCTGGCTTACCTCACCCTCAATCCCTCTCCGATATATTGGAGAGGGAAGCTAGAGACAGGATGAAGTTTTGCATTTTATTTAATCCATGTTCCTTACTTAAATCCACAATAAAGCTACCCAAGTTTTTATACCGATAATTCCATCAGCTTGCAATCCCTTAGATGTTTGGAAACTAACAATTGCATCCTTAACTGACTCAGAGAAATGCCCATCAATGGCATCAGTATATAATCCAATTTTTGTTAATTGCTGTTGTAATTGCTTGACTTTTAGCCCAGAATCTCCTACCTGAAATCCATTAAATCGATTCAAATCGGCTCGACCACTAACACCTGGGACACCAGATATATCACCTTCATATTGATGGATTAGGTATTGCCCCTGCCAAGCGCTAGGAATAGTTGGGTTCTTGACTCCGTAGTGGGCAATCCATAACGGATAACTAGCAAAATCAGATGGATTGCCAAGTTCTTCCCAGAAACTGGGAAAGGTATAAATGATTGGTTTGATTGGTTTTTGTGTTTGTTCTAAAAGGGCTTTTTCCACCTCTGCTAACCACTGTTTGGCTGCATTAATTACGGCTTGGTTAGTTACGTTGTCAGTTACCTCTACATCCAGAACTGGTGGCATATCTCCCGGTTCTAATTTGCCCAGCGTTTTTAAGAATTCTTTTGCTTGCTTAACCGGGTCAGAAGTATGTGGGTGAAAGAAATGATAAGCACCCCGAATAATACCAGCAGCTTTCATGGTCGGCCAGTGATGAGCAAAAGCAGAATCTTTGATACTAACTCCCTCTGTGGCTTTGACAAACGCAAAAGTTTTACCAGAGTTTTTTACTGTCGTCCAATCTACTCTGCCGTCTTGATCTGCAACATCAATTCCTAGCATAGAATTTTTTAACCTTTGTGAATAGTACAATGCTGAACTTATCGGAGGCTTTGATCTAATTTATGCTTTTTCTGGGTCTTTGAGTAAATTACAGAAATTTACTAGGGTTTAGTATCAACGGCTCGCACTGGAGTTACTCTAACTTTGCCCGTACAAGGCTTGATTTGTTCTGTAAGGGTAAAGTGCTGGTAACTATTAGGAGGCGTGATTTCAATTTTACTAGAGATTGGGCAGTGTTTCTCTGGAGAACTAATGTGGTTATATGCTATCTGAAATGAGGCTTGTCTTCCAGGAGCTAGAGTTACTTTTTGTCGAGTTTGCTGACTCGAAAAGTAAGTATCCTTGGAGCGGATAACTTTAATCCCTTCCAAAGCCTGACCTTTTGCATCCAGTAGCGCCAATCCTGGATAACCGTTGAGGGTGCAAGGGGATGAGCCGTTATTGGTGAAGGCGTAGGTGAGTGCAACATTCCCAACGCCAGCATCTTCTGAGACTCGGCGCACTGACAATTGACTATTTTCACAGCGCGTCGGATTCGTGGCAATAGTGGCTTGAGGGGTAGAATTCTCTGTAATTTTTCCAGTCGGTGTAGGTGTTGAGGTCAACAAAGTTTCCTTCGTCGCCTGCTCACTGTTTGCTGGCAAGGCTTGCGGCTGTTTTGTAACAGAGGAAGAACCGACACAGCCAGTTGTCACGGCAGTCAGGAGCAACAACATACTGCTTTGCATAATTAGAATTCGCATATGTTCTTTTTTTGTAGTGAACTACTTACACTGATGCTTTATATACAGTGTAAGTTTCCAAATTCACAAGGGTTAGCATTGCTTTGTATATACCATTGCAACAGCTTATCCATCTTTTCGGGCAACGTGAACAGCAGAAATAAACGAGAGGTGTACACTGTCTCCAAAGTTCCTCAGCTTTTCCCGCAATCCTGCAAATAGCAACTCCTTCGCCTTTGGCTCCAGTCTCATCATGGTACTTAACAGCTTGAGGTAGTCATCGATGCTGTACGTAACCTCACACGCGATTTGCTCAGTCACCAACTCCTTAAAATAACCAGAGTCTAAAATGTCTTGTTCAAACCCTCTCAAAATTTCCGCTTGAGTTTTGGCACCTTCATACCGCACAAGTGAGGGAGCATAGGCTTGATACACTTCAAAGATCGCTTGGTAAACTTCGTATTTCGGTTCAGGCCTCAGATTCCATAGCAGGATGAGAAACCCGTTGTCGCGTAATGCCGTAGCTGCCTTGCCATACCGAATCTCTGACGGTATCCAGTGAAAGGCGTTAGCAGATAGAACGGCATTGAACTGTTTTGCTTCCACTTCCCACTCCTCAAATGAGGTGTTGTGGATTGCAACGTTTGGATAGGTTGCACAGTTGCGTTGTGCCAAATGACAAAAATCCTGGTTTGGCTCAAGACACGTCATTGAAAAACCAAATTGAGCAAAAGCTACCGTCGCATTTCCTGGACCACAACCGACCTCAAGAATCGATGCATCTGAGGAAAGTTGGGCTAAAACGACGGACCGCTCGATCAGTTCCTTTGGATATTTTGGTCTGGCGTTGTAATAAATATCAGCAACGGGAGAATACCAATTCCTTCGCTGTTCTAAATCTATAGAAGCTCTGGCATTTATTTCTTGTTTAGAGTTTTGCATAAGCTAGTTTTATCAGCTTTTGAGTCCAACTTCATTTTATTTCGTCTCGTGGATCAAAGACCAATTCAATATCGATTGTCGCTATACTGTTTGCAAGATTACCATCAAACAAAGTAGGTACTGCAAAATCCCCTCGCATCCTGGTAAAGATTGCCTTGTCGTGGGTTTGATTTTACATCCTCGTCCCCGAAGCTAAGTATTCAACCGAATTCAATATTATCTGTTGCTTCAATTAAAGCGCTCCAAATTCCTGGTTCACTCATCGAATGCCCTGCATCAGGAACCACAATAAATTCTGCTTCCGGCCAAGCCCGATGTAATTCCCAAGCTGATATCATTGGGCAGACTACATCATAGCGTCCTTGAACAATTACAGCCGGAATATGGCGGATACGGTGTACATTTAAGAGTAATTGATCTTCTGTTTCCAAAAATCCCTTATTCATAAAGTAATGGCATTCAATACGTGCGAAAGCTGAAGCAAATTCACTCTCGCCAAACTTTTGCATGAGTTCTCGGTCTAAGAAAAGTCTACTTGTACTACCTTCCCAAATTGACCAAGCACGCGCTGCTGTTAATTGAATTTCTAAATTTGGACTGGTCAAGCGTTTGTAATATGCTGCGATCAGATTATCACGTTCATCTATGGGAATTGGTTTAAGATATTCTTCCCAAGCATCAGGAAAAATATAGCTAGCACCCTCTTGGTAGAACCAGCGCAACTCTTTTTGTCTCAGCATAAAGATCCCACGCAGAATTAGCCCCGTGCATCGAGAGGGATAGGTTTGACTGTAGGCTAATGATAAAGTGCTACCCCAACTACCACCGAAGACCGCCCACTTTTCTATACCTAAATGTTGGCGCAGTTTTTCGATATCACTGACTAAATCCCAAGTGGTGTTTTCCCGTAATTCAGCATGGGGCGTACTTTGACCACAACCGCGCTGGTCAAACATCACTAACCGCCATTTTTCTGGGTGGAAATATTGCCGATAAAAAGCTGGACATCCGCCACCCGGTCCCCCATGCAGCAAAACAATGGGTTGACCTTGCGGGTTCCCTGACTCTTCAAAATGAATCGTATGAAGGTCGGAAACCTGTAAACTACCTTCTAGATAAGCTTTGATCGCTGGATAAAGTTCTCGCATTTTCGATATTTTATCAGTAATGTTGTCATTGCGATCGCTTGCATAAATCAAATAAACCCGATACCCATGATACAACCCTCCAATGGCCTTCCACCTACAGGGCGATCGCAAAAACTGAGAATCATTACAGCATTGCAAACTTGGGCTGCTACTCCCGATGGAATCTCAACAATTGTACTAGCTAAGATGGCATTTAAAATGGCGATCGCATCGGCAATTTCTTTTGAAGTTGCTCAGGCGTTGCAATGGGAGTACCCTTTTTATGCAGCGATCGCCGCCATCATTGTGATGTCATCTACTCATGGCAGCACTTTGTTACTAGGAATTCAACGAATAATTGGCACCGTGATTGGTGCCATAGGTGGAGCCATCTTTGCGGTTGCACTGGGTACCAATTTCTGGTCACTGGGAATAAGTGTATTTTTGACCATCTTTCTGACTTCTTATTGGAAATTCAATGAGGCGGCAAAATTGGCGGGGTATGTATCAGCGATCGTCATTTTGAGTCACAGCGAATCTCCTTGGCTGTACGCCTGGGGCAGGTTTCTGGAAACCCTCTTGGGTATTGGTGTGGCACTGTTGGTAAACAACTTTATTTTTCCTGCCTCGGCTGGAGTCGAACTGAGGCGTTGTTTGTCACAAACGCTAACTGATTTAGAGCAGTTTTATGAGTTGGTTGTGGACTCTGCCTTTACAGGAAACTACGATCGCCCCCGTGTGGATAAGTTGAAAATTAGTATCATTAGTTCACTGAGCAAGGGGCGATCGCTATGGCAGGAAGTCAGACAAGGAAAGACAAACGAACCGCCAGAAAAACGGGTGAATGAAGCCTGGGAGTTTCTCATCCGCAGGATTTGGGAACACATTTTGACAATGGAACATACTGTACTTGCTAGAGGGCAAGATACTTTCTGGCAAATTCTTTCACCTCAAATTACCCAACTGGCACTAGAAACTCAAAATGCAATGCTTCTTTTAGCAACAGCTGTCAAATCGCACCAGCCTAGTTTACCTTTGTCAGGAATGGAAGTTGCAATCACTAATGCTACAGAGCAATTAAACCGACTGGAAGAAATTAAACAGCAAGATTACCCAATGGATGAGATACTCCGGTTTTTCACGTTCTTCTACACGATGGAAGAGGTGGGTAGAAAACTGCAAAAAATGGCAGGTACGCTGATTAACCAATGAAGAGTGCTGAGTTGAAAGACCGCCCACAAGGGGTGGGGCAAATACTTATGTGCGAAAGTACTGAGTATTCTTCTTCTTATATCATGTCCGCTTGATTGCTTATTAAACCCGAAGAACCCCTCCCCGCTTGCGGGGAGGGGTTGGGGGGTAGGGTTCTTTTATTATGGGTAATCTGGTGGACATGATATTACTCAGCACTCAGCACTCAGCACTCAAAACTTTTAGAAGGTGAAAGTTGTTCTCAGCGTCCCAATGATTGCATCATCGTTGTTGCCAGGAAGTTGACCAGGATTGGTTAACCAAATTACCCCAGGAGTAATAGAAATGTTGTCGCTTACACGATACTTATAGAAACCTTCAAAGTGGTATGGTTTATCACCAGTGTTACCTCCCACATAGGGTTCAATACCTGCGAAAAGTCCTAAAACGTTGCCCTTCTTACCAAAGTCTGGCAGGGCTACCCCAAGTCCATAACTCCAAACTTCACCATCATCATTAGCACCAACGCCTGTGATGTCACTGTAAAGCGCAAAGCCACTAATCGACAGTTTGTCACTAGGTTTAAAAGCAGCCTCCAAACCGTAGGAATTACTTGAATATGGATTGCCAGCACCCACAAAGTTAGCTTGTGCAGTACCGACTATACCAGTTGTTGTACTCGCGGAGCCTGCATCGAATAAAACAGTACCACCATTATGATAACCGTGGACGTAGGTTGCAGCTAAGGTGATGCGATCGCCTATTTTTAAGTTCAACTGGCCTAAAGCAGCATAGTTACCCTCGAATAAACCCGTATTTAGACCAGGGGTATTCGCTTGAGATGCTAAGTAACCCAAGGTTAATGAAGGTTCAAAGCCACCGCCACCACTACCAAAGGCTAAGTTAACGCCCATACCAGCACCGCCGCCAATCCGATAGATTGGGCTTTCGGAAGCAAAGGTAGACAAAGCACCGTTACCGCCATCATAATCTTCAAAGTATGGGCTGACGGTAGGAACGTAATCGCTCTGAATACCTCCACTACCAGCTATATAAACTTGGGAGTTGCCAATCGGGAAGTAATACGCCAACCAGTCTATAGAAACACCGTTGTTGGTAGTAGGAGAGACGCTAATGGTTTGAGTCCCTTCAAATGTCCCATTTGGTAAAGCCAATCCAACTGCATTACCAGCTGCAAGCCTAGTATGCAAAATATCTTTACCTGTGAAGCTGCTTTGGAAGTCTAAACGCACCCTGTCTTGGAAAACAGTATTGTTATTGTCGTTGTTGCCAAAGTTGTCGGTGACAGCAAAAATTGCTTCACCAACTAGCTTGGTTGTAGTAGAAAACTGATTTGCTTCAAGTTCTGCACTACGTGCTTCTACAGCATCTACTCGACCACGCAGAGTTCCTAATTCTGCCGAGAATTCCTCTTGCAAACGCTGGAGGGTCGTCAAATCCTGTTTTGACACCAAGCCAGCAGTTGATGTCGCAATCAGTTCATTAACTCGATTTAAACAAGCATTCAAACCTGCGGCAAATTCATAACGGGTTAATGCTCGGTTGCCACGGTAAGTACTATCAGGGTATCCAGCAATACAACCGTAGCGTTCAACCAGAGATTGCAAAGCTTGGAATGCCCAGTCAGTTGGCTGTACATCAGAAAACTGAGAAACTGATGTGACTTGAGACAGTGAATTCTGGTTCTCGCCTTCGCTGGTGTAGCGGTTAACCTTTTCTAAAATGTTATTATCATCAGTCTTTTGGGCAACCAACTGCTGATTAACTTTTGGTTGCTCTGTTTGAATCAATACAGAAGCAGCAGAAGCTATTGATGCTTCTGTTTGAGTAACTTTTGGCTTTGTATCTTCAGAAGAGCCTGCTACTTTAGCAGCCATAGCCCTAGCAGAAAGCAACACTGTCACTCCCAAAACTACTGGAGTTAGTACCAGAGTTTTCCACAATAGATGAGACATTTTTGATTTTCCTTTCCCAAAAAATACCCGAAATACCTGGGTTCAAGAAAAAGAGAACAAGCAGTTTTTCTACTTGTTGGAAATCTTACCAGATTGTAGTCAACTAAGATATATCTCACAAAATTATTCCAGATGAAGAATCTTCAGGAGTGCTGAGTACTGGATAGCTAGGGTTTAACCTGAATGTAGAGACGTAGCAGTGCTACGTCTCTACAAGGGTTCTAGATAACGCATATTTAATTTCTGGAGATGTCTATTGCACTTCAAAATCAAATACCATAGTCTTCTTCACTGTATTGAAGAAGTAAGATGCTGACCTTGAATCTTTTTGAAAGCCTGATCAGCAAAGGCAAAAAATCCTTGTTTGGAACCAAGCAAGGAGAAAAAAGGGTTTATATATTCTCTAATGAGAGTAATAAAAGAGCGCGAAGTCTCAAAACCTGTTTTACTTCTGAATTCTGCTGTATCTCAACAATGTAGCAATGAGGTGAGGCAAGATTTATCCAAATACCTTTGCCTTAACTCATTTAGGAAAAAGAGACTTATGTCTGATTTTAAATATATTAATACTCGTCATCATAATATAGTTGCCAGTTAATCCTAATTTAAAAAGGAGAAAAATCATGTCAAACAATCAAGACATCTTACAAGGCTTTGGTTTGGTCGAAGAACTTGACGAACAAGCTGGTGAAACAATTACTGGTGGATACGAGGTGTTTACCGTTACAAATAAAACTGCATACAATGTCTCCTACTATATCGATGGTAGAATAACTCCAGCACAGTATGCAAAACCAGGAGTTTCTGCTGTATGGACTGCCTACAGCGGAGGAATCATTAAATTTGACACTGACGCGAGAGCGGGGTATACGAAGTACAAATCATCCGATTTGGTCAATGGGGGAAAATATCAATTTCAAAACAACAACTCCACTCCTGGCAATCCATACGATATAGACCTCTATAAAGTTGGGTAAATTTGAAGCAGATTTACTGTTTTGAATCTCTCAAATATACCGCAATTGGGTTATGAGGCAAGCGCAATGACTTTTTAGCGCGTTAGCCAAGCAGTCAAAAGTCTCAACTGACAAGCTAAATGCTCAATTAAGTCGGGTCATTTAACCCGACTTAATTTTCTCCTCAATATTTTCTCATGAGAGTAATAAAAGAAGGCTACTTAGCTCTGAATAATTTGACTGTTAAATTTATTTTTTCTTAACAATCTTTCGATTAATTTCATGAAATACTACATAATACAGATGAATTCAAATTGATGAAGTACACAACCTAAATGTTAATGGCTGTTTTACTTCTGAATTCTGAATTCTGCTGTATCTCAACAATCTACCAATGAGGTCAGGCAAGATTTATCCAAATATCTCTGTCTTAACTCAATTTAAATTAAGGAGAAAAATCATGTCAAACAATCAAGACATCTTCCAAGGCTTGGGTTTGGTCGAAGAACTTGACGAACAAGCTGGTGAAACAATTACTGGCGGATACGAAGTGTTTACCATTACAAACAGAACGGGATACAATGTCTCCTACCTGATCGATGGTACAAAAACTCCAGCACAGTATGCAAAACCCAACGGTTCTGCTGTATGGACTGCCTACAGTGGCGGAATCGTTAAATTTGACGCTGACGGTAGAGCGGGCTATGTGCAGAACAAATCATACAATTTGTCCAATGGGTCAAAATATGAATTTCAATACAACTACTCCACTCCTGGCAATCCATACGATATAGAACTCTATAAAGTTGCGTAAATTTGAAGCAGATTTACTGTTTTGAATCTCTCAAACATACCGCAAATGGGTTATCAGGCAAGCGCAATGACTTTTTAGCGCGTCAGCCAAGCAGTCAAAAGTCTGAACTGACAAGCCAAACGCTCAATTAAGTCGGGTCAAAAGACCCGACTTAATTTTCTCCCCAATAATTGCACTTGAAAATGAAATACCAGATTGTTCTTCAACAAAGTGAAGAAGACTGTGGTGCTGCTTGCATTGCCACAATCGCCAAACATTACGGACGCACCTTTACCCTCAACCGCGTCCGGGAAGCAGTAAGTACTGGTTCACGAGGTACGTCCTTATTGGGCTTGAAGCGGGGAGGGGAAACACTGGGATTTAATGCCCGCCAAGTCAAAGCTACTCCCCAACTCATTGACCAATTACACCAAATCTGCCTACCAGCGATCATTCACTGGAAAGGCAACCACTGGGTAGTGTTATACGGACAAAAAGGCAAAAAATACGTAATTGCCGACCCTGGTCTTGGCATTCGCTATCTGACGCTACAAGAGCTAATGGCGGGTTGGGGTAATGGCGTGATGTTACTTCTGAGTCCTGATGACAGTCGCTTTTATCACCAAGAATCTGATAAAATCGCTGGTATTGGGCGTTATATCCAAAGAATTTACCCCTATCGTTTTATTATTGCCCAAGCGATCGCAATCAACATCGCCATTGGAATTCTTTCTTTGGCGACTCCGTTTATGATGCAACTGCTGACGGATGATGTGTTAGTGCGAGGAGATACCCAACTGCTAACGACTGTAGCAATTGGGGTGATAACCATGAACTTGATTAGAAGTGTGATTGGTTTAGTGCAATCTCATCTAATTGGTCACTTTGGTCAAAGATTACAATTAGGGCTAATTCTGGAATATGGACGTAAACTCTTACATTTGCCTCTCTCCTACTTTGAAGCCCGACGCAGTGGAGAAGTTGTTAGCCGGATTTCTGATGTTCATGCCATCAATAATCTTGTTTCTCAAATTGTCCTCGGTTTACCCAGCCAATTTTTTATTGCTTTAGTTTCCTTAGCTTTAATGCTGTTCTACA
Organism: Nostoc sp.; assembly: GCF_036919815.1. Classification (GTDB taxonomy): domain Bacteria; phylum Cyanobacteriota; class Cyanobacteriia; order Cyanobacteriales; family Nostocaceae; genus Nostoc. Next base: position 28,054 of record NZ_JBALCE010000130.1, read on the forward strand.
GTTGGGAACTGACTCTCGCTTCCATCGCCGCTTTTCTGGTGATTACGGCTGTTAGTTTGCTGTTTTTACCAGCTATCCGCCAGAAAACCCGCAATATGATTGTTTCGGGTACAGAAAACCAAGGCTTTCTGGTGGAAACCTTTCGTGGTGTCCAAGTCTTAAAAACTACTCAAGCTACACCCCAAGCTTGGGAAGAGTACCAGGCGAATTACGGTCGGCTGGCTAACTTGGCTTGGAGTACGATGAAATTAGGACTTTACAGCAGTACTATCGTCGGTGTTCTTTCCACTTTCATTAATATTGGCATCCTCTGGATAGGTAGCAGCTTAGTAATTAATCAGACTCTAAGTATCGGGCAATTAATTGCGTATAACGGACTGAGTGGTAACTTTCTCGGCTTTCTGAGTTCTGCCATTGGCTTACTTGATGAATTTATTACCGCTCAAATAGTCATTCAACGCTTAACAGAAGTGATTGATGCTACTCCAGAAGATGAAAATGATTTTAAAAAGCCTTGGGCACAAATTCCTGGGGATGCAGAGATTACCTGTACTCAACTCAACTTTCACCATGCAGGTAGAGTTGATCTGTTGTCAGATTTTTCCCTAACTATTCGCGGCGGTCAAGTAATTGCTTTAATTGGTAAATCTGGGTGCGGTAAGAGTAGCCTAGCTAAATTAATTACTGGTTTATATAAAATCCAGTCGGGTAATATTCGTTATGGTCTTTACAACCAGCAAGACTTGTCTTTAGAATGTCTGCGACAACAAATAATATTAATTCCCCAAGAACCGCATTTTTGGAGTCGTTCAATTATCGATAATTTCCGCTTTAGCTATCCTGACATGACTTTTGAAAGTATTGTCGAAGCTTGTCAGATTGCTGGTGCAGATGAGTTTATCAGCAAACTACCCGATAAATATCAAACTATTTTAGGAGAATTTGGTGCGAATATTTCTGGGGGACAACGGCAAAGGTTAGCGATCGCTAGGGCAATAGTTACTCAACCCCCGATTCTGATTTTAGACGAATCTACAAGTGCCCTCGACTCGGTAAGCGAAGCACAAGTATTAGATCAATTGCTTTACCATCGCCGGGGTAAAACTACGATTATGATTAGTCACCGACCAAAAGTCATCCAGCGAGCTGATTGGATTGTAATGCTAGAACAAGGACGCTTACAAATTCAAGGTACACCAGAAGAGTTGCGTCAAATCAAAGGCGACCATTTAAATTTCTTAGATGATATTGTGATATCAAAAAATGATTTAGCGATCGCAACTTCTGGCTCCTACCTTAATAACAAGCCTGCTACCATTAATTAAATTATATTTTTCTTTAATACTGCACTAAAGTATGGTTAGCAAGACAGATTTTGTATCCCCAATTCAAACAAACGAATTTTTACCACCACTTAGTCGTTGGACTACCTTTGGCGGGATGATTATCCTTGGCATTCTGAGTTTAGCAATTCCCATTGCGGCGATCGCTAAATATAAAGTCACAGTCAAAGGACAGGCGGTTGTTCGTCCCATTGGTGAATTGCGGGTTGTGCAAGTCACAACCGAAGGTCAAGTAATGCAGATTTATGTCAAACAAAATCAAGTTGTGAAAAAGGGAGATGCGATCGCAACCATTGACGATTCTCGTCTGCAAACTAAAAAAAGTCAACTGCAAACTAATATCCAACAAGGTAAATTACAACTGGTGCAAACCTATGCCCAGATTCAAGCCTTCAACAGCCAGATTCGCGCCGAAACCGACCGCATTCACCGGATTATTACAGGTGCCGAAGCCGAATTAAGCGGTCGCTACCGAGAATATCAAGACAAAAAAATTACTACTGTTTCTGAGTTGGAAGAAGCTGATGCTAATATCAGAATTTCTCAAAGAGAATTGCAGATAGGTAAGGAACAGCTAAAAACAGCACAAGCAAATCTCCATGCCTCCGAAGCAGCTTTGGGTGCAGCCACATCGAAAGAAAACCGTTATCAGACCGTAGCCGCAGTCGGTGCCCTATCTAGAGACCAATTTGAAGAAGCACAACTGCTTGTGAAACAGCAAGAACAATCAGTGGAAGGGCAAAGAGGCGTCGTTGCAGCCCAAAAACAAACAATTGAACGGTTAGAACAAGCACTATCCGCTACTGTAGCCAGACGGGAACGCGCCCAAATTGCGCTCAACCCCAGTAATGCTGGTGTTGCTATTGCTACTGAGCGCATCGCCCAAGAAAAAGCCACAGGAGAAAGCAACAAAGCAACTTTAGAAAAGGATCGCCAAGCCCTAGTTAAACAAAAAATTGAACTTGAAAAACAGCTAAAACTGGATACCAGCGAACTTAAACAAATAGAAACCGACTTAAGTCAAACCACCATTACAGCTACTGCTGATGGGATTATTTCTCAACTTAATCTCCGAAACTCCGGTCAAACTCTGCGGGCTGGTGAAGAAGTGGTGCAAATTGTTCCTAGCGATGTCGCTCAGGTTTTAAAAGCAGCAGTGGCATCTGAAGATAAGAATAAGTTAAAAATTGGTCAAAAAGTCCAAATGCGGGTCAGCGCTTGTCCTTACCCAGATTTTGGCACGCTCAAGGGTAAAGTCCAAGCGATTTCTCCAGATGCAATTACTCCCCAAAAGAATAATAGCGATTCATCTAATGACACCTCTATTAGTCGGCAAAGACCAATGGCTGGTAGTTACTACGAAGTGACCATTGAACCGGAAAATCTGATTTTAGGTAAAGGTAAAAATCAGTGTCACATTCAATTAGGAATGGAGGGTAGGGTTGATATCATTTCCCGCGAAGAAACTGTACTGCAATTCTTCCTCAGAAAGGCGCGGCTAATTGCAGATTTCTAATGTTTTCGTTTTGCTGACAAAAGTCGGTTTCAACGGACTGATCACAGTAGTTTTAGTCCGTTGAAACGGACTTTTGCTATTAGCTAGTGACTTGAGTCACTGGCGATTAAAGTATTTTTGCAATAGGTTTACAACTATCGATAGTTTTTGATTTTACTCCCGCAATCTCATACCTGTCTGGCTCAAATGTTCCGTGCATTGTGAGAACGATCGCATGAATTAAGGCTTCCGCTTTCAGCAGCGTTTCTTGAAACTCCATCTCCGGATCGGAAAGTGCCACAATCCCGCCACCGATACCAATAGAAGTTTGATTAGGAGTCAGAACAGCAGTGCGAATCACAATATTCAAATCTGCTGAACCATTCAATCCCAAAAAGCCGATCGCTCCTGAATACACGCCCCTTGCTTCTTGTTCCAGGCGATCGATAATTTGCATGGTTCTGAGTTTAGGCGCACCTGTCATCGAGCCTCCGGGAAATGAAGCCCGCACACAATCTATTGCTGTTAAATCTGGTCGCAAATGCCCGCGTACTGTTGTTACCAGTTGATGCATCGTTGCATAGGTTTCTACATCCATTAACTTTGGTACGTGAATGCTACCGATTTCACAGACTCGTCCCAAATCATTGCGTAACAGATCGACAATCATCAGATTCTCAGCCCTGTCTTTTTCGCTGTTGCGTAACTGTTCTTTGAGGATAAAATCTTCTTCAGGGAATTTTCCGCGTCTCAGGGTTCCTTTAATCGGCTTAGTTTCTACCCAACCCTGCTGATCAATCCGCAGAAATCGCTCTGGAGATGAGCAAGCGATCGCAATCTCACCAAACCGCAAAAATGCCGCATAGGGGGCAGGATTGAGCTTACGTAAGGTGCGGTAGAACGTCAATGGATCGGGGGTTATATCACTATGAAGCTGATTTGTGAGGCAAACTTGATAGGTTTCCCCTTGATAAATTTCCTCTAAGCAATGGTGAATATCATTAATATAAGTCTGGTAAGTACGACTTAAACTAAACTTGACTGGCTGACTATTTCCTTGAGGCACAAGGGGAGTCAGAGAAGTCAGGGTTTGGAGTTGTTGTTGGATAGTATCAAACCAAATTTCTACCTGTTGTGTTTGTCCTTTTTTAATTAATTGCAGCAAATAAACACACTGTTCTTGGTGATCGATGGCAATCATGCGATCGGCAAATAAGAAAATTGCATCAGGTAATGGTGAAGAATGCACCAATGACGATCCAGACTCTGCCTTGAGTTCATAGCCAAAATAGCCAACAAATCCACAGTTAAAATCAAATGGTAAATCATCAGCTTGGCAACTTCGGAGATCAATTTCTCGTTTGAGATAGTCGAAAATACTTTCGCTGTAATGGGTAACACAATCTGACTGTGCGATCGTGAGTTCCTGCATTTGGGTATGGTAGCGTACCAAAAGGCTGTTTTCCCCGTTCCCATCGCCCATAAACGAGAAGCGGGATAAACCGGATTCCACACGGCTACTGTCTAACCAAAAGGCATTTGCTGCTTGCCCAAATAAATTGACAAATATTTGTTCTGTATTCGGGCAAATATCCAGTTTGCGCCGATGAAGTTCAAACTTCTCTTCCTGTTCTTGGCAGGGTTCATCAATGGGAGGAGTAATAAATCTATATCCAGTCCAATACCGCTTTTCTGAACTTCTTGATGATTTATCTATAAATTGCAGTGTGATATCTCGAAAATTTTCTAGCAATGTTTGTCCATATTCTGTACAAATAGACTCTGGGTGAAACTGCACACCCCAAAAAGGTAGATGCCGATGACGCAATCCCATCACTAATCCTTCCTCAGTCCAAGCAATTTTTTCTAAGCACTCAGGTAGTTCATCCGCAACTATCAAGGAGTGATAGCGCACCACAGAAAATTGACTGGGAATACCTTGGAATAATTTGGAATCATTATGATAAATTTTACTGAGTCTACCGTGTCGAACTTCCGGTGCATGAATCACTCTTCCACCATGTAGGTAGCCAAGTCCTTGATGCCCCAGACAAACTCCCAGCAAAGGCACATCGACGTTCTCAATTATCTGTCGGCAGACTCCAAAATCTTCTGACCTTTCTGGACGGCCGGGGCCAGGTGAAATTACAATGTTGTCAAATGCGATTTCTTTCAATTCATCCCAGTTAAGCTGATCATTACTAATTACTAGAGGTAGTTGCCCATTTACCTCAGCAATCATCTGGTAAAGATTAAAGGTATAAGAATCATAGTTATCAATAATTAATGTTTGCATACATACTCATTTAGCTACCGTATAGAACGTTTTTGCACTTAGAATAGCACCTAGATAAGTTATCTGCTACTTTAAATTTTTTTGTTCTATCTTTGTTAATAAATGATGCTACCATGCACTTTGCAATTCTTGATTCGGGTTTTGTAGGTACTTCTCAATGACTATTTGCAGATTTGTTTGGTTAATCTTGTCCCTAGTGTCTGTGAAATATCCTAACTTGACATCCTCCCCGCCGTAAACAGTCGGGGATTCCTAAGACTCACGACTTAGGTTTCTGTTTCTTTCCCTTCGGGTTCGCCACTTCGACGGAACGGAAACCGTTCCCGCCGAGTGGACTCACCATTACTGGATTTTCGCAACTGCCTTTTAGCCGTATGGTTATCGGGTCTGTCGAAATACTGCGCCTCTGTGGTTCGTTATTTTTTATTTGGAAGTCCCTAATTGCGTACAATTTTAATTAATGTATGCTATTGCAATCCTGAATCATTCGTAAGAAACAAGATCCCCGACAACTTTTACGAAGTCGGGGATCTGAATTAAATAAGATTGCTATATGTCTAAGAAAATTTTCGCGGATGAAGAATCGTAAAGTCTATAAGTGGACTGTGCGATTAATTTACTCCTGATGAAAAACCTGATTTTTTAACTCCAAAAATTACTAATTAGTAATTAGTCAAAGGTGATCGGAGTGCTGTAATTGTGCTATTTTCCGATGGCGATTTGGAAAGCTTCAGCAACAGGCCCTAAAACCAAAACAGGAAAAAATGTCAATGCTCCCAGAATCAAAATGGTGGCGGCAGTCACACTGGTAAATAATTGGGTATCTGTATTTAAGGTTGAACTTGAGTGGGGTACGCGTTGCTTGGATGACAGGCTATCTGCTAGCAGCAACAAAACAATGATCGGAATAAACCGTCCCACCCAGAGGGTAAATGCTGTTGTCAGGTTCCACCACAAAGCAGTCGGGGCGGGTTGGGTGTCTGCCAAGCCTTCAAAACCGGAACCGTTGCCCGCCGCTGCCGATGCATACTCATAAATCACTTGCGTAAAACCGTGAAAGCCAGGATTACTCATGCCTGCAAGTTGGTCAGGAAAAGCTATGGTAATACCACTGGGTAGCAAAATCAATAGCGGGTGAAGCAGAATAATTACACTTGCGAGGGTAATTTCCCATTTATCGATTTTTCGTCCTAAAAACTCTGGCGTTCGTCCCACAATTAAGCCAGTCAGGAAGACTGCCAAAAACATATACACCACCAAAGAAGCGGCACCAGTGCCCATCGCTCCCCAGATGACTTGCAAAAACAGGTTGAGCAAAGCACAAAATCCACCAGACGGCATCAGCGAGTCGAACATCCCGTTAGCAGAACCAGTCATGGTTGCTGTTGTAGTGATGGCGAATAACGCAGTTTCCGCCCAGCCGAAGCGGACTTCTTTACCCTCCAAATTAGGCTGCTGACTACCCAACAGGGCATTCACGGCGGGATTGCCCTGATACTCCCCGATCGCAGTCACGCCAATTAAGACTACAAAAATGGTGAACACCATCCAAAACAGTAGGCGAGTCTGTTTTAAGTTACCGATGAAGATACCGTAGGTGTGGAGTAATGCCGTGGGAATCAGCAACATTGTCACCACTTGTAACAAATTGGTGCTACCATTGGGATTTTCAAAAGGATGAGCAGAGTTGCCACCAAAGAAGGCTCCACCGTTCTCACCTAGCATTTTGATGCTTTCAAAGTGGGCAATCGGGCCACGAGCGATCGCCTGAGTTGCTCCCTCTAAGGTGGTAAAATTTACAGGACCGGCAAGAGTTTCGGGCACACCACCCCAGATCAACAACACTGTACTCACAATAGCCAAGGGTAGCAGTACTCGCGTCATTGAGCAGGTCAAATCTACATAAAAGTTGCCCAAAGGTCTACCTGTTAAGCCACGAATGAAGGCAATTCCCACCGCTAATCCCGTAGCAGGTGCAATAAACATTAAGAAGCCCAAAGCTGTGATCTGGCTCAGGTAGGACATTGTGGTTTCTGGCACATAATGTTGCAAATCTGCCGCAACCAAAAAAGAAATGGTGGTGTGTAATACTGTGTCCCAAGTGGGCATCCCTAAGTTAGTGGGATTCAACGGTAGTGAACTCTGAAATACCAGCAGCAACAGGGCTAAAACTGCCATTGCTGTATTGCTGAATAGGACAGCGATCGCATATTCTCTTCCAGTCATGCTCTCTTCGGGTTCAATACCAATGAGCAGATAAATTAAGCGCTCCAATGGGTTGATCACTCGATCGAGCCAGGTTCTTTGCATCAAAAAGACTTCAGCTAAGTAGCGTCCTAATATTGGTACTGACACCACAACCAAGAATAGGGTAAGGAAGATTTGCACAAAGCCTTGGAGCATACTTGGGATTGGCATAAAGCGATCGCTATAGGTGTAGCGGGAAACTCACCTATTATAGGTAGAACAACTCTATTTAGACATATAATCCGAGCAATTGAGTGCTTCTTTAGTTAGAGCAGTGGAAGGGTGTACTGCACACTTTAGATAGTTGTTGTTGTTAAAAAATTGACAGTTTTTACAGGGTTGTTGCTGTAAATCTTTAATGCTTACTATTTCGTCTTTATCTTGTACCGCATTTTGGGCTGCATCTTGTACCGCTTTCGAGGCAGATGAAACGATAAAAACGACAATTCCCCAAACAATCATGAAGGAAATGTGAGCCAAAAACACTGCTACAAAGGGAATGTCTCCCTGCTGTGGTTTTAAATGATTATCTGTTGTCTTAGGTAGGTTTGCTTCAATTATGGTGGACTGATGAACACTTTTTTGGGCGGATACATCAAGTCGGAAAAAGTCCGAAATATGCATATTAAAAACCTTTAGTTAGTCGAACTCAGATTCAGTAAAGGTCATCTCCAATTAAACATCTTTAGAAACTAGCAAGAAACTACAGCTTTGCTTGGTTTCCATCCCAGGTTTTTGAAGATATTTGCTATTGAAAATAAACCAGAAGAATTAGTTAGTTGCAACTTTTCTTTACTTGTTACCTCATCACTATCTGCCTCAGTCTCAGTGTGGCTGCTCCAAGGAGAGGTAATAACTTTAATCTGATGAATCTTAATTAATCCGCAATAGTTGAGAACAACGGCACCCCAAGCGGTAGTTTCTGGCTTTATATGAGTAACCAAAAGTGTAGAAACTCCTGCTGCTAACCAATCCCCTTGTAATATAGGTGGAGCTTCAACAATCACAATCGATTCAGTGGGAATAGTATGGCTAGCTCTAATTCTTTGCCCACCCAGAAACAGAGTTTCGATAAAAAATATCAGATTGCCTTTAGAGTAAATATCGCTAATTTCGCCCTTAAATTGGGTTGTAATTGGAGTACCCAAATGTTTAATCATCTTCGGGTCAGGTGCATGATAAGAGAAGAAGTAAATGTTCATCTATCTAATAATATGTGGAAGGGAAATTAGCTAGAACCTCTGAATCATCTGAATTTACAGATTGGCTGGCTGTTGGTCGAGCTTCCAGCAAGCAACTGTTGAGTGAATAGTAAACAGAATGAATTTTCTTGAGAGTTACTTTGAGAGCCGGAACCATCATGGGATGGGTTGCGATCGCTAAGATATAGTCTCCAGCAAAAATTGCTGGATTATCTGTTGCGGAAATGACTTGACTTTCTCGCAAAATTCCTAGAAAAACGCATTGATCGGGTAACTTAATTTCAGTTAAATGAATCCCACAATAAACGCTATTAACTTGGATTAAAACACCAAACAGGCTTGGTTATAAAGCTTTTTTGTCTTTTAGAGGATGTTTGAAAAGTCGTGATGGATGTCAAATATTCTTTTACCCCACCCTAACCCTCCCCGATGCATTGGGGAGGGGACTTGATTTTATTGTTTCCCCCCTTTACAAGGGGGGATTAAGGGGGGTAAAAAATCATACCTGATATCACTTTTCAAACAACCTCTTAACACAAAACATTTTTTAACTATAATAGTATTGTCCAATATTCTACATAGAAAATATGCTTTTTTTAGATATATTTTCAGAATATATAAAATGTATTAAACAAATCAAATATATGTTTATTAATTAGCTTTCAAGGCATATATTTAGAGATATAGTTTTGATATAGCCCTACTTACAGCAATTTGATATCAAACCAGCCACAAAGATTGTAAACTTTAAAGATGTAAAAAAACAGATTATTTAGAGATGGCAGCATATTCGATTGA
>NZ_JBALCE010000131.1:0-1956 GCF_036919815.1 Nostoc sp.
CTTTTTGTAACTACCTACACGGATATACTCAAGTCCTTTGAAGCGAACAGGAACATGGTTTGCTTTAGGTATCTCAAAAAAAACTATATTTTTTTCTTGAAAAGCGAACTCATATATTTTAAAGTTTATTCGAGGAGATAATTGGGTTACTAGCCAGTTCTCTAGTTCTTGATTTCCAATTTTTTCTAACCGAGGTTTAAAGTTAGTACCTAATATATCGTGACTAATGTCATTCACTCCCCATACAATATAAGCAGTATTTTTCCCATGTAAAGTTGCAGAGTTAGATAAAGCTGATAAGTATTCCCCTATCTCTTCTGGGTTACTATTATTTACTTTGAATTCAACCCACTCTGTTTCATGAGGTAACGATGTTAGTGCGAGTAATATTGATTTTAAATTACCTGTATCCATATTGCTGCTTCAGACTGGTAGAAACCCTATATAAAATCAACAAAAGTATGTAATAAATACAAAAAATAACTGTCTAAGTAAGTCGGCGAGAAAAATTCAATGTATATGAAGAAATATAAATTTGAAGTAGAGGAGCCACTGCGTTGCGCGGGTTCCCCGCGTTGTAGCAAGTGGCGTTGTGTTACGCCGTAGGCTAACGCACCTTGAATCGTTGACGGTGAGGCGCTTGGCGACAACGCACCCTACATTTTAATTTCTTAACATAGCTTGAAATATTAGCGCCGACTTACTTAATTGATTTTAATCTAATTATCTCGTTTACTATTTAAATTGAAGCTCGTAATCTTACAAAGTAATTATATTGCTCGCCCTGTATATTTTATGCCAAATAAAAGCGATCGCACACTAAGTTCACTCACAGACCTGCTAAGATACTCAACTTCGCTCCCCAATCTTCATCATGCCGTAGCGCAAGCACACTATAACTAGTGTTATACCTAAGATTATCCCGCTCTACTTGGTCTTGCTTGCGCTTACCCTGACTATCATGAACTGAACCATCGCAGAAAAGTGCGATCGCCTCCTCCTGATAAACAAAATCTGGCTTACAATTAGCCTCCAGAATCAGTTCCTGTGCAGCATCCGGTAATTTATACCCCCGTTGATAAATCTCCTGTAACACCACTCGCTCAAACTCAGAATTTTGGTCTGTTTGTTGCAGCAATGTTTGATATTGCTGATCACGAGAGATTCCTTTAACTTGACAATTCATCGTACTTTCTAGCAATTGGTCAAGCCAAGGTTTGATTAGATGGCGATTAATCAAAGCATGGTCAAACTGGTTCCGATAAGAGAGCAAGCATTCATAACAAGCTTGAACACAACTTTCTTTTGGTTCTTTAAAATGGCAGATATCTAAGGCTGCATCGGCAATTTTTTGAAACGCTTCCGGTTTTTCTAACAATTGAGAAAGGACACCTGCACCACCTTCGGCAGCTTCCCAAAACAGTAAATATTTACCTTGTCCTAGTCGTTCGGAGTCGAGTTCATCGGCTTCTAATTTGTAAACAGCTTGGATTGCTGTCTCTAGGGCGTATTGCAATGTAGCAATAAATGCTTCTCCATTCTCAGCAGGAACATTCAACGGCTCAACAACTAAGATGTTGCAAGTATCATCGACCATTAAATTAACTTCTGTGTGCAGATTATCAGTAATCTGTTGATCCTGGTTTTTATTGTCGCCCCAGACACCTGTTGTCGGATTAAGCTTAAATCCTCGGTCTTCTGTATTCTTTCTCAGTCCCCGATTAATCCGCCAGATGGTGGCTGTGGCTCCATAGGTGAGTTTGAATAGTGGCGTACCATCAGCAGCTTGGACGATCGCTAATTCCCGTTTTTGACTGGTGTAGCGGAAGTGGGTGGTGATGTTGTAACCATATTTGAGTCGTTCTTCTTCATCACAGGTGATGCGTTCTCGACGGCGAGCGATCGCAGTTTCCATTGGCAATACACGGGTAAGTTTGGCGACATTCCCATGAATAT
>NZ_JBALCE010000132.1:0-16363 GCF_036919815.1 Nostoc sp.
ATGGATGTTTGAGTGGTTTCTCCGACACACTAACTTTGATTTTGCGACTCTTCAAATGTACGGAGCTTTTTCAGAAATCAAATACTAGTCCTATATAATCTCAAAAGAATTCCCCAGCATTTCCTCTGTGGTGTATCCAAAGATTCTTTCTGCTGCCCGATTCCATGTCTGAATCTCAAAGTTGGTATTCCATTCAATAATGGCTAAAGGTGTTTGTTCAATCAGTAACGTCAGTCTTTGCTGTGAAGCCCTGAGTTCCGCTTCTGCTTGCTTGTATTCGGTAATGTCACGAAAATACCAAATTCTACCGTAATAGTCTTTTAAAGGTGATGTCTCACCACAAGCCCCTTGCTGTTTAGGCACAGGGGCAGAATAGCGGTCAAAAATCTTTCCAGATTTCAGGAAAATTTCATCACGGTTGCTTTCCTCTGGATGCTGATAAAGATACTCCACCTTAGTTAGAAATTCGTCTGGATTGATTAGTTGGTCTAGTACCCATCCCAGGAGTTGGCGATCGTCCCGTGTTTGGAGCAGTGCCGCAGGAATTTGCCATAACTGGGAGAATTTCTGATTAAATGATGCAATTGTACGATTTTCATCAATAATCAGAATTCCGTCGATCGCAGCTTCTTGTTGAGCTTGCAGTAAAGCATTAGTACGCTGTAGGTCTCGACTCTGCTTGCTGGCGTAAGCGTTCGCGTGGCGTCTCGTAGAGAAGCTCGTCGTAGACATCGCGCAGTGTAGCTTGCCGGTCGCTGATGTCACATTCAGCCGTTTCACGAGCGATCGCTAATTCTTCGTTTTCTTGGCGCAGTTCTTCTTGGGTTTCCCAAAGTACCTCGCTCTTTTGCATGAGTTCAGTAGGATCAGTCACACCCAGAACTTTCCCGGCTGCATTCTGTAAAATAATGTCTCGAATACTACCTACCAGAAATTTATTACCAGTCTCATCTTCAAAGCAAGACTTTTTTGTAGAGATCAGATGGATTATACCTTGAGCATCGGTAAAAAGATCCTGGTTCTCATTGGTAATATTTGCGGTGAAAATCAGTTCATCTTTTTGCCGGAACACATCAGCTTCTGCTTGAGGAAAAAAATCATCGTCTGACTTACCAATTAATTCTTCTCGACTATGACCGACGAAATCACAGTAAGTATCGTTAAGTAATACCCAGCGATGTTGACGGTCTTTGACAAAAATTGGGTCAGATATGCTATTAATCATCTGATGCAGAAACGCCAGGGAGAAGTTTTGCTGCTCCGTATTTTGTTTTGGCGCGGGGTTATCTAAGAATCTAGGATGCTTCATACCCAAATTTATCTCTAAAATTCAGCTAAACAAAAACTGTTTAACTCCGTGTGTGTCAGCATGAGTAGTATTTATTATTCCCAGACTAGATCAGGATGCAACAACCAAATCAAAGAAAATCGGCAGGAATCCCATCCCTTCAAAGGGTATCGGGGATAGCCGTCCGCCGATTTAGTCATTAGTTATAGGAGTGAAAAAGAATTGTTTTGACGTAGCAGTGCTAGGTCTCTACAAGGGTTCTGAGTAACGCATATTTAATTTCACCAGATGTCTATTAGTCATTTGTCTTTTGTCATTCTTACTAAGGTTCTGGATAACAGATATTTAATTTTACCAGATGTCAACCGTGGCGCGGCTTTTTTTTATTAGCATGATTAATACAAGTACTTAAAAGGCTTGCTTGCTGGTAAAAAAACGGAGTTAAACTAGAACCACAGGGTAACAATCATCGGAATATTATGATGAGCGATCGCGACTATACATTAATCATTGACAAAAGCGGTAGTATGTCCACACCAGACCAAGTGGGTGGTAAAAGTAGATGGGAGATAGCCCAAGAGTCTACACTCGCTTTGGCAAGAAAGGCGGAACAGTTTGACCCAGATGGGATTACAGTTTACGTATTTGCCGGTAAATTTAAACGCTACGATGATGTCACCTCAGCCAAAGTCACCCAAATATTTCTCGAAAACGACCCTTCTGGAACGACAAACTTAGCAGGTGTACTCCAGGATGCACTCAATAACTACTTTCAACGCAAAGCAGCCGGTAAAGCGAAGCCAAACGGTGAGACAATTTTAGTGATCACCGATGGGGAACCAGACGATCGCAAAGCTGTGTTTGAAGTGATCATTCATGCTACTCGCCAGATGGAACGTGATGAAGAATTAGCAATTTCGATCATTCAAGTAGGTTCAGATGCCCAAGCAACTAAGTTCCTCAAAGCTTTGGATGACCAGTTGCAAAGTGTCGGCGCTAAATTTGATATTTGCGATACCGTCACTTTAGACGACTTAGAAGATATGAGCCTTGCAGATGTATTAAGCAACGCCATAACTGACTAATGTATTGATCGCCCACAGTCTAGTAACCCTTAACTGGAGAATTGAATAATGCTAGAAAATCGTGACTATACCTTGATTATCGATAAAAGCGGCAGCATGGCCACCCAAGATCAAAAGGGTGGTAGAAGTAGATGGGTTGCAGCCCAGGAATCTACCTTAGCTTTAGCTAGTAAGTGTGAGGAATTTGACCCAGATGGCATCACTATCTATATATTCGCTGGTAAATTTAAGCGATACGAAAATGTGACATCTAGCAAGGTAGCGCAAATTTTTCGAGAAAATGACCCCTCTGGTACAACTGACTTAGCAGGTGTATTAAAACACGCAACTGATGATTACTTGCAACGCAAAGCAGCTGGTCAAACAAAGCCAAATGGTGAAATAATTTTAGTGGTTACTGATGGTGAACCGGACGATCGCAAAGCAGTGATGAGGGTGATTATTGAAGCTTCTCGCCGCATAGATCGAGATGAAGAATTAGCTATTTCGTTCATTCAAGTCGGCACAGATCAGCAAGCTACCCGCTTTCTGAAAGTCTTAGACGATGAACTCCAGAGTGCTGGTGCTAAGTTTGATATCTGTGACACAATTACTATGGAAGATATGGAAGATTTGAGTCTATCAGAAGTGTTGCTTAATGCCATTAATGACTAGCTATACCATTTATAGGAATTGCAAAAATGGATTCCATTGATAAGCTATTAGCTGAACTGCAAACTGAATATAAACAAGTACAACCACAACAGCAGTCAAAATCAGCCACAGCTAAATCCTTTATTTCACCATCGCCAAAGTCGTCATCTTTGATGGATAACCTGTTGGCAGAAGTTCAGGCTGATTTTGCAAAAGAAGATACTGCTATTGAGTTAAAAAGACAGCAAGAACTAAAACAGGAAGGAATTCGACAAGAACAACTCAAAGCCAAACAACTAAAAACTTTGAAAGTGCAGGCAAAACAATGGTTAGCTAAACTAGATCCACTTTCGTCCGAAGGATTTTGGTTTGAAAGGTTTGCTGAAAGTTACTCCTCAAAATTAGAGGCGGCGATTGAATATTTAAGAAGCAATGATTAAACTCAACTTATTCGGGTAAGTAAAAAGTAAAATACCACTGATAAATCTGCAAGCTCAAATTAGAAGTTGGCAATTATTATTTATTACCTCTGCTCAAGATTGATGGTGATGTGTTTGAGCGAAATGTTCAACAGCCCATTCATGCATAGCATAGAGAATTGGTTGCAAAGTTTCTCCTAAAGGCGTTAGAGAATATTCTACCTTGGGTGGAATCTGGGGATAAACTTCTCGATGAATAATCGCGTCTTGCTCCATTTCTCTAAGTTGCTGAGTCAGCATCTTTTGGGTAACTCCAGGTAAAGCCCGTTGCAACTCACCAAACCGTTTGACGCCAGTCATTAATTCTCTAATAATCAAAACTTTCCAGCGTCCGCCAATCACCTTTATAGTAGTTTCTACTTCACAAGTCAGTCTGAGATGGTTTTCTGCTTCAGCTTTCATAGTTAGTTTTTAGGAAGTATACCTGACTCAGATTTGCTGGGTAATACTGCTAGTTCTCTGATTATTGCTTGTTTTAGTCTTCCATAGGTAAATGAATTGCCCCTACAGCGCAGTTTTGGGTAAGTCCCATAGGTGCATCTTCAAAAAGAAATGGTATTACTATTTGGAATTTTGAATTGCCTGTGGCAGTATGTCAAGGGTTAACAAAAACATCTTTGGATTTTGCTAGTATCATCCCACAGAGGTAATGCAGGTAAGTTTGGATGGAGAAATTAATTAAACCAGTGCGATTTTGGCTTTGTACAACTATCATAATTTTGGGCTTGATCGGCTGCGATGTCGTGCGACAAGCCGCTTCGCGTCTACGCTTTGTCGGTACTTCTGGAGAGGCGGTTGAACGAGTGAGTGATGGCGACACTTTAGTAGTCAAAGATACTGACGGCAAAAATTTTAGTGTGCGCTTTGCTTGTATAGATGCGCCAGAGATAGCTCACACTAAGAAAGAAAAGCAGAGTAAAAGTGCTAGCGATCGCAATCAATTTACTTGGGGTGTAAAAGCCCAACAACGAGTGCAAGAACTGGTGCAACAAGGAGGCGATCGCGTGACTTTGAATATCACCGATAGCGATCGTTATGGACGCAAAATTGCCGAAGTCCGTTTAAAAAATGGCACTTTTGTCCAACAGGTATTGTTGCAAGAAGGTTTAGCAAAAGTCTATCGTCCCTATTTAAACAAGTGTCCTAGTAAAAACTTAGTTCAACAAGCCGAAGTTGAGGCCAAGCAACAACGGCTTGGTGTTTGGAGTGATACTAAATTTGTCAATCCTTGGGAATATCGCAGCCTATATAAGAAGTAGAAACTTGAAAACTCCTACTCTTCTCCCCAAGTTTGCAGTTGCAAATACACTAATACCAGCGTCACAGCTAGTAATACCGTTGCGGCTGCTGCTGCATAACCAAAATCAAATTGACCAAAAGCCTCTTGATAAATGTAGTAAACTAGCAAGTTAGTCGAATTCAATGGACCGCCACCAGTCATCACATAAACTTGCTCAAAACTCCGCAATGTAAAAATCGCGGTAGTGATGATTGCAAATATCATAGTTGGGCGCAATCCAGGCAGAGTAATATACCAAAATTGTTGCCAAGCATTTGCTCCATCTAAATCGGCTGCTTCATAACGACTCGGAGGAATTGCTTGCAACCCGGCTAAAAAAACTACCATATTGAAACCTAATTGTTTCCAAATACTCATTAAAATAAGTATTGGCATTGCCCAAAATGTGTCTCCTAGCCAGGGTATGGTTGGAATGCCAAAAAAATCTAAAAGTCCGTTAACTGGCCCTGATGTTTGAAATAACCAGCGAAATCCCAAACCGGCTGCCACAAGTGAGATAATTGAAGGCAGAAAATAGGCACTTCGCAGGATACCCCGCAAGGGAATGGAGCGGTTTAATAGCACTGCCAATCCCAAGGAGATAACTAAACTGGGAATGATCGTGGCAACAGTAAAATAAAAGGTGTTACCCAGAACTTGCCAGAAGTCGGGGTTGAGTAGCAAGCGCCAATAGTTTTTTAAGCCTATCCAATAAGTACCTTTTAATGTGAAACTACCAGCAGTGAAGCTGAGGTAAAACAAATAGGCGATCGGCCAAATGATAAAAACGCCCAGCAAAATTAGTGCTGGTGCGAGAAAAATCCAGGCGGCTACTGTATCATTATCCAACCACGACTTACTATATATTTTTCGCATCTATAATTTTTCCTCTTAGCTGTTATGACTCTTTGCCCTGATTCTACCCTTAGCTTGGGTAAGCTCTTGGTTCATAATTATCTCTAGTTGGGCGTAGGCATCGCCTCACTGTCTATGGCAGAGAATATAACCAGCAATAGGCAATTTCAGCAAGCCAGCAGATCCGTTTGGCTAAATGGCTGTAACTACAATTTGTCGTTACAATCAGGTAAACGTAGCTGTGTTTCGGTGATGGAGTTTGAATGGGATGAAGCAAAACGTCTTACTAATCTTCGCAAGCACGGAATCGATTTTATCGATATCTTAGCAGTATTTGATGGAGATACGGTGACGGTTGAAGACGATCGCTACAGCTACACAGAGCAGCGTTTCGTCACGTTTGGCTTGTTGCAAGGGCGAGTCGTTGCTGTTGTCCATACAGATCGTGATGATTTAACCCGCATTATTTCTGCAAGAAAGGCAACCAAATATGAGCAACGAATCTATTTCGAGCAACTCTCAGACTGATTGGCAACGGCTTGATGCTATGAGCGATGAAGACATTGATTTATCAGATTGCCCGGAAATTACACCAGAACTGTTTGCCAAGGCTACAGTTAAACGGGGTTTACCTGCGGCAAAAAATAAAACACAGGTGACGTTACGCATTGACAGCGATGTATTAGAGTGGTTTAAGTCGCAAGGACGGGGTTATCAAACCCAAATCAATACTTTACTGCGAGCATATATGGAAGCTCATCGATAGTCAGTAAAGCTTTGAGCAAAAAGAGAAAATTTTCTTTGCGATCGATGGTGTGGAATAGCTGAACTTCTGAGGCGATCGCTTGGGTAAGCTCTTGGTTCATAATTATGTCTACTTGGAGTCTTTACTTAAACATCGCTATTTTTCTGCAAACTCAAACCAATCCCAAATGCAATTTCAACGCCGCATCAATTAGCGCCATCATTTCTTCGTTTAAACTACCTAATACTTCACCAGTAATTCGTTGCTTAGAAATTGTTCGCACTTGCTGCGCCTGTACTTTAGAAGACTTTGTTAAAAATGTCCCGTGATTATTGAGGAAAATAACGAATCAGGATTGGTAAGCCGATCGCGAAGTACCACTGGAAGTCAGGAAATTCGCATCTACACAGGTAAGGAAAGGGGGCGCATAACCCCACTTCGCATAGTCACTGACGATGTATGTAACTGATTCGAGAAAGTTAAAACCGGCTCCCACTAATGCGCCATAGATATGGAAGCTCGTGCAAAAAAGAGACTTGGGTCTGGTCTTGTCGCCCGCAGCGCTTTGACGAAACCCAATAGCGCAGCAGGCTAGAAACGGTTCCTGCTACCGCCCCAATCGCCTGAGTCGCAGTTGCCCCGGAACTTTTCAATCCCATCTATGGCGATCCTGCCGCTGCGTCGGTCGATATTGACATGCGGTTTATTTAGCCCGTTCATCCGGTATTTTCCCGTAATTCGATCAGGCGCGACCTCCAAATCGTCGAGTGTCCACCATCCATTGTCACCGCCCGAATTGATCGGGGCGATAAGCTTTCCGGTCAGATGGATTTTTCCCTGTGTGCCACGGATTTCAACCTGAACATCGGAATCGAAGTCGTCAGTCGTTGACTCTATGCGATTACGTGATTCGTAGCGATGGCGGCGTTCGTTCCATTCATATCCATAACTGTTTGTGAGACCGGGTTTGCGACCTTCACCATAGCAGATCAACGTTAGACTTTGGCTCGACGGGCTGCGATTGTAACGGTCAGGTGTGCCTTGTTCCTGCAGGTAGCTATTGATCGCTGCCTGGGCTTTACGGATCTCTGTTGAACTACAAGATCGTCCCTGTTGAAGGATCTCTCCCTGAGGGTTAAAAAGGACAGTGCAGCCACTTCCTGATTTCATACCAGTTACAGTCAGATTACCGTTGTCTAAAGTATCAATCACTGATTCAGCATTAACAGAATGACTTACTGTAAGAGTCAATAAACTCAGAATAGTAGAGGCTACTATTCGCAAGGTTTTTATCGGTTGCATTAAGTTTATATGGTGTGGGTTAACAGATTGTTTGTCCAGATAACAACTACTTCTGACAATCCCCTGAACCCCCTGTGTAAACGATCGATTGGTAGCGTCCTTGCTCTGTTAGGATCGTTACACAGTAGTTGGTTCTGCCTTCTAGCCAGTAGCTGTAGACAGAATCTCCCGAAGGAGAACTCTTGACGAATTGATAGCCCCGTTCCTTGACTGTGTTTTCTGCCTGTCCTGCCCTTGCCCCCACTAAATCACGCAACTGAGAGACGGTAGTACCTGCATCAGGCTGACTAGCAGCAACCCTGCCATTTCTATTACCTGAGTTTTGTCCATGCTGCCTAGCAGCAACCCTGCCATTTCTGTTACCTGAGTTTTGTCCGGAGGAGGTTGTATCCCAATAGACAAAAATCGACTCAGTGGCGAGGCGATAAATCTGTCCCTTGTCATCCAGTCCAGCTTGTCGATAGGCAGCACGACCAGTTTGATCGCGATAATTGCCGGGTCGATTACCCGAAGGGCGCAGGTCATAGCGACGGCCATTTTCCAGTTGAATGCTAACCGCACCCTGCCGTTGGGAAAAGGTACAAGAACCAGAGGATGTGGCACGGTCTTCTCCTTTTGGAAACACATCGCAACGGGCATTCACGGTATCGGCTTTGACGGATACGGTAAAACTCACGGAAGCGATCGCCAGTGCTGCCGCTAAAAACGAATTTGAAGATTTCATCACCATAAAGCTTCTAAGTTATGACAACGAAGATGACATTTTGTATCATCCCATAGATGTACGTTTGCTAGTTGACATTAATTTAATCAAGCGATCGCAACATGGAAGGAGACATTGCTAAATCAAACGATTAAATTTTACCTATTTATGTGAGGATGTGAGGAAAATCCAGGCAGCTACTGTATCGTTATCCAACCACGACTTACTATATATTTTTCGCATCTATAATTTTCCCTCTTAGCTGTTATGACTCTTTGCCCTGATTCTACCCTTAGCTTGGTTTCTCCCAGCATTAGCGATCGCCAACTACTCGCCCCTTTAAAGCTGGGAATTATGGCTTCTGGGAATGGCAGCAATTTTGATGTAGTTGCCCAAGCTATCCAAGATGGACAGCTAAATGCTCAAATTCAAGTTTTAATTTACAATAACCCCTCGGCTAAAGCAGCCGTCAAAGCAGCCAATAGGGGGGTAGAATCTGTTTTATTGAATCACCGCAACTATAAAAGCCGAGAAGAGTTTGATGAGAAAATTGTGCAGACATTGCGGCACTACGATGTAGATTGGGTGATTATGGCAGGCTGGATGCGACTAGTAACGTCAGTTTTAATTGATGCCTTTCCTGAGAGGATTATTAATATCCATCCTAGTTTGTTACCTAGTTTCAAAGGAATCCATGCTGTAGAACAAGCCTTGGCATCTGGGGTAAAAATCACTGGTTGTACAGCACATATCGCTTGTTTAGAAATGGACAGTGGCCCAATATTGATCCAAGCCGCAGTACCAGTACTGCCGGATGATACAGCAGAAACACTTCACGCGCGGATTCAAATTCAGGAACATCGAATTTTACCACTAGCGATCGCTCTAGCAGCTTGTCGTTTTAAAAATTGAAGCTGTCGTGATGAATACGCAACCTGTTATAAGAAAAACTAAAGCTGTAGTTACCACAGCTTTAGCTGTAGTTATGAATGATTTAGCTATGGTTACAACAACTTGATTTGTTATAAAAAAAACTAAAGCTGTCGCTACCAGTACTTAAGCTGTGGTTATGAATGCTTCATCTGTCGCTACCAGTACTTAAGCTGTGGTTATAAATGCTTCATCTGTGATTAGATCAGAAGTTACAGAACTGAAGTTGTAGCAACTGGCGTTGCATTACGGTTTGTTAACACACTCTAGATATACTTAGATTTTTTCCCAAAGCAAATTGCATTATATCAAAGAAATTGCGAGAATTCACCAGCAATTATTTGATCAGAAGTACAATGATTTGTGGATTATGCTGAACCCAAATATAGCTTCAGTGGGGCATAGTAGCTATAGAAACTTCACAAATAAGTAAATTTATGTCTCGCAAAAAACGCACATCCCGTGTTCTAGAAAAAGCTGAGTTAAGAACCTCTGGACTTAGAGCAATTGATCTCAATCTGGATCTTGGGGATGCTTGTAACTTGAAAAACATGACACAATTAATTGAGCAGTTACGCATCAAGATAGATGCTCATAACACTGCTTTAAGCGTCATTGACTCTTCCAAAACAGAGATTGAAGAATTAGAACAAAGCTTAGGCAATTTCTCTGAGAAGATGCTCATGGGAGTTGGCTTTAGATACGGCAAAGACAGCTACGAATATGAAATGGCAGGTGGTGTTCGCAAAAGTGAACGTATTCGCAAAAGCAGGTTGACTCGCTTGAAAAATCTTGCACAGCAAGAGTCTAGTCAGAGCGCTTAAACTAGGTAATTTCATCTATGGTTTGATATAGCAGTTCTCGTACCCTGCCTTAAGCCGCAACGCGTCTATGGATGCAACACATGGTAGGGGTACAGCATTGCTCATTGGTGTCAACTTAAGCCAAAATCCTTTTAAAATCCTCGTTGCACCTCATTGCGGCTCTGCCGCGAGTCAGGGAGGCGGCAGCCCTCCTAGTAGGCATTAAGAGTCAGAGACTCTTAACGAGACAGAACCAGACAGAGACTCTTAACGAGACAATTTATTTTTTAATTGCCGACAATTGCGACATTTTCCAAAAATAGCTAGAAATCCAATTGGTAATAATGTGAGCAACAATTGGCACTAATAAGTTGCCTGTGAGCAGGGCACTATATGCGAATATCATCCCGACAATTGTTGCCCAAATCACATAAGGCCATTGTTGGGAACCGCTAAAATGCAAGATGCCAAAGCAAAGACTGGATACAATTACAGCTGTATAATCAGAGCCTAAAGCTGGCAGCATCACACCTCTAAATAATAATTCTTCACTCAACCCTGGTAGCAACCCTAGCCAAATTAAATCTGGTAAAGCTAAAGGTTTCAGTACCACTTCTAGGTAATAATCTGCACTTTTTCGATAGCCAGTCCAAAGGCGATAAGTTAAGCCACTTAAGGCGGTGATGACAAATCCCAACCCTACACCCAACAGCAACTCTCTTTGGTTCAAGTTCCAAGAAAATAGGGAAAAGTTGCCAAAGTGCAGCGACATTTTGGCGACTATCAACAAAATGATTGCAGTCGCTCCCATCGCCCCAAGTACTTGGATGCGCGTCATTGATGGAATTTCTGGCTCTTGCTTGTGTTGTTCAACCACAGGTTTTTAAGGTGAGTGGGGAGTGGGGGAGAATGATTTGTAGCTGCAATTCAGGGAATTAGGATGAATTCTAACTCCTAACTTGTAGAGACGCGATTAATCGCGTCTCTACTCCTAACTACTGACTGCAAAGGTAATAATTTGGGACTGAGAGCGGAGGGATTAATGCCTGCTTTGTGTGCTACTAATACACCCACTGCTTCTAAATATGAGTTTACCTGTATAGCTTTCATCCCCAACGGTTGGGGAGGAACTTTGATCAGAGTTTTATTTTCTTCTACTGTAATTATTTGGCATCGTCTTTGGCTTAAACTTAGTAAGGCGCTGCTACCACAAGCTGTTGCAGGTGCGATCGCAGCATCGACTTGATCTGCCCAAATATCTTGTTGCTCTGATGCAATCAGTCGTTTCTCTACGATAAATTGTGGAGCCTGACTTAATCCGACAAGAACGCACGGCAAAAAGGTATAGCCCAATTCTTCGGCGGCGGAACGGGGAGATAAATCAGGTTGTGGAGGTTCACTCAAAAGGGCAGGAGAATGGGCGCAAGGAATTTGAAAGTTTCGCACTAGCAAATGACTAATTACGGCTTCTGCACCCGCTAAAGGATCAACGCCTTCACCGTGGCGATATTTCTGTATTGCTTCTTCATTTATATCATCGGGGAAACGGGCAACAACTGCGATCGCTTCAGCCCCCGCTTTTTTAATTAATATCTCAGCTGCCCTTAACAAACTATCGGGATTACCAATTGTTCCCCAACTAGCTCCCGATGGTGCAGTCCGCAATTCTACATTTAATGATTCATCTGTAATTATATAATCTGTTAGTGTCAATCCCAGCGTTGCTCTGACTGCATCTGCGGCTTGTATATGTCGTAGTCGCAACTCTGGCTCAATAGCTTGGTCTAAAAGCAAACCTACTTTATTAGTGCGAACTGGACGTAAACCCCAGCATCCAGAGGCGAATTTGTCAAGCCCGTAACCTTCAACATAGAAAGCGTTTGGAAGATTCCAATACAAAGAAGCGCCATTAAGGACATTGGGGTGAGTAATTAGGCGATCGCAAACCTGTGCTATAACCTTAGCAACAGGTAAAGCATCACCTGCATAACCCCCAATTGCAGCCCCAACGCCAGTTGGTACAATTAAAATAGCGGTGTATGGACGCATATTAAGTTAGGAGTTAGGAGTTAGGAGTTAGGAGTTATGAGTTATAAATCAGAAGCCATCAAATACTAACTCACGCCGTGTACGACTTTCTCTCAAACCTAACCCCAACCCCTTCCCTACTAGCGTTGGGGGGCAAGAATCAAAGCCTCTTGGACTGTGGGGGCTACAGTGTACACACAAGTCTGAAATAGCTGATTAACCAAGGTTTTACCCCACCCTAACCCTCCCCTTGTAAAGGGGAGGGAACTAAATTTCCTGTTTCCCACCTTTCTAAGGGGGGATTAAGGGGGGTAATTCGACTTGTATGTACACCTTAGACTGTGGGTGAGAGGAATAGAAGCGGGGTGACAAGAATGAGTCGCACTCCCAACTCCCAACTCCTAACTCTTAGGTGTAGTTACCACAGCTTCAACTGTAGCTTTTTGTTGGTCAACTTCCACAGAAGTAATTGCCCAACGAAGGGGTTCCCCTTGTTTGTTCAACTCTGTTTCAATTGCTTTTAGTAATTCTGCGGGAGTTTCTTGTAAATCAATTTCTGCGGTAATAAAATGAGTCGTCATCTCGGTAAATCCTGTTGACTTGTAGTTTCTAGAATAACTGATATCAGTTGCTAGGAAATACTAATATTATTTATCAGGTTTGGAACTTTTCACCGAACAGTTATTCAGTTATGAATAATCATCCGATATACTGATATAGCGTTTCCTAATCATAGTCCCCTCCTCGCTTGCGGGGAGGGGGTTGGGGGTGGGGTTCTTGTAGCTTACAAAGGACGAGAAGGGCTATAACTGTTCACTGATTATTAGTCTTTGCCAAATTGTAACTGATAAACTACATCTTCTTTTTCCGTCTGAACTTTCAAATCAGAAAGGGGTTTAGCAATACAAAGCAATACGTAACCTTGCTTTTGCAAATCAGGACTAACGCCCATACCATCAGTTTGATCGACAGTTCCCTCAGTGATTTGACCGGCGCAAGTTGTGCAAACACCTGCATGACAAGAACTTGGCAAATCTAAACCAGCAGCATCGGCAACTGATAAGATAGTTTCATCTTCAGGAACTTGCAAGGTATGAATTTTATCTTGGTGATGAATTTCTACGGTGTAAGTTTTGGGCATATATAAAATAAGCGTGACACAGAGGACAAATAGATTATTTTATCTGATAAATAGACATAGTACCAAGTTAACAAAGATGAAAAGAGAATTATTTTCAAAGAGTTTTATCATGAAAAATAGATATACAGTGATAATTATAAGTCCTTGCTAGACAAAAAACTTAAAGTAAGGAGACTCACTTGCTGTTAATTCCACCTGTAAAGACTTGTGAGGTTAAATGCTCCTGAAATTAGGAAGTGATGATACACACTTAAAACTTTGTTTGGCTAAATATTTGGAGTGGAGTTAAGAATGCTGGAACAATATCGTAAACACCTTGCTGAAAGATCAGCACTGGGAATTCCCCCCTTACCATTAGATGCAAACCAAACATCTCAACTGTGCGAATTACTGAAAAATCCGCCAAAGGGTCAAGAGGATATATTATTACATCTATTGAGCGATCGCGTTTCTCCTGGTGTTGATCCAGCAGCTTATGTCAAAGCTGGATTTCTTACCGCCATTGCCAAAAAGGAAATCACCAGTCCGTTGATTGGGCGCATAGAAGCGGTGCAATTGCTGGGGACAATGATCGGTGGTTACAACGTGCAATCTTTAATCGATTTGCTGCAATGGCCTACCGTATCCGTCTCCGACTCATCTGAAACACCTCTAGTAATGGGCGGACAAGGAAAAGAACCCATCGCCGCCTACGCCGCCAACGCCTTAAGCAAAATCCTCTTGGTATACGACGCCTTCCACGATGTTTTGGAGTTATCTAAAACCAATCCTTTCGCCAAGCGGGTGATTGACTCTTGGGCGGAAGCTGAATGGTTTACTATTCGTCCCACAGTTCCAGAAGCGATTACTGTCACAGTTTTTAAAGTTCCTGGCGAAACTAATACCGACGACTTATCGCCCGCCCAAAGCGCCACAACTCGCCCAGATATTCCCTTACACGCCTTAGTGATGTTAGAGTCACGACAACCGGGAAGCTTGGCAACCATTGCCGAGTTGAAGAAAAAAGGGCATCCTGTAGCTTACGTGGGAGATGTAGTTGGTACAGGTTCTTCGCGTAAATCTGCCATCAACTCGGTATTGTGGCATACAGGAAATAATATACCTTTTGTGCCAAACAAACGCGCTGGGGGTTATGTTTTAGGTGGTGCGATCGCGCCTATCTTTTTTAACACAGCCGAAGATGCCGGTGCTTTGCCTATTCAGTGCGATGTCAGCAAATTGGAAACCGGCATGGTAATTACCATCCATCCTTACAAAGGCGAAATCAACACAGATGTAGAGACGTTGCATGGAACGTCTTGCGAAGTGATTTCCACCTTTACCCTCAAACCTGACACCATCTTCGATGAAGTCCGTGCTGGTGGACGCATCCCCCTACTTATCGGACGTACCCTCACCGACAAAACTCGTCTTGCACTAGGTTTAGAACCCAGCACAGTCTTTACCCGTCCCCAGCAAGCCTTTGATACAGGCAAAGGATACACCCTGGCACAGAAAATGGTAGGTAAAGCTTGCGGATTACTTGGTGTGCGCCCCGGCACATCCTGCGAACCCATCATTACAACCGTTGGTTCCCAGGATACCACAGGCCCTATGACCCGCGACGAATTGAAAGAACTCGCCTGTCTTGGTTTCAGTGCAGACTTAGTGGTTCAGAGTTTCTGCCACACAGCAGCTTATCCCAAACCAGTAGACATCCAAACCCATCACGAACTCCCCGATTTCTTTGCTTCTCGTGGCGGTGTTGCCCTACGTCCCGGTGATGGTATCATCCACTCTTGGTTAAACCGGATGCTGTTACCCGACACCGTAGGAACTGGCGGCGACTCTCACACCCGCTTTCCCCTGGGTATTTCCTTCCCCGCCGGTTCTGGATTAGTGGCCTTTGCAGCCGCCTTGGGTGTCATGCCTTTAGATATGCCAGAGTCAGTATTGGTAAGATTTAAAGGGGAATTGCAACCAGGTATCACCCTGCGGGATGTCGTGAATGCCATCCCCTACGTGGCAATTCAAAAAGGGTTGCTGACAGCAGAGAAGCAGAATAAGAAAAATGTCTTCTCCGGGCGAATTCTGGAAATAGAAGGTTTACCAGATTTAAAAGTTGAACAAGCCTTTGAACTCACCGATGCTAGTGCCGAACGTTCTTGTGCCGGATGTACAATTAAGCTGAGTGTAGAGACAATTTCTGAATATCTGCGTTCTAATGTCGCGCTGCTGAAAAATATGATAGCACGAGGCTATCATGATCCGCGTACCATGCTGCGCCGTGTGGCAAGGATGGAAGAATGGTTAGCAAATCCCGTGTTATTAGAAGGCGATGCCGATGCAGAATATGCCGAAATCATTGAAATTGATTTGAACGAAATTAAAGAACCAATTGTTGCTGCTCCCAATGACCCCGATAATGTTAAATTATTATCGGAAGTTGCTAATGATCCAGTACAAGAAGTATTCGTCGGTTCATGTATGACGAATATTGGTCATTATCGGGCAACAGCGAAAGTTTTGGAAGGCGCGGGTGAAGTGAAAACTCGCCTGTGGATTTCACCACCAACGCGCATGGATGAACACCAATTAAAAGAAGAAGGTGTATATAGCATTTTTGGGGCTGCGGGTGCTAGAACAGAAATACCAGGATGCAGTTTGTGCATGGGTAATCAGGCGCGAGTTGCTGATGGGACAACAGTATTTTCTACCTCTACCCGCAACTTCAATAATCGCATGGGTAAAGATGCGCGGGTGTATCTTGGTTCAGCAGAATTAGCCGCAGTTTGTGCGCTGCTGGGAAGGCTTCCCACAGTGCATGAATATTTGGATATTGTGGCGAGGAGAATTGAGCCTTTTGCCGATGATTTGTATCGGTATTTGAACTTTGATCAAATCCTCGGTTTTGAGGATGAAGGGCGCGTGATTTCTAAGGAGGAAGAGGCGTTGTTAGTATAGTTTAATTAGGTGGGCATAACACCCACCTAATTTTTAGCGTTTCCCAGAGGAATATTAGGGCGTGTCATCAATTAAGCCAGATAACAGTAGCAGCAAGATAAATTGCACCAAGAAAGTTTATTGCTCGCTTATCATAACGTGTAGCGATT
>NZ_JBALCE010000133.1:0-5094 GCF_036919815.1 Nostoc sp.
GTCTGGGGGTTCGTCGATGTCCCAAAAAATTGTTATCTGATCACCGTCAGTCTGAAATGGTACTTCTCCGAAGTGTGCAGGATTCCAGCGATCGCGATCGCTATTGGTTATTTCATCCCAGTAAGAATCGTAACAAGGGGGGAGGGGGGAAGGCGCAGCTTCGAGCGACTCCACCGCGAACAAGGTCAGCTGCTTGGGAGCGCTTCCGTTGTCAGATTCTGTCATGATTAGTTTAGAGATTTGCTTACGCCACAGTGCTTGCTACAGCACTGCGGCGAATTTTTTAGTTTTCAGGAATCGGCAATCGGCCATAGGGGCCAAAATCATCAGGCAAATCTTGGATAGTTTTACCTTTTGATTTCATTAACCGATCAAGTGCCTTCATTTGGGTGATCGTGAACGTAGGTATACTATCGCCAGCCTCCCATCTACTGACAGTTCTGGCTGTTGTGCCAATAAATCGCCCGAACTCCTCTTGAGACATGTCCAATTCACTTCTAAGGGCTTTCAAGGGTGATTCACCCCCATCTTTTTCTCTACTCACTCTTTTCTTTACCATAACACCCCGTCTAGACAATATGACTAGATGGGTTGACAGGGACAACATATCCAGACATAATGTCTAGTAATAGACGACAAAAAGACCAGCCAACGTAATTGCCTCGGCAAGAAACAGTTATTCAGCTGGTCAACTAATGACTTATCAACAACAGCTTTTTGATTGGATCGTTTTGAGAGAAGTTTCCCCATGCAAGTGGATTATCTTGTCTGAGTTCCGCCGCCGCAACGATGCGGACAATTACTACCAAATTGTGGCAAAACTTTTCAGTGGCCGAATTGAAGTGGTTTTCCGTAACCGCCTCGCAGAGTTTGAAGTGCAGAGTTAATTGGAAGCGATCGCACTCCTGCGCGATGCCTGCGGCGGGCGAAGCCATCGCCTTTCAAAATCCAATTCAACAGTTCAAACTTGTACAAGTCAAAAGTAGCACATTTAGAGCAAATGAAAGTAACAACCATCACTTACCAAAGAGTTTTAAATTTGGGTGACTATAATTCGGCACGGCTAGAGAAAACCGCACAAGCCGATGAGTACGAGGATCAAGAAGTTGCTACACAGAATCTGATAGAAAGTGTTGAGCGCCAAATCCATGAGGAGCAAATATATAAGCAAATTGATAAAGAGATCAGAGACAGGAAGAAAGAATTAACGGCGCTCAAAGTAGAGTATGCAGCTCTGAGCAAACAAATTGAACTTCTCAAAGCTGACCAACACCCCATACAACCAAATCTGACCGAGGAGGAACCCGACCCAGACAATATCCCAATTGATGCTGGTGGTCCCACAAGCTATAACCCAGCAGATTTTTAATTGAAGTTTTTAGGCGATCGCACTCTGGTCGAGGGAGTGCCATCGCCACAGACAGATACCAAAGTTAGTTTACCAAAATGCACACCATAGTCAATACACCATCCGTGTTTAGTTGCTTTCTTACCAGCAGCAGGTTGGATTAACCTAGCCCAGTTGCGTCAAATTCAATTTGAAGAATTGCCAAGCCGTGTAGTAGTGGTCACTTGGCAGAATGGCGATAAACAAATATTCTTCGGTGAAGATGCTGTAGCACTGATTAAAGCGATTGAAAATACTACCACTTCAATTAACAAGCAATGTAGTTGCCAGCAGAGGAAATTATGAATGAAGATGAAGTAATAGAAGAATTAACAGCCAAATACGCCAATGATTTTCGGCAGCTATCAAATGAACCAGAAATTGGGCTAAATATTTCTCCATTGATGGCTTGGCAAATTATTTCTCAGCTGCAACTAGCACTGAGACATCCCCAAAATACAGGAATTATCAGCGAAGAAACTAGACATTTTGTCAAGTCTCTTGCTGATGAAATTCCCATGAACGACTCACTCAGAGAGTTATTTGAAATGGATGGAATCCTGAGCATGACCATGTAATTGAACCTAGCCAGTAAAATCCTAAACTAGAAATTCGTGAAACTCACAATGCTGTAGCTATTTACGGCGTGGATGAATACGGAAGCGAAGTAGAAAGACCATTTGCAGAATTTTCGCGTCCTCAAACTTGGGGAGATAAAGAACAATGGCATTATGAATTCTTCCGTTTGGAATGGGTGAGAGATGGCTATAAATACATTAACAATTGCCATTGCTACACCGATATAAAAAATCCTGAATGTGATTATGCCACTTTATTTGCTCAGTGTGTGGCTACCATCCTCTATCCTGGTAGACCACCTGAATTATGTGGGCGTGAATTTCTGGATGAGGATGATTTTTGGACAGAGAAATGGGGAGAAATGCCACCTTACTACTACCCAGATGACGATGACGACTATTTTGAGTGAGAAGGATAAAGATATGGAAGATTTAACCCAGAAATCGGAGATTTCACACCCAGATCCAGCATGGGACTATTACATAATTTGGCATTCGTGCCAACATATCAAAGCCAAGATCGACGAGGCTTTAAAAATCATGAATGACAGCGAAAATGCAAACAAGGAAATAGATAAAGAACTCTATGATTTGCTCGATCCAGCTTCCGATAATCTAATAGAAGTTATTCAACAGTTAGAGCATGACGACGATGAAACCGCCTGATGAATCGTAATTGAAATTGCGATCGCGCTTCTTCAGCGTGGGCTACCCCTGGCACAGTAGCCGAAACTCTGGGATTACTCCCAGAGTCGCGGGTTGTGTCCAAAGCAATCAGCAAGTTAATCAGAGAAAGTGCGGCGTTCAAACTGAATTGCGCCCCTAATGTGAGGCGTTCTCTTCTTCATGCGCTGGGTTTCTCTGATTAATTTCCCCGAATGCGTTTACTCCTGAATCGCGCCCCTCTTATGGTGGGGCGTTAGGGTGATTCGTGCGCTATTAAGTTCGGGTAAATCAAAGGATGCCAGTCCTTGAAAACCACCATTAGTTACGCAGAACCATGACAATAGAATCAACTATTTTGGGAATTGATGTTAGCAAGTCGTCGATAAAAACTCACATTTTAACACAATATCCCAAAGGCGGATTACAGGCATACTGGAGTAAAACAAGAAATAAAGCATCTACTTTATATCCAGCTTTTTACTCCAATCCTGATGCTAAAAAGAAGCAGAAATCAGCTTTTGATTTTGCCGATTATCTAGCAGAAATCAAGCCAGATTACGCTATTTTGGAGCCAACTGGAAACCATTACTCAAGACTCTGGGCATCCATCCTCAATAAGTTAGAAATTAAAATTCTTTGGGTGGGTCATGTCGAATTGCGGCGTTATCGCGGAGGTAAAAACCTTCCAAATAAAAGTGACCCTGCCGACGCTTTAGCAATGGCTGCTTACGGACACGATCCAGATCACCGACTAGAGACTGGGGAATTAAATCTGAGATATTTCCTCATGCACCGCCCAGAACCCATTGATCAACTCCGCGACCTATGCCAGCAACTCGAACACCTTAACCGGGTGCAATCGCCAATCGTGAATTATGCTAGACAGCTTCTAGCTTGGCAATTCCCAGAAGTCGCGCACACCAAGAGTACATCAAGTAAAGCTGGGTTTTTACCGCCACTCTGGGCATGGTTAGCCAAGAGGTTAGAAATTTCGCCCGCCGGGAAAACCAGAATCGAAAATCGCTATAAAATATCCATCGCCAAAGACTACGGGATTGAAATCGATCCAATTTTAGAATTACACGCCGAATGGATGTGCGATATTTCGCTCTATGAGCAGCGCCTAGAGGCAAGAATCAGTGAAATGCTGACTGAAACTGCATTTAAGCCTTACATGACCGTGTTTGACAAGTTCGGTTTTGGGTTGAGAGTGCGATCGCGTTTGCTCACCAGGATCTATCCATTCGAGTCATTCCTGGGTCTAAATGGCAAACCTGTGATTGAGTATGAAGTGCGGGAAGTCAAGAAAACGGAACGCGATCGTCAAAACGGACAAACCACAGTCCGGCGACTCGCTGGGGACACCAAGCGAATTAAACGCAACCGCAGCCGCGACACTTTCAAAATGAGGTTAGGCATGGGTACTGTTCTGGAACAGTCGGGCGACGGGCTTGTTGAAAAAGCCAGTGGTTCCTCACTGTGCCGAATTAGTCTCTGGCAGTATGTTTTAACCGGGGTAGAAACTGGAAGGCTACCAGAAAACGAACTAACCAAGGAACTTACCAACTACCGCGACTCACTCAAAGCTAACGTCACCGAGCAAGGTGAGAAATTATTAGGTGGTAAGCACATCCAGGGAAAGCTGATGAGCAAAGTAGTAAATCTGCTGTTTCAGGAATTATGTAAAATAATTCAGTTACCCTGAAGAAGAAATGGCTTATTAAGTTTTAATAATTCTGTTATGAGTACTGATTCACCTGTTAATTCTCCCGATAAGTCGGAATCCGCATTCGGGAAGCGTTTGAGAAACTTTTTAATTGTAATGGTAGCGATCGCCCTCAGCGTTGCCCTCTTCTTGGGATTGCGAACTGAAACAACCTCAGCTTCCCTTGCCAAATTAAGTGATGCGTCCACACCCTTAGAAGTAGCTGTCAGCAACGGCAAACCATCTCTAGTAGAATTTTATGCTGATTGGTGTACTGTCTGTCAGAAAATGGTTCCAGATATCGCCCAACTGGAAACAGAGTATGCTGACAAGATGAATTTTGTGATGCTGAATGTGGATAATCTCAAGTGGCTACCGGAAATGCTGAGATATCGGGTAGATGGGATTCCCCATTTTGTATTTTTGAGTCAGCAAGGGGAAACCATCGCCCAAGCGATCGGCGATCAACCCCGCACGATTATGGCTAGCAATTTAGAAGCTTTGGTTACTGGTTCGTCTCTCCCATATGCTCAAGCTAGCGGGAAAGTTTCCAAATTCTCAACCCCAGTCGCACCAACGGCTAGTCAAGATCACCCCCGCACTCATGGCAGCCAAGTGGTAAATTAGCACTTTGGAGGCACGGGGTAGGAGAGTAGGGAAAGAGGTGCGATTCGTTGATTAGTGAATCACGGTATCCAGCCCGTACATAACTAATCCAGCCCGTCAGCAGATTACTGACACTAAAGGCTGAACTCTCG